>CAVTGB010000059.1:0-26258 GCA_963734125.1 uncultured Alphaproteobacteria bacterium
GCGGCCGATCATCGTGCCGTCGGGGGCATAGATCGCGACCCCGTCCTCGGCCGCGCCACCGCCCCAGGCGCACCAGATATTGCCGTCGGTGTCGACGCGGATGCCGTCCGAACCGCCCGGTTCGGCGCTGCAGAACTCGCGCCGGTTGGCGATCTTCGTGCCATTCTCGACGACATCGTAGACCTGGATCGTGCGCTGTCCCGGGCCCGGCGTGTCGACGACGTAAAGGAGCTTCTCGTCGGGCGAGAAGGCGAGACCGTTGGGCCGCCGCTGCTGTGCCTGATCGATGACCACGGTCAGCGCGCCGCTGTCCGGGTCGAGGCGATAGACCCTGAGCGGCAATTCCCACTCCCCCTTGTGCCCGAGATAGTTGCCGCGGGTTCCCGCCCCGTTGTCCGAAAACCAGACCGAGCCGTCCGATTTGACGACGACATCGTTGGGGCCGGTCAGCCGCTTCCCTTCAAAGCGCTGGGCGAGGACGGTCACCGTGCCGTCATATTCGGTACGGGTCAGCCGCTGCGCATCCATCTCGCAGGTGACGAGCCGGCCCTGCCGGTCGCGGGTGTTGCCGTTGGCATAGTGGGACGGCCGGCGGAAGACGCTGACCGCGCCCGTCTCCTCCTCCCATTTCATGATCCGGTCGTTGGGGATGTCGCTCCACAGAAGGTAACGCCCGTCGCCGAACCACACCGGCCCCTCGTTAAAGCGGCAGCCGCCGGCGATGCGCTCGATCGCGGCGTTGCCGAGGACGTAGCGAGCGAAGCGCGGATCGAGCACCTTGATGTCGGGGTCGGGATAGCGGATCGGCTCCGCCCCCGCTTCCCAGCGATTATCCGATGCCATGTCGCGATCCTCCTTTTTATGAATTGGGGCCGCGCTCCATCGAAACCGGCTGCCAGCGCTGCAAGCCGCTTCCCGCGAGCACCGCCGGGTTGACGCAGGACAACGGCCACTTGCCGCTCAGCACCAGCGACAATTCGAGGCCGACCCGGCGCCGGCGCGCGGGATCGAAACGGGCGGTCGCCGAGGCGACATGTGCGGTCAGGATGACGTTGTCCATTCGCAACAGCGGATTGTTGCCGCCGGGCGGCTCCTGTTCGAGGACGTCGAGCCCTGCGGCGGCGATCGTGCCCTCATCGAGGGCCCGGATCAGCGCCGCCTCGTCGGTCGTCGGGCCGCGTCCGGTGCTGATATAGATCGCGGTCTTCTTCATCTGGCGGAAATGCTCGTCGCGGATCATCCGCTGGGCGCTCGCGGTTGCCGGCGAGTGCATCGAGATGATGTCGGCGCGCGCCAGAAGTTCGGGGAGGCTGACCGGCTCAACCCCCCGTTCGGTCATCACCATCTCTTCGATGAACGGGTCGTAGGCGATGATGTGGAGGCCGAAGGGCTTGGCGCGCTCGGCGACGGCGCGGGCGACATGGCCAAAGGCGATGAGGCCGAGCGTCAACCCGCGCAGCCGCGGAATCTTCAAGAGCGCCGGCCGGCCTTCGGCCCAGCGGCCCTCGCGCACCATGCGGTCCTGCTCGACCAGGCGCCCGTGCGTTGCCAGGATCAGCCGCATCGCGTGGTCGGCGACTTCCTCGATAAAGGTGTCGGGGCAGTTGGTGACCGGGATGCCCTTGGCGCTCGCCGCATCGACCGCCACCGAATCGACCCCGACGCTGCCGAGCGCGATGATCTTGCAGCGCTGGAGGCCGTCGATCATCCGCTTGGTGATCGGCCTCCCCTTGGCATAGAGGGCGTCGGCATCCTTCGCTGCGGCAACGAAATCCTCCTCCGAACCGGCCGGGATCTCGTAGATCTCGGCGTCGATCGGCACCAGCGCTTCCATTTCATACGCGTAGCCCCCGCCGGCGACCGTGAAGCTGGCGCCCGCCGGGGTCGCAATCCTGAATTTGGCCACCCTACCCTCCTCACGCGAAACCGTTCCGCGGATCAGACCGTCGAGGGCTCAGGTTGTCAATCGCCGACGGCTAGATGCGTTGGGTAGTGCACCGCACCACAATTGGGGGAGCCGGTCTATAGAGGGGGAAAGAATGGGCGCGCTCGTACGTGCCAAAATGTGGATCGGCGGCAGTGCCTGTCGCCCGGTGCTTTAGTTGACGTTGCCCTGATTGCGATGATCTATGGCCTGGCTGCCAGGCCCGGGAGTACGATCCGGTCAGAACGTTGCGCTTTAAGCCTTCGGCCGGGCTGCCCAACCCAAACAGCATGCCTGCCATATTGCAATCGCCCAGAGGATCATGTTCATCTTGAATGCCCTAAAGCTGCATTGTTCGAATGCAGCCTAGATCGGCTGAGTTAATGGACTATTGCCGTCAGGCGACTTAAAGATGGCATTTGACCAATAGGCGTAAATATAGCATTTGATCTAAAGGCTGTTGATATTACGCCGGTCAGGTGCGAGCGCCGCGAATGCTCCAATGTGGTGGCGCAGCCCGCGCTACCCCCTGGGCGAGGAGGCGCAGAGCTCCTGTCCGAGGCGACTGCTCCAACCTGCCCCGCAGAATGCCGCAGCGCTCGGGCCGTTGCATTAAGCGGGAGCCCGGATCGCTTTGGCCCCACCGCCCGAAGCGGGCGGCAATGCCTCGGTTACATCGCCAGCTGATCGCCGATCGGCAACCGCCGGATGCGCTTGCCGGTTGCCGCGAAGATCGCATTGCACAGCGCCGGCGCAAAGGGTGGCAGCCCCGGTTCGCCGACCCCGCTGGAGGGCACCTCGAGCCCGGCGGGGACGATGTGCACGTGCGTGATCTGCGGCGCCTCGTCGACGCGGATCACCTTGAAGCCGTCGAAATTGTTCTGCACGACGCGACCGTTCTTGAAGCTGATCTCACCATATTTGGCGAGGCTCAGCCCCATCGTCGCCGCCCCTTCGACCTGCGAGTAGATGCGCTCGGGGTTGGCGGCAAAGCCGCAATCGATCGCGGTGTCGACGCGCGGCACCGTCAACTTGCCCTTCGCGTCGACCGCGACCTCGACAACGGTTGCGACGTAGCTGAGGAAACAGCGGTGGACGGCGATCCCCTGGCCATGGCCGGCGGCCAGCTTTTTGCCCCACTCGGCCTTCTCCGCGACGAGCTCGACCACGCGCCGCAGCCGCGCCGTGTCGATCGGATAGGTCTCGAACGGGTCGCCGTAATTCGTATAGTCCTGCGCTCCTTGCGATTTGCGGGGATCGAAGATCCGCGGCGGACCGATCAATTCGAGCAGCATGTCCTTGGGGTCGCGCCCCGCCGCGTGTGCGAGCTCGCCGACAAACGACTGCATCGCAAATGCATGCGGCACGTTCGACACCGAGCGGAACCAGCCGATGCGGGTGTGCGCCTCGGCCTCGCCGATTTCGCAACGCAAATTGGCGATGTCGAACGGCACATCGATCAGCCCCTGGCTGATCTCGCCAGGCTGCTCGAATTTCGGGTCAGGGACAAAGATCGCGGCGATCGTCGGCGCGACGCTGCGGTGGCGCCAGGCGACAACTTTACCGTGTCCGTCGAGCCCGGCCTCGAGGCGCTCGGCGGAGACCGTGTGCAGGTAGTCGTGGTGGAGGTCGTCCTCGCGCGTCCAAACCACCTTCACCGGCGCGCCATCCACTGCGCGGGACAGCAGCGCCGCCTCGAGCACGAAGTCGGGTTTGGACTTGCGGCCGAACCCGCCGCCGAGCAACGTGACGTTGACCGTTACGTCCTCCGGCTTGAGGCCGAGCTTGTTGGCAAGCTCGGTGCGCGTGGTGCCGGGGCTTTGCACCGGCGCCCAGGCCTCGCACTTGCCGCCGAAAACGCGCGCGGTGGCGCTCGGCGGTTCCATCGGGGCGTGGGCGAGATGCGGCAGGTAGTATTCGGCGGCGACCTGCTTTACCGACCCGGCCAAGGCGCCGTCGACGTCGCCGTCGTTGCGCACCATCTTGCCGGGCTTGCGCGCGGTCTCCTCCAGCTGGGTTCGATAAGCGGTGGAGTCGTAGCTCCCGTGCAGCCCGGCATCCCATTTGACGACCAGCGCCTCGCGGCCTTTCATCGCCGCCCAGGTATTGCGGGCAATCACTGCGACACCGCCGATCGGCTGGAATTTCGAGGGCGGCGGGGTGCCGTCGATGACGACGATCTTCTCGACCCCCGGCACCTTCAAGGCCGCCGCTTCGTCCCAGGTGACCGGCTTGCCGCCCAGCACCGGCGGCCGTGCGACGACGGCGAACTTCATGCCGGGGAGCTTGGCATCGATGCCGTAGGTCGCCCGCCCGGTGGTAATGTCGAACAGGTCGACGATGCCGATCTTGCCCTTGCCGAGATAGCGGAACGCCGCCACCTCCTTGAGCTTCAGCTGATCGACCGGCGGCACCGCCAGCGCGCTCGCGGCGGCGGCCAGCTCGCCATAGCCGAGCTTACGCCCCGATGGCTTGTGGACGACCTCGTGGTTCTGCGCCTCGACCTCGGCGGCTGCGACGTTCCAGCGCTGTGCCGCGGCGGTTTCGAGCATCGCTCGCATCGCCGCACCGCATTGCCGCATCGGCTGAATGAAATGCCGCAGGCTGCGCGAGCCGTCGGTATTCTGATTGCCGTATTTTTGCTCGTTGCCCGGCGATTGCATGACCTTGACGCGCGCCCAGTCGGCTTCAAGCTCATCGGCCACCGCCATCGGCAATGTCGTGCGCGAGCCGGTGCCCATTTCGGCGCGATGCGCGATGATGGTTACAAGGCCGCTCGGATCGATTGCGATGAAGACGTGCGGGTCGTTGACCGTCCCGCCCGTCATCTTCGCCGCGCCGGTCGCATAGGCGAAGGCCGAACCGGGCGAGACCTGCGCCGCGATGATCAGCCCGCCGGTGCCGAGCAAGCCTCTCAGAACGCCGCGCCGGCTGACATTCTGGATCGTGGCGTGGAGCGCGTTCATGTCACGCCCCCGTCGCCGCCGCCTTGATGGCGGCGACAATGCGCTGGTAGCAGCCACAGCGACAGATGTTGCCGCTCATCGTACCGGCAATGTCCTCGTCCGACGGGTTCTTGATCGTCGCGAGCAGCGATGCCGCCTGCATGATCTGCCCCGCCTGGCAGTAACCGCATTGCGGCACGTTCAGCGCGCGCCAGGCTTTTTGGACCGGATGGTCGCCTTTGGGGTCGAGCCCTTCGATCGTCGTGATCGACCGGCCGTCGACATCGCCGACCGCGGTGGTGCAGGCGCGCGCCGCGGTGCCGTCGACATGGACCGTGCAGGCGCCGCAAAGCGCGGCACCGCAGCCGAATTTGGTTCCCGTCAGCCCCAGTTCGTCGCGCAGATACCACAATAGCGGCATCTGCGGATCGCCGTCGAACGATTGGGCTTGGCCATTCACGCGCAGCTTGACCATCGCCATCCTCCCTATGCAGCTCTATTCTACGCGTCCGCCACCGCCTGCAGTTGCCAATCGCGGTAAGGCTGCAACGTTACACGCACGCTATTCCAGCGCAAAGACCCAGATCGCGCCACCCTGCGGCACGTCCGGGAACTCATGCTGCCGAACCAGATTGAGGCGCGCCTGCATCCGCGCGGAATCGACGCCCCAACCCGACTGCACGGCGATGTACTGCTTGCCGCCGAGCTGAAACGACGAAGGCACGCCGATCACGCCCGAGCCGGCGCGGAATTCCCAGAGCACCTTGCCGGTCTTAGCGTCGAAGGCGCGGAAGTA
Organism: uncultured Alphaproteobacteria bacterium; assembly: GCA_963734125.1. GTDB lineage: Bacteria > Pseudomonadota > Alphaproteobacteria > ATCC43930 > CGMCC-115725 > DATARH01. Next base: position 5,666 of record CAVTGB010000059.1, read on the forward strand.
GCGGTCGTTGGTGCCGCCGGCGAAGAGCACATCGCCGCCGGTCGCCAAGACCGGTCCCCAGGTCTGCGAATTGGCGAAATTATGTGACCAGACCTTCTGCTCGGTATCGACGTTCCACGCCTGCAATTCGCCGATGTGGTCGGCGCCCGGCGCGATGGAGAGCGTGGTCGTCGCCCCAACAAAGCGCTCACCGGGCGTATATTTTACATCCTCGCCGATGGAGGTACCGCACAGGTTGTTGTTCGCCGGGATGTACAGCATCCGGGTCTTCGGACTGAACGCGGCCGGCGGCCAGTCGACGCCGCCCCACAGCGAGGGGCAGAATTCGGCCTTTTTGCCGGTCGCCGGCTGGCGATCCGGGTCAATCGCCGGACGCCCGGTCTTGGGGTCGAGCGATTTGAAGACGTTCTGGAGCACGAATGGTTTGCCGGCGACGAAATTGATCGGTCCGTTGGTGCGCTCGAGGAACCACAAATAGCCATCACGCGCCGGGTGGATCAGGCCCTTCACGGTCTTGCCGTCATGCTTGTAGTCGATCAGCAGCGGCGCGGTGACCTCGTCCCAATCCCAGGATTCGTTGGGGTGGTACTGGTGATAACCCTTGATCTGCCCGGTGGCGACGTCGAGCGCCATCGTCGATCCGGTATAGAGATCGTCGCCCGGGCGCTGGTCGCCCATCCACGGGCCGCCATTGCCGGTACCCCAATAGACGAGTTTGGTGTCGGGGTCGTACGTGCCGGTAATCCAGGTCGGCCCGCCGCCGGTCTTCCACTGGTCGCCTTTCGGCCAGGTTTCGCTGCCGGGCTCGCCCGGTGCCGGGATCGTGTAAGTCTTCCACACCGGCTTCCCGGTGTCGGCGTCAAACGCGGCGACGAAGCCACGTACGCCCAGTTCGCCACCCGAGACGCCGACCATCACCTTGCCGTCGACGACGAGCGGTGCCAGCGACATGTAGTAGCCGTGGGTGTAATCCTCGACCGGGGCCGTCCACACTTCCTTGCCGGTTTTCACATCAAGCGCCACCAGCACCGCATCGGCCGCCGCGAAATAGACTTTATCGCCCCACAACCCGACGCCGCGACTGGTCGGATGCAGGAGCAGCATGTCGTCCGGGATCGGCCGCTTATAACGCCACAACAGATTGCCGGACTTCGCGTCGACCGCGAGCACCTGGTTGCCGGGTGTGGCGGCGAACATCACCCCGTTGGTAACGATCGGGGGCGCCTCATGGCCCTCGACCTGTCCGGTCGCGAGGGTCCAGACGAGTTTCAGCTGGTGGACATTGCCCGCATTGATCTGCGCCAGCGGGCTGTAGCCCCAGCCATCATAAGTGCGGCGGTATTGCAGCCAGTCGCCATCGCCCGGCTTAGTTAGCTGCGCGGCGGTGACCGGCTTGTAGTTCTGCAGTATCGCCGGCACTGGCGGGGGCGTGTCCGGGGTCGGCAGCGGCGGCAGCGCCTTCTGCGCACTCCCCACCGCGGCGGTCAACGCCAGCAGCAAGGCGCTGCCTGCGGCGACGGCAAGCTTGCGGGCATTCGCGTCCATGGCATTCCCCTTTTGGTTTGCTTTGTCGGTTGTTGTCGGATCAGCTCTGCTGCGCCACCCCCACTCGGCCGATAAACGGCCTTGCGACCGTTAGCCTGCCATCCTCGGCTGCGCTCAGCGGCAGCGCGGCGAGCCGCCGCGGCGAAGGCCCGCCGATCACCTTGGCGCCAGCCTTGGGGTCGTACTGCGAGAAATGGCACGGACATTCGAGGATCTGCTTCTCGGCGTGCCAATTGGCGACCTCGCAACCGGTATGCGGGCAGATCGCCGAATAGGCCAGCACGCCCTCAGCGGCATTGGCCTTGGTCGGCGCGTCGAAGCCGCTGGGATCGAGCCGTAGCACCAGGACCTTGTTGAGCCGCGATCCGTTGCGCACAGTGCCGCTCCGGGGTTCGAGCGGCCACGCCATGACCGGCTTCTCACTGGGCGCGATGTCGCCGACGGCGAGCGGCCGACCATCATCCCCGGCTACCCTCACCAACAAGTCGCCCGCTGTGGGCCGGTCTCGCGCCGCCGGAGGGGCAATTTGCGCTCTGCCTCGGCGTGCGATAAGCCCCGCGCCCAGTCCGGCGGCTCCAGCAAGAAGCGCGCGTCGGTAGACCGGCACGGTAGCCGCGCACCCGGTCCGCCACCGACCGTCCACCATCGTTCCTCCGCCACAATCATCGGCCTGTCGCCGCACGGCGATGCTAGGACACCTTTAAGCCAGAGGCTATCACCAACCGCCATCGGCCGATTTTTACAGCGGCGTTGCGAACGGCTGTGGGGGCAACTGCCGGTGAGTGAGGATCGCGCCAGCATGGGCTGGAACGCGCCGCTTCCGGACGCTCTCGGGGTCCCCACCAAACGTTCCGTGTTGACCAAGCCGGACCCTGCGGGAAGGCAGAATGCCGGAGCAGCCCTGTTCGAAAATTTCAGTCGTCAGGGGTTTTCAGGTTGTGGCCACGATGTTTTCGAGCGGCTCGCCGCGGACAAAGCGGTCGACGTTGCGCGCCACATCACGCGAGCGACGCTCGATCGTTCCGTCGGTGCGGGGCGAGCAGTGCGGCGTCATGATAACGTTTGGCAGTTCGTGGAATGGATAGCGGGAGGGGCGCGGCTGCGGGTCGATAGCGCTCGGATAGCGCCACCAGGTGTCGAGCGCCGCCCCGCCGATAACCCCGTCGCGCAGGGCGCAGTAAAGCGCCTCCTCGTCGGCGATCGGGCCGCGCGCCAGATTGATCAGAAAGGCGCCAGGCTTCATCGCGCCAAGCCGCCGTCCGTCGATCAGGCCAGTCGTCTCGGCGGTCAGGGCGCAGCTGAGCACGACGATATCGCATTCGCCGAGCATCAAGTCGAGTTCCGCCCACCGAAAGACATGGTCGACCGAAGCCGGCTTCTCGCGCAACGTGCGGTTGACGGCGAGCACCCGACAGCCGAGCGCCGCGGCGCGCCAGGCGACTTCGCGTCCGATATGACCGAGCCCGATGACGCCGACGGTCTGGCCGCCGATCTCGCCGCGCACCGCGCCACCGACCATCGGGCTCCAGGACCACGACCCCTCGCGGAACGAGGTCGCGATATCGAACAGGCGGTGGCGCCAGGCCAGCATCATCATGATCGCGAATTCGCCGAGCGCCGGTTCGTGGCCATAGGCATTGCACAGGGTGACGCCTTTCGGCAGCGCGGAGACATCGATGCCGTCGGTGCCGGCGAGCGGCACCTGCAGCAAGCGCAACTTCGGCGCCGGTGGAAATCCGCTGCGCCAGGCTCCGGTCAGCAGGACATCAGCATCGGCAAGCGCCGCCGCCGCCTGTGCCGGTTCGTTGTTGTCGAGGATTTCGGTACTGATGTCGGCGGTGATGGATTCGATAATCGGCGCAGCTTGCGAGGCGGCGAGCGTACCCAGGAACAGCGCTTTCATTGGCGGCTCATCTTCGGCAGGCGATGGATTTCGCGTCGTTAATTACCCCGGCATACACATAGTCGGCAAACGCCGAAATGTGCGCGAGCAGCCGCTTGGAGGCTCGCGCGCCGCCGAGGCGCCGATTGCCGTGCGGCTCGACCGGTTCACTATTTCGCGGGAGAAACCACCTCAGGGGAGGAAACGATGCAGCATGCGGTTCGGCGATCCCTGTCGCGACGCTCGCTGTTAGCGGGCAGCACCGGGCTGATCGGTGCGGCAGCGCTGACGCGATCGAGCGCATTCGCCCAGCAAAAGGCCGAGCTCGGCATCCCGGCGAGCGTCGTCACCAACCCGCCGCGCGACTGGACGCCGGGCCGCCCGTCGATCTACCCCGACCCCGACGTCATCGTGGTCGATCCCTCGTTTATCCCGTTGCGGCGGGCACAGGGGGCAATCTACCGCGTGTGGACCGGAGCCTTGTGGGCGGAAGGGCCGACCTGGTCGAACCAGGGCCAATACCTCGTCTTCAGCGACGTCTCGGGCAACACCCTTTATCGCTATATCTGGGATGACGGCCGAGTGACCGTGTTTCGTCGGCCGTCCAACAATGCCAATGGCAACGCCTTCGATTATCAGGGCAGGCTGTTGTCGTGCGAGGACTTCACGCGGCGCCTGGTGCGCTGGGAGCACGACGGGACGATGACCGTCATCGCCGATTCATTCGACGGCAAGCCCTTGAATTCGCCGAATGGCGTGGCGCCGCATCCCGATGGCAGCATTTGGTTCACCGATCCCGGCTATGGCGATCAGATCGCCGAGGGCCATCCGGACGAAGCCGGTGGTCCCGCCAACCCGCAAGGAATCTTGAACCCGCGCATCGGAGCCGAGGACGCTGGCGCCATCGGCGGGCGAAAGCGGGAATTGCCCACCAATACCTACCGCTGGGACCCGAGCGGGAAGCTCGAGGTCGTGGTCTCCGAGGAGGTGGTTCCCGACCCGAATGGCCTGTGCTTTTCGCCCGATCATAAGACATTCTATTTGATCAGCACCGGCAAAGGGCCGGGCGATACCGGGCCCGGCGGCGAGCGGGTCATCTACGCCTTCGATATCCAGGGCACCAAAGTCGCCAACAAGCGCCTGTTCACCGACATGATGGTCGACGGGGTCAAATGCGGGCCCGACGACATGTGCGCCGACGTCTTCGGCAATCTGTGGTGTTCCTCCAACGCGCCGCTCGGCTATGCCGGCGTCTTGGTGTTCAATCCGGCGGGCAAATTGATCGGCCGCATCCGGCTTCCGGAAGTGTGCGCCAACCTGACCTTTGGCGGCCCCAAGCGCGACCGCCTGTTCATGGCCGCGAGCCAGTCGCTCTATATGATGGAGACCGCAACCCAAGGCGTCGCCCCCGGGTGACACGCGGGCCCCGCGCCGCGACGGCGCGGCTAGCGCAGATACCGCTTCTCGGCCGCCTTCATCGCGGCGACGCGCTGTAACTCGAAGATATCTTCGACCGAGGCGATGCGCCGGTCGACTTCGTGGATACCGCCGTCGCGGCGGATCGCGGCGAAGATCTCGCGCATCGCTGTGACCGCGGCCCGCACCGCGTGATTGGCGTAGATGACGATGCTGATCTTGCCGAGCGCCTTCACCTTCGCTTCGGTCAATTGCGGGTACGCGGTCGGCACGATGACGAGCGGGACCCGGCCCTCCCAGCGCTCGGCGAAGGCGACGATCTCGTTCGGGGTCTTCTGCTTGGAGTGGATCAGGAGAAGGTCGGCGCCGGCTTCGGCGTAGGCGGCGCCACGCGAGAGCGCTTCCGCGATCCCGAGATCGGCAATGAGAGCCTCGGTGCGCGCGATGACGAGAAGATCGTGGCCTGCCCCCGCCTCGCGCGCCGCCTCGATCTTGCCCTGAAACTCCTCGACCCGCACCAGCTCCTGCCGTGCGCCGGAGAGGAGGCTGGTGTCCTTCGGGAAGGTCTTGTCCTCGATGACGACGGCCGCCGCGCCGGCCCGCGCGTAGGCGCCCACAACATGGGCGACGTTGATCGCGTTGCCGTAGCCGGTATCGAGGTCGGCGACCAGCGGCACTGCAATCTGTTCGATCATCGCGCGGGTCATCTCGAGGTGCTGGCTGAACGAGAGGAGGCTTGCATCGGGGAGGCCATAGGCCGCCGACAATTCGAACCCGCTCGCCCAGACGCCGTCGAACCCGGCCTCCTCGGCGAGACGCGCCGACAGGGGGTTGTGCGCCGCGATAACGACGGCGAGTTGGCCGCCGGCGATTTTGTCCCGCAACGCGTTCGCCATCACCCCAGATCCCTTTACCGTCGTGCGGCGCCACGCTTGTACCAGTTTCGCGTGCGCAGCATCAGCCACACGACCGACAGCATGACCGGCAGCTAAATGAGGGCCCCGACCACCGTCGCCAGCGACGCGCCGGACTGGAAGCCGAAGAAGGCGATCGCCGCCGCAACCGCGAGCTCGAAGACGGCTAGCGGGCGCAGCAGGCGGGCGCCACCGCTGCTGCCTCTTCCGACATCGCCGGGGCGCAGCAGGCTCCCGCCGTCGCCACCGCTGCCTCGAATTTGCCGAGCGCGCTCTCGCCATAGACCGTCGCCTCGCCATAGGTGAAGAATGTCTCCCACTTCACCCCCTGCGGGTCGGCGACCCATTGCTTGTCCGATACGGCGTAGCAGCAGGTTGTCGCCTTCTCCTCGACCACCGGCCGCTCGGCCCGGGCAAGGCGCCGATAGACGTCGCCCAGTTCACCCTCGTCTTCGGCCTGAATGCCGAGATGCGAGATGCCGGCGGCCTCGCCGCAATGTGTGCTGATAGCGAAATTGACCCGCGGATCATCCAGCATCCACTTCGCGTAATCGTCCTTCAGGACACTCGGTGGGGTGGCGAACAAGGTCGAATAAAACCGGACCGACTGCGCCAGATCGTCAACCCGCACGTGCACGTGAAACCGCTTCATTGTCGTCTCCCTTGGCAAAGGCATCGGCGGGGTTGCACAGCGGCGCGCAGCCCGCGCCGCTGCCGCAGCAATTTTCGGTCAGATAGAGGAGGAGCTCGCTCATCACCCCGTATTGCGCGGAATAGATCAGGTTCCGGCTGAGGCGCCGCTGCGTGATCAACCCGGCATGCACCAGCTGCTGCAGGTGGAAGGACAAGGATGACGGGGCGACGCCCAGCCTATCGGCGATGATCCCGGCCGAGAGGCCGGCAGGGCCGGTTTCAACCAGCAGCCGGAACAATGCCAACCGGGTCTCCTGGGCAAGCGCACCAAGCGCGCCTATCGCAGCGATTTGGTCCATTCACGGCATTTCCATTTTTCGACGATTATTGAAATACAATATCCGTAACGCCGCGGTCAAACGATATTTCGTGAATATCGAAATAAGAGCCTGGCGACAGGGCCGGCCAGCGCGGTTCCGATCGCGATAAGAGACATATGGAGTGAATCGTTATCATATTACTACTTTAACGAGAGTCATTTCTTGACACAAGCTATCAGAGATAATAACTCTTGTATCACGATATTTTGCATCGTAACACACTAAAGGAGGTTCTCATGCGCACGGAAATGTTCTCGGCAGCAGCCGCAGCCGCGATCGGAACGATAGTCCTGCTAACGGCACCTGCTTTTGCCGGCAATGGTCCGAACGGCAACATGGGGAACCAATTGGGGCACATCATGATTCCCAAGGGCCTCATCACCCCTGGGTACGCCGTAGGTCAGGTCTTCTTCCTTCGGTCGGGTGGCCCACCACCACTGCGGTGAACGCAACGCTCGTTGTCGCACCCGTCGCAGTTGCAGCGCCGGGTCGGCGATGAGCCCGTCCAAAATGCGGCAGGTAATACACGTAATGCGAGAATTCTAGGTCATCGACGTCGGATTATGAAATGGCGCCGCATCCGAGGCCATTGTGAATGGGGGCACCTGGCCGGAACAATGCCAACCGGGTTTTCTGGACAATCGCGGCGATCCGATGGGAGATCTCTATCTTTCGACGACATTCGAAAATGCAACTCAACAAGTGCGGCAGTCAAACTATATTTCGTGAATTATCGAAATAAGGTGGCCCGCGTCCTTTCCGGTGCGCCAAACTCCTGTTACGCGACCCGACAATCGCGTACTCTCGCGGCGCGCGAGAGGAGCGGCGATGGCGAATCTGGCGGTCGCTGGCGAGGGTCTTGGCGCGGCGCGGCGCCGTCGCCAGCCTCCCTTTGCCGCCTTAGCCGAGGCGTTCGCGGCCGAGGGCGACCGGCAAATCCTGTGGATCCCGGTGTTTTTCGGCACCGGCATCGCGCTTTATTTTGCGCTCACGGTCGAACCCTCGCTGTGGATCGGCCGAGCGGCGACGCTCGGCGCCGCCGCCATTGCGGTGGCGCTGCGGCACTGGCCGGGACTGCGCAACACCGCAATCGCACTAGCATTTGTCGCGGCCGGGTTCGCGATCATGCAGCAGGCGCGCGTCGAGCGCGGCACCCCGATGCTGGAGCGCCGGTTCGGCCCGGCGGCGATCACCGGCACGGTCGTCGATATCGACGCGCTCGAGCGCGGCTGGCGGATCATCCTCGCGCCTGATCCGCTCCCCGGCCTCGCGGCGGACGCCCAGCCGCACCGCCTGCGCGTCCATATCCCGCCGACCAGCGACGCCTTGCAGCCGGGCGACCGGGTCAACCTCAAGGCGATGCTCTACCCGGTGCCGGAGCAGGTATTGCCGGGCGGGCGCGACATGCAGCGCGAACTTTATTTCGCCGGCATCGGCGGCGTTGGGTACAGCTTTGGCGGAGCGCACCACATCGCCGCTGCGGCGGAAGATGGCGGGGGTTGGCGCGAATGGCTGCTGCGGCTGCGCGCCGAGATGACGGCGCGCATCAACGCGGCATTGCCCGGCTCGACCGGCGGGGTTGCCTCGGCCGTGATCACCGGCAAGCGCGGCGCGATCGCCGAGGACGTAAAGCAGGCGTTTCGCCAATCGGGCCTCTCGCATCTGCTCGCGATCGCCGGGCTGCATCTCGGCCTCGTCGGCGGCTTTGTGTTCTTCGCGGTGCGCGGCGGACTGGCGCTCATTCCGCCGCTCGCGTTGCGCTATCCGATCAAGAAGATCGCGGCGGTCGTCACCCTCCTCGTGCTGTTCTGCTATCTGATGATCTCGGGCGCGGCGATCCCGACCGAGCGCGCCTTCGTGATGAACGGCGTCGTTTTCGCCGCGATCGTCATCGATCGGCTGCGGCTGTCGATGCGGATCTGCGCGCTCGCCGCCCTCGTCGTCTTGTTGCTCGAGCCGGAGAGCCTTGTCGGGGTCAGCTTCCAGATGTCGTTCGGCGCGGTCGTCGCCCTTGTTGCGGCCTACGAGACCTGGGGCGCGCGGTTCGGCTATCTCTTCCACAGCGGTTCGTTCGCCAGGAAGCTGCTCGGGTACGCCGGCGCAGTCGCGGTCACGACCGTAATCGCGACGATCGGCACCCAGCCTTTCGCGATCTATCACTTCCATCACCTCGTGCTCTATTCGCCGCTTGCCAACGTCATCGCCGTGCCGATTTCGGCGATGTGGACCCTGCCGTGGGGCGTCGTCGCCTGCCTGTTGATGCCGTTTGGCCTCGAAAAGCTGGCGCTGGTGCCGATGGGCTGGGGGATTGATGTGACGGTTCTGGTCGCGCACTGGGTCTCGGCGATTCCGGGCAATGTTTGGGTGATGCCCCGGCTGCCGACATCCGGGGTGGTGCTGGTGGCGCTAGGGGGCTGCTGGCTGGGTCTGTGGTTGGGCCGCTGGCGGTGGTGGGGGATGATCGGGATCGCCGCCGGGATGGCGACGATGCTCTTTACCCGCCCGCCCGACCTCATCCTCGGCGATTTCGGCCGGTTTCTCGCGGCGCGCACGTCCGAGGGCAACTACCTCGTCGCCGACACCACCGAGAAGCTGACCCGATCCCTCCTGACCAGTGAGACCGGGGCCAGCCTTCTGCCTTGGCCCGCGGTCGCCTCCACGGCCCGGGCGCTCGATTGTCCATCGCCCGGGCGGTGCATCTATGCCGCAGACGGCCGGCGGGTGGCGGTGGTGACCAGCCCGGCCGGGCTTCCGGTCGATTGCCATGCGGTCGATGCAATCGTCGCGCAGGTGCCGGCCGGGTTCGCCTGCCGGTCGCAAATCCCGGTGGCGGACCGGATCGACAGCTGGCGCGAGGGCGTGATCGCGCTGTGGCTCGAACCGGACGGCGTTACGATCGAGCGCGCCAATCAAAGCCGCGGGGACCGGCCGTGGGTCCCGCACCCGGTCTCGGCGAACGAGCGCGCCAGACGGGCGGCCGAAACCCCCTGAGATCGCCCGACGGCGGCGATGCGCCGAGCGTTAGAGGAGATGCAGCAGACGCTCGTGGTCGATGCGGTAGCACTCGCAGGCGCTCGCCTCCAGGTCCTCGCGGTCGAGAGAGGGTGATGCGGCCATGTTGATAGCGGATCATCCCCGAGCGCTGCAGCTCGCCGGCCGTTTCGGTAACGCCGGCCCGCCTTACGCCGAGCATCGAGGATCGCGACTGTGCGGCGAGATAGACCGCAATCGCAGCCTTCCGCGACTGGCCGCTGGAGGGCCTTCGCGGGAGCAGGCTCGACGTGAAGGCGCGCCGCGACGGTCGCCTGGTCTCGGATTATCGGCACCGCCTTCGCGCAGGACGAGGCCGATGCAGCCACGATCCAATCTACGCCGGGGCGTCTACCATGAACCGGTGTTGGCCATGCTGGTCCAGGGTTCTGCAGGCGGCAGCGCTTCGCCGGCCTGCAGTAGCTCCAGGGAGATGCCGTCCGGCGTGCGGATAAAGGCCATGCGGCCATCACGCGGCGGGCGGTTTATCGTCACGCCGCGGGCGATAAAGGCGCTGCAGGTGTCATAGATGTTGTCTACGGCGTAGGCGAGATGTCCAAAATTACGGCCGCCGGTGTAGGGCTCGGGATCCCAGTTGTAGGTGAGTTCCACCGCAGCCGCCTCATCGCCGGGCGCAGCGAGGAAGACGTTGGTGTAGCGGCCTTTCTCGTCCGGACGGCGGCGGATCTCAACGAGGCCGAGTACCTCGAAGAAGGCGATCGTGTCCTCCAGCGAACTTACGCGGATCATCGTGTGCAAATATTTAGTCATTGGGCGTCCTCCGGTCAGCATGTTCAAGATTTCCTTCGGGCCTTCTTCTCATGGAGTCGGCACCCCAATCGACTTCAACCGCGCATGGGCCCGGGCGGCGCGCGTTTTCATCCCGTCGAGATACGTGCTCACATCGTTCCCCGGCAGGTTCAGCACCTTGCACCCGAGCTGCCAATATTCCTCGATCTGCGCCTCGGTCTCCGGCGATCCCCGAGCGAGTTTGCCGTGGGCATTGCACGCCGCCGCGATCCGCCGCACTGCCGCCTTGAACTTCGGGTGTTCAAGGTCGAGGTGAACCCCGAGCTGGGCACTCAGGTCGGAATGCCCATAAGCGATCATGTCGATCCCTTCGACCGCCGCGATCTTCTCGACATTCTCCAAACCCTCAAGGGACTCGATCGACGGGAACAGGATGATGTTTTCGTTGGCCCACGGCGCGTATTCGGTGGCGTGGCGGCGGCTATAGCTCTTGTATCCGGTGTGCGGCCCCTGGCCGGAGATGCCCCGGTTGCCGAGCGGCGGATATTTCGCCAGGCGGACGATCGCGCGCGCCTCTTCGGCGGTGTCCACCTCGGACACCTGGATGCCCATGATGCCCTGATCCAGAATGCCGGGGATCAGATGCGCGAATGATTTGTGGAGCCGCACGATGGCCGAGACGTTGGCGGCCTGGAACCAGCTCGCCAGATTGGCGATCGTTTGGATGTCGAACGCCCCGTGCTCGTGGTCGATCGCGCAGTAATCGAAGCCGGCCGCCTCGATGATCCAGGGAACGCCGCGTGATGCGAACTCCTTGAGCCCGGTTCCCAGCGCCGCGCGTCCTTCACGCACCGCCCGCCGTATGCTGTTTTCTTTCATGACTGGTTCCCGAGCTATTCCGTCAGATTATGGCGCGGCCGGATCGGTACGGTCGCGCTACCACTTGTAGACTTTCTGCAAGGTTCCTCCCATCAGCGCTGCCTTGTCGTTCTTGGACAGGCGTTTGGTGTCGCGGAACGGCGCGACTCCCTCTTCATAGGTCAGCATGCCGATTGTCCGCGTCCAGTCGGTGCCCCACATGCAGCGATCCAACCCGAACGCATCGATGACCCGCAGTACCGGGTCCCAGATATCGTCGTAGGGGAACGGCTGGTGCGACATCGTGCAGGCACCGCTGATCTTCACCCTTACATTCTCGTATTGAGCCAAGGCGAGGAGCTTCGGAAGATCGGCCCAAACGTCGGCGGGGACCGGCGGGCGGGCGGGTTGAAGCAAGCCGAGATGGTCGATGACGATGACCGTACCCTGGTGTCGCTGGATGTGCGGCAGCCCTTTGTCGAGGATGCCCCAGCACAGCAGATTGACCGGCAAACCGTGTTTGCCGGCGGCCGCGAAAGCGCGGTTCAAGCCGGCGTGGTCGGCGTCCATCGGCAGGCCGTCGCGCATTCGTATGCGAATGCCGCGCGCGCCTGGCGTCGCCGCCCATTTCGCCACCACATCCTCAATCGCCGGGTTGGTCGCGTCGACCGGCGTCACCACCCGAAACTTATCCGGATAGGTGTTGTAGACTTCGAGCGCGTAGCTCGGATCGTACTCATAGGCGCTGAACGACGAGACCATGATCGCCCCGTCGACGCCGACCCTCGTCATCGCAGCGACCATCTCGTCGCCGGTGGCGGATTTGAGGCCGTGCGAGGGACTGGCCCACGGCCGGCCGGGATGATTTCGATCGAACGGATGAACCTGAACGTCGATGACCGGCATGGCCGTCCTCCCGCTTGTTCGACCAATTGTCCGCCAGACTCAGTCTGGAAGATACTTTTCCTCCATCGCGCGCAGATGCGGCTCGTCCAGAATGCGGGCATTGGTGGCGACACCCCAGGGGCTCTGCGCCGCATGGGCACGGAGCCCATCCAGGGCCAACGTGCCGCGCTGCCGAAAATCGCTCAAGAAATCCCAGTTGGCCTGCAAGCCTGCCATCGTGGTCAGCGCCGGAAACCAGGCCGCGGCGGCCCCGGCATCCTGCTGCGCCTGTAAGGAGGGATACGGCGACAGGTGGGCGGGGATGAGCGGGACGACGGGCCCGGGAATGAGGCGGATCGCCTCTTGAATTTCTTCCCAGCTGCGCAAGCCATTGGGGCAGACGACATCGACCTGCGCTTCGGCTTTGTAGGCCTGGCAGCGTTCGATGATCTCGGCAAAGCTGGCGCCCGGTACGCCGCCGAGATCGCACCGCGCCATGATCACGAAGTCGGGGTCGAGCGCCGCTTTGGCATCCATCGCCGCCCGCAGCTTTCCGACCATCTCCGGAATCGAGATGCAGCGGCGGCGGGGGCCGGATTTCGGCGGAAACGTCTGGTCTTCGATGTGGCAGCCGGCGATCCCCGCCTGAATGTATTCCCGCACGGTGTAGTGCGTACTGATGGCGTCGCCGTACCCGGTGTCGGCATCGGAGAAGACCGGGATCTGCATGTTGAGGACAATCTTGCGGGCGTTGTCCACCATGTCGCGCATACTGGTCCCGGAATCGGGCCAGCCCAGTTGATGCGCCGAGGTATTGCCCCCGGACATGTAGAAGGCGTCATAGCCCAGCGCCTCCGCCATCTTCGCACCAATCGGATTGATCCCGCCGGCCAAGACAAATAATTCGGGCCGTTGAAACAAGCCCTTCAGTCGGGTCGTCATACGCTCTGGCATGCGCGCTCTCCTCGTGTGCGACCGAACCGTCCTGCCGTCGCGGCCGGATGGGGGCAAGGACCCGCGTCAGGTGCCCACCGGCACAGTTGCACTGATGCGGGAAACTCCCACCGAGCGCGTCGTGTGGCCGCGGCCGGTGAGATCGTCGGCGAGGACCACGTCCCCCGGTCCAAACCGGCGGGTGGTGCCATCGCCGATCCCGATTTCCATCTGCCCCTCGAGAATAAAAATGTATTGCCGCCGGGGCGCGGTGTGCCAATCGCTCCAATGATCCGCAGGGAAACGGCGGAACACGAGGTTGGCGCCCGCCTGAAGGGCAAAATTGTAGCTCTCCTCGGCCGGCAGAGGGAGATCCTCAAAATGGGTCTGGCCATCGTCGCCCGTATAGATCCGTACGATCATGCGCGTGCTCCTTCCCACAACGAGATCATCATGCACGCAAAGACGTGCTCCGCGTCATCGCCGACGATAAAGGGCCGTCGGTGCAGGGTCCTATCCGTGCAGGAAGCGTCGCAGTGCCTCGCGAGTGTCGTGCTCGGCCTGCCTGGTCACGCGGGCATTCGTTACCCGGTAGAAACCGTGATGCGCCCCCGGATACAGGTGGAACTCGACCGGCACCCCGGCGCGGCTCAATCGATCTGCATAGGTCATGTTTTCTTCGAGGAAGAGATCGAGACCGCCGACCGAAATGAAGGTTGGCGGCAGGCCCGACACATCCGCTGCCCGTGCCGCCGCCGCATAGGGCGAGATTTCGGCCGATCCCGGCTCTTTGCCAAGCAGCGAGCGCCAGCCGAAATAGTTGTTCGCTTGCGTCCAGACGAACTCGCCGACGTTCGGATGGAGGTCATGGCGCACCGCCGTGCGGTCGTCGATCATCGGATAGATCAGATGCTGGAAGGCGAATTTTGGTCCCTGCCGATCGCGGGCGTAGAGTACGGCGGCCGCTGCGAACCCGCCGCCTCCGCTTTCGCCTTTGATACCGATGCGGGCGGGATCAAGCCCGAGCCGGCCGGCATTCGCGTGCAGCCAGGCGAACACCGAATAGATGTCCTCCACCGGCGCCGGGTGCGGCGCTTCCGGCGCGAGGCGATGATCCACCGAATAGATCGCGCATTTCAGCTCTGAGGCGAAGAGCCTATTCTCCACATCCTTCATTTCCGGCGCGCCCATCACGAAGCCCCCGCCATGGATGTGCAGGATGACGGGCAGTGGGCCATTGGATGCGACCGGGCGGTAGGTCAGAACGCGGATCGGCTTGGCGCCAAACGCACTCTCGACATGGATCTCGTCGGTGGCGATATCGGGCAGGTTCGGTTTTGGAACATCGGCTATCAGCTCCAGCGCAGTGGCGCGGCGCTGCATCAAAGAATTCGGCGGTCAGCGGCGGCAGTGTCGACAGCGCGAGCGCCTCGCGCAATTCCGGGTCGACAAGTTCGATTGTGCTCATGGATCGCAACCGGGTTCGTTTGTCGTCAAGCAAAACGATAAAGAAGTAACTGTCTGGCGACAAGGCAGCGGCTCAGACGCGCCGTTTTCGGTCTTTCTCCGGGTCGCATCGCTTGCGGCGGGAGGACCCCTTTCGCGCGGGGCGAACAGGATCGTATGGTGTCACCGACGCGGTTGAGGGAGAACCATCATGTTGGCGGATCGATACGGCCTCGGCTTGTCCATCACCTCTTCCGCCGCGTGCGACGCGTATATTGAGGGCTGCGATCTGGCGCTGACCCTCTACCCCGGCGCGATCGAGGCCTTCGACCGCGCCATCGCCACCGAACCCGGTTTTGCACTCGCCCATGCCGGCAAGGCTCAGGTGCTGATGCGCGAAGGCAACGTCGCGGCGGCGCGTGCGGCCTTGGCGGCGGCCAAGGAGGTGGCCTCCGGTCTGTCGGCGCGCGAGGCCAGTCACATCACGTATTTCGACCTCGCGTTCGCGGGCCGGACCGACGCCGCGATCGACGCCTTATACGCGCATCTGAAGGAATGGCCGCGCGACGCCCTGGTGCTCGCCACGGCCGCCAACCCAAACGGTCTCATCGGCGCTTCCGGCCGCATCGGGCAGAAGCACCAGATTGCGGTGATGATGGACAGCGCTCGCCCCGCATTACGGTGACGATTGGTGGTTCCTCGCCCACCATGCCATGGCGCTGTCCGAGGATGGGCAGCTTGCCGCCGCCCGGCCGAAGATCGAGCGATCGGTGGCTACGAACCCGCACAACGCGCATGGCACGCACGGGTTCGCCCATGTTTGTTACGAGAGCGGCGAGCCGGACACGGCCCGCGCCTACCTGTCCGCCTGGCTCGCCACCTATCCACGCGATGGGTTCTTCCACGGCCATCTGAGCTGGCATCTCTCGCTTTGTGAACTCCAGGCCGGCAATTGGGATGAGGCGTTGTCGCTCTATCGGGACGCCATCGCGCTCGACCGGCATAGCGGCGGACCGCAACAGCGACTATCGGATGGGGCGGCGTTTTTGTGGCGTTCCGAACTCGCCGGCCATCCCCGCGATGCCGCGGCCTGGCGGGCGATGCACGATTATGCGAACAGCGCGCTACCGTCGCCGGGCAGCGGGCTCGCCGACCTGCACGTCATCCTGGCACAGGCCGTGATGGGCGATGCGGCCGGGGCGATGCGGCCGGGCTCGACACCCGCGCCTCTCAGATCGAGGATCTGGCTCGGGCAGAGCGTTACCCGTCCGGCTCCTACCTGCCGGCGCTTTCGCGCGGCTTCGTGGCGTTCGAACGCGGAGATTTTATGGGGGCGATCGAGATGCTCGCCCCGCTCGCCGGGGAAAACGAACGCATTGGCGGCAGCCGCGCGCAGCATGACCTGATCGAGTTCACATTGTTGAAGGCGTATCTCAACGCCGACCGCCTGGAGGAGGCGCGGCGCCTGCTCGGCGTGCGGCGGCCCGGTGCTTCCGGCGTTCCGGTCGCGGGGGTCGCGGCGGTGCATTGATCAACCGAGCGGCCGTCGTTCATCGCAGACCAGGAGCAAGGCTGTCAACTCGGGTGCATCATGGCATTGACACCCAATTAGCGGCGGGTCACGGTCATTTCGATAGCAAGCGGAGGAAGAGCCAAATGGTGTCGTCCCCTCAGCAGACTGCCGGCGCGACGCTGACGCAGGCCATCGATGTAGCGCCGCTCACCCTTCACATCGGTGCCGAAATCAGCGGTGTGGACCTCACCAAGCCCTTGCCGCCCGATCAATTGAAGGAGGTGCGGGACGCCTTCCTGAAGTGGAAGGTCGTCTTCTTTCGGGGCCAGCATCTCGATCACGCGCAGCACGTCGCCATGGCGCGCCAGTTCGGCGAGCCGACCATCGGCCACGCCGTGTTCGGCCACGTCGACGGCTACCCCGAGATCTACTCGGTCGCCAAGAACCGGACCGCCAACGAGAACCGGACGGAGATGATGGTGACGCCGTGGTCCGGCTGGCACGCCGACATCACCGCGGCGGTCAACCCGCCCTTGGCATCGATCCTGCGCGGCGTGACGATACCGCCATACGGCGGCGACACGTTCTGGACCAACCTGGCCGCCGCCTATACCGGCCTGTCGCAAACGATGCGCGGGTTCGTCGATGGGCTGCGGGGCATTCACAAGTTTGCGCCACGCGAAAGCGCCAAGCCGGGCAGCGAATACAACGAGCGCGTCAAACGCCGCGCCTTGGCGAGCGAGCATCCGCTCGTGACAGTCCATGCCGAGACCGGGGAGCGGGTCCTGTTCGTCAGCCCGTCCTTCCTGAAGTCGATCGTCGGGCTGACGCCGCGCGAAAGCCAGAAGATCCTCGAGATCTTGTGGGAGCATGTCACGCGCCCCGAATACACGGTGCGCTTCAAGTGGAACGAAGGCGACATCGCCTTCTGGGACAATCGCTCGACCGTGCACCTCGCGCCGCGCGACATCTTTGAATCCGATTTCGACCGCCAGCTCTATCGAATTACGCTGGTCGGCGAGCCGCTCGTGGGCGTCGATGGCAAGCCCTCCCAGTCGATCGAGGGCCTGCCGATCCTGTCTGCCGCGGAGGAGCTGCGGATGATGGCGGCGGAGTAGTCGCACGCTCCTGCCGAGACCCGGAGCAGCGGGGAGGACCTTTGGAGGTGTCTGACGGTTTTGGCGATCGTACGGCTTCCTCGCCTGCCGAGTTCTCCGATAGCCCGCTTTCTCGCGTTCTCCGCCAGCCGCTGATCCTCGGGCTCTTCCTGCCGGTGCAGAGCGGCGGCTGGTCGGCATCGCTGCTTGCCGCGCACGACGGATTGGAGGTTCGACTACAACGCGGCCCTGACCAAGCGAGCCGAACGGCTGGGGTTCGACCTCGTCTTCGGTCTCGCCCAGTGGACCAGCAAGGGAGGCTATGGCGGCATCTCCAAATACCGCGAGGACTCGCTCGATCCCTTCATCGACGGTCGCCGCACTCAGCGCGATCACCGACCGCATCCTGCTGATCTCGACCGTCCACGTGCTGTTCGGCCCATGGCATCCGCTGCACCTCGCAAAATTCGGGGCGACGATCGACCACATCTCCGGCGGACGGTGGGGGATCAACGTCGTCACCGGCTATGCGCCGAGCGAGGCACGCATGTTCGGCGGCGAGCAGATCGAGCACGACCGCCGCTACGAGATGGCCGGAGAATTCACCGACATCCTCAACCGGCTGTGGGGCGAGACCGAGGATCTGACGCTGCGGGGCAAGTTCTGGTCCCTGGAGAAGGCCTTCGTCACGCCGAAGCCGCGGTACGGGCGTCCGATCCTGGTCAATGCGACGGGCTCCCCGGCCGGCATCGACTACGCCGCGGCGCATTCCGACCTCGTCTTCATCACCAGCCCGGCCGGGCACGAGATCGACGCGGCGCTTGCCGCTCTGCCCGCGCACAATGCCGTCATAAAAGCTGCCGGGGCCAAGCGCGGCCGAGAGCTGCGCACGATCATCAACCCGATGATCGTGTGCCGCGAGACCGACCGCGAGGCGCAGCGATACCACCAGGCGATCCTCGATGCGGCCGATCGCGGCGCGATCGAAGGCTTCGTCTCGCATCAGCGCAGCGGCGACGCGGTCGCCTGGAAGGCGCATGGCGACAAGCACCGCGCGCTCGGCGGCAATATCCAGATCATCGGCAGCCCCGAGCACGTGGTCGACAAGCTGGTCGGGCTCAAGCGGGCCGGCTGCGACGGGATCCAGGTCGCGTTCTTCGACTTCGCGCCGGATCTCGAGTTCTTCGGCGAGGCGGTGCTGCCGCTGATGCACCAGGCAGGGCTGCGGGTATGATGGGTGCGGCGCTCATCGGCCGAACAGGACCGTCCACCCCAACAGCGTCTGGATGTCACCATGCCGATCATCGATCACGCCGATTTGGGTTGGGCTCCGGTCACGGCGCGGGTGCGCGAGCGCACTCTGGTCTCGCGGGAGCAGGGGGCGGCCTCGTTGACGATCAAGGAAGTGGAGATTGCTCCCAGATGGGAAGGCCGGCTGCACACCCATCCGGTGGATGTCTCGATGCAGGTGATGTCGGGGGCCATTCAGGCGATCATCGGCGATGAGGTGCGGACCGTGCGGGCCGGTACCACGCTGTTGGCCCCGCCCGGCGTGCCGCACAAGCTGATCAACCGCCTGTGGACCCCGGCGACGCTGTTGATCACCTACCCGTCAGCGACACTGGAAACCGATTATCTCGAATAGCCGCTGCTCTCGAATAGACCGACGACGCTCAGGAGGCCCGCATGGCCGTTGCACGCCGCGTGATCACAGCTGAACCCGAACTCGTGACCACCGCAGAACCCCAGATTATCCCGACCAACGCCGGTCTGCGGACATTTGCTTCGCCCCCGCAGTGTTCGCTGCAGCAGCACATCGTCCCCAACCACCTGTTCTACATCCGCAACCACTGGAAGGTGTGCCCCGCGCTCGACATCGACAGCGATCGGCTCACGGTGGACGGCGAAGTTGAGCGCATCCTGTCCTTCTCCTACGCCGACCTGAAAAAGCTGCCGCAAAAGCGTTTCCAGGTGACCTTCGAGTGCTGCGGCAACAGCCCGGTGCCCGAGTACTACACCAAATCCCTGCGCATCAGCTCGGTCATGGAGCAGATCAAGGGCCACGGCATCATGGGCAACGCCGAATGGGCTGGGGTCTCCTTGCGGGACGTACTGGAACACGGACAATCTCCGCCAACCTCAGCCGGTGGGGTGTCATGGTGGGAGAAGACACGTTTTTCAATCTGCTCGGGCAAATACTGGCCCGATATTCGCCTCAGAATGTTCAAGAGAAGCCACCCGTCGGATCCGCCATTTTGAGGTTGGCCAATCCATCGTTTTTCTGAGAGCACCCTATGGGCTCGGTCAGAGAGGCAGCGGTGCTGGAGGATTTTACACATGGCAATGTCGTCGCGCAGGTACGTGTCTATCACATGCCTCGGCCTTCTCTGTTGCGGGGTTCGGATTGATTTCGCCCGAGCGTGGGCCCGTAGAACCCGGCGCTCTCCCCTTGACCGTCCCGGTGGGAGCGCCTCTTCATATCGTTTTGACCAAGAAAGTGCCCGTCAAATACGCAGGAGTTCCGGTTGTCTAGGGAAAAGTGGTCGAGAACGTCTACGTGTTTGACCACTTGGTGATTCCTGCTGGCAGCCGGGCGATTGGGCAGGTGACGAAGGTGGAGAACGCTTCGCGCAAAAAGCGGGCCCTTGCCATCGCCAACGGCAACTTCACACCCCTGCGGCAAGCGCACGTAGATTTCAAGACCCTCGGCTCAGGTGCACGGGAAGCGCATCCCACTGCAGACTAATGTGTCGCAGGGCGCCCCCAGCATGGTTCATATGATCGCGGGCGAGAACGAAAAGAAAAAGAAGGGACGGGTGGCGAGCAAAGTGGAACAGGTCCATCAGCAGGTGTTGAATCAGAAACAGACCGCGATCAACAACGTGACGTCACCAGGCAAGGGACAGCGTCTGAAGGCGGCGCTGTCCGCAAGATTGCCTTACCACCGACCGTCATTGCCGGTGGGCACAAACTTCACCGCTGAACTCAAATCGCCTCTGACCTTTGGGTCGGAAACTCCCACGCCCCAACAGTTGGAGAAAATGGGAGGGTCTATACCAGCTGGAAGCCTTGTTCACGTCCGCTTAGTTTCGCCCCTGAGCTCAGCGACCGACCATCGGGATACTCCGGTTCACGCCGTAGTATCACAACCTCTTTTTCTTCTGATCATACGCTGATCCTCCCGGAAGGCGCGCGGCTAAACGGGACCATCACGGAAGCCGTTCCTGCCTGTTATTTGCCCGGAATTAGACAACTCCGCTTTATCTTTCGGCAGTTGGAAGCAATACGAGAATTTGTCCAGCCGGCCAACA
>CAVTGB010000060.1:0-17522 GCA_963734125.1 uncultured Alphaproteobacteria bacterium
AAGAGCGGCATCACGCAGTCGCGGTCGGCCGGGTTGAGCCCAAACACCGCGTCGGCGCGGCGCAAGGCAGCTTCGACCGCGCGGTGGCCGATCTGCCAGCGCCCGCCGGCCCTTTTCGGCGCCGAGGATGCTTCGGCGATCAGGTAGGGAATACCGAGTGCCGTGCTGACCGCGGGCCCCAGCCAATCCGGTGCCTTGTAGTAGAGGTGATAGGTGAACCACAGCTCGGGTGCGCTTCCGGGTTCCTGGCGCCATCGCCGCACCAGCCGCGTGGCGGCGCTGCGGGCGATCCTGCCGCGGCGGGCCTGCCGCAACGGATTGCCCCTTGTGTCATAGGTGCGCAGCCGCGATGCCACGAACACCTCGTGTCCGGCGCCGCGCAGCGCCTCGCAAAAGAGCTGCGCAATCCGCCGGTCGCCCGACGGCATAGGATGATCGGGTGGCTTCAGCGGCGCATAAAACGCGATCCGCATCGGAACCGGTCGGTTGCGCGGTCAGTCTGCTGCAGCGAAGGCCGCGGTCCGGGCGGCCTCCGGTTGCAGCTCCCCGTGCGGCTCCCCGAGGCCGAAGAGGGCCGCCAGCACGGCGATGCCGCTGGTCATCCCGAACTCCCGCCGGACCCGCGCCTCGCCGGCGGCGGCGAAGCGGGTGCGCCGCGGCGGATCGCGGATAAGGGCTTCGAGGGCCGCCGCCAGCGCCCGCGGATTACCGGGCGGCACCAAGACGCCGGTGCGGCCGTCCTCGATCAATTCGCCGATACCCGGCAGCCGCGTCGCGATGCAGGCGAGGCGCTGGCTCTGCGCCTCCATCAGCACGTTGGGCAGGCCATCCCGGTCGGCATCCCGGCCGATCTTGGCGGCGAGCACAAAGAGATCGGCCTCGCGGTAGGCCGCGAGAACCTCCGGCTGCGGCCGCGCGCCGCGCCACTCGATGCGCTCGGAGAGGCCGAGACGGCGCGCCTGGCGCCGCAGCCGCTTGGCCAGGGCACCGCCGCCGATATGAACAAAGCGCCAAGCCAGATCGGCCGGTAAGAGCGCGAGCGCGTCGACCAGATCGTCGTAACCCTTTTTCTCGACCGCCCGACCGACCGACAGGACGATGACCGGACGCGCCGGATCGCCGCCATCGCCGCCCTCGGCGCGCGACCCAGGCGGGCTGAAGCGCTCGAGATCAAGCCCGTGATAGGAAAGCCTGACCGTTCCGGGTTGTGGCGCCAGCTCGGCCAGATGGGCTCGCCCGGCCTCGGTGCAGGTGACCGCCCATTGCGCTGAAGTGAGCTTCTCGCGCTTTTCCCAATTGGGGGTCGTCCAGATATCCTTGGCATGGGCCGATACCGACCAGGGCACTCCGCGCATGATTGCGGCATAGCGCGCCACTGACGCCGGGGTGTGCAGAAAATGCGCATGCAGGTGCCTGATTTCCGGCGCCAGCTCGGCCGCCAACACGACGGCCTGGCCGAACCGGCGGATCCGGTTCGGCGTTGGATCGCGGGCCAGATCCGCCAGCCACCCTCGCCGCGCCCGAGCGTAGCCGGACAGAAGCCGCGCACGGCGCCACGCCGCAAGCACGCGCCGCTTCTCGTCCTTCAGATATTCCGGAAGGTAGAGCACCGGCGCGCGAAATCTGGCCATGTACCGGATGATTTGCGCGGTCGGTCGGGTGGCGCAGCGAGACGATCTGGATGTCGAGCCCGCGCTCTTCGAGGGCCCGAATCTCCTGGGCGATAAACGTCTCCGAGAGACGCGGATAGCCTTTGAGGACAAAGGCAACCGGTCCCTCGCGCGGCGGCGGCGATCGGGAAAGTGTCATGAGTTGCCGCGGGCGCGCACGCGCAAGCGTTCCGCCCGGCCCTGTCCCAGCCATTTCTGCGCGAGGCGATTGACGCTTGCCATGCCGTCGAGTAGGCCCGGAATGACCACCGCCGATGGCGGCGGCTGTTGCATCAACTGGAGCAGCGCCGCGGTCATCTGTCGGGGGTCGCGGTCCTCGGTGTCGGGCAACACGGCAACAAGGCCGAGTTCGGCGGCGCGCTGGGCGCGGATGTATTGTTCGAGCCGCGGCGCGGTGCGCGGCACGATCAAGGCCGGCTTGTCGAACGACAAGATCTCGCAGAAGGTGTTGTA
The DNA here is from genome assembly GCA_963734125.1 of uncultured Alphaproteobacteria bacterium. Lineage (GTDB taxonomy): Bacteria > Pseudomonadota > Alphaproteobacteria > ATCC43930 > CGMCC-115725 > DATARH01. The sequence goes on from CAVTGB010000060.1 coordinate 2,124, forward strand.
GCCCCCCATTGCGACGACGCCGGCGGCGCGTGCCACCAGGTTTTCGAGCCGGGCATCGAAGACGATCGTGCGTACCTTCGGCAACCTTTCGGCGCGCGCCGTGAAGGCAGCCTGGTGATCGGGCAGCATGAACGGGCCGAACACCACGAGCACCGGCGGCAGGCCGCCCGGGTCACTTTCGTAGGCGGCCAGGACCCAATCGACTAGGCCCTCGCCGTCGCCCCCGCCGCCGGCGGTCACCAGGAGGAATTGGCCATCGGGCAAATCGGCGAGCTGCGGCGCCGCCACGGCAACCGGAGCATGACGCCGCAAATACCCGGTATAAACCATGCGCCGGCGCACGCTCGCGGGCAGCTCGAGGCCGGCGAGCGGGTCGCAGATCTGCGGGAGTCCGTAGACCCAGATCTCGTTGTAGTATTCGCTCACAGCCGGGACGGCGCTCTTGCGCGCCCACTCGGTTTCGAGGGCGCTGGGATCGTCCATCACATCGCGCAGGCCGAGGATCAGCGGCGTCCCCCGCCCCCGCAAGAGGTCGAGCGTCGGCCGCATCTCGCCATGCAGTCCGAGCGGTTCCTTGTCGACGATCAGGATATCGGGATCGAAGATGTCAGCGGTATGGCGGATGATCGAGGAGCGCATCGCCAGCGTCTCCTCGATATCGATATGTAGGTTCAGGGAGACATACTCGCCGTTTCGCAGCTTGATTACGCCGGGAATGCGCACAAAATCAACCCGCGAACGGAAATCGAAGCTGCCGATGATCGGCGATCCCGATAGGATGAGCACCGACAACGAGGAGTCGGCATCGACCAGCGAATGCGCGATCGCCCGGCATCGCCGAAGATGGCCAAGCCCAAAGGTGTCATGGCTATAGATCAGGATACGCTTATGATCGCGACGGCCACTCACGCGATTTTCCCCCTGCCGGCCGGCCACACTATGCCACGCAGTAGTAGGACGCGCGCAATGCACTTTTTCCCGAGGCGCCAGCGATGAAGGCGATGACTGCGCTGGCCAGCTCGGCCGAACAGGTGCTGCGCCCCGGGTTCTTTCCCGGCACCGCGCCGCGCTCCGATGCCGCCCCAGCGGTAAAATCGCCGGAACCGGAAAGCGGCGATCTCGAACCGTCGGTCTACAAGTTTATCCTGAAACACAGCAAGCGCCAGCAGCTGATGCTGCTGGCGCTCACCCTCGCCTCGTTCCCGTTCCTCTATTATTCCCTGAAACTACCGAAAGAAATTATCAACCACGCCATTGGCGGGAAGCATTTTCCGCAGGAATTCCTCGGATTCCAATTCGCGCAGGTACCGTACCTGATGCTTCTGTGCGCGATATTCCTGGCGCTTGTTTTGATCAACGGCGGATTCAAATACTGTATCAACACGCTGAAAGGGCAGCTCGGCGAGCGGATGTTGCGGCGTTTCCGCTATTCGCTGTACCAGCGGCTGCTGCGTTTTCCACCGTCATATTTCCAGAAGACTTCATCGGCACAGATCATCCCGATGATCACCGTCGAATGCGAGCAGTTGGGAGGCTTTATTGGCGACGCGTTTGTCCAGCCGGTGTTCCAGGGCGGACAGTTGCTGACGATCATCATCTTCATGTTCATGCAGGATCCGCTCCTCGGCATCGCCGCGATCGCGCTCTATCCGGTGCAAGGCTATGTCATTCCAAAGCTGCAGGCCAAGGTCAACCAGCTAAACAAGCGCCGGGTCCGCACGATTCGTCAGGTTGCCGATCGGGTGCAAGAGTCGGCGGCCGGAATCGTCGAGATCCATGCCAACGATACAGTCAAGCTTCAACTGACAGATTTCTCCCATGTTCTTGGAGTTATTTATGATATTCGATTCGAGGTGTTCAAGAGGAAATTTTTTGTCAAATTTCTTAACAACTTTCTCGGCCAGTTGACCCCGTTTTTCTTCTTCTCGTTGGGCGGCTATCTGGTCATTCAGGGCGGTCTGTCGTTTGGCGCGCTGGTGGCGATCCTGGCGGCCTATAAAGATGTCGCCTCGCCGTGGAAGGAGCTGCTCGACTTCTACCAGATCAAGGAAAATTCGCGAATCACCTACGAGCAGATCATCGAACAGTTCCAGCCGGCCGGGATGATCGACGCCCGGTTGCTGATGGACGAACCCGAAATCGTGGCGCCGCTGACCGGCGATGTTGCCGTCGCCAACCTGTCGCTCGCCGAGGATGACAAGGCCCGGGTGGTCGACGCGGTCAGTTTCACCGTCGGGCTCGACGAGCATGTCGCGATCATCGGCCAGAGCGGCGGTGGCAAAAGCGAACTGGCGCTCCTCCTCGCGCGGCTGGTCCAGCCGACCGGCGGGCGGATCACGATCGGCGGCCGGGATCTGGCCGATCTGCCGGTCGCGATCCTCGGCCGGCGGATCGGCTATGTCGGCAATACGCCCTATGTTTTCACCGGAACCCTGCGGGACAATCTGCTGCTCGGGCTGCGCCACCGCCCGGTGCGCCCGGCAGAGTATGACGAAGCGACGACACGCCGCCGGGTGCGCCAGCTCCACGAGGCGCGCAGCTCCGGCAATATCGATTTCGATCTGCATGCCGATTGGGTCGATTACGAAAGCGCCGAGGTATCCGACCCCGCGGGGCTCACACAGCGCATTGCCGAGGTGCTGGCGCGCCTCGACTTCGAAGACGATATCTACACCCTCGGGCTGCGCGGCCGGCTCGATCCGGAGGAGGACCCGCAGGTTGCCGAGCGCCTGATCGAAGCCCGCCAGGCGCTCGCCCGCAGGCTCGTCGCCGACGACATCACCAAACTCGTGGAAACCTATGACCCCGAGCGCTTCAACACCAATGCAACGGTCGCCGAAAACGTGCTGTTCGGCACCCCTATCGGTCCGGTTTTCGACTTCGAGTCGCTCGCCGAAAATACTTATCTCTTGCATGTGCTCGACCAGGTCGGTTTGACCGACGATCTCGTCGAGATCGGCCGCCAGGTGGCCGCGACGATGACCGAGATGTTCGCGGGCCTGCCGCCCGAGCACGAATTTTTCGAGCAGTTCAGTTTCATCAGCGCCGGCGATCTACCCCAATTCTCCGCCATCCTGACGGCAGCCGAGAGCGGCGGCACGAAGGCGCTGGCGCCCGAGCAGCGCCGCAAGCTGTTGTCGCTGCCGTTCAAGCTGATCGCGGCACGGCATCGCCTCGATGTCCTGGACGACGCGACGCAAGAGCGGCTGCTCGAAGCCCGCCGGGTATTCCGCGCGGAGCTGCCGGAGGAAGCGCGGGGTCAGATCGCGTTTTTCGATAACGACCGCTACAACGCCGCCGCCTCACTCCAGGATAACGTCTTGTTTGGCAAGATCGCCTATGGCGAGGCCGAGGCGGCGACCCGGGTGCCGCAGGTCCTCTCGGAGGTGCTTGACTCCTTGTCGCTGCGCGCGGCGGTCATCGACGTCGGGCTCAGTTACCATGTCGGCACCGCCGGCTCGCGTCTGTCGGTAGCCCAGCGCCAGCGCACCGCGATCGCCCGCTCGCTCTTGAAGCGTCCCGACTTGTTGATCCTCAACGAGGCGACGACGGCGCTCGATGTCGCGGCGCAGGCCAAGGTGACCGAGGGGGTGCGGCAGGAAATGGCCGGGCGCGGCCTCTTCTGGGTGCTGCATCGCGCCAGTCTGGCGCGCGATTTCGACCGTGTGCTGGTGATGAGCGGCGGCAAGCTGCAGGAGCAGGGCCGCGTTGCCGAGCTGGATCCGAAGAATTCGCTGACCGCCCTCTTGATCGCGGCGGAATGACAGAGCGCAGCGCGCCGGTAAGAACGGGAGGAAACAGGTGAGCTTGCAGCAGGAATTCGAGTTTCTTCGGCGGGTGCCGATGTTCTCAGAGATCGAGCCGGCCAAGCTTAAGCTGCTCGCCTTCATGAGCGAGCGGGTCGGCTTCGATCACGGCAAATTCCTTTGCCACCAGGGCGATCAGGCCGACGCAGCCTATCTGATCATCGAAGGCGAAGCCGACATCATCCTCGAGGGACCCGCCGGGCCGGTCACCGTCGCCACGCTCGGCGCCAACGACATTGTCGGCGAGATGGCGATATTGGGCGATGTGCCGCGCAACGCTTCCGTTCGCGCCAAGGGCCCGCTGGTGGCGCTGCGCATCGCCAAGGACCCGTTCATGCGCATGGTGCGCGAATTCCCCAGCATGGCGGTGTCGATCATGCAGGAATTGGCGCATCGCCTCGATACGACCAACCAGCACCTGCTCACCGCGACCTCTGAGGTGCGGCGCCTGCGGGAAGGCGTGGGGGCGACGCCGGCCGAATGAGCCGGCTCGACAGCTTCATCCGGCGATTGGAGGCACAGCGCGCCTGCCTCGACCGGGCCGCCGAACTGGTGTGTGACCTCGACGGCTTCGTGCTCGAATTGGGGCTTGGCAATGGTCGGACCTATGACCATTTGCGCTCGCTGTTCCCGGAGCGGGCAATCTATGTGTGCGAGCGTCAGGTCGCCGCGCACCCCCTGTGCGTGCCGCCAGCCGAAATGCTGATCCTCGGCGACATGCGCGAGACGCTGACGGCGGCGCAGGGCTGGCTGGGCGGTCGGGTCGCCTTCGCCCACCTCGATGCCGGGACGGGCGATGCGGCGGCGAACCGGGTCTTGGCCGAAGAGCTGACCCCGAGCATCGTGCCGCTATTGTGCAGCGGGGCGGTGCTGGCGGCCGATCCGGCGATCGAATGCCCCGATCTCGAAATGCTGCCGCTGCCAGCGGGCGTCGCGCCGGGCCGCTATCATCTCTATCGCCGGCTTTAACGCCCTCGGCGGCTTGATCGCCGGGTCTCAGGCGCTGAATTCGACCATCACCGGAACGTGGTCGGAGGCCTTGTCCCAGTCGCGGCTGTCGCGATGGATCCTCGCCTCGGCGAGCGAAGCTACGAGCGGCGGCGTCACCCAGACATGGTCGAGGCGGCGGCCACGGTCAGAAGCTGCCCAGTCGCGGTTGCGGTAGCTCCACCACGTATAGAGCCGCTGGTCCTGCGGGACGAAATGCCGGACGGCGTCGACAAACCCGCCGGCCCGCTGCAGCGCCGCTAGCCGCTCGACCTCGATCGGGGTGTGGCTGACCACGGTCAATAACTGCTTGTGCGACCACACATCGGTTTCGAGCGGCGCGATGTTGAGGTCACCCACGGCGATCATCGGCCGGGCGGCGCCACGCTCGGCGGTGAACCAGGCGGTCAGCTCATCGAGAAACTGCAATTTGTGGGCAAATTTCGGGTTGGCGTCGGGGTCCGGAATATCGCCCCCGGCGGGAACATAAATGTTGTGCAGTTCGGTGCCGCCCGGGAGTTCGACGACGCCATGGCGGCAGTCGGCGCGCGCGCACCATGACCGCGTCGTCGCCGAACTGAACGGCAGGCGCGACAGGATGGCGATGCCGTTATAGCCCTTCATCCCATGCACCAGCATGTGGCGATAGCCGAGTGCCTCGAACTCGGCGCGCGGAAACAATTCGTCCGGGGTTTTCGTCTCCTGGAGGCACAGGATATCCGGCTGTTGCTCCTCGATGAGCCGGACGGCAAGCCCGATGCGCAGCCGCACCGAGTTGATGTTCCAAGTGATCAGACGCAAGGACTACACCCCTCGTCACGCTCGCAGCACCAGCGCGACAATGCGTCGGCGCGCGGGCGACGACAAGCGAAGGCCACAAAAACGGCGCCCGGTCGGGGGGGATGACCGGGCGCCTGCTTGTCAGAAGCATTCGGGGAAAAATTCCGGACCGTAGGGGAGACGGGCCGGCCACCAGAGGGCTTTGGCGCCCTCTCTGCCTCTGGACCCCAGAGATAGGTATCGTGCCGTCGGCCCGACAATGCAAATCCTGCATGCGCTGTCGGCGAAAACGCATACAGCAGCCGGGAACTTCAGCGAGTTCGCGTCATGCGGCGCGGCGGTTTGACGCAGCTCCCGCGATGATTGCATGGCAGGCTTGCGCGAACGCGGCGAACAGCGCCCGCGAGAACGGATTCTCCAGCACCTTGTATTCGGGGTGCCACTGTACGCCGACGACGAATCGGGCCCCAGGAAGGCTCACGCCCTCGATCTGCCCATCCGGCGCTACCGCCTCGACGCAGAGATCGGGAGCCGGCCGGTCGATCCCCTGCCCGTGCAGCGAATTGACCATGATTTCCTCAGCGCCGGCCAACCTAGCCAGGACCCCTCCCGAGCCGAGGGCAACGCTGTGTGCCGGGCCGTAGCGCTCGTCGAGCGTCATCGGCCCCTTGCGGCGGCGGTGGTTGAACCGCCCGGGCATCTCGAAGATCCGCTGGTGCAGCGTGCCGCCGAGCGCGACGTTCAACTCCTGAATGCCGCGGCAGATCGCCAGCACCGGCAGGTCGCGGCGCACGGCCTCGCGGATCAACGGCAGCGTCGTCGCATCGCGATCGGGATCGTGCAGCGTCCCCTCCATGCTGGGCGGGCCGCCGTACTGGTAGGGCTCGACATTGGAGGGGCTGCCGGTGATCAAGAGGCCGTCGAGGCGGTCGAGCACGGCGCCGCAATCGATCTTCGCGCCGACCGCCGGGATCAGCACCGGCACGCCGCCGGCTGCGTCGATGACGGCCTGCGGATAACGGTCACTGACCGTATGGAACGGCCGCTCCCAGATCGGGCGGACGCAGCAGGGAATGCCAATAAACGGGAGGTTGCGACCGGACATTCAGTCTCGCTCTTGGTGATGCTTCAGCAATTCGCGCCGCTGAAGAGATATTGATATTGGAACAGCGTGGGGTCGAGCGCCATACCGAATTGCACATCGTCGAGCGTCACGGTGGTCGTCTTCCCTTGCTGGTCGACGACGATCCATTGCCGGAACGTCAGTGGATTTTCGGTAAAGACGAGGGTCAGCGAGCCGGCGTCAGGCTGCGCATTCTCTACCACCGTAGCGCCAACCGTGGTTGCGACACGCTGTAACGAGGTGACAGTCACGTCAGAGCCAAAGCTGATCGGGTCACGCAGAAGAAACCATGCCGGTGTCGATCGGAGCTCATATTTCGAGACTTGGCTCAATTCCTTGTCCCAATAATACACATTAGTACTGTCGGCAAGCAGCGTAATCGGATTGGGTGGGTCGTATTCGAAGCGCATCCGCCCCGGGCGTGCCACCCATAACTTGCCCTCACTGATTGCTCCATTGTCGGCGACCTGCCGAAAACGCGCGGTCATCGTGTGGATGCCGTTGAGATAGGCGGCCATGCGCTGCAATTCGAGAGTATCCGCTTGGGTCAGCGCGGCCGGCGTCGGCGCTGCCCGCGCAGTGGTCGCGCCAATGAGCAGCACGAGCACTGCGGCGAGTGGGCGGCAGCGTTGCAGAAACCAAGGCATCAGATTCCCTTTTCTTTGGCTCCGCTCTCTTGTGCGGCTGGCGAGGACATGGCCCCGTCGCGACCAGGGTCAATGCGGCCCGATCGCCGGCACAGCACCGCGAGGGCTGGCCACGTCGATCAGCCGCGGCGCATAGTCGCGCAAGACGGTCGCTGCGGGAATCGGCTCCCGGCATCGGCGCGAGACACCGGAACGGACATGCCGCAATGCTGAGATCCTTGGGATTGGGCCTCCTCCTCGGCGCCGGGCTCGGGAGCCTCGCTTGGGCGCAAGGCTCGGCCAAATTCGACGGCCAATACATGGGAGAACTGACCCTGACGGGAATAATCAACGGCGACTGCACCGAGCCGCCGCTGGGTTCGCTCTACCCGCTGACCATATCGCGGGGTGACGTGCGCTTTGCCTATCTCCCGCGCTTCGGCACCACATTAACCGGGAAGATCGGCGCGAACGGGCTTTTCAAAGCCTCCAGCCGCGTGCCCCAGGGTGTCATCCAGATGACCGGGCGCATCCAAGGCAACAGCATTTCGGCCGATATCGTCTCTCCCAGTTGCAGGTACGCCTTTCGCACGAAGGACTAGGGGTGGTCGGCGCGCGTCGGGATGGGCGGCTCAATCCATGCCGCGGGCGAGAACCTCGCGCTTGCCGACGTGGTTGGCCGGGCTGACGACGCCGTCGGCTTCCATCCGCTCGATGAGGCGCGCGGCGCGGTTGTAGCCGATCTGCAGGTGGCGCTGGACAAAGCTGGTCGACGCCTTGCGTTCGCGGCAAATGAGCGCGACGGCCTGATTGTAGAGGCTGTCGCCGCCCTCCTCGTCATCCCCGCTGAACGGATCAACCGGACCCTCGTCGTCCTCGGTGATCTCGTCGATGTAATCGGGCTCGGCCCGCGATTTGAGATAGGAGACGACGCGCTCGACTTCTTCGTCCGAGACAAACGGGCCGTGCACGCGCGTCACGCGCCCGCCGCCGGCCATGTAGAGCATGTCGCCGCGCCCCAAAAGCTGCTCGGCGCCGCCTTCGCCCAGGATCGTTCGGCTGTCGATCTTGGAGGTCACCTGAAAGCTGATCCGGGTCGGAAAATTGGCCTTGATCGTGCCGGTGATGACATCGACCGAGGGGCGCTGGGTCGCCATGATGATGTGAATGCCGGCGGCCCGGGCCATCTGCGCCAGGCGCTGGATCGCCGCCTCGATCTCCTTGCCGGCGACCATCATCAGGTCGGCCATCTCGTCGACGACGACGATGATCAGCGGCAGTTCGGTGGCGTCGAACGGCTGCTCCTCGAACACCGGCCGGCCCGATTCCGGGTCGAACCCGGTCTGCACCTTGCGGATGAGGCTCTCGCCCTTGGCCGCGGCGTCGCGCAGCCGGGTGTTGAAGCCCTCGATGTTGCGCACGCCCAGCTTCGACATTTTCTGATAGCGGGTTTCCATCTCGCGCACGGTCCATTTCAGCGCGAGCACCGCCTTTTTCGGGTCGGTGACGACCGGCGCCAAAAGATGCGGGATGCCGTCATACACCGACAATTCGAGCATCTTCGGGTCGACCATGATGAATTTGCAGCGGTCGGGCGGCATCCGGTAGAGGATCGACAGGATCATCGTGTTGATGCCGACCGACTTGCCCGAGCCGGTGGTGCCGGCGATCAAGAGATGCGGCATGCGCGCGAGGTCGGCGATGACGGGCTCGCCGCCGATATCCTTGCCGAGGCCCAGAACCAGCCGCCCGGTGTGCTTTTCGTAGGCCGGATTATCGAGGAGTTCGCGCAGGTAGACCGTCTCGGCCTTGAGGTTGGGGAGCTCGATGCCGATGACCGTGCGGCCGGGCACGACCGCGACCCGGACCGAGATCGCGCTCATCGAGCGGGCGATGTCGTCGGCCAGGCCAATCACCCGCGAGGCCTTGATCCCGGGCGCCGGCTCCAATTCGTAGAGGGTGACGACCGGGCCGGGTCGAACCTGGACGATCTGGCCGCGCACGCCGTAATCCTCGAGCACCGCCTCGAGCATCCGGGCGTTCTTGGCGAGGGCGTCCTCGTCGACCGCGGCCGATCTCGCCGCCGGCGGCTTGGTCAGCGGGGTGAGCGGCGGCAGGATCGGTTCGTCGTCGGGCAGGAGGTCGAGGCCGGGTTGCAGCTCCTCGACGGCGCGCCGGCCGGGCACCGCCGGCTTCCCCCTCGGCATCACCAGGCGGACCAGCCGGGCGGTTACCGCCCCCGGCACCACCCCTGGCACCGCCCCGGACTCCGCAGACGCCGTGTTGGCCGGGCTCGTCCCCCGCCCGAGTTGCGGCTCGCGCCGGTCGGGAAGCGGCGTCACCACCGACCCGGCACGCGCTTGGGCTTGGCGGCTGGGGGCACTCCAAGGCGGGCGTGGGCGGGCCGCGGAGCGCCGCGCCCGCCGGGCCTGCCACCAGCGCCGAAGCAGCAGCTGGCCAAACGCCGCGGTCGCCACTGTGCCGCGTCCCGAGGCACGGGCAACGCGCGTCGCGCCCCGTCCGGCGCCGCTCCCCAACTCGCGCCAGTCGCCCGGCGTTAGGCCGATAATCATCACCAGCAACAAAGCAACCAGCGCCGCGCCCGTCATCGCCAGCGGCAGCACGAGGGCGGCCAAACCGGCGCGCTCGGCAAGGCTCAGCAGCACCCATCCGACGGTCCCCCCGGCGCCGGCCGGGAAACCGAGGTCGAGGCGGAGGATCGAGCACGCAGCCGCACCGAGCACCAGCGCCAGCAGCATCAGCCCGATCCCGCGCACCGGCCGGCGAATCGGGCGCCCCAGCATCAGGCGGAACGCCCAGCCAAACATGATCGTGGGCACCAGATAGGCGGCCAGCCCCACGCTTTGCACCAGAACGTCGGCGATGAGCGCGCCGTCACGGCCGAGAAAATTGCGGGTTGGCGCATCGACCGCGGTGTCGAGCGAAACGTCGCCCGGGTTGTAGGTCAACAAAGCGAACAGCAAGAGAAGGCTGGCCACCACCAGCGCGACGCCGAGCCCCTCGAAAAGCCGAGTGCCCACGCCGCCCAGGATCTCGCTCCCGCTGCGCCAACGCTGGCCGAAGCCGCGAACCGACAGCTGCGCCACTCTCGGCATCGCCTTCTTCCCACTCCTCAACCGCGCGGCCGCTCCAGCCCGCCAGCCGGCGCCCGCCACCTCAGGCTACAACACGCGTCCGATCCGCTCGAAAGCGGTCTCCAGCGTGGCCTCGTCATGGACAATCGCCAAGCGAATGTAGCGGGCGCCCGGATTGTCACGTCCCGCGGAGGCGCGCGCGGTATAGCCGCCCGGCAATGCCCGAATCGCCGCCTCGCGCCATAGCCGCAACGCCGCCCTCTCGCCGTCCCCTACATCGAGCCACAGAAAGAACCCGCCCTCGGGCCGGTAGAACCCGAAGCGGCCGGCGAGCGCGGCTTCGGCGATGTCGAATTTGCGGCGATAGCGCGCGCGATTGTCCTCGACATGCGCTTCGTCCTGCCACAGCGCCGTCGCCGCGGCCTGGATCGGCAACGGCACCTGGCAGCCACCGTAATCGCGCAGGTGCTTGAAGTGCCCGATAAGGCGCGGGTCGCCGGCGACAAAGCCCGAGCGCAGCCCCGCCGCGCTCGACCGCTTCGACAGCGAGTGGAAGACGACGACCCGGTCGAAGTCCTCCCCCAGCGCGGCGCAGGCTTCGAGCGCCCCGGTGGGCGGCGCGCGGTCGTAGATTTCGGCATAGCACTCGTCGACCGCGAGGACGAAATCATACTGGCGCGCCAGCACGATCGCCTGTTTCAGGTAGTCCAAGCTGGCGACAGTGCCCTGCGGGTTGGCCGGCGAGCACAGATAAAAGAGCGCGGTGCGTTCGAGCACCTCGCGCGGGATCGCGGCGAGGTCGGGCATGAAGCCGTTCTCGCGCGTCGCATCGAGAAATACCGCCTCGGCCCCAGCCATCGTCGCCGCGCCGTTGTAGACGAGGTAATAGGGGTTGGGCACCAGGACGACCGGCCGCCGGCCGGCCTTGCGGCGCGGCACAACAAGCCCCGATAAGAGATAGAGCCCCTCCTTGGTGCCGGCCAGGTTGAGGATGTGGCGGTCGGGATCGAGCGCCGCAGCCGGCAGGCGATAGCGGCGACGCAGCCAATCGAGGATCGCCTGGCGCAGCTCCGGGGTCCCGGCCATCGGCGGGTATTTGTTCCATTCGTGGGCGTGGGCGGCGAGCGTCTCGGTCAGCAGCGCGGGCGGCTGATGCTGCGGCTCGCCGACCGACATCAGGATCGGCGCGTCGTTGACCACCGGCGTCACCGGGTTGAGGAGGGTGCGCAATGCCTCGAACGGATAGTCCGACAGGGTATCGAGCTGCGGGTTGAGCGGCACGGTCGCGTCCCGGTTGAGCAAAGGGCCCAGAACCTTACGCGATTGCCGCCGGGCGCGGAAGCGCGCCGCCCGCCCCGGATCTCACTCGCCGCTCTAAGTGACGAAGAAGAGGCGCCCGGCGGTCAGCGTCGGATCTCCGGTCAGCGTCGCGACGAGGTGCGCGGTCCCGCCGCTGCCCTTGGAATCAAAGAACAGTTGCCCCGTACTCTTTTTATAGGCAAAGCGCTGTTTTGTAGTGCTGAAGGTGCCGGTGCTGAGGGATCCGATCAGATTGCTGGGGAGCGCTTTCGGCGTCGACGTCGCTCCGCTCAGACCGAGCGCAAAGCCGGAATTGCTGAACGCGATTTGGTTGGTGGACGATTTCGAGAAATCGGTGATGGTGTTGGTGCCGATGTGGGCGAAGGTGAACTGGTTCTTGCCGCCGCCGCCGGTCATCTTGGTCTTGCCGCCGGCGAAGAAGACGTCGTTGCCCGCGCCACCGACCAGCGTATCGGTGCTAGCGCCGGCTTGAACGATAATCGCCTTGCTCGACGCCAAGGTGGCAGCGCTGACGGTATTCCCGGAATTACCGCCGAAAATCGTGATCTTACTGCCAGTGACGCCGGTGAAATTGGCGCTGGTCAGCGTCAGGCTATCGGCCCCGCCATTGGCCAGCACGATCGTTTCAAAACCGGTGAACCCGGTCACCTTGAGGACGCCGGGCGCGCCCTCGACGACCTCATTCGCCCCGCTGCCGCCCTTGACCTTACCGGTAAACACTGCGCCGGGATCGACGGTCAGCACAGCGTTGCCACCGCCGAACTGAACCGCCGTCCCGCTCGTGCCGTCGATCGTCCCGGCATTGGTGAGGTTGATCGCCGATGTATTGGTCCCTAGAACGAGGATGCCGATCCCGCCCTTAATCTCCCCGAAATTCGTCACTGCGGCGCCGCCGAGTGCGATTTCGACGCCAGCATGCGGTCCGTAGATATAGGCGCCGGTGGACCCGCTGGTGCCGTTGGTGACGATGCCACCCTGGCCAAGATAGACCCCGCTTGCCGAGGTGTTGCTCGCCTGCACGCGGCCGTAATTGGTGATCTCCCCTCCTGCTCCGGCGACGTCGATGCCGAAATAAGTGCCGCTGACCTGCCCGCCGGTATTCGCGACCGTGCTGCCGTTGGTGACGATACCGCCGGCGCCGAGCTTGATGCCGCCGTCGCCCGGGTAGCTCTCGTTGCCGAAGACGTTGCCGAAGTTCGTGACCGTGCCGAAACCGCCCTCGATGTCGATGCCGACCGGGCCGACGATCTCCCCCTCGCGGAACACACCGACACCGGTCGCGCCATTGGTGACGATACCACCGGCGGCCAGCCCGACACCGGCACCGGCGGTGTAGCCGATGCCGACAAATGCGGCGTAGCCGACGATCCGGCCGTAATTGGTAACCGTGCCGGCGGCGCCCTCGATGAATACGCCCCGCCGGCTGGAATAGCCGGTGATCTCGGCGCCAGTGCTGTATTTTGCGCCGTTGGTGAGGGTGCCGCCGGCGGTCAGCTCGACCCCGGCGCCCTTGCCCCCAACCCCAGCAAACCCACGGATATCGCCAAAATTGGTGATGGTCCCGACGGCGTTCTTGACGTAGACCCCGACATAACCCTCGATCACAGCGTGTGATCTGCCATAGCCGCCATTTTCGATTGCCCCGCCGGATTTCAACCGGATGCCGTCGCCGGTGCCGCTGCCGTTCCAGGCGATGACGCCGCCGCGGTTGTAGATCGACCAGGCGTAATTGTATCCATAGATGCCGTTCGCTATGGCGCCGCTGTAGCCGCCGATGATGGCTTGCGGGCCGACCTGGAGCCCGTTCTTGGAAGAGAAACTCGAACTGAGGATGATGCCGTTCGACACATTGTCGTAATAAAAGCCCATCGAACCCTCCGGGTCTGGCGTCGCCAAATCTGAAAGGTGCTTGAGGGCCGGCGCACGGCCTGGCGAATACGGTTGCCGTGCGCGGCAGATCCTGCGTCGCGGATCCGCCCCGGGAGGGAAGCGGACTAACGATTACGCGATCTGCACCACCATTATATTCTTGCCCCGACCCGAAGTAAAAGTCGGCGGCGCTGATTTCGCGCGACATCAGGCGGCAGGTCTGGAACTCGACCCGGCTCGGCGCCCATCCTTCGCCGATGGCGGATGATGCCGAATTGGTGATCGCGGGCGCGGGGTTGACCGGCATGCTCCTCGCGGTCGCCTGCGCCGGCGCCGGGCTCGCGGTCGCCGTCGTCGACCCGCAGGACCCGGCGGCGATGCTCGGCGAGGGCTTCGACGGCCGCACCTCGGCAATCGCCTACGGCTCCCGCCTCGTCTTCGACGGCATCGCCCTCTGGCCCGAAATCGCCGCCGCCGCCGAGCCGATCCGCGAGATCCGCGTCGCCGACGATGGGTCACCCCTGTTCCTGCATTACGACCACCGCGATTTGGGTGCCGATACGCCGCTCGGCTACATCGTCGAGAACCGGGTGCTGCGCCGTGCGCTTTACCAACGCGCCCGCGCACTACCCAATTTGCGGCTGCTCGCGCCCAGCCGCGTCGCGGCGATCGAAGCGAGCGAGACCGGCGTCGTCGCGGTGCTCGACGGCGGTGGGCATCTCGAGGCGCGGCTGGTGGCCGCCGCCGACGGCAGGGAATTGCCGTTGCGCCGCGCCGCCGGGATCGGTGCGATGGAATGGCGCTACCACCAAACCGGCATCGTCACGACGGTGGCGCATGCCTGCCCGCATGGCGGGATCGCGGTCGAGCATTTCCTGCCGTCGGGCCCGTTCGCGATCCTGCCGATGACCGGCAACCGGTCGTCGATCGTGTGGACCGAGCATGCCGACCTCGCACCGCGGCTCCTCGCGCTCGCGGACGCGGAATTCACCGCCGAGCTCGCGGCCCGTTTTGGCGATTTCCTCGGGGACATCGAACCGGTCGGGCCGCGCTGGGCCTATCCGCTGGGGTTGCTATTGGCCGAGCGTTATGTCGCGCGCCGCTTCGCGCTCGTCGGCGAATTCGCCGATGTCATCCACCCGATCGCCGGACAGGGCCTCAATCTCGCGATCCGCGACGTCGCTATGCTCGCCGAGCTGATCGTCGACCGGCGCCGGCTCGGTCTCGACATCGGCGACAATGCGGTGCTGGAGCGTTATGAGCGCCGACGCCGCTTCGACGCGCTCCTCCTCGCGACCGTCACCGACGGGCTCAACCGCCTGTTCTCGAACACGGTTGCGCCCATTCGCCTCGCCCGCGATCTCGGCCTTGCGATGGTCAACCGGCTGCCGCCATTGAAGCGCCTGTTGATGCAGCACGCGATGGGGACGCTCGGCGACCGCCCCCGCCTCGCCAGAGGTCAGCCCCTCTAAGCGGCGATCGCACGGCATCGTTGGCGGGCGGTACCGGCTAGCCGACAATGACGGCCTTGCCGATGACCTTGCGGTCGATGACGGCTTGTACGGCGTCGCACGCGCGCTCCAGCGGGAAGCGGTGCGAGATGCGCGGTTTGAGCTTGCCCTCGCCCGCCAACCCGACAAGCAGCTTCATGTTGGCGCGGCCGATCTCGGGCTGATGCTCGGTGACCCCGCCGAGCCGGACGCCAATGACTTCGAGGCCCTTGATCAACAGGTAGTTGGTGCGCGGCGTCGACGGCCCACCGCCCAAAAAGCCGAGCACCAGGATGCGCCCGC
>CAVTGB010000061.1:0-36169 GCA_963734125.1 uncultured Alphaproteobacteria bacterium
GCGTCGCCCTTTGCGTGGCCTTACCGCTAGCTCTGGCAGCCTGGTTGGGGTCCGGCCTGAGTCGCGACGACCATCTGAAGCATGTCCTCGGCTCTCGTGTGTATGTCTTGAGTCTCATAACCCGCGGGCTAATGCTTTTATATATGGCGGCTGTACTGACGATCGTCGGCGTGTATTGCACTGAGTTACGGGGGTATCCCCGAGTCGTGGCGGGCTGGCTCATGGTGCCGACCTCGGTCGCCATGGCGACGACGACGTTCTTCACAACCCGGTTTCACTCACGGTCGCTGCGTCATTTCTGGTTGATCGTCGGGATGATCGGATGTTCGGCGACTGTATGGTGGTTGTCTTCGATCGATAATTACACTGCCAAGGAACATCTGGCGGTCATCTTATCGCCTGGGGAGCGTTTCTCGGCTTGATCCCGCCTGTGTTCTCGATGGACGAGGTCGAGGGTTTGGAACCGAAGTATATGCTTTACGGTTTCGGATTCGGCCTGGTCGGAATGATGGTGCCGATGTATACGGTCCCGAACGCGACATCGACGATTGTGAAGGCCTGGTCCGACCGGGCTGTGGACGTCTATCGGATGAATCTCCGTGAAAACCGGCCCGCGGTCGAGCAGGCTTCGGTCGGATCGCTGACTATATTTCACCAGCGGGGCCTTTCCGGCGCCGGGCTCCAGCAGGAGACCGGAGGGGTGCTGGGCGGCTTCGTTACAGTCGAGAGCATCGCACATGGATTCCGTAGCGGGCTACGCTTCCTGAGCCTGATGATGCTCGCCATCGGCCTGGTGGTCGCGGTGTCGATCGCCCATGCGGCGAAGGGGCTCGGGCACCGCCTGGGTCGGGTTACACGTGAGGCCGCCCGCTGTCGTTGTGGAAGCGATCGAAGCTCGGTCCACCCTTCCCAATGCAATCGTGGGCCACCGGAGAGCGTTGGACGCTTCGGTCGGATCGACCAAAGTGGGGGACGGTCACCTTGAGGCACGTCGGTCTGATCGACCGAAGCATTGGTTGCCGGCTTCAGGTCATCATGAGACGTTACAAATCAGCCGTCCAGTAAGCGGTCTCGCATCGGATGGTCTACGATCTCCGACTCACCGGAACTGGATTGTGTCCTTCGAGCTCCAGCCGACCAGGGGGAGTCTTCGGCGTTCGTGCGAGATCACACCAACCTAGAATTCAGCGTTCCAAGGTCTTGCATCGTCCCGCGCCGACGGGCCGCGCCAACCATGGTTCACCCGACTGTCGTGCATGTGCGTCGCCGGCGAGCTGATTCGTCGCCGCACTCTTGGAACGACCCGAAGCGCGTGCTGGTGTTACTGTCGACGGCGCATTGATCGCCGCGAGAATAGCCGTGCCCTGTCTCGCACGGAATGAAACCGCGCAATCAATCCTGACCGGAAGGGTTTGCCGGGCCCTGAAAACGGGTTCTGCCGGGATTGCCATAACGGTCGGTCGTCCGGGCTGGATCGGTCGTGACGGCCTCCCTCACGAAGATGGCACAACCAAAGCGAAGATGGCACGCGGAATTGGGCTGCCATCTTCGCTATCTTCGTGCCATCTTCGAAGCGACGGCTTCGGCGTGCCATCTTCGAATGGCGTCAATGGTTGGATGCGATGGCTCGCAGCTCCCAGCACCATTGAGCATTCTTGTCAAAACCCTCCTTGCGAGCGACGGCGCCAATCCGAGACCTGGCCCGGCGGATCTGGTCCTGGAAAACCCGGCCTCATCGGCCGCCTTCAAGATTTCCATGGTCGGCTTCATGCCCCCGAGGAGGAACGACCGCAGCCAGCCATCGCACGGGGTGCTTCGCGACGCCGGCTTGGGGACGGCGGGAGGCCCGCTCTTCATTCCAGCGCCTGGTCGACGTTGATGGGCACCGATACGTCGGACCAAGCGACCCGCGGGCCGTGCCCGCGGTCTTCGATTGTGTAGGCCAAGGCCGGGGCGAGGGTGGCGAGGTTGCCGCCGTTGTCGAGCATCAGCACGCGGCGGCCGGACGGGTCTTGGCGGTCAGGCACGAACAGAAAATTGGCGCGGCCGACGCGGTGTTTGGGCTCAACCCGGCCGACCGCGACTGCGTGATGCCGCTCTTGCGCGGCCCGCAGCGCTGGATCGCGCTCTCCCCGTTTCTCGACGCGAAGCGGTATGGCCGGCGCCGGGCCGGGCCGCCGGCACCCTCGCCCCGTCTGATTGCGGTGGCGATGATGCGCCATGGCGACAAGCTCGCCTCCTATCGCCTTCTCGGCGCGGCATTGGCCGAGCTCCTCGATTTATCGTGGTCGCTCGACATCATCGGCGACGGCCCGGCCCGTGCCGAAGTTGAAACCGCGCTGGCGCCGCTCGGCCCCCGCGTCCGCTACCGCGGCGCACTCGGTGAGGCGGCGATCGCCGCTTCTCTGGCCGACGCTGATTTGTTCGTCTGGCCGGCGGTCAACGAAGCCTTCGGGATGGCGCTCCTCGAAGCACAGGCGAGCGGTCTCGCCGTCGTCGCCGGAGCGAGCGGCGGCGTCGGTGGCATCGTCGTCTCGGGGGAAACGGGACTACTGGTGCCGCCCGGCGACGCCGGTTCCTTCACGGCGGCGGTGCGTCGGCTGATCCAGGGCGGCGAGGCACGCGCCGCGATGGGGGCGGCGGCACGCGCGAAGGTAGCGCTGGAGCACGACCTGCCGATCGCCGCGACGCGCCTCGCCGCGGCGATCGAGCGGCTTGAAAGCCGGTACGTCGCGTGACCGCTTCGGTCCTCTTCTATGTTCAGCATCTGCTCGGTATCGGGCACCTGCAGCGCGCCTTGCATATCGCCGAAGCGCTCGTCGCGGACGGCATCGCCGTGACGCTGGTCTCCGGCGGCGCCCCCGTCGATCTGCCAAGAGATCCGTCGATCGACCTGGTGCAATTGACGCCGGTGCGCGCGCATGACGCGCGCTTCGAACTGGTCGACAGCGCCGGCCGGCCGATCGATGACACATTGCGCAACGACCGGCGCGAGGCGCTCCTCGCCGCCTTTACCCGGGTGCGGCCGGATGCCGTCATCATCGAGGGGTTCCCGTTTGCGCGCCGCGCCTTTCGCTTTGAGCTGGAGCCGCTGATCGCGGCGGTGCGCGCGGCGACGCCGCGACCCTGCCTCCTATGTTCGGTGCGCGATATCGTCGTGATGCGCGACGACCCACAGCGGCACCGCGAAATCGCCGAGCGCATACGCCGCGATTTTGACGCCGTGCTGGTGCATGGCGACCCGGCCCTGATCCCGCTGGATTCGAGCTTTCCGGCGGCGCCCGACATCGCCGACCGGGTGATCTACACCGGCTATGTCCGTCCACCCGTCGCGCCGATGGGCACCGCCGCGGCAAAGGGAGGCGGCGAGGTCGTGGTTTCCGCCGGGGGCGGCGCGGCCGGTCATGCCCTCCTCAGGGCGGCGCTCGGGGCGCGCCGGTCCGGATGTCTGGCGGACCTGCCCTGGCGTCTCCTCACCGGCACCAACCTTCCGCAAGCGGATTTCGCGGCGCTCGGCAAGGGTCTTCCCGATCGGGTGGTCGTCGAGCGATTTTGTTATAATTTCGTTGGCCTCCTCCAAGGCTGCCGAGTGTCGGTCAGCCAGGCCGGGTACAACACGGTGCTCGATATCCTGGCCGCGCATGCGCGCGCGGTCGTCGTTCCGTTTGCCGCGGGGCGCGAAACCGAGCAGCCGATGCGCGCCGCACGGCTGGCTGCGCTGGGTGCGGTCGAAGTGGTGCGCGAGGACGTGCTGTCGCCGCGACGCCTTGCCGCTGCGATCGAGCGGGCCGCTTCGCGCGAGCCGGCGACGGTTACGGTCGACACCGGCGGCGCGGTGTGTTCGGCCCGGTTGATCGGCGCGATGATTCGTCCCCCCAAGCCCTCCGCCGGGGGTTCCGTGGGGGCTTCGAGCCGGGGTATCATTGCTCAATGATTGGTCTTGTGCGCTTCGATCAGGCGACGACCGCTGAGTGGCCCGATCTCGTCGACGAGCTCGATCGATGGGGGGAGGACGGGCGCATCGCCGGGTTGTGGTGGCGCGACGACGATGCGGTGACGTTCACCCCGCAGCTTGACGCGCTCTTACGGCTCACCGGTGAGGTGCCGGTGGCGCTTGCTGTGATCCCGGCAGTGGCCCGGCCCGAGCTGGCAGCCGCGTTAGAGGGCAGGCCGCAGATCGCGGTGCTGCAGCATGGGTGGCAGCATGCCAACCTGGCCAAAGACGGCAAGAAAAGCGAATTCCCGGAAGGGCGCTCCGCCGCCGCGGTCGCCGGCGAGATCGGCGCCGGTCGGGCTCGCCTCAAAGCCCTGTTCGGCTGCCGCGCGGCGGCTGTGCTGGTGCCGCCGTGGAACCGCTTCGCCGGTGAATTTTTGCCGCTTCTGTCGCCGAACGGGATCACCGGGATTTCGACGATGGCATCGCCGACAAGCGCAAGCATGCCGCCCGACCTCGTCGCCATCGATGTTCATGTCGACTTGGTGGCGTGGCGGCAGGATCGCCGATTTATCGGTGCGGCCGCGGCGCTGGGTGGGCTGGTCAGCCATTTGCGGGCGAACCGGCTCGGCGACACCGCCGGACCAATCGGGATCCTGACGCACCACCTGATCATGGATGGCCTGACTGCGGCGTTTCTCGACCGGCTGACTGCGCTCGTTGGCACTCATGCGGCCGCCCGCTGGGTGACAGCGGGCGAGTTCGTGCAATGATGCCGCTCGGGGGGATCGATGACGACGGCGTCGGGGTTACCCGGCATGTCTATCCGGCCGCGGCGATGGTCGGCGACTATCTGCGCACCGCCGCGGGGCTCGTGCCGACTGGCGTCGTCTTCGCGACCGAACCGGTCAGCACCGTGGCGGCGACGGTGCTGGGCAGCTTTGCCGCGGTCTTTGGCATTTTCGGCCTGCGAACGGTACTGCGTCACGGAACGAGCCTCGAGATGACCGACACCGAGCTGCGTGCCCAAGGCGCCCTGCGCTGCACGATCAGTTGGGCCGAACTCGACCGCATGAAGCTCAATTATTACTCGACCCGGCGCGACCGGCGCGGCGGCTGGATGCAGCTCGAACTCGGCGCCGGCGGCAGCAAGGTTCGGCTCGACAGCCGGATTGTCGGGTTCAATCGGCTGGTGGAGCGCGCCGCCGTGGTCGCGGCGCGGCGCAGGATCGAGCTGAACGAGGCGACGCTGGCCAACCTGGAGGCGCTCGGGATCAGGCTGCCGGAACCGGGAGCGCGGCAATGAAGGACGTGCTCCAGGTCGACAATCTGCATGTCCGATTCGCCGCGCCGGGGCGTTTCATCCAGGCGGTCAGGGGGGTCAGTTTCCGCATCCGGCCAGCCTCGACCATCGCCCTTGTCGGTGAGTCCGGCTCGGGCAAATCGGTCGTCAGCCAGAGTATTCTGCGCATCCTGCCACGCAATGGCGAGATCACCCAGGGTGCGATCCTGTTCGCCGATCCGCGCAGCAAGGCCGAGCCGGTCGATCTCACCCGGCTGCCGGCCGACGGACCGGCGATCCGGGCGATCCGCGGCGGCCAGATCTCGATCATCTTTCAGGAGCCGATGAGTTCGTTGTCGCCGCTTCACACGATCGGCGATCAGGTCGGCGAGGCGCTGCGGCTGCACCGCGGCGGGAGCGCGGCGGAGGCGAAGGAGCTCACCGTCGACATGCTGCGCCTCGTCGGGTTTCCCGATCCCCGGCGGGCCTGGCGCAGCTACCCGTTCGAGTTGTCGGGCGGTTTGCGGCAGCGCGCGATGATCGCGATGGCGCTGGTCTGCCGACCGGCGCTGCTGATCGCCGACGAGCCGACGACCGCGCTCGACGTGACGATCCAGGCGCAGATCCTCAAGCTCCTCGCCGAGTTGCAGCACGAACTCGGCATGGCCGTGTTGTTGATCACCCATGATCTCGGGGTCGTCGCCAACATCGCCGAGGAAATCGTCGTGATGTATCGCGGCGAGATCATGGAAAGCGGCGCGCTCGACGATATCTTTCTGCGGGCGCGGCACCCGTATCTGCGGGCGCTGTTGCGGGCGGTCCCACGCTTCGACATGCAGCCGGGCGAGCGCCTGATGCCGCTGCGCGAGATCCCGCCGGGGGACGCGCCGCATCTGATGGCTCAGCGACCGGCGTGGCCGGCGGACGCCACCGGGCCGCTGCTCGAATGTATCGATATCCGCAAGAGTTTCGGGTTGCGCAAGGGCGGGCTGTTCCGCGCCGGGATGGGGATGCAGGTGGTCGCGATCGACGGCGTCAGCCTCCAGATCGGGCGCGGCGAGTGCCTCGGTCTGGTGGGCGAGAGCGGGTGTGGCAAGACGACCCTGAGCAAGGTCCTGTTGCGCGCGTTGACGCCGGATTCGGGCACGGTGACATTCAGCGACCAGGGCGTCCCGACCGATGTCCTGGCGCTTGACGGCGAGGGGTTGAAGGGGTTTCGCCGCCGGGTTCAGTTCATTTTTCAGGATCCGTTCGGCTCGCTCAACCCGCGGATGAACATCTACGACATCATCGCCGAGCCGCTGGTCATCCATGGCATCGGCGATGCGCATTCGCGCCTCGATATGGTCGCCGAACTGGTCACCCTCGTCGGGCTCGATCGGCGCGATCTGCGGCGTTATCCGCACAGCTTTTCCGGTGGACAGCGGCAGCGCATCGGCATCGCCCGCGCGCTGGCGCTGCGGCCGGAGCTGGTGATCTGCGACGAGCCGGTCTCGGCGCTCGACGTGTCGATCCAGGCGCAGATCTTGAACCTGTTGATCGATCTCCAGAAAAAGCTCGGCCTGACCTACCTCTTCATCTCGCATAACCTCGCGGTGGTCGACTATATCGCCGACCGCATCGCGGTGATGTGCGCCGGACGCATCGTCGAGATTGCCCCGCGCGGCGAACTCTTCCGCAACCCGATTCACCCCTACACCCAGGCGCTGCTCGCCGCGATCCCGGTAGCGGACCTGGAACACCACCTCGATTTCAATCGCCTGATGGAGGGGCGGGCCTCCGATCCCTTGGTCTGGCCGGAGCCGTTCCGGCGCGTGCCCGGACGACCGGCCCAATTGATCGACGTCGCGCCGGGTCACTTTGTCGAAGCGAGCGCCATGCCCGATCGAGCGCAGTTGCGCGAGGCCAGCCTCGCCGGAGGGTCCTGATGGCCAGGGCGGACGCGTTTGCCGCCGGGACGGCGGTCATGCGCTTGCGCCACGGCAAATCAATGGCCGCTTGTTCGATGCTCGCCTCGCTCGTGCTGGTGACCGCCTTATTAGGGACCGCGCGGGCCGCGTTGCAGGAGACGCCCTCACTGGCGGCCGAGGTGGCAAAGGGCGTGCTGCCGCCGGTCGCCCAGCGGGTGCCGAAGGAGCCCGCTCTGGCTGAACTGGAGACGATCGGCCGTCCCGGCGGCGAACTGCGCATGGTGATGGCCAGTCCCAAGGATACGCGGTTGATGGTGGTCTACGGGTATGCCCGGCTGGTGGCTTACACGCCGGCTTTGGCGATCGTCCCCGACATGCTTGAGGGAGTGGACGTCAAGGAGGGTCGCATTTTCACGCTGCATTTGCGGCCCGGGCATAAATGGTCGGACGGCCAGCCGTTCACCGCGGAGGATTTCCGCTACTGGTTCGAGGATGTCGCGGAAAATAAGCAGCTGTCGCCCGCGGGCTTGCCGGAGGCGCTCTTACCCAATCGCGAGCCGCCGCAATTCACCGTGGTGGACGACCACACGGTCCGCTACAGCTGGTCGATTCCCAACCCGCTGTTTCTGCCGGCGCTGGCCGGCCCGGACCCGCTGTTTATTTATGCTCCCGCCCATTACCTGAAGCAGTTTCACATCAAGTACGCCGATAAAGAAAAACTCGATGTCTTGGTCAAGAAAGCTAAGGCTCGAAACTGGGCGGCATTACACAGCAAAATGGACGTGATGTATCGCAATGACAACCCCGATTTGCCGTCCCTTGAACCGTGGGTATTAAAGACAAGCCTGCCGGCGGATCGTATCGTGTTTGAAAGGAATCCGTATTATTATCGCGTCGATGGAGCCGGCCACCAGCTGCCGTACATTGACCGGGTCGTGTTCAACATCGCTAACAGTAGGATCATCGCGGCCAAGACCGGGGCCGGCGAGAGCGATCTTCAGGCGCGCTATCTGAGCTTCGACGATTATACCTTTCTCAAGGCCGGCGAAGCGGCCAATGGCTATAAGGTGCTGCTGTGGCGAACCGGTCCCGGCAGCCAGCTCGCGCTCTATCCCAATCTCAACGTTGACGACCCGGTGTGGCGCGGGCTGGTGCGCGACGCGCGTTTCCGTCGCGCGCTCTCGCTCGCCACCAATCGCCACGAGATCAACCAGGTGATCTATTTCGGGTTGGCGATCGAGGGGCAGAACACGGTGTTGCCGGAAAGCCCACTCTATCGCCCGGAATATCGCTCCGCCTGGGCGTCTTTCGATATCAACGAAGCCAATCGAACGCTCGACCTGATCGGTCTCGAGCGCGGCAGCGACGGTCTACGCCACTTGCCCGACGGGCGTCCGGCCGACATCGTCGTCGAGGATTCCGGCGAGTCGACGGAGAAATCCGATATCCTCGAACTGATCCGCGATTCGTGGCGGCAGATCGGCATCAGGCTGTTTTCCAGACCCTCCCAGCTGACCCTGTTCCGGCGTCGGGTGTTTTCCGGTCAGACGCTGATGTCGCTCGACAAAGGCATCGAGAACGGACTTGCCACCGCGGATTCGTCGCCGTGGGAATTGGCTCCGACCAGCCAGCAGCAGCTCGAATGGCCCAAATGGGGCCAATACGTGGAAACCAACAGAACCGCCGGAGAGCCCGCGGACCTGCCGGAGGCGATCAAGTTGAGGGAGCTTTACAAATCCTGGCTCGGTGCGGCGAGCGATGACGAGCATGCGCGGGCGTGGCACGAGATGCTGCGGATATGGGCCGACCAGGTTTATTCGATCGGGCTGGTGGCCGGTGTCCAGCAGCCGGTTGTCGTCAGTGCGCGGCTGCGCAATGTGCCGACTGATGGCATGTACAACTGGGATCCCGGCGCTCATTTCGGCGTCTACAAGCCAGACGGGTTTTGGTTCGAGCGCGCGGCCACGCCGGCGGCCTCGGCCGAGCTGACCGGCCAACCGGCGCGTTGATGCGCATGTCCGCAATTTGCTATCGCCTCGCGCCCGAAAAATTTCCGATAATGCGTGGCCGCAGGTTTCCCCCGGCCCGGCGCCGGCGGCGGTAAGGAGAGCGAGTTCGGATGCTCGGCTATCTCGTCAACCGGATCCTGATCATGATCCCGACCTTGATCGCCATCAGCATCCTTGTATTCATCATCATCAATCTGCCGCCGGGCGACTATTTCTCGACCTATATCGCCGAGCTGCAAAGCCAGGGCGAAAAAGCCAATCTTGCCAAGATCGCCTTCCTCAAGGCGCAATATGGCTTCGACCAGCCGTTGTGGGTGCAGTACCTGTACTGGGTCGGTGGGCTGCTCCACGGCGACATGGGGTTTTCCTTCCTCTATGATCTGCCGGTCAACAAGGTCGTTGGCGATCGGCTGCTGCTGACCTTTGTCGTGTCGTTCACGACAATCCTCTTTACCTACATTGTCGCCTTCCCGATCGGGGTCTACTCCGCGACGCACCAATACAGCCTGACCGATTATTCGCTGACGTTCGTGGGGTTTCTCGGGCTCGCCACGCCCAGTTTTCTCTTCGCGCTGGTGCTCATTTATCTGGCGCATGTCTATCTGGGAATTTCGGTGGGCGGGCTGATGGACCCGGTCTATCTCGACAAGCCGTGGTCGTGGCCGAAGGCGCTTTCGGTCTTCGCACATCTGTGGATCCCGGTCATCGTGATCGGCACCGCGGGCACCGCCAGCATGATCCGGCGTCTGCGCGCCAACCTCCTCGACGAACTTCAAAAGCAATACGTCGTCACGGCGCGCGCCAAGGGCCTGCACCCGCTGAAGGTCCTCGTCAAATACCCGCTGCGCCTGGCGCTCAATCCATTCATCTCGGATATCGGCTCGCTGCTGCCGCAAGTCATATCGGGGGCGGCGGTCGTCTCGATCGTGATGTCGCTGCCGACGACCGGCCCCATGCTCCTCGACGCGCTGCGCAGCCAGGACATGTTTCTCGCCGGCTCTTTCCTGATGTTCATGGCGTTCCTGACGGTGATCGGGGTCTTTCTGTCGGATCTGGCCCTGGCGATGCTCGATCCGCGGATTCGCCTGCAAGCGGGGCGCTCGCAGTGAGCGAAATCGACCTCACCGCCGGTCAGGTGCCGCCGGAGAAGGCGCGCGGCGCGATGGCCGATGCAGGCGGCCGGATGGCGCATTACGTATCCTCGGCGCCGTTCGATCCCTATGCCGTCGATACCATGACCCCGGCGCAGGAGCGCTTCTATCGCGCCCCTCCGTTGCAGCTGATGTGGTGGCGCCTGCGGCGGCATCGGGTCGCCGTCGTATCCGGAGCACTCCTCCTCTCTTTTTACGTGATCATTCTGTTCTGTGAGGTGCTCGCGCCCTATGCGCTCGACAGCCGCCATACCGACTTCATCTACGCCCCGCCGCAGCGCCTGCACTTGCTCGATCAGGGGCGCCCCGCCTGGCCTTTCGTCAACGGCTACGACTACCGCCTCGACATGACCAATCTGCGCCGGGTCTATACGCCCGACCCGGCCAAGCACCAGCCGCTCCGGTTCTTCTGCCGTGGCGACAGGTATTATCACTGGGGCCTCATACCGGGCGATTTCCACCTGATCTGTCCGGCGCAGGGCGGCCAGCTGTTCCTGTTGGGGACCGATCGGCTCGGCCGCGATATGCTGTCGCGGATCATTTATGGCGCGCGGATCTCGCTGACCGTCGGCCTTATCGGCGTCACCATCAGCTTTACCCTCGGCATCCTGATCGGCGGTATCGCCGGGTATTACGGCGGCTGGACCGACATGCTGATCCAGCGCTTCATCGAGGTCGTCCAATCCTTCCCGCATCTGCCGTTGTGGATGGCGCTGTCGGCGGTGCTGCCGGTGACCTGGAGCCCGATCCTGGTTTATTTCGGGATCACGATGATCTTGGGCATGATCGAGTGGACGCACCTTGCCCGCGCCGTTCGTTCCAAGCTGTTGTCGCTGCGCGAGGAGGATTTCTGCACCGCGGCGGTGCTGATGGGGGCGAGCCCGGCGCGCATCATCGGACGGCATCTCTTGCCGAGCTTTATGAGCCATCTGATCGCCTCGGCGACCCTCATCATCCCCGGCATGATCCTCGGCGAGACGGCGCTGTCGTTCCTCGGGCTCGGGCTGCGCCCGCCGATCACCAGCTGGGGGGTGCTCCTGAACGAGGCGCAAAACATCAGCGTCGTGGCGCTATACCCATGGCTGATGCTGCCGGTCATTCCGGTGATCCTGACGGTGCTCGCCTTCAATTTTCTCGGCGACGGACTGCGCGACGCGGCCGACCCGTATCACTGAGCGGGCGTAACGGGGGTGCTTATGGCCGCCGCACCCGGATGATCAGCTCCGCGGCATGCTCGATAAATTAGCGATAATGGAACGGGATCGCCGCTACGGATGCGAGGCTCAGCGCCCCTCTCCCAGGTTTCCGGCCGCGCTGCCCCGCCCCCTAGGCCTGCAGGACCATGCCCTCTTGCGCGACGACCGTGCCGGGGCGCGCCTTCTGCGCGTCGGCTGCGACCCGGTCCATGAAGGTATCGTCATGGTCGGGATCATGGTGGAACAGGACCAGCGTCTTGACCTTGGCGGCATTCGCCAGGCGCACGCCCTCCTGCCAGGTCGAGTGTCCCCAGTGCTGGTGTGCCGGGTATTCCTCGTCGGTATAGGTGCAGTCGTAAATCATGATTTCAGCGTGGTCGACGAGCGCCAACACGTTGCTGTCGAGCTTCCCGATCTCGTGCTCGGTGTCGGTGATGTAGGCGACCGCCTTGCCGTTGTACTCCAGCCGATAGCCGGTCGCGCGATTGGGATGGTTGAGCGGCCGGGTATTGAGGGTGATGCCGGGGTGCGGCGACAGCGCTTCGCCGGCGGAGAAATCGTTGAATTCGAGAGTCGCGTTAAAGATGTCGATCGGGATCGGAAACAAGGGCGGCGACATCATCTTGCCAAGCACCGCCGCAATGCCGGCATCGGGCTTCAAATGGCCGGCCCAGACGCGGATGCGGTTGCGCGCGTCGTAACACGGCGCGAAAAACGGCAGGCCGTGACAATGATCGAGGTGGGTGTGGGTGTAGAACAAATCAAAATCGCGCGGGTGGGTGCCCTTCATCAGCGCGTCGCCAAGCAGGCGGATGCCCGAGCCGCTGTCGAACACGAACAACTTTTCGCCGCAGCGTATCTCGATGCAGGCGGTGTTGCCGCCGTAGCGCGCGGTTCCCGGCCCAGGACACGCAATGCTGCCCCGCACACCCCAGAACCGAACCATCATATCCGGGTTGACCAAACGACCAACTCCTTCGCGCTGCGCGCTCTCCTGCTCTTCATTAGATAAAATAATTACAAACAACAATCTGTAAAAGGGGTCTGCCGCCAGAGCTATCGAGGATCGATCGTCGGGATCGAGTTTACCATAACTCGTTGTTAACTACACGGGCGTTATGACATGGGCCAGCGCTCAACCAACCGGAGAGCCCCCATGTCCGAGACCGAGTATGCCAGCGCCGTCGCCGAATTTCTGCAGAAGCGCAGCATCACCCGCTGCCCGACCGCCTGCGTCGTACCCACCCACGCGAGCGTTACCGAGGCGGACTGCGCCGCCTTGCGCGACCACGACGCGGCACGCGACGCCGCGCGGCAGGCCAAATTGCGCACCTATCAGCAGATCCTCGCCTCCTAGCGGGGCCGCGAATAGCGTCACTGGTGCCGCGCCGGGTCGGGCTGGAACGGTGCCGGCGCCCGGATCTATAGTGCGCTCCGCACGAGCCGGAGCACAGCATGAACCTGTTCAGGGAACACGGCGTCCGCGATGCTGCCGCCGTCGCGCAGATCCCGGTCATCGATTTCGGCCCCGCGTTTAGCGGTGAGCCGGGCGCGCTGCCGAGCGTCGCCGCCGCGACGCGCCACGCCCGCGAGAATATCGGGTTCTTTTATGCGCTGAACCACGGCGTACCCGAGGCGCTGATCGACCGCGCCTTTGCCGCCTCGCGGCAATTCCATGCGCTCCCGCTCGCTGGCAAGCTGAGGCTGCGCCTCAACCACAACAACATCGGCTATCTGGCGGTCAACGCCTCGGTCCACGGCGCCTCGAACGTGCACAAGGCGGCCCGGCCCAATCAGGAAGAAAGCTACTTCGTTAGTCACGATCGAGGGTCCGTCAGCGCCGATAATCCGGCGCGCTATCCGAGGGCGGTCTGTCGCGACCTCGTGCTCGACTTCTACCGGGCCAATTCTTTCCACCAGGAAGGCCACCGTTCCGAGGCCGCCGCGCTGGCTGCCGCGGCTGAATAGCAGGAGGAGTGTGATGTTCGATCTCGACCGCTTCATTGCCGACTGCCGCGACGCGATCGCCGCCGATCCGTCTCACAAATCCGCGCGCGAGGTGCTGGCGCGCGCCAACGCGGATCCCGCCACGATCCTTGCCGCGCTCGGCGAGCCGCAGCAGGCCGGGGTCACCCCGCTCTATAAATCGGCCGAACTGACGATCCTTAACGTCGTCTGGGGCAAGCAGATGACGATCATGCCGCACGACCACCGGATGTGGGCGGTGATCGGCGTCTATACCGGCCGCGAGGACAACATCTTCTGGCGCCGGCTGCCGGGCGAGGCCGGCGGGCTGATCGAAGCGGCCGGCGCCAAGTCGTTGGGCGAGCGCTGCGCCGAGCCCTTGGGGCGCGAAATCATCCATTCGGTCACCAACCCGCTCGGGCGCTTGACCGGCGCGATCCATGTCTATGGCGGCGATTTCTACGGCATCGAGCGCACCGAATGGAACCCCGAGACCCTGCTCGAGCGGCCATACGATTTCGAGCTGCACCGGCGCATGTTCGCGGAAGCCAATTCGTGAGCCTCAAGGTCTTTGCCCTGACCGGCGGCCACCTCGAGGGCGAGCTCGGCCATCTGATGGAGGGCGGGGAGGGCCGCATCCGGCTGCCGATCCCGTGCTACCTGATCGAGCACCCGAAGGGGACCGCCCTCTTCGACACCGGCATGCACCCCGACTGCCAGCACGATCCGGCGGCCCGGGTCGGCGCCCGCGTCGCCGGCCTCTTCGCTTTCGATTACCACCAGGGCGAGGAGATCAGCGCCCGCCTCGCCGCGCTTGGCCGCGATCCGGCGAGGATCGACCTCATCATCAATTCGCATTTCCATTTCGACCATGTCGGCGGCAACGCGCTGATCCCCAACGCGACGATGCTGGTGCAGCGCCGCGAGTGGGAGGCCGGGATGGATCCCGACATCGCCGCCCGGCGCGGCTTCAACCCGCGCGACTTCGATCTCGGCCACAAATTGCGCCTCCTTGACGGCGAGCACGATGTGTTCGGCGACGGCAGCGTCCTCTGCCTGCCGACCCCCGGCCACACCCCGGGGCACCAATCTTTGAAGCTGCGCCTCTCTGGCGGCGACATCGTTCTGGCCGCCGACAGCTGCTATTTCTGCCGCACCCTGCGCGAGCGTCGATTGCCGCATTTCGTCCACGACCGCGACCAGATGCACGCTTCGCTCGACCGCCTCGCCGCGCTCGAAAAGTCGGGCGCGCGGATCTTCTTCGGCCACGACCCCGAATTCTGGGCAACCGTACCGCAGGCCCCCGCCGCGCTGGCGTAAGCGGCTGAGCACGAAGCGCAGCATCCGAACGCCAACAATCTGCGATCCGGTTCACCGGCGCCGTCTACACGATTGCGGCCCCGAAAAGGATTGCCATTCCTGACCGATCGCGACAGAATGTCGCGTCCGCTCGCGGCGAAGCGAGCGGGAACGGGCGCGTAAGCGCCGATACCGAACAGGAGAGGACACGACTATGAAGCACGCCTCGTGGGCTATCGCCGGTTGTCTTATGGCCGGTGGGATGATGGTGCAATCGGCTTACGCTCAACAATCCGCTCAACAATATGCCCTGCCGGCCGGCAGCGTCGGGACCATGGCGACCAATGAGCCGACCAGCCAGTACTCGGCGTATATCCATGACCCGACCCCGGCCCAGGTGAGGGCCGCCTGGGACTTGGATAACCCGAACAAGAGCCGCTACAACCTCTATGCCCAAACTCCGAGCCCGGCCCAGGTGCGAGCCGCCTGGGGCGACCCCACGGACCCACGGAACAGCAATTACAACCCGTACATCAAAAAGTAACAAAGCGGCGCGGCGGGGGGCGGAGAAGAAGCGCCACCCCGTCGCGCTGGATGAGGTCGCGGTTTTCCAGCCGGTCATGCGGGCGTCGGGTAGACGCCCGCGCCGGCCGGGCGTAGGGTCGGGACATGGTTTGGGCGGTCAAGCGCGCGCCCTACGCGTCACATCCGGAAGAAAGCCGCGGCCGGCTCCATCCTGAGCCGGAGCATGAGATGCGTTCGCCGTTTCAGCGCGACCGCGACCGCATCATCCATTCGACCGGGTTTCGCCGGCTGAAGCACAAGACCCAGGTCTTTGTCTACCACGAGGGCGACCATTATCGGACGCGCCTCACGCACAGCCTCGAAGTCGCGCAGATCGCCCGCACCATCGCCCGCGCGCTGGGCCTCGACGAGGATCTCGCCGAGGCGGTGGCTCTCGCGCACGACCTCGGCCACACCCCGTTCGGCCATGCCGGCGAAGCCGCGCTCGACGCCGAGATGAAGCCGTTTGGCGGTTTTTCCCACAACGACCAGACGCTGCGCATCCTGACCTCCCTCGAACACGGCTACGCCGAGTTTGATGGGCTCAACCTGACCTGGGAGACGCTCGAGGGCACCGTCAAGCACAACGGCCCCCTCGAAGGCCCCGGCATCGAGCGCCCGGTGCCGCCGTCGATCGCCGAATATGACCGGCGCCACCCGCTCGCGCTCGATAGCTTTGCCGGGCCCGAGGCGCAGATCGCCGCGCTCGCCGACGACATCGCCTACAACAATCACGACATCGACGACGGGTTGCGGGCCGGGCTGTTCGCCGTCGCCGACCTCGCCGAGGTGCCGCTCGTCGGGCCGGTGTTCGCCGAGGTTGCCGGGCGCTATCCGGGGCTTGAAGAGTCTGCGGCTGATCCACGAGTCGATTCGCCGATTGATCGATCGCATGGTGCGCGATCTGGTGGCAGAGACCGGTAGGCGGCTCCTCGCGAGCGGCGTAGGTCCGTCGACGAAGTACGGCGCTGCGCGAGCCGGTCGCGGCTTTTCCGACGCAGATGCGCGATCACGACCGGGCGTTGAAGCGCTTTCTCTACCAGCGGATGTACCGGCATTACCGGGTTAACCGTATGAGTTCAAAGGCGCGCCGGGTGGTGCGCGAACTGTTCCGGCTGTTCCTCGCCGAGCCCGAATGCCTGCCCGGCGAGTGGCGCGCGCTGACCGGCGGCGAGAAGCCCCAGACCGCGCGGATCGTCGCCGATTACCTGGCCGGGATGACCGACCGATTCGCCCTCGACGAGCATCGCCGCTTGTTCGATACCTACGCCTCGGTATGACGAACATCGCATGAGCAATATTTTCGGCGATTTTCGCCGGCTGGTTGTCGCCGCGCTCGACGATCTGGTGACGCAAGGCGCGCTGCCGGCGGGGCTCGATTTCGCGCGCGTCGCGGTCGAGCCGCCGCGCGACCCCGCGCATGGCGATCTGTCGACCAACGCGGCGATGGTGCTCGCCGGTGCCGGTCAAACAGAACCCGATGGTTCTCGCCGAGCGGATCGCCGCGGCACTGTCCGGGCATCGAGCTGCGTGAGCGGCGACTACCGCGGCCCGGGCTTCACCGTCGGGGTCGGCGCAAGCCCGGTTTTATCAACATCCGGCTCGATCCGGCGAGTCTGGCACGCGCAGCTGCGGGCGGATCTTGCGCGCCGGCACCGCCTACGGCGACTCGGACGATCGGTGGCGGCGAAGAGCGTCAATGTCGAGTTCGTTTCGGCCAATCCCACCGGGCCCGATGCATGTCGGGCACGGCCGCGGCGCGGTGGTCGGCGACGCGCTGGCGGCGCTGCTGGCCAAGGCCGGCTTCGCGGTCCAGCCGCGAGTATTACATCAACGATGCCGGCGCCCAGGTCGATGTGCTCGCGCGCTCGCTCCATCTGCGCTACCGCGAGGCTGTTGGGCGAGCGAATCGGCGCGATCCCCGAGGGCTTCTATCCCGGCGACTACCTGGTCGACGACCGGCCGCGCGCTTGCCGAGCGCGACGGGCGCAAAGTGGCTCGACCGGCCCGAGGCCGAATGGCTGGCGCCGCTCCGCGAGTTTGCCGTCGGCGAGATGATGGCGCTGATCCGCGACGATCTGGCCGCGCTCGGCGTCGGCTTCGACGATCTTTCGTCTCCGAGCGCGAACTCGTCGCGACCGGGGCGGTGCGATCGAGGACTGGTCAGGCGCTCGCCGAGCGCGGGCTCGATCTATACCGGCGTGCTGGAGCCGCCGAAGGGCAAGCTCCCCGATGATTGGGAGCCGCGCCCGCAGACCTTGTTCCGCGCCACCCAATTCGGCGACGATGTCGATCGGCCGCTGAAGAAATCGGACGGGTCGTGGACCTATTTCGCCGCCGACATCGCCTATCACCGCGACAAGTACCGCCGCGGCTTCAGCGAATTTGATCGATGTCTGGGGGGCCGATCACGGCGGCTACGTGAAGCGCATGCAGGCTGCGGTCAAGGCGCTGACCGACGGCGCCGCTGCGCTCGACGTCAAGCTCTGCCAGCTGGTCAATTTGTTCGACAACGGCGAGCCGGTGCGCATGTCGAAACGCGCCGGCACGTTCGTCACATTGCGCGAGGTCGTCGACGAGGTCGGCAAGGACGTGTTCCGCTTCATCATGCTGACCCGGCGGAACGACCAGGCGCTCGACTTCGACTTCGCCAAGGTCACCGAGCAGTCGAAGGACAACCCGGTCTTCTATGTGCAATACGCCCATGCCCGCGCCGCCTCGGTGATGCGGCACGCGGCGGAGCAATTGCCGCCCGACGCGATCTTTCCGACGCGGCGCTTGGCGGCAGGCCCCGCTCGACCGGCTCTCCGATCCCGTCGGAGATTGGCGCTGATTCGGCAGCTGGCGAGGCTGGCCGCGCATCGTCGAAAGCGCCGCGGAGGCCCATGAGCCGCACCGCATCGCGTTTTTTCTGCAGGAGGTGGCGGCGCAGTTCCACCTTCTGTGGACCAAGGGCACGGACGAGGCGGAGCTGCGGTTCCTGATCGCGGCCGATCCGGATTTGACCTGCGCGCGCCTCGCGCTGGTGCGCGGGGTCGCGCTCGTCATCGCCTCGGGGCTGGCCGTCTTCGGGGTCGAACCGGTGGAGGAGATGTAACCGATGCGGCAGACGTGGAGCGAGTATAGCGATCGCGACGAGGGTCCTGAGCTGGTCGGCGAAGATCGCACCGACGAGTTCGCCCGCCCGGACCGCCGGTTGCCGGCGGTTGTTCTGACGGTGCTCGCGATGGCGCTGTTCGCCGGCGGGCTGTATTTCGCCTACGTCCAGGGCACCCGTCACCCGGCGGCGAGCGCGCCGGGCGGGGCGGTGCCGCTGATCCGCGCCGACGACAGCCCGACCAAGGTCAAGCCGGCCCAGCCGGGCGGCATGAACATCCCCGATCAGAACGTCTCGCTCTACAACGAGCAGCCGGGCGGCCCGCCGGTGGAAAAGCTGCTGCCCACCCCCGAACAGCCGATGGCGCGCCCGGCGCCCGCGCCGCAGCCGGCCGCCGCGCCGGCGCCGCCAACCGAACCCGCGGCACCGGCAACCACGCGCGCGGAAACCCCGCCCGCGACAGCGCCGAAGGCAACGCCACCGCCCGCCAAGATGGCGGCGAAGCCCGCGCCGAAACCATCGATGGATGCGCTGGTCAAAGAGGCGGCGCTGGCCCCGCAGCCGTCGGCGGGCAGGGGATCGCCGGTTCAGCTTCAGCTCGACTCGGTGCGCACCCCGGAGGCCGCCCGCGAGGATTGGGCCCGGCTGAAGCGCGAGAACCCCGATCTGCTGGGCAGGCTCACGGCCGTTGCGGTCCGTACCGATCTCGGCGACAAAGGCATCTATTACCGCGTGCTGGCCGGTTCGTTCGGCGATGCGGCGGCGGCGGCAAAGCTGTGCGGCGAATTGAAGCGGCGCAACCTCGGGTGCGTCGTTGCGCGATGAGCCGCGCGCGCTTGTCTTCGGCTGCGCCGGCGCGCATCTGACCGCAGAAGAGCGCCGTTTTTTCGCGGCGGCCGACCCGCTCGGCTTCATCCTGTTTCGGCGCAATTGCCGGAGCGCGATCAGCTGCGCGCACTGGTCGGGGAGTTGCGCGCCGCGTCGGGCGCGACGACGCGCCGGTGCTGGTCGATCAGGAGGGCGGCCGGGTTGCCCGACTGCGCCGCCGCAATGGCGCCCCTATCCGGCGGCGGCGCAGATCGCCGCATTGCCGGACCCGCTCGCCGCCGAGGCGGCACGGCTCGGCGCCCGGCTGATCGCCGACGATCTGGCGGAGGTCGGCATCACCGTCGATTGCGCCCCGGTGCTCGACCTGCCGGTTGCGGGGGCCGACCCGGTGATCGGCGACCGCGCCTTCGGCAACGAGCCGGCGCGGGTCGCGCGGCTCGGCCGCGCGTTCTGCGAGGGGCTGCTCGCGGGCGGTGTGCTGCCGGTGATCAAGCACATCCCCGGCCATGGCCGCGCGCGGGTCGACAGCCACCACGCCTGCCCGCTGGTCGACGCGGACCGCGCCGACCTGCTGCAGACAGCGATTTCGCGCCGTTCCGCGCGCTGCCCGAGGCGATGCCGTGGGCGATGACCGCGCATATCGTCTTTGCGGCGATCGACGGTTCCGCGCCGGCGACCTTTTCGCGCCCGGTGGTCGACACCATAATTCGCGGTGAGATCGGGTTCGAGCGGGGTGCTGGTGTCGGACGACATTTCGATGGGGGCGCTCGACGGCCGCCTCGCGGAGCGCACCCGCGCGCGCCCTCGGTGCGGGCTGCGATCTGGTTTTGCATTGCAATGGGGTGATGGCCGAAATGGCCGAAATCGTCGAGGCGGCACGGCCGATTTCGCCGTTAGCCCGGGCGCGGATTGCGCGCGGCGACGCGCTGCGCCGGCGCAGCCGCGAGGATTTCGACCGCAGCGCGGCGGAAGGGCGCTTTGCTGAACTGTTGGCGGGACCGGCATCCAACCAAAATCAGTCACTCGCATGAACGCGCACTTGGCCGGGATGCTGCAGCAGGCGACCACCTGGGTCCTGCCGGTGATCTTTGCCGTGACCTTTCACGAGGCGGCGCACGGCTTTGTCGCCTACCAGTTTGGCGACGACACGGCAAAGCGCGCCGGGCGGATGACCTTGAACCCGCTCAGCCACGTCGATCCGTTCGGCACCGTGTTGTTGCCGGCGCTGCTCTTCATCACGTCGGGTTTTCTGTTCGGGTATGCCAAGCCGGTGCCGGTCAATTTCGGCCGGCTCAATCATCCTCGGCGCGACATGGTGTGGGTGGCGCTGGCCGGGCCGGGGATGAATGTGCTCCTGGCGATCATCTCGTCGCTTGTTGTTCTACGGGGTCGACTGGATACCGGCGGGCAGCGCGCAATGGGCGGCGGCAAACCTCGTCCACTCGATACAGCTCAACGCTGTCCTCTGCGTTTTCAACATGCTGCCGTTCCCGCCGCTCGATGGCGGCCGGGTCGCGGTCGGTCTCCTGCCGAATTTTTTGGCGCGCCCGCTGGCCCGGGTCGAGCCGTACGGGATGCTGATCCTGATGCTGCTTTTCATCGTCTCCTACGCGGGTTCGCGCAGCGGATTTCACTTCAACCTGCTCGGATGGCTGATCGGGGTGCCGGCCGACGCGCTGATCGAACTGGTGCTGCGGTGACGGGACAAGCTGGATGAGCGCGGCGGATCGATTTCGCGGAGGGCCGCCGCGCCCTGGGCCCGGCGACGAACCGGCCCTCGTCCTCGATCTCGACGGCTACGAAGGCCCGATCGATCTGTTGCTGGCCCTCGCCCGCGAGCAGAAAGTCGACCTCGCCAAGCTGTCGATCCTCGCGCTCGCCGACCAGTATCTCGCCTTTATCGCCGCGCAGCACCGGCTGCGCCTCGAGATCGCCGCCGATTATCTGGTGATGGCGGCGTGGCTGGCCTACCTCAAGTCCCGCCTCCTGTTGCCCGAGCCGCCGGCCGCGGACGACGGCCCGAGTGGGGTCGAACTCGAAGCGGCGCTGCGCCATCGCCTGCGCCTCCTCGAAGCGATGCAGCGCGCCGGCGTCGCGCTGATGGCGCGTCCGCAGCTCGGCCGCGACCTGTTCATGCGCGGCATGCCGGAGGGGCTGACGAGCACCGACCGGCCGGTTTACGCGGTCAGCCTCTATGACCTCCTGTCCGCCTATGGCGAGGGCCACCGGCGCACCCACACGCGCGTCTTGACGATCGCGCCGCCGGCGTTTCATTCGCTTGACGAGGCGCTGCGGCATCTCGCCAAGTTCGTCGGGCAGGTTCCGGAATGGCGCGAGCTGGCGGCGTTTCTGCCGGCGGAGTTGCGCGGCGCAGTGTTCCGCCGCTCGGCCCTCGCCTCGACCTTTGCCGCAACCTTGGAGCTGACCCGCGCGGGGCGGATCGAGCTGCGCCAGGACCGCCCTTTCGGGCCGATCTATCTGCGCAGTCCGGCCGCGCGCCGGGACGAAGCGGGATGAGCGGGCATCGGCATCACCTCAGAGTGTTGGAAGCGCTGCTGTTCGCCTCGCCCGATCCGCTCTCCGAGGATGATCTCGCGCGGCGGCTCGGCGACTCCGCGGATGTCCCGGCGCTGTTGCGGGAGCTTGGCCAACACTATGCCGAGCGCGGGGTGACGCTGGTTCGCCTCGCTGGCGGCTGGACCTTCCGCACTGCGCCCGATCTCGCCGCCGAGCTCCAGACCGAGCGCGTCGTCTCGCGCAGGCTGTCGCGCGCGGCGGTCGAGACCTTGGCGATCGTCGCCTATCATCAGCCGGCGACCCGCGCCGAGATCGAGGCGATCCGCGGCGGGGCGCTCGCGCGCGGCACGCTCGACCGGCTGATGGAACTCGGCTGGGTGCGGCCGCACGGCCGGCGCGACAGCCCCGGCCGTCCGCTCGAATTGGGTGACGACCCCGGCGTTTCTCGCGCATTTCGGGCTCGACACAATCGCCGAATTGCCCGGGATCGAGGAATTGCGCGCCGCCGGCCTCCTCGACATCGGCCCGGCGGTGCTGGGCGAGGCCGCGCAGCCCGTCACCGAGGAGGCCGAGCCCGGCGAATTCGACGATTGACCACCGGCTGGGCGCCCGCGATTGCCGCGCCTGCGCCTTTCTGAGATAAATCGGGCGCCTTGCGGAGTTGTTGGATGTTGTTTTCTCGCGGTCCTGCGGCCGATGTTGTTTGACATCGGCTGGCCGGAATTGCTGCTGATCGGGATGATCGCGCTCGTTGTGATCGGCCCGAAGGATCTGCCGCGGGCCTTGCGCGTCGCCGGCTTCTGGGTGCGCAAGGCGCGCACGCTCTCGCGCGAGTTCCAGAGCAGCATCGACCAGATGATCCGCGAGGCTGAACTCGATGAGGTCCGCCAGGATCTGAAAAAGGTCACCGAGTTCGACCTCGAAAGGGAGTTTCACAACACCGTCGATCCAACCGGCGAACTCGCGCACAGCATCAAGCCGCCCGATCTCCCCGATCATTTCGAGGAACCGGGCACCTCAACGCCCGCCGTCACTCCGGAAGCCCCGGCGCTGCCTGCCCCGACGGAGTCCGCCTTGCCGGAACCGGCGCCTTCAGCGGCAAGCGCGCCGGAACCGGTTGCCGCGCCGGCGCCGGGCCCCGGACGCGATTCTGAGCCCGCGGGAAAACCGTAGCCGTCGCCGATGGCCGAGGACGACAAGGACGACGAACTCGAAGCCGGCCGGATGCCGCTGCTCGACCACCTGATCGAGCTGCGCAACCGGCTGATATGGTCGTTTTCGGCGATCATCGTGGCGTTTCTCGCCTGCTATCAGTTCAAGGAGACGATCTATCGCTTCCTCGCGCACCCGCTGTTTGTGATCCTTGCCGCCGAGCCCGGGCGCAAGATGATCTTCACCGGTCTGACCGAAGCGTTCTTCACCTACATCAAGGTGTCGTTCTGGGCAGCGCTCTGCCTGTCCTTTCCGGTGATTGCCCTCCAATTGTGGAAATTCGTCGCACCGGGCCTCTACAAAAACGAGCGGCGCGCGTTCCTGCCGTATCTCGCGGCGACGCCGGTGTTGTTCCTGATGGGCGCCTCGCTCGCCTATTTCGTCGTGATCCCGGTGGCGTTCCGGTTCTTTCTCAGCTTCGAGACCGCGGGCGGCGCCGGCACGCTGCCGATCGTCTCCGAGCCCAAGGTCAACGAGTATTTGTCCCTGGTGATGACCCTTCTTTTCGCGTTCGGGGTCGCCTTTCAGCTGCCGGTGCTGTTGACCCTGATGGCCCGGGTCGGGCTCGTCACCGCCGCCGGGCTCGCCTCCAAGCGGCGCTATGCGATCGTCGGCATGTTTGCGGTCGCCGCCGTACTGACCCCGCCCGACATCGTCAGCCAGACCTGCCTCGCCGTGCCGCTGATCATCCTCTATGAAGTCTCGATCATCGCCTGCCGCATGGTCGAGAAGGCGCGCGCCAAGCGCGAGGCCGAAGAAGAAGCCGAGCTCGCCGGCGGCGGCGACCCCGCCGCTCCGGGGGAGTAGCTGGTAGCGGATTCCCGGTGGAGTGATTATTTGGGATGACAACTTACCGGGATGACAACTTACCGGGATGACAACTTAACTGTCGGCATTAGCAAAATGCACGATCTGCGATGGGTCCGGGAAAACCCGGAGGAATTCGACCGAGGCCTCACGCGCCGCGGCCTCCCGCCACGCGCCGAGGAGGTTCTGGTGCTCGATAAGGAATGGCGCGCCCTCGAAACTCGGGTTCAGGAGGCGAGGGCCCAACTCAATCGTCTCGGCCGCGAGATCGGAGCCGCAAAGGCACGCGGCGAGGACATCGAACCGTTGGTACGCCAAGCGGCGGCTGACAAGGCAATTGAGGCCGAGGGAACCGGCGGACTGCGCGATGCAATCGACGATCTGCTGGAGACCTTGCCCAATCTGCCGGCGCCGGAGGTGCCGGACGGCCCGGACGAAACCGCCAACCGGGAACTACGCCGGGTCGGAGAGCCGACGCAGTTCAATTTCGCGCCGTTAGCCGCATGAAGTCGATCGGCGAAAAGCTCGGGCTGATGGATTTCTCTCGGGCCGCTCGCCTGTCGGGGTCGCGCTTTGTCGTGCTGAAAGGGCAGCTCGCTCGGCTCGAACGGGCGATCGCGCAATTCATGCTCGATCTGCATACGCGTGAGTTCGGCTATACCGAGGTATCGCCGCCCTATCTGGTGCGCGAGCAAATCGCCTACGGCACCGGCAATCTGCCGAAGGCAGCCGAGGACATGTTCCAGACCACTGACGGGATGTGGCTGATCCCGACCGCCGAGATGCCGCTGACCAACCTCGTCGCCGGCGAGATCCTCGACGAGACGCAACCTGCCGCTGCGCTACACCGCCTGGACCCCGTGCTTCCGCTCGGAGGCCGGTGCGGCAGGCAAGGACACCCGCGGCATGATCCGCATGCACCAGTTCAACAAGGTCGAACTGGTGTCGATCACGACCCCGGAACAATCGGCGGCCGAGCACGAACGCATGACCGGCTGCGCCGAAGAGGTGTTGAAGCGGCTCGGCCTTCGCCTACCGGGTCATGCTGTTGTCGACCGGCGACATGGGGTTTGCCGCGCAGAAGACCTACGACCTCGAGGTCTGGCTGCCTCGGCAGGGTCGCTATCGCGAGATTTCGAGCTGCTCGAATTGCGGCGCCGTTTCAGGCGCAGGCGTATGAAGGCGCGCTATCGTCCGAAGCGCGGCACGCTCCAAGCGGGACGCGCCCGGTGCACACCCTCAACGGCTCCGCCCTCGCGGTCGGGCGCACGATGATCGCGATCCTCGAGAACTTTCAGCGCGACGACGGCACCGTCGCGATCCCCGAGGCGCTGCGGCCCTATATGGGCGGGCAGGAGGTGATCGGGACTCATGGCTGAGGGCACGATCGACCTCGCGCGCTGCCGGATCCTGATCTCCAACGACGATGGCATTTCGTCGCCCGGGATCGCGGCGCTGGAGGCAATCGCCCGCGATCTGTCGGGCGATGTATGGGT
The DNA here is from genome assembly GCA_963734125.1 of uncultured Alphaproteobacteria bacterium. GTDB lineage: Bacteria > Pseudomonadota > Alphaproteobacteria > ATCC43930 > CGMCC-115725 > DATARH01. The sequence continues at coordinate 25,268 of CAVTGB010000061.1, forward strand.
GGTGGCGCCGGAGCAGGAACAGAGCGGCGCCAGCCATTCGTTGACGACGCGCCACCCGCTGCGCATTCGCGAGATAGCGCCGCGGCGCTATGCGGTCGACGGCACCCCGACCGATTGCGTCCTCATCGCGGTGAAGCGCCTGTTGCGCGACCGCCCGCCCGACCTCGTCCTCTCGGGGATCAACGCCGGCAGCAATGTCGGCGAGGATTTGACCTATTCGGGCACCGTCGCGGCGGCGATGGAGGCGACGCTCCTCGGCATCCCGGCGATGGCGCTGAGCCAGGAATACCGCGACCGCAACGACGTACCCTGGCAAACCGGCGACGCGTTCGCGCCCGAAATCATTCGTCGCCTCTTGCGCCTGCTCCTGGCCCGACAGCACCCTCTACAACATCAACTTTCCCGCCGTCCCGCCGGGAGAGGCCGTCGGGTTCGCGGTCACCAGCCAGGGCCGGCGGGCGATCGCCGACAACCTGACCGAGCGCGTCGATCCGCGCGGCCGGCCGTATTACTGGATCGGCCCGGTTCGCGATTATGGCGGCGCCGCCGAGCCCGGCACCGATGTCGCCGCGCTCGCCGCCAACAAGATCTCGATCACTCCGATCCACCTCGACCTGACCAACGTGCCGGTGCTGGCCGCGTTGCGGCCGCTTTTCGAATAGGCCCAATTCGACCCCGCCCAGTCGGTTTCGGCATTCCCGCGAGCGGCGGAAACCAAGGGTAGGCGGCGGTGCCATGGCCCTGGATTCCCGAGTTCGCCGGGATGACGGTAAACTGCGCCAGCGCGGCCTTCTGCCCGCGGGGGCGGGCGAAGAGGGGGAGATGGGGGATTACAAATTTCGCCGGCGCGGGATCTTCCGCGCCGCGCCGACGGTTGCATTGGTGGGGCTCGTCGCGGCCTGCGCGTGGGGGGCGCCTAACCCCGCGCCGGTCGAACTCAAGGGCGTGGCGCCGTCCGTTTCCGCGGAACCCACAATCGAGCCGGGTCGCGGGGCGTTTTCCGCCGCCGGCGGCCAAACCATCGTCGTTGAGCATGGCCAGTCGGTCAGCATCATCGCCCATGCCTATCATGTGCCCGAGCGGGCGATCATCGCCGCCAACCATTTGACACCGCCCTACAAGGTCGTGGCGGGCCAGCACCTGGTGATCCCGGGCGGGGCGCGACCCATCATGCAGGCGGCAACGCCACCAACGATGCCGCCGCCCTTGGCTCCCATGGCGGCCGCGGCGCCACCCTCCGCGCCACCGCCAGCGCCGATCGCGCAAACCCGTGGGCAACCCGAGATCATCCCGCTCGACGGTCCGGCCCCGGAGAAATCGGCCGCCTCGCCGCCGCGTGCGGCCACTTTGACGCCGCCGCCCGGACCGCGAGCGGAGCCGACCGCCACCGAGGAAGCGCATGGCGCCATCCTGGCCGCGACGCCGTTGCCGCATGGCGCCCGTTTCGTGTGGCCGGTCCGCGGCCATGTCCTCGCCGGCTATGGGGCGACGCCAAGCGGCGGCCACAATGACGGGATCAACATCGCCGCGCCTGCCGGGACCCCAGTGGTCGCGGTCGATGGCGGCACCGTTGCTTACGCCGGCAACGAGTTGCGCGGCTACGGCAACCTGGTCCTGGTCAAACATCCGAGCGGCTGGATCACCGCCTATGCGCATTGCCAGGCGCTGCTCGTCAAGCGCGGCGATACGGTGAGCCGGGGCCAGGAGATCGCCAAGGTGGGCTCGACCGGCGGGGTTGCTGAGCCGCAGCTGCATTTCGAACTGCGCCGCGGTAAGCATGCGGTCGATCCGCGCGAGTTTCTCGCCCCGGCGCCCACCGCCGGTGGCAGAAAAGGCGCGAACGCCGGCTGACGGGGACTTACGCGAGCGGCTTGCCGAGGCGGCCGGCGAGGTCCTGGATGAACTGCCAGGCGACGCGGCCCGAGCGTGAGCCGCGGGTGATCGACCATTCGCCGGCTTCGGCCTTGAGCTGGTCCGCAGGCAGGTCGAGGCCGTAATGCGCGGCATAGCCGAAGACGATCGCGAGGTAGGTCTCCTGATCCTGGTGGTGAAAGCCGAGCCACAGGCCGAACCGGTCGGATAGCGAGACCTTCTCTTCGACGGCTTCCCCCGGATTGATCGCGGTCGAGCGCTCGTTCTCGATCATCTCGCGCGCCATCAGGTGGCGGCGGTTCGAGGTCGCGTAGAGGACGACGTTGGCGGGGCGCCCCTCGATCCCGCCCTCGAGCACCGCCTTCAGCGACTTATAGCTGGTGTCGTCGTGGTCGAACGACAGATCGTCGCAGAACAGGAGACAGCGCCGCGGGCTCGCCCGCACCAGCGCCAACAGCCGCGGCAGGCTCGGGATGTCCTCGCGATGGATCTCGATGAGCGCGAGCGCTCCTGGCCGCCGCTCGGGCTTGGCCTCGTTGATCGCGGCATGGGCGGCCTTGACGAGGGCGCTCTTTCCGGTGCCGCGCGCGCCCCAGAGGAGGACGTTGTTGGCCGGCAGCCCATCGGCGAAACGCGCGGTGTTTTCGAGGAGGATGTCGCGCACCCGGTCGATCCCGCGCAGGAGCCCGAGCGGCACGCGATTGACATGGGGCACCGGCTCGAACCATTCGCGCTCGGCATGCCAGACAAAGGCGTCGGCGGCGTCGACGTCATTCGCCGCCGGGCCCGGCGGCGCCAGACGTTCGAGCGCGTGGGCGATGCGGTGGAGGAGGGGAAGCAGATCGGATTCGGTCATGACTCGATTGGTTGGGTGAGTGCGCGGACGCTATCACACCGCGGCAATACGCGAAAACGCGCGAGGTGTCCGAGGATTGCCCTTTTGCCGACCATCGCGTACCAATGGCGCGCGCCGCTTATACCGCCTGCCGGCGGCGCACCATTTCGAGGTCGATGCCGATGCTGATTTCGCCGGCCTATGCCCAATCGACGGGCATGACGGGCCTGATGGATCAAAGCGCACTGATCCAGTTCCTGCCGCTCGCGCTGATCTTCGTCGTGTTCTACTTCCTCTTGATCCGCCCGCAGCAGCAAAAGCAGAAGCAGCACAAGACGATGGTCGACGCGCTGCGGCGCGGCGACCGAATCGTGACCGGCGGCGGCATCCTGGCGACGGTGTCGAAGGTGGTGGGCCCCGAGGAGGTCGAGGTCGACATTGCGTCGGGCGTGCGTATCCGGGTGTTGCGCAGCACGATCAGCAGCGTCCTCGCCAAGCCCGACCCCGCAGCGGCGCGCGACGCCGCCCGCGAGCGCGATCGCGAGTCCGCCAAGGCCGACAAGGCGTGACGCCGACAGAGCGCTTTTTAGCGGCGCAACCCGCCGCGGACGCCTTCTGGAACCAGTAACCATGCTCTATTTCGCGAGTTGGAAGGTCCTGTTGATCTGCGCGATTTGCGCGCTCGGCGTGATCTTGAGCATTCCCAACCTGTTCAGCGCGGCGCAGCTGGCGCATTTGCCGCGTTACATTCCGCACCGGCAGGTGGCGCTCGGCCTCGATCTGCGCGGCGGCTCGTATCTGCTCCTCGAAGTCGATTTCGCCGCGGCCCAGCACGATCGGCTAAACACGCTCGTCGACAGCGTGCGCAATGCGCTGCGCGACGCCAAGATCGGGTATACTGGGCTTGATGTCCAAGACGACACGATCGTCTTCACGATTCGCGATGGCGCCCGGATCGATGATGCCCAGCAGATCCTCGCCAAGATCGACCCCGAGCTGACCGTCGAGATCGCCACCGACGGTACGGGCACGATGCGGTTCAACGCGCTGGCGATCGAAACCAGCCGGGCCCAGGCGGTCGAGCAATCGATCGAGATCATCCGCCGGCGCATCGACGAGACCGGCACCAAGGAGCCGACGATCGAGCGCCAGGGACAGGACCGCATCCTCATCGAGCTTCCCGGGGTCGACAATCCCGAGCACGTCAAGGCCTTGTTGGGGCGCACCGCGAAACTGACCTTTCAGCTGGTCGATGGCAGCGTGACCGTCGATGAGGCACGGCGCGGCCGCCTGCCGCCGGGCGACGAGATCCTTGCCGCCGAAGAGGGGCGCGGCAATCGCGCGGGTCCGGGAGCCTATGTCGTCAAAAAACGGGTGATGGTCGGCGGCGACACGCTGACCGATGCCGAGGCCACCTTCCAGCAGAACGAGCCCGTCGTCAGCTTCAAGTTCGACGCCGCCGGGGCGCGCCGCTTCGGTGACGCGACCCGCGAGAATGTCGGCAAGCCCTTCGCCATCGTCCTCGACAACAAGGTGATCAGCGCCCCGGTCATCCGCGAGCCGATCCTCGGCGGCAGCGGCATCATCTCCGGCAGCTTCACGGTGCAGTCGGCGAGCGATCTGGCGCTCCTTCTGCGCGCCGGTGCGCTGCCGGCGCCGATCACGATCCTCGAAGAGCGCACGGTCGGGGCCGAGCTCGGCGCCGATTCGATCCATGCCGGCGCCCTCGCCAGCATCGTCGGCGTCATCCTCGTCGTCATCTTCATGTTCTTGTTTTATGGCCTGTTCGGGGTCTTCGCCGACATCGCACTGATGTTCAATCTGAGCCTGATGCTGGGCGCGCTGTCGCTGCTGGGAGCGACGCTGACGCTGCCTGGCATCGCCGGGATCGCGCTGACGATGGGCATGGCGGTCGACGCCAATGTCCTCATCTACGAGCGCATCCGCGAGGAGGTGCGCGGCGGGCGCACGGTATTGTCCGCGCTCGAAGCCGGCTTTACCCGCGCCTTCGGCACGATCCTCGACAGCCACGTGACGACGTTGGTTGCCGGCATCCTCCTCTATTGGCTGGGGTCGGGGCCGGTGAAGGGGTTCGCCGTGACGCTGAGCATCGGCGTCCTCACCTCGCTCTTCTCGGCGATCCTGGTCACACGGCTGCAGATCGTCACCTGGGTCAGGCGCCTCAAACCAAAGGTGATTCCGCTGTGACGACCCTCTCTTCCGTCATTCCCGCGCAAGCGGGAATCCAGGGATGCCGGGGCCGCCCATCGCTCGCCCTGGACCCCCGCTTTCGCGGGGGCGACGCATCGATTTACCTACCCGGACTCATTCCGGGCCGAGGGCTGCAATGAGACCGCTGATTGTCATCCGGCACGTGCCGAAAATCGATTTCATGCGCTGGCACCTGTTCGGCTTTGCCTTCTCGCTGACGCTGACCGCGGTGACGATCGCGCTGTTTGCCACGGTCGGGCTCAATTACGGCATCGATTTTGTCGGCGGCACCCTGATTGAGGCGAAGACGACGACGGGGCCGGCCGATCTCGGCGCGATGCGGGCAAAGCTCGACGGGCTGCATCTGGGCAACGCCTCGCTGCAGCAGTTCGGCAGCCCCGACGACGTCTTGATCCGCCTGCCGCAGCAGCCCGGCGGCGACGCCGCGCAGATGAAAGTGGTGCAGCTGGCGCGCGAGGCATTGGGCCCCGGCATCGACTATCGCCGCACCGAGGTCGTCGGCCCGAGCGTCGGCAGCGAACTGGTCCGCAACGGGGTGCTCGCGACCGTGCTCGCCCTCGGCGCGATCCTGATCTACATCTGGTTCCGCTTCGAGTGGCAGTTCGGCGTCGGGGCGACGATTGCCACATTGCACGATGTCGTCACGACGGTCGGCCTCTTCGCCATCTTCCAGCTCGAATTCAACCTGACGACCTTGGCGGCGATCCTCACGGTGGCCGGGTATTCGATCAACGACACGGTCGTCATCTACGACCGCGTGCGCGAATCGATGCGCAAATACCGCACGATGCCGTTTCGCGACCTGATCAACCTGGCGCTCAACGAAACCCTGTCGCGCACGATCCTGACGGTCAGCACGGTCGCGCTCGCCGTCTTGTCGCTGCTCGGGTTCGGCGGCGAAGTGTTGAAAGGGTTTTCGATCGCGATGCTATGGGGGATCGTGATCGGCACCTATTCCTCGCTGTTCATCGCCGCGCCCCTCCTCTACTACGTCCAGCCGAACCGGCGCGCCATTGCCCGGGGGGCCGAAACCACGGCGACCGGCGCCGAGCGTGCGTCGCGCTGAAGCGGGCGGGGAAGCCGGCGATGGAGCTGACCCCGCTGGTCCAAATCGGGCGTCAGATCATCGAGCGCTATGGGGCGAGCGGGTTTCGCGTCAGCGGCACGGTCTATCTCGGCCCGGTCCTCGTGTTTCCCGACCGGACGCTCGTCTGGGACGGCGCGGCGCTGACGGAAGCCGCCCTCGCCCCGGTCTTCGAGCAGGGCGGGGTTGAACTCCTGCTGGTCGGGGTGGGCCGGCGCATGGCTCCGGCCCCAGCGCCGCTGCGCACCGCGCTCAAGGCGCGCGGCATCGCCATCGAGGCGATGGAAACCGGCGCCGCGTGCCGCACTTATAACGTGCTCCTGGCCGAAGATCGCCGCGTCGCGGCGGCGCTGCTGCCGCCGGTGTAAGCGGCGGCACGCGCTTTGCCTTGATGAAAGGATTATGGCGCCCGCGGATGGCAGCATCGGCTTTGTGCCGTTCGGCATCGGCCACAATAACGGGCCGCCGCTCGACGCGAACGCGGGCTGGCGGCATTTCTGCTGGAAGAAGGCGCATGCGCGCGCCTGGAAGACGCCGCCGCGCGAGATCGCACTTCGGCGCCTCGCCCGGGCCGAGGCCCTCGGCATCAGCTACCGGGCGTACACCGCGGTGCTGCTCGACACCGGCGTGCATCTATAGAGGGAGCCCCTCACCCCGACCCTCCCCCCGACCCTCTCCCCGCTGGCGGGGAGAGGGGGGTCGTCGTGACGCTGCGGGGGGTTTGTGGGGCTACTTCGCCTTTGCCAGGTTCTGCGCGGCGAAGTCCCAGTTGACGAGGTGGTCGAGGAACGCCTGGACGAAATCGGGCCGGCGGTTCTGGAAGTCGAGGTAGTAGGCGTGCTCCCAAACATCGCAGGTGAGGAGCGCGGTCTGGCCCTCGGATAGCGGGTTGACCGCGTTGGGCGTCCGGGTGATCGAGAGCTTGCCGCCGCTGGCAACGAGCCAGGCCCAGCCGCTGCCGAACTGGCCGACTGCGGCCGCCTTGAAATCGTCTTTGAACTTGGCGAGGCCCCCGAGGTCGCGGTCGATCGCCTGGGCGATGGCGCCCGATGGGTTGCCGCCGCCATGGGGCTTCATGCAATTCCAGAAGAAGGTATGGTTCCACACCTGGGCGGCGTTATTGAAGATGCCGGCCTTGGAGTCGTCCTTGGCGGTCGCCGCGATGATCTGCTCAAGCGACTGGCTCGCCATCGGCGTGTCTTTGACCAGATTGTTGAGATTGGTCACATAGGCCTGATGGTGCTTGTCGTGGTGGAATTCGAGCGTCTGGGCCGAGGTGTGCGGCTCGAGCGCATTCTTCGGATACGGCAGGGGGGGAAGTTCGAAAGCCATGGCTGTCCTCTCGCCGGGTTGAGTGCCGGGTAATCAGCGAAGGGCGGCCAAGATAGTGTGACCCGCGAAACGCGCAAGGGGAGTTCGCACCTGAAGGCAAGGCGAGGGGCGATGCCGGGCCTGTCTCCGCTCGCCGCGCTGGTTCGCCGCCACGACCGAGACCGCTACCAGACCGTCCTCTTCGCTCCCGCGGGTCGGCGCGAGGCGCTCTTTGCGCTCTATGCCTTCAACTATGAGATCGCCCGGGTGCGCGAAACCGTGACCCGAGCCGATGCTCGGCCAGATCCGCCTGCAATGGTGGCGCGAAGTCGTCGCCGCCGCCTTTGAGGGCGGGCCGCCGCGCGCGCACGACGTGGTCGAGGCCGCTCACCGCGGTGATCGCCTCCTGTGCGCTGACCCGCGCGCATTTCGATCGGCTGATCGACACGCGCGAGCGCGATCTTGCCGACGAGCCGCCGGCCACCCTGACCGCCCTTGAGGATTATGCCGAGGGCACCGCCGCCACTCTCCTCTATCTGGTCCTCGAGACGCTGGGCATCGCCGCTCCCGCCGCCTACACGGCTGCCCGCGAGGTCGGCATCGGCTATGCGCTGGCCGGCCTCCTGCGGGCGCTGCCGTTTTACGCGCGGGCCGGGCGCTCCTATATCCCCGCCGATATCGCCGCGCGCGCCGGGCTTGACCCGGCGGATTACGCGGGACAGCGCGACAGCGCCGGCGTGCGCGCCCCGGCTGCGGAGATTGCCGCCGCCGCCCGCGGCCATTTGCAAGCGGCGCGGCGATATCGCCGCGAAGTTCCCCGATCGGCGCGCGCCGCGATGTTGGGGGCGATCGTCGCAGACCGCTTTCTCGTCCGGCTGATGCGCGCGGACTACAACCCGTTCGCGCCCGAACTTAGCCTCCCCGATCCGCTGCAAAGCTGGCGCCTGTTCGCCGCCGCCGCGCTCCGCCGCCGGTACTAGAGCGGCATTCGAGTTGCACCGCGCTCACCTCCTCCCAAACCCTCCCCCATCCAGGGGGGAGGGCTTTCGTCCAGCACCCCTATTTTTACCCCCGCTCCCTCGATGGGGGCGGGTCGGGGTGGGGGTGATGTGGGCCGACCAGGTGTTCGGTGGGCTCGTGGCGCTGGTGGTCGGCGTCCGTGCTGCGGGGGTCGGGGTGGTCGTCGCCCGGCGTCAGCCGCGCAACCCGATCGGGTGGCTCTTCCTGGTCATCGCCGCCTGCTGATCCTGGCCACTGATGGCATGGACTACGCCCTGCTGGCCTACCGGTCCGGCCGCCACCTTCCCCTCGGCCCGGCCGCGCTGGTGCTGGACCAGCTGTGGGGTCCGGGCCTGGAGCTGCTGATCGTGGTGGTCCTGCTGTTCCCCGATGGCAGGCTGTCCTCGCGGTTCTGGCGCTGGGCCCTGCGCGCTTTCTGGGTGGTGTACACGGGACAACTGGTGGCGCTGGCGGTGGCGACGGCTGGCGCCCTCGCCGGGCGCCCCGTCCACGTTGACGCCACGGGCGGACTGTCCGCCGTTGACAACCCGGTCGGCGGCCCACGCCGTCCAGGTCTCCAAGCACCCTGGTGCTCGTCGTGTTCGCGGTCTGCTTTATCGGCCGCCAGGTGCTGAGCTGGCAGCGCTCGTCCAGTGACCGGCGTCAGCAGCTGAAGTCGATCGCCGGCGGGGCGGCGGTCACGGTGGTCTGCGCGGTTCCTCGCCGTGTCCGTCGGCTCGTCGGGCACGACGCTGCTGGATCTGGTCGCCGGCCTGGCCTGGTTCGGCTTCGCGGCCCTGCCGGTGAGCATCGGGGTGGGGATCTTGCGCTACCGGCTCTATGACATCGACCGGATCATCAGCCGCACCCTGGCCTATGCGATCGTCACCGGGCTGCTGGTCGGCGTGTACGCCGGACTGGTGCTGCTGGCGACGCGGGTGATGTCGTTTTCCTCGCCGGTGGCGGTGGCCGCCTCCACGCTGGCGGCGGCGGCGTTGTTCAGCCCGGTGCGGCGGCGAGTGCAGCGGGTAGTGGACCGGCGGTTCAACCGGACCCGCTACGACGCTGACCAGGACCATTGCCGCGTTCGCGGCCCGGCTGAAGACGCGGTCGACCTGGAACGTGGTCCGCGATGACCTGGCCGGTGTCGTGCAGAGGTCCCTGGAGCCAGCCCACGTCTCGGTCTGGATGCGGCCGCCGGACTGAGGCCACCCCGCCCCCGGAGTATGCGGAGCGAGTGCGTCACCCCAGGACAGAGAGGGGAACCGGGCTGGGGCCACGACACGATGAATTTTGGTTTGCCGCAGCGGGCCACTCCCCGCGGTTGCGGGGAAGCGGCCGTTACTGTTGTGGGATGGTCAGAGCAAGTGTGTCTTCGATCCCGATCCGACGCGCCGGGCTGGCCGGACGGTTGTTGGGACTTAGACAACACCCCTCTAGCCGTTAGAAAGTGGCATTCATCGGTTCCGTTGCGCCCGCGCATGGTGCTGGCCACCAGCGGAGCGCACCATGGGCCGCATTCTACACAGCACGCACAGACACCACGTTCGCTCGGTCGCTCACCGGTGGACCTCCCCTCTCGGTGTTCGCGGTCCGCCGCTGCGTGGCCTGGGGTATCGACTGGTTTGCCAGGGTCGCGCCGGGCAAGAACGTCGGGACGAAGGGAGCCTGTCATGCCCAGAGCGCAGATCAAGGACGAAAGGTTTCTGCGGGATCACTGATCCGTGACGGCGGAACTAGACCCGGCCGTCGTCGAGGACCGGCTGCAGCCATCCAGTCGATCACCGACGCGGCGCTGTCGCGTCTGGATGATCGCGAGCTGCTCGCCGAGCTGCTGGAGCGGACCCGGGACGTCTTGCAGGCCGACACGGCGGCGGTGCTGCTGCTCGACTTTGCCTCGGGGCAGCTGATCGCCACCGCGGCCGCGGGGCTGGAGGAGGAAGTCAACCAGGGCGTGCGCATCCCGGTGGGCCGGGGGTTCGCCGGGCGGATCGCCGCCGAGCACCAGCCGGTGATCCTGGACCACGTCGACCACACCACCGTGCTCAACCCGATCCTGTGGGCCAAGGGCATCCACTCGATGATCGGCGTGCCGATGGTGGCGGGCGGCAGGGTGATCGGCGTGCTGCACGTCGGCTCGCTGACGCCGCGCCGGTTCACCGCCCATGATGTCGAGTTTTTCCAGCTCGCCGCGGACCGGGCCGCCGCGGCCGTGCAGTCCATGACCGTCCAGGCCGACCGCCTGGCGGCGGTCGCGCTGCAGCGCAGCCTGGTGCCGACCGCGTTGCCCGTGGTGGCGGGGGCGGAGATGGCGGCCCGTTACATCCCGGGCAGCGGCGGGGTCGGCGGGGACTGGTACGACGTGTTCACCCTGCCCACCGGGGAGCTGTGCGTGGTGATCGGCGACGTCGGCGACTCCGGCCTGCCCGCCGCGGTCATCATGGGCCGGATGCGCAGCGCCCTGCGCGCCTACGCCCTGGAGACCCGGGATCCGGCCGAGGTGCTGAGCAGGCTCGACCGGAAGATGCAGCACTTCGAGGCCGACGCGATGGCCACCGTGCTGTACGCG
>CAVTGB010000062.1:0-35533 GCA_963734125.1 uncultured Alphaproteobacteria bacterium
ATATGACCGCAACGGGTTTCAGGGCGGCCTCAACTGGTATCGCGCGCGGACAACGGGTCGCTTCGATTCCGAACTCCAGCTGTTTTCGGGCCGAACCATCGATGTGCCCTCGCTTTTCGTCTCCGGAAAGAGCGACTGGGGCGTCTATCAAAGGCCTGGCAGCTTCGAGAGGATGCAGAGAGCCGCATGCACGCGGATGCTGGGTTGCCACCTGATTGACGGCGCCGGACACTGGGTCCAGCAGGAGCAGCCCGAAGCCGTCAGCCGCTTGCTGATCGATTTCCTGAAACAATCGGGTCCTTGAGGCCGCGCGTCAGACGGCGAGCTCGAGGCCGTCATAGGCCGAGACAATATCGACCTTGTGCCCCTGCCCGTCGCGGCTGATTTCCTCGTAGCGGATCGTCTCGCCGAGTACCTGCTCGATCCTGGCGTCGTCGCAGGCGGGCTCGTGGTGAAACAGCACGAGCCGCCGGACCCGGGCCAATTGCGCCAGCTCGACGGCAATGATGTTGCTGGAATGTCCCCAATCCTCCTTGATCGTGACCGCATCGGCCAGCGAGTACATCGCATCGAAGATCAGGAGATCGGCGTTCCGGAAGAATTGGACGAAGGGATAGGAGGCGTCCAGTATCGGGACATTGTGCTCGCAATCCGTCGAGTAGACGATCGATTTGCCGCCGCGCGAAAATCGGTAGCCATAGGAGTCGCCGGAATGAGACTGCTGGAACGCGGTGACCTTAAACCCGGCGGCCCGATACTCGACGCCGGGCTCCATTTCGACAAACTCGACCGCCGCGTGGAGAAACTCGAATGGCACGGGAAAGTAAGGCACCGCTTGCTGGCCCAATAGAGCCTCGCGCAAATTCTTGTGGCAGCCGTGAATGCGGATCCGATTGCCGGGGATGTACGCCGGCGCGAAGAACGGGAACCCCTCGATGTGGTCCCAGTGCGGGTGCGAGAGAAACACATTGAAGCAACGAGGCTCGGTGGGTCCGTGGTGGGCGAGAATGTGATTGCCGAATTCGCGCAGCCCCGTGCCGAGATCACACAACAGGTACTCGTCCCCACCGGTCGCGATCTCGATACAGCTGGTGTTGCCGCCAAAGGTGCCCTTGACCGAGAACGGCAGTTCATCGTCGATAAAGCCGTCGATCGCCTCGACGGTGCTGAGATCGCGGCCGCGCGCCGCAATGAGCGCGTCGCGGATTTTCGCCCGCACTGCACTATGCCCAAGCGGTGCCGACACCGAGCCGCGAGTGCCCCAGAACCGTACCGGAATTTGCTTGCTGCGGCGCGACCCGACGCTTTCCAAGGTCATTCTCCACGCGCGCGTTTTGCCGGAGTATGTTCGGGAGGCCCGGCCTGCGCAAGCGGCCGCAATCAGCCTGGGTTCTAGAGGCCATGAATGGGAATTCGCTGCAAATCCGTCCCCTTGCCGGGGCGATCGGCGCCGAGATCTCGGGGGTCGATCTGGCGGGCGAGGTGGACGACGACACGATCGCCATGATCCGGCGCGCCTGGCTCGATCACCTCGTCATCTTCTTCCGCGACCAGAAACTGCCGCCGGCGCGGTTCCTCGCCTTCGCCCGGCGCTTCGGCGAGCCGGTCGAGTACCCTTTCGTCAATGGGATCGACGGGTTTCCGCTGATCACACCGGTCGTCAAGCTCGAGCATGAGCGGGTCAATTTCGGCGGTCTGTGGCACAGCGACACGAGCTATCTCGAAATCCCGCCGATGGGGACGATGCTGATCGCGCGCGAGGTGCCGTCCTTCGGCGGCGACACCCTCTTTGCCAATATGTATCAGGCCTACGAGGCCCTGTCCGCCGGCATGCGGCGACTGGTCGACGGCCTGGTCGCGGTCAATTCCTCATCGAAGGCCGACGTCACCAAGACGCGCGAGGACCGCATGCGCGATGGCGCCCGCGCTGATGTCCGCACCGAATACGAAGCCGAGCACCCGGTCGTCCGCACCCATCCGGAAACCGGCCGGAAGGCGCTTTACGTCAATGGCGGCCATACTGCGAGGTTCAAGGACATGACCGAGGAAGAAAGCGCGCCGCTCCTCGCTTTTCTCTTCGCTCACCAGACCAGGCCCGAATTCACCTGCCGCTTTCGCTGGGAGGAAGGGTCGCTCGCGTTCTGGGACAATCGCTGCGCCCAGCACAACCCGATCAACGACTATCACGGCTTTCGCCGGGTCATGCACCGGGTGACGCTGGCCGGCGACCGTCCCCGCTGACCCCAGGATTTACCGGGCGACCGCGACCCCCTGCACCTCGACCAGCAGTTCCGGCCGCGCCAGGCCTGCGACCGTGATCAAGGCGCTCGCCGGGAAATTGTCGCCGAAGATCTCGCAGCGCAACTGGGTGAAGCGGTCGCCGAGCCGGGCATCGGTGATGAATACGGTCATCGTCACCATGTCGGCGAGGCTCGCACCAGCCTCCGCGAGGGTGCGGCCGAGCCGGGCGAAGACCTCGCGGACCTGGCCGTCGAAATCGGCGGCGAGCGAGCGCCCCGATCGCATCCTCGATCGCGACCTGCCCGGCGAGCCAGATCGTCCGGCCGCCTTCGGTCACCACCGCCTGCGAATAGCCGCGGGCCTGCGCCGCCTCGCGCTTGATGTGGCTTCGCTTCAACGGTTCCGGCATCTCTTCCTCCCTTCAGATTGCCAGCCGCGCTATGCTGCGCGCGATGGCCAACGACGCAACCGCATTCTTCGACGACGCCGCACGCCGTGCGGCGCGCTGGCTGGCCGCGTGGGATGCGCAGGGCGTCCATCGCACCGCGACCGCCGGCGACGCGGCCGGCGCCGACTGGCTGGCGCAGCGAGGCGGCGGCGCTCGGCGCCGCGGTGTCGATCGAGGAATTCGCGCTCGACCGCCTCGATCCCGGTCGCGGCCTTTCTCGAAATCGGCAATGAGCGGATCGAAGCGGTCCCGGTCTTTGACGCGCCGTCGACCGATAGGGCCGGCGTCACCGGGCGGCTCGGGCTGGTCGGCGGCGATGCCGATATCGCTGTCGCCGAGCTGTCGCCGCGCGCGGTCTATAGCGGCGAATTCGAGCGGCTGCGCCGCCCCGGCGACCATCGCGGGTTTGTAATCCTGTGCAGCCGGCGAGAGCCCCGGCATGGGGCTCCTCAACGCCGAGCAGTTCCGCGAGCCCTATGGCGTCCCGACCATCCACGTGACGAGCGAGGCCCGCGCGGCGGTGCAGGCAAGCGGCGGCGCGAGGCGTCCCGGCCCGGCTCGTCGCCCATAGCCGCCGCGCCCGCGCTCGAGGCCAGCAATGTCGTGATCGCACTCGACGGGGCGAGCGGCGCCGAGCCGCCGCTCGTCGTCATGACGCCGCGCAGCTCGTGGTGGCAATCGACCGCGGAGCGCGGCGGCGGCATCGTCTGCTGGCTCGAGAGCCTACGCGCGCTCTCGCCGCAGCAGCCGGCTCGGCCGGTGATCTTCACCGCCAATAGCGGGCATGAGCTCGGGCATCTGGGGCTCGACGATTTCGTCGCGCGCCGCCCCGGTTGGGAAGAGCGCGCGAGCTGGGTGCATTACGGCGCCAATATCGGGGCCGCCGGCGGCGCATTGTCGCTGGTCTCGCCGAACGACGACCTGCGCCATCTCGCCGCCGCTCGAACTGGCGCGCGCCGGCCAGTCCCACCGATGGCGCCGACGACGTTGGTGCCGAGCGGCGAGACCCGCGACATCCACAAGAAGGCCGGGCGCTATCTGACCCTGGTCGGTACCAATCGGCTGTTTCACCTACCGCAGGACCGTTTGCCCGAGGCTGTCGATCTCGGCGCCGTCACCCGCATTGCCGCCGCCGCCGCGCGCATCGTGCTCGAGCTGGCGCGCCGATGACGGGGCTGGAAGTTCGAGGCAGTCTCAGTATGAAATTTGCGAGACCGCGCGCAGCTCTTCAGGAGTTGCTGCGCCGTAGCCGAAGAATTCAAGATATGCCGGTATCTGCTCGAACAGCATGTCGGTCCCGACCTGATAGCGATGCCCGCGTTGCGCCACAGCCTTGAGCAAGGGCGACAGCTCCGCGGTCAACACCACGTCTCCGACGAAGGCGTCGTTTTGAAGGCGCGTCGGGTCGAACGGCAGCGGGTCGCTGGCCGACATGCCGAGCGGCGTCGCGTTTACCACCAGCCGGTGCCCGGCCGGGTCGTTGTCCCGCAGAGCGACGGGCACGCTCGGGAAGTGCTTGCGCAGGCGGGCCGCGAGGCCGTCGGCCGCCGCGGAGTTGATATCGAACAGCGCGATCGACCCCGGCCCCTCTGCGGCAATTGCGGCGGCGATCGCCGCGCCGACCCCGCCGGTCCCGACGATCAGACAATCCGCGTCGGTAAAGTCGAAACCCTGTCGCTTTGCCCCGCGCACAAACCCGATGCCGTCGAACAGGTCGCCATAAAGCGAGCCGTCCGGACGGCGAAGGATGGCATTGCACGAGCCTGCCACCTGGACCGCGAGAGAGGCCGCGTCGAGCAGAGCCACCGTGGCGACTTTGTGCGGCATCGTCACGAGCGCGCCGCGGATGTTGCTCAGGCGAAACAGCGGGCGCAAAAACGCCGCGTAATCTCCGGCTTTGACGCCCATCGGCACGACGACGGCATTGACGCCGCGCGATGCGAACCACGGATTGTAGATCATCGGTGCGGTAAAGGTCTCGGTCGGGTAGCCGAGATGGGCGATCAACTCGGTACGACCGTTCATCATGCGCGTTGAGCAGTACCAGCGATAGATCCGCGGGCGCGAATATCGGATGATGAGGTGTCGACGCGGAAACGGTGCTCGGGGATTTCGGTAAAGAGATCGGCATAGCGCCGCGGCACCGGGATATCGTTGAGCGCACGTATGCGCCCCGCCGCGCCGATGCGCACCGCCACCAGGAAGCTTGCCCCGGAATTAGCGATCTCCTCGAGCGCCAGCTGCATTCGCGCTTCGTCATTGCCGTAATACTGCGGCCCAAACAGCCGCTCGGCCGTATCCGCGCCGACCACGAACGTCGTCCCCGGGAACAGGCGCGACTTTTCGACGAAGGTGGGCGCCCGCGTCAGTTCGACCGTCGACTTCCAGGCGAACTGCGCGAGCCGGTGCCGCACCGTCTCGCCCGGCAGGGGCGGCTTATCGACGTTGGTGACAGAGATTTCGAATGCCAAGGGCTGCTGCCTCAATTCTTCGGCGACCCGCGCCAGCAATACGTGCCCCTCGTGCATCGGGTTGAAGGAACCGGGGAACAGCACAAAGGGCTGCGGCGCCGACAGCATCATTTGGCCATCGGGCTGGACGGTGACGCGATCGAGTTCGCCCACCAGGAGCTGATCGATCGCATGGACGGCCGCGACCGCCGTCTCTGCATAATGTTCGTCCGCATCGAGGAGGCTGGGCGGCGAGGCTGCAGCGACCCCGCACGCACGCGCCAGCCACAGGACGATCGCGCGCGACACGAGGTCTTCTTCGGCCGCTCGGTCGCGCCGGCCCTTGGCCAAGACGCAGGTGCAGTGCGCGATGCCGGCGGCGTTGGCGAAGGCGATGTGAAATCGATGCTCGCCTCGGCGCGGACGATCGCTTACCAGTGCCGCCGTCGCGCCGAGACCGACGAGGTCGGTGCCCGCCGGCGCCAGCCTGGCTGCGCGTGCCCGGGCGGTTTGCGCCATCGCAATGGCGGTGTCGGAACTGCACGCCTGCTCCGGTGCAAAGCCGAGAAACGCCGCAAGCGCCGCCATGTCGTAGGGAATTTGAGCCTCGATCAAGAGCCGAGAGCCGCCGGGAACGCGCAGCAACTCGCCGATCGCGCCGCTGCCGCCCCCGGTGATCGCGAGCGCAGCCTTGCGGCCGGACGCCTGCACCGTGGAGATCAATTGTTGCCACGCGGCGTCCGATGGGGTCATGGGGAGAGTGCGCTCCGACGCTGAAAAAGATCAGTTAGGCACCCAGGCCGCGGCCCTGATCTCGCCGAACTCGCGCGCGATCTTGCGCCAGGAGGCGCCGGCATCCTCGGTGACATATACTTCGCCGAACAGGCTGAACGCGACAATGCGGTCGGCGTTGGCGGGATGCGTCGCAAGGCCCCACACGGTGGCATTGGGCTGGGTCGGAAGGGGCAGGATCTCCCAACTCTCCCCGAAGTCGGTGGTGCGGAGCACGTGGCCTTTTTCACCGGTCGTCGTCTCGCCACACCCGGCGAACAAGATGCCCGGATCATCGGCCTTGACCACCATGCCGCGGGCATAGGGCAGCGGCCATTTCTCCCCGATTTCCAAGGGCTGCCAGGTGTCGCCCAGGTTGCTGCTGGTGAACACCTCGCGCGCCGTGCTGGCATAGAGGCGCTTGGGCTCGGTCGCCGCGACCGTTACGGCGTGAATGTCCGGGTCGTACAAGCCTGTCTTAAGGTGCGTCCAAGTGTCCCCGCCGTCCATGCTGCGAAAGACGCCGTCGATTTCCACCCCTGCCCAAACAATCCGATGATCGTCCCGGTCGACGACGAGGCTGGTGACGAAGGCTTCGCCGATCGAGCACTCCCGCGCGGCGCCGATTGCGAGAGCCTCCCACTGCCGTCCCCCGTCTCGCGAACGGTAGACCCCGGACGGGCGCGTGCCCGCGAAGAGAATGTCGGGGTCGACCGGATCGATGGCCAGTGACCAGATCGTTGGCAGCGCTCCGTCGGCACCGACGCGCTCCCACCGTGCCCCTCCGTCATCGCTCACGAACAAGCCCGTATCGCCACCGGCGAAGACGGTATGAGCCCGCGTCGGATGGGCGACGAGCGCCTGAATGCGGCTATTGAGCGGGAACGGGGCGCGATGCCGCGTCCACGACTGTCCGGCATCCGGGCTGTGCCAGACGCCCCAACCGGCCGTCCCAAGACATAGACTGTAGTTCGCCGCCATCATCCGCCTCCCTTCGTCTCCGCCCCCGCGTCACTCCGCGAGTGCTCTCTTCTCCCTCCTCCATCCAGGGGGAGGGTTTCCAGCTGCCCGCAAGCGGCGGGCATTGGCCCTCTCACAATAATGGCTCCGGACCTAACTCGGCGACCAGCCATAGGCCTTCGCGGTGGCGCCGCCCATCAGCATCGCCCGTTCACTGTCGCTCAGGCGATCGGTCAGGCGGAAGGGTTCGACGGCCTGTTCATAGTTGACGACGGCGAACGCGCGTGTCCAGTCGGTACCCCACAGGCAGCGCTCGAACCCCCAGGCATCGAACACGCGGGCGAGCGGGTCCCAGATGTCGGGGAACGGATAGGGCTCCCGCGACAGCGTGCAGGCGCCGCTCACCTTGATTACCGCGTTCTTGCGCCTGGCGAGGTCCAGCACCTTCGGCAGGTCAGCCCACGGCTGCGGCGGGGCGGGCGGCTCGCGCGGCTGCAGGATGCCGAGATGGTCGATGATGAAGCGGGTGTCGGGGTGGCGGTCGATCAGTGCCGCGCCGGCATCCACATTGCCCCAGAACAGCACGTTGACCGGAAAATCGTGACGAACCGCCGCGCGGCAGATGCGGTCGAGGCCCGGGTCGTCCGGCGCGCGGTTCGCCTCCTTCGTCAGCATGATGCGGACGCCGACCGTGCCCGGGATCTTCTTCCACTCGGCGATGACATCGGCCACCGCCGGATTATCGGGGTCGACCGGCTTGACGAGGGCGAACCGGCCGGGATGGGCCCGTTGCACCTCGACCGCGTAGCTGGCGTCATACTGATACATCGAAAAGGCGGAGATGAAGATCGCGCCGTCGATGTCGAGTTTGTCCATCGCCGCCACCATCTCGTCGCCAGTGACGTGAGGGGGCCAGTTCGGCACGCTGTGCCAAGGCCGTTTCGGCGTGTTCGCCTCATAGACGTGGACCTGAGAATCGATGATCGCCATCGGGACGCTCCTTTGTGCGTGCGAGGCGAGTTTGGCTGTCCCAGAGGGTTCGTGTCCAGAGACCCCAGGGATGCGGTTCAGGAATGCAGATCGGGCATGCGGATTGGTGAAACGGATCGGGGATGCGGCGGTCTGCCGGGCCGGCTAGGATCAGACCGCCGACAAATCTACAGAGCGGCAAAGGGGAAACGCGATGGTGGCCTGGCTGCGCGATCTGAACTCGCGGGAACGCCGGACCATGCTCGCCTGCTGGGGCGGTTGGACCTTGGACGGGTTCGACCAGCAGCTCTACAGCTATGTCGTCCCCACGGTCATTGCGGTGTGGGGCATGTCGACCGGCGCTGCCGGCACGATCGGCACGGTCACCGTCGTCACCTCGTCGTTCGGCGGCTGGTTTGCCGGCGCGCTCGCCGACCGGTATGGCCGCGTGCGCGTGCTGCAGGTGGCGATCCTGTGGTATTCGATCTTCACCTTCCTGTGCGCCTTCGCGCAGGACTACACGCAGCTCTTCATTCTGCGCGGCTTGCACGGGCTCGGGTTCGGCGGCGAGTGGGCAACGGGCGCGGTATTGATGGGCGAGGTCATCCGCGACAAGTATCGCGGCCGCGGCGTCGGGTTCGTGCAAACGGGCGCGGCGGTCGGCCCTGGGCTGGCGGCCCTTGTCTATGCCGGGCTATACGCCATTCTGCCAGAGGCAATCGCCTGGCGCGCGCTGTTCGCGGTCGGCATCCTGCCCGGCCTGCTCGTCTTATGGATCCGCCGCAGCATCCCGGAATCGGAAGCGTTCGAAGGCCGGCGCGACGACGGCGCGCGACCCGGTATCGCACACCTCTTGTCGGCGTTTCGCGGGGAGTATCTGTGGCTGACGATAAAAGTGTCGCTGATGGTCATGGGGGCGCAGGGCGGCGTCTGGGCGGTCAATTTCTGGATGCCGACCTATCTGCGAACGGTGCGCCATCTGTCGGCGTCCAACACCGGGCTCTTCGTCGCGGTGCAGGCGAGCGGGGCGCTGATCGGGTTTCTGCTCGGCGCCTATCTGGCCGACGCGATCGGGCGCAAATGGACGTTCATGATCTCCGCCATCGCCTCGATCGTCATGGTCTTCGTCTACCTCTACGTGCCGGTCGGCGACACCGGCCTCCTCCTCCTCGGCATCCCGCTCAACGCCGCGATTCTGATGAAATTCGCGCCGATGGGCCCGTTCATGACCGAGCTCTACCCGACCGACATTCGCGGCACCGGCCAGGGCTTCTGCTACAATGCCGGGCGGGCGATCGGCTCGGTGTTCATGACCGCGATCGGGTTTGCGACTGCGGTGATGCCGCTCGGCACGGCGATCGCGCTATTCTCGACGCTGGCCCATGCCCTGATGGCCGTCATGCTGCTGGTGCTGCCGGAAACGCACGGCCGCTCCATCGCGAGCCTCGACCCTGCGGCGCCGGACCAACCGGCCTATCCGTCCCGCGAGGCCGTCGGGCATGATTAATGGCGGACCCGACACGATTTCGAACGTGCGACCTCTGCCTTTGGAGCGCGTTGACGGCCTGAATTTCACCGAATGTCGGTGAGCGATAGTGTCCATTAACCCGATGTGCCAATGAGGTCTTTCGGATCGGTGCCCGTCGCACTTGTTTGGCATTGTTCATCCCGGTGCACTGCCTGTGTACTTACATTGCACTTATCACGGGGACGGGTCCGGGGATGCGGGCGATCATCGGTGCGGCGCTGGTCAAGTCTATGCAGCCTGCCGCGAGGCCATTCGAAGTTCGCGACACCAGGGTGAATGGCTTCTTGCTCCGGGTCCAGACACCTGGCTCGATGAACGGCGCAATGCGGACGGCGCCGCCCAGCCTTCTCCCTCTCCTTCTCCCGCGCCGACCGAAAAATTGTCATCGCGCGCAACACCGCGACGCCGCAGGGTACCGCGTCGACCTGATGGGGGTGCTCATCGGGCTGCGCCGTAATGCGATACCGGGCCCTCTGATTCCCTCAACAGCTTCGGGGCAGGCTCTGACAAGGTTCGGCGACATGAAAACAGCGCAGGCCCGGCACCCCCGAACGGCAGCGTGCGCGGGCACAATCCTAGCGCCGTCGTGCCCAGCGTCAACGGCCCCCTCAAGCCTGCCGTCAGCGCCGCCCGCCATGTTCGCGGATCAGTTCGGCGAACCAGGTGCGGAACCGGCTGCCGCTCTCCTCGCCCGCTGCGATCCCGGCGCTGCGCCGCAATTGGTCGCCGTACATGGCGTCGCCAAAGGCTGCGGTGGCGACCAGATGGATCAGCCATTCGGTATCCTCGCGCGCAACCGTGCTGCCGGGCGCCGCGGCGGCGACCCGGCGGGCGTGCAGGGTATCGGCGATCTCGCGCAGAATGAGGGCGGTGCTGGCCGGGGCGCCATCGGGATCTTCGACCGCTAGCCAGGCGAGCCGCTGGGCGAGCCCGCCGCGAAACGCGTCGAATACCTGATCGAGTTGCGCGCCGATCGAGTATTCGGGCTGGGTCATCGCGGCGACCAGGCGGTCCTTCAGTTCGGCCGCGGCCTCTCGGGTCAGCGCCCGCATCAGCCCTGCGCGGCTGCCAAAATGATGGAGGATCAACGGGTGCGAGATGCCGGCCTCCGCCGCGATGTCCTGCAGCCGGAGGCCCTGCGGGCCGTTGCGGGCGACCAGCGTCTGTGCCGTCTCGAGGATCAGCCGTTTGGCTTCCGCCGGGGTGCGGCGAACACGTCTGACCGCTTCCTTCATCGCGCGACGCTTTTCCACCCGATCGGCCAAGAAATTATATTGACAACTTTGTCAGCATATATACGTTCGCGCGACGGCTTCGATGAGGAAAAGCGCCATGCCGCAATCCGTCGACACTCGTCTCCATCCGATCACCGCGTTCCGCGCGATCCGCAAGCTGACCCGCAACCGCGAGGACACCCAGCAAGCCTTTTTGCTGATCGAGGCGCTCCGTGGCAAGACCACGCTGCGCCAGTTCGCTCGCTTTCGCCAGAGCGATACCGGCCGGGCGATGCTCGCCGAGCGGCCAAGTCTTCTGGCCCACCTCGGTGATCGAGCGAGCCTTGCCGCGTTGCCGCCGGGCTCGCTCGGGCGCGCCTATTGGGAATTCATGGCCAGCGAAGACCTCTCCGCCGAACAGCTGGTCGAGCTGTCGAAGATCCAGCGGCCCATCTCTGGCGATGAGCTGAGGTGGTTCCGCGAACGCAACCGCGAGATGCACGACCTCCTGCACGTCACCGCCGGGTATGGCCGCGATCCGCTGGGCGAGGCGTGCGTTGCCGCCTTCTCCTATGCGCAGAACGGGCAAAAGGGTTTCGCGTTGATCGCCACCGTTGCCGCGTTCCGCATCGCTCGCCGGCTGCGCGGCCAGCACGTGATGCGCGCGGTCTTCGAAGCCTACCGCCAGGGCAGGCGGGCCGATTGGCTGATCGGCGCCGATTGGGAGAACCTGTTGAGCCAGCCGCTCGATGCGGTGCGCGCCCGGTTCCGCGTCTCCGCCCCCACCTATTATCCGCAGATTCTGCCGAACCTGCGCCGCTTCATCGCTGCCGCGGCCGCGCAACAGGCCCAGCCCGCCGGGGCTTAGCGTGCATCGCTCGCGCGGCGCGGCACTGTCGGTATAAATCGACACCCGCCATCGCGAGGAGAGTTCTCCCGATGAAGCAATATGAGAAGGGGCTGGCATTGGTGCTGACCGGCGCCCTGATGCTGGCCGGATGCGTTGGCCCGATCGGCCCGGCGCCGCAACTGGTGCCGCCGCCGAATTCGCCTGCGGCGGTGTCGAACGACATGCGGTGCCGGCAATACGCCGATGCGCAGATCGCGCCGCTGCGCGACCAGGCCAACGCCAATACGGTCGGCGGCACGCTGCTCGGCGCCGGGCTCGGAGCCGCACTCGGCGCCGGGATCGGCGGCGGCCGCGGCGCCGGGATCGGCGCAGCCTCGGGGGCGGTGCTCGGCACCGGGGTCGGCGCAGCCAACGCGCAGAACGCCGCGATCGGGCTGCAGCAGCAATACGACATGTATTACGCAAATTGCATGGGGGCTCAGGGAGGCCCGCCCTCGGGTTCGCCGGTTCCACCGCCGCCACGCTATTAGCAGGCTGGCGCGTAGGTAGGCCGGCGCGCCGACGTCTTGCCAGGGCCATGCTCGCCACGGCCATGCCGACGGTGTTAAATGCCTCTGACGACAAGTGGGGCGCAACCCGGAGGGGTGACTCATGGCCAAGACGCGCGGCACCGGGCTCCTGATGGTGTGGGCCGATATCGACCCCGAGTTCGAAGCGGAATACCACCGTTGGTATGACGAGGAGCACATCGCCCACCTGCTGGCGGTACCAGGGTTTTTGAGCGCCGGGCGCTATGTTGCGGTGAAGGGCGGCCCCAAATACCTCGCGCTTTACGAACTCGAGGCGCCGGACGTCTTGAAGAGCCCCGCCTTTCTCGATGGCGTCAGGTTCCGGCCGTCGGCGCGGCGGGTGCGGTATTCCGGCGGCACGATCGGCCGCAACTTTCTGATGAACGGCTACCGGCAGATCCTGCCCGTGCACACTGACCCGATCGAGCAGACCGCCGGGCCGGCGCCGTTCCTGCAGATGGGCCGGATCGACATCCCGGCGATGGTCGAAGAAGAATTCAACGACTGGTACAACACCGCCTACATCCCACCTTATCTGGCGGTGCCGGGGTGTCTCGGCGCGCGCCGCTTTGTCGCGATCGACGGCCAGCCGAAATACCTGACCCTCTACGAGTTCGAGAACGCGCAGGTCTCCGAGAGCGCGCCCTGGGCCAAGGCGCGCGACAGCAACCCGTGGAGCAATCGCGTTCGCGCCTTCATGCGGCACGATGTCGGCTCGCCCGGCGTCTACCGCCGCCTCTATCCGAAGTGATCGGCCATGCACGCCACCAACACCGATCCGAGCTTTCTACCGGCCCATGTCCTCGCCGCCGAGATTGCGGCACGCCGGCTGTCGCCGGTCGCGGTCGTCGAGGCGCTGCTCCAGCGCATCGCCACACATGACCAGAAACTGCACGCGTTCATCGATGTTTATGCCGAGGATGCGCGGCTCGCCGCCGAGGCCGCCGACAAGGCGATCCGCTCGGGGCACGCGGTCGGTCCGTTGCACGGCGTAGCGATTGCGCTGAAAGACCTGATCGACCTCGAAGGGCGGGTGACAACCGGCGGCTCGATGGCGTGGCGCGACCGCCGCTCGCCGGTCACCGCGAGCCTGGCGCGGCGCCTCATTGCCCAGGGGATGATCGTCCTCGGCAAGACCCACACGGTCGAGTTCGCGATGGGCGGCTGGGGCACCAACCAGCACCTCGGCACCCCGTGGAACCCGTGGGATCTCACTGTCCCGCGCACCCCGGGCGGGTCGAGCAGCGGCTCGGGCGTCGCGGTCGCGGCCGGGTTCGCGCCGTGGGCGATCGGCACCGACACCGGCGGTTCGGTGCGGCTGCCGGCGTCGTGGTGCGGCCTCTCCGGCCTCAAGACGACGATCGGGCGGGTCAGCACCTACGGCATCCTGCCGCTCGCCCCCTCGCTCGACACGCCAGGGCCGCTCGCCCGCTCGGTAGAGGATGCGGCGTTGCTCTACAGCGTCATGGTGGGACGGGACCCGCTGGACCCGCGCACCCTCTCAGCGCCCCCGCCCGATGATCTGCTGACGGGAATGCGGCGCGGCGTGCGCGGCCTGAGATTGGCGCGGATGCCGGCCGCCGAGCGCCAGGGGTGCGCCGCCGAGATGCTCGCCGCCTACGATGCGGCGCTGGAGCGGCTGGCCGGGCTCGGCGCCGAGATTGTCGAGGTTGCCTTGCCGTGCCGTTTTGCCGACGCGACCGACATGGTCGGGCGGATTATCGGCTCGGAAGCCTACCAGCTGGTCGGCGATCTGGTCGACAACCCGGGCCTCTCGATCGACGATGCGGTGCGCCCGCGCATCCAGATCGGCCGCGGCATCAGCGCCCGCGACTATCTCGCCGCGCTCGCCGAGCGCGACGCCCTGAAGCGCCGCTTTCTGGGTGCCCTCGACGGGATCGATGCGCTATTGACCCCGACGACGCAAACCGCGGCGATCCCGGTTCAATCGGTCGATCAGACCACAACGCCGGCGCATTTCACCCGGTTCGTCAACCTCCTGGAGCTGTGCGCGTTGTCGCTGCCAAACGGCTTTACCCAAACCGGATTGCCGCTGTCGTTGCAGATCATCTGCCGGCCCTATGACGAGGCGACGGCGTTGCGCATCGGCTGGGCCTATCAGGCGGCCACCGACTGGCACGAGCGTCACCCGCCCGGTCTCGAGGGGTAGGCCCGCCCGGCGATGTGCGGCCGCTTTGTCCAGAAAACGCCGCTCGGCGACATCCGGGTGTTGTTCGAGACGGCGAACCCGGTCCCGAACATGGCGCCGCGCTACAACGCCGCGCCGACCGACAGCCTCGCGGTGGTGCGCTACAACCCGCAGACCCGCGAGCGCGCGCTTGACCTCTTACGCTGGGGGCTGGTGCCGCTGTGGGCGAAGGACCTCTCGTTCGGACCGAAATGCATCAACGCGCGCTCGGAGACCGTCGCCACCAACAAGATCTTTCGCGACGCCTTCGAGCGGCGCCGCTGCCTCGTGCCCGCCGATGGGTTCTACGAATGGCAGAAGGCGGGCGGCGCCACCCAGCCCTATGCGATCGTCCCGCAGGAGGGCGCGGTCTTCGCCTTTGCCGGCCTCTGGGAGCGCTGGAAGAACCCGGCCGTCGGCGGCATCCTGCGCAGCTTCACGATCGTCACCGGCCTGCCCAACAAACTATGCCAGCCGATCCATGACCGCATGCCGGTGATCCTGCCGAAGGGAGCTTGGCCCTTCTGGCTCGGCGAAGTTGCGGCGAACCCCAAGGACCTCTTGGCGCTCCTCGTTCCCTATCCGGCCGAACTGATGCGCACTTACCCGATCGGCAAGGCGGTCGGCAACGTCAAGAATGACGAACCCGGGCTGCTCCTGCCCGCATAGGCTCAATCGCCAAAGCGCCGGCGCAGAAAATCGCGGACATCCTCGGTGCAGCGGTCGGGGACGGCGTCGCAGATATTGTGCGGCAAGCCGTCATAGACGCGAAACTCGACGTCGCGCAGCCGGCGGAACGGCTCGTAGTTGGCAACGGAACCGACCGTCTCGGCGCCGGGAATGACGACCAGCGTCGGACAACCGATCAGAGTAACCGCGTCGCTCCAGTCGTAGCTCGCCATCAGAGCCACGAATTTGGCGATGTAGGCGGGATCGTTCTTGGCCGCTTCATCGAGAAACCAAGTCACCAGGCCGGGGGCGGCATCGGCCGGGAGGCGGTCGCGGATCGTCTCGGCGAGAAAGCCGCGCAGCCCCTTCGCGGCGATCTGCGGGATCCAGCTCGGCGCCTGGCTGTTCCTGAGCCCCGGGGTCGAGCCGAAGAGCGCGAGGCTGCGGACCCGCGCGGGGGCGGTCATCGCCAGCTGCTGTCCGAGATAGCCGCCCGCCGAATTACCGACAATGTGCGCGCTCTCAAGGCCCAAATGGTCCATGAGTTCGGCGACATCGAGGACGAGCCGCTCGAGGGTGAGGGGCGCGTCGGGCGGCGGCACCTGCGAGCGTCCATGGCCACGCAAATCGAGCCGCACCACCCGGTAATCACGGGCCAGATGCGGGACCCAGCCGAAATAGCGCCGGGCGCTGCCCATCGCCGCGTGCAACAGGAGGACGGTCGCGGGGCGCGTCCACGGATCGGTGAAATCGTCGATGTCGTAGACGAGCGAGAGACCGTCGCTCGTCGTGAAGCTCCTGATTTCGGTCATTTCGCCGCTTCTGCCGTCGCGGGCCCGAGCGTCGCCATGAATTCGACGAGGTAGGGCTTCCACAATTTCGCGTAGTAATGACTGAAATGGCCGTGGGTGTCGGGGCCGGCCGGGATCAAGACGTAGCGTCCGTGGCGGACCCGTTTCATCGCCCGCTCGACGGTGCCGAGCTCGGGCGGGTTGGCGTGATCCTCGGCATCGTTGATCAGGAGGACCTTGGCCTTGATCTTGTCGAGGTCGGGTTCCGGGTTGTAGTCGCGGATCGCCTCGATCGCCCACAGCTGGTTGTTGGCGTCGCCCTTCCGCGCGTCCTCCAGCCGGCGCTCGTAGAGCGCATCGGCGGCGGCGAGGTTGGGGGCCATCTCCTGGATGCGGGTCGGGCTTTCGGTGCCGAAATTGCCGGCGGCGCTATAGATGTAATGGGTCGGGTTCGTGTCGTAGAAGCCCCCCTGCCAGTCGGGATCATGGCGGATCGCCTCGGCGGCAGCGCGGCGCGACAGCCAGTTGCGGCCGCTGATTTCGACCGGCTGGCAGGAGAGCGGGATCACCCCATCCATCAGATCGGGATACATCTCGGCCCACATCCAGGCGTGCATCCCGCCCATCGAACTCCCGATGACGAGCCGCAGATGGGCGACGCCGAGGCCCTCGGCAATCAGTCGGTATCCCGATTCGACCATGTCGCGATAGCGGTAATGCGGGAAGCGGCCTTTGAGGCCGTCC
Organism: uncultured Alphaproteobacteria bacterium; assembly: GCA_963734125.1. Classification (GTDB taxonomy): domain Bacteria; phylum Pseudomonadota; class Alphaproteobacteria; order ATCC43930; family CGMCC-115725; genus DATARH01. Next base: position 16,393 of record CAVTGB010000062.1, read on the forward strand.
GACGGCTTCGACGATCCGCCGCGGCCGATCGCGTCCTGCATGATGATGAAATAATGCCGGGCGTCGAGCGGCTGCCCCGGATGGAACAGTTCATCGGCGAGGGTGGGGCGCAGCCAGTTCGCCCCGGTCCCGGTATTGCCCTGCAACAGGAGAACGCCGTTGACGATCTTGCCCGCCCCGTCGCGCCGCGCGACGCCCATCGTGCGGTAATGCAGCCGCAGCTCCGGCAACCTTTCGCCGCTGGCGAACACATAATCCTTAATGATGAAATCGGCTTCCCGGCAGTTCGGCCACTGGGTGGCCGGATCGGTCGTCGGCATCGGCGGGTCTCCCTCTTCGCGCGATTCGCGCAGCATAAACAGAGCCGCGCGTTGGAGAAACACGTGTCGACCAGCCGGATTGCGGGGGCAACCATTCACTGAGCGACGGAGCCGCGGTACCGCTTGCGTCGTAACAGAAAGCGGCACACATATTTCACTACAAATCACTTGGGCGTCATGCAGCACAATCTGGCCAGCCTGTGGCAAAATCGATACCCCAACCGTCGATCCTCGACGATTTCGAATATCTCGGAGCGTTTGGGGGCGATCGACGTTGGCGCAGCGACGGCGGCAAGCGGCTCTACACCTGGGATTCGCTGCACGGGGAAATCGAGGTGTTCAACGCCAGAGGAAAGCATCTCGGCGCCCTTGACCCCGTGACCGGAGCATGGGTCAAGCCCGCCGTTGCGGGGAGAAAAATCGATGTCTAGTGCGACTTTCATCGACCTCTGCCTTGCAGGAAATGTTCTTTTGGAAGAAATCGATGAATTTGTTGATCAATGGCACGAAGCCCCCGCGGGAAGTGAACTTCATGACTACCTGGGCATGACCAAGGAAGAATATTCATTATGGCTGCGTGTCCCTGACGCTCTCCCTTATATAATTAAGGCGCGACACGAAAATGAACCGTTGACGGATGCGGTTGTGCACGCCTATCGCGACATGCGGCTCGCGGCACGATCAAACGACCAGTCGAAAATCGCCCGCCTTCAAAAATGGCTTATGGCGAAAGGCGAATTGAATTGATTTTTCCCCCGGAAATTAATTTAGCGACGCGCTTAACTGCGCGTCTTGGATTGCATCCACCGATAGATGTCGCGCAGCTCGTAAAACGTTATGCGGATTTGGAGGAAGCCCGACTCCCGGTTGACGTTGATGGAATATGTCTCAATCTCAAGGTACCAGGAAAAAGACCACGGGTTATCATCAATTCTGATAGACCCGCAAATCGCATCAGGTTCACGCTCGCGCATGAACTTGGGCATATCCTTATTCCGTGGCACGTGGGTTCAATCGTAGACGAAACGGATCTTGACGAAAGTGGGTTTGACGAATATTGGAAAATGGAGAGCGAAGCTAATTGTTTTGCATCAGAACTTTTGATGCCACGTACATGGCTGGAGCGACACTTGGAGGCAAGCTCTAATCCTCTAAAAACCCTGAGCCTTTTGGTTCGACAGGCGATTGTATCAGTTCAAGCCGCAAGCATAAAAATCCTAAGCCTTCTCCCACCGGGTCACGTCATGATTCAATTAGATGACGGATTTGTTGTTGTTTCGATGAAATCACCCTCAACTCTCGCGAGCCCGCCGGCGTTAGGCACTCGAATCGATATCGGTTCGGTATTCCCTTGGGCGGATAGATGGCAGCAAGAGATTGGTGGTCGGCTTTACGTCTGGTGGGAATTCCGAGCAGACATACCGGTACCAGTGATACAAACGGACAGAGAATGGCGGGACATTCTCAACGACATCATCATTGAGCTATCTCCTCCTGACGTACATAAATTCAAGGCGAGCTTAAATGGAATAATTGCGCATGCTAACGGCCGTATCAAGGAAAACCGAACAGGAGGTGCTATCCTGAACGCGTGCCTTCAGCGGCTGCATAGCAATGCAATGCAAAATAGCTATATAAATAGATTCCTGGCACACGAACGATTCGAAGAATTCATGGCCGTCAGAATCCGCGATCTTTTAAGATAACGATCATGAAACCATGTTTTCACTGCGCAGGCTATGTTCTTATTTACTTGATGATAACATCGGTTCTGAGCATCACGGCGCAGGCGCAGGCGCAGGCGCAGTCGCTGTTGCGGTGCGGCCCGTTTACTTCGGACGTTATCGCTGCGCCCGAGCCGCGGGTCGCGCGCTGGCCGGTCGGCGAATTCGAAAAGATCAACGAAGCGGTAAAAACCCAGCCCTACCGGGTGCTGTTTTTCGGCGATTTGCTGACCGAGCGGTTCGACGAGGAGGTGTGGCACCACAACATGATGCCGCGGCACGTCCTCAATGCCGGGGTCAGCGGCGACCGCACCGAGCACCTCCTGTGGCGCCTTCAGCACGGCAACCTCGACGGCCCGCCGCCGGCCGCTGTCGTTGTGTTAATCGGCACCAACGATGTCGGCGCCGGCCGCATGCCCGAGGATGTGGCCGAGGGCATCCGCGCCGATCTGCTGTATCTGCGCCGGCATGTGCCCAACGCCGGCATCCTGCTCCTCGGCTTGTGGCCGCGCGACGAGTGGCCGGATGCCCGCTTTCGCCGCGGCACCGTCGCGGTCAACCAGCTGATCCGGAGCTGCGGAGACAACGGCGCGATCCTCTATGCCGATTTGGGCGGCGTGCTGCTCGATCCCGCCGGCCGGCTCGACCCGGCGATCTCGCCCGACCACCTGCACGTCACGGGGGCCGGCTACGCCCGGCTCTCGCCCCGGCTCGATCGGCTGATCGACCGGCTCCTCGCCGGGCGCTGACGGCGCGAGGGTCGCAACGATTGTTTTACCGGCGCGGGTGATTATGCTGCGCCGCCTCCGGCCGACAGGTGAACCTATGGCGCACGGCTATCATTTCTTCATGAACCCGGGACCAACCAACATCCCGGAACGCATTTTGCGGGCGATGAATCGCGGCACGATCGACTTCACCCAGGCGCAATTCCGCGCGATTTCCGAGGAATGCTTCGCCGGGCTCCAGCGCGTGTTCAAGACCAGGGAAACGATCCTGGCCTATGCCGCGACCGGGCATGGCGCGTGGGAGGCGGCGCTCGTCAACCTGTTCTCGCCGGGCGACAAGGTCCTCGTCGTCGAAAGCGGCTTTTTCTCGTTGAACTGGGGGATGCGCGGCGAAGTCTTCGGGCTCGAGGTCGAGACCCTTCCCAATGATTGGCGCCGACCGGCGGACCCGGCCCGGCTCGAAACCCGCCTGCGCGAGGACAAGGAGCATCAGATCAAGGCCGTGCTCCTGGTGCACAGCGAAACCTCGACCGGGGTCGCCAACCCGGTCGCCGCGCTGCGCCGCGCGATGGATGCGGCGAAGCACCCCGCGCTCTTCCTCGTCGACGCGATCTCCTCGCTCGCCTCGATGGATTTCCGCACCGACGAGTGGGGCGTCGATGTCGTCGTCGCCGGCTCGCAGAAGGGGCTGATGCTGCCGACCGGCATGGCCTTTACCACGGTCAGCAAAAAGGCGCTCGCCGCCGCCGTGACGGCCAAATTGCCGCGGGTCTACTGGGACTGGAAGCGCCTGATGGGCGAGGCCTCGCAAGCCTATTGGAACGGGACCGCGCCGGTGCATTTCTTCTACGGGATGCAGGAGGCGCTGCGCATGCTGGAGGAGGAGGGGCTCGACAACGTCTTCGAGCGCCATCATCGCCTGGCGGAGGCAACGCGGCGCGCGGTCCGGGCCTGGCGGCAGAATGACGGGCCGGAGATCTACGCGGTCGATCCCGGCGCCCAGTCGAACACGATCACCGCCGTTCTGTTGCCGGAAGGATACGACGCCGATAAGCTGCGGCAGATCTGCCTCGACAAGTTCAACCTGTCATTGGGCGGCGGGCTCGAGCGCCTCAAGGGGCGGGTCTTTCGCATTGGCCATCTCGGCGATTTGAACGAGCCGATGGTGCTCGGCACGATCGCCACGGTCGAGATGGCGCTCGACCTCGTCGGCGTGCCGCACGGCAAGGGCGCGGTGCAGGCCGCGATCGATTACCTCGCCGGCGAAGCATAGTCCGGTTGCGGCGACGGGGCGGCGCCGTTATATACCGGCCTCGCCTGCGGATTGACCTGAAGGTTTGCGCGATGAAGGACGGCATTCATCCGGATTATCACGAGATCACCGTCGTGATGACCGACGGGACGAGCTATCAGACGCGCTCGACCTACGGCAAGGAAGGCGACACGCTGCGCCTCGAAATCGACCCGAAATCGCATCCCGCCTGGACCGGCGGGCAGCAGCGCCTGCTTGACACCGGCGGCCAGCTCGCCCGCTTCAACCGGCGTTTCCAGGGCTTCGGGCGCAAGAGTTGAGTTGAGCGGATCCCGGGCGATGCGAGCCGCACCGCCCGGATCGCTGCATTTGCGTCAGGTGATCGCGATGCGGCGCGGCATCGCTTCCTTCGCCTTCTTCAGGGTCAGCGTCAGCACGCCGTTATCTAATTCGGCACCGATCTGCGCCTGATCGAGCTTGTTGGAAAGCGCGAAGGCGCGGGCGAAGTGGCCGACATTGTACTCGGTGTAAAGCGACTCCAGCCCGCCATACTTGCCGTAGTCGACGCGCGCCTCGACCCGCAGCGTGTCGCTCTTGAGATTGATATCGACGTCCTTTTTCTCCACTCCCGGGATCTCCATGACGACCACGAGGGCGTCCTCGGTTTCGTAGATGTCGGTATTGGGAACAAAATAGCGGCCGGGAACGGTTTTCTCCTCCTTCGAGACGAGTTCCTTTTTCTCCTGCACTTCCAAGGCCTGCGATCGTGCCATCTGGTCCTCCTTCTGGTGCGGTGGCGGCGTGCGCCGCTCAGCTGACCGCAATCGATTTCGGTTTGTCGCGCTCGGCGCGCGACAGGTAGAGCGCGAGAATGCCGTCGCGGCATTCGGCGCGCACGCGGTCGGCATCGACCTCGACCGGCACGGTGATGGCGCGGTCGAAGTTGCCGGCCATCCGCTCGCGGCGGTGCAGGCTCGCCCGCTCGCCATAGTGGACGGATTTGGTGCCGGCGATGCGGATCGTGTTGCCCTTGACCTGGATCTCCAGGTCTTCTTTGCGCACGCCCGGCACCTCGGTGATGATGACGATATCGTCGCCCTTGCGAAACACGTCGAGCAAGGGATAGGCCCCGCGGCCGCTCGGGCCTGAGCCAAGCCAACCGCTGGTGCGGAACGCGTCAAGCGCCTGCTGGAACTGAACAAGTGCGTCGAACGGATCGGGTAGCAGCATTGCCATGACTGATCCTCCGGTTACGACAATCGGTGAAGGACACACAGGACCCGGCTTCGCGCGGCGGGCAGCGACGCGGCCGCGGCCCGCCGAGTTCAAAAGGGGTCACAGGCCGGGGAAAATACGCGGCCACCTGGTCAAGGTCTGAGCGGGTTCGCGCTCGACCGGTGCGGCGAAGGCCAGAACCTCGCCGGGCGGCCGGTCACTGGCGGCGCGCAGCGGCAGCCAGGGAGGTGGTTCTCGCCGCGAGTTTGCGGTTGACGGCAGCAGAATGCGGGTTTGGTTGACAGTCATTGCCACGCCCTCCTGTGAGCAACATGGGAAACGACCCGGCCGGGCCCGGAAAGGCGCCCGGCGGCCAACGAACTGGTATTCGCGGTGAGAATGTTCAAGAGGAAAATTGGCACTCTCGGGTACGAGTGCTAATCGGCTCCCTTGAACCGGGCCGCCGCGTACCTATCTGAGATCCGTGCGGTCGCCCTTGTTGGGGCCGTGCACGTCAGAATGGCCCGGGCCCTTGAGGCAGGGCCGCAACCCATGTTGCTCACTGGAGGATATGGTCATGGATCGCTTTGATTTCTCTCCGCTGTTCCGTTCGACGATCGGCTTCGATCGGCTGGCTCGTTTGGTCGATACGGCGACTCGCGTCGACAGCACGGCGCTCTCCTACCCGCCCTACAACATCGAGAAGACCGGCGAAGACGCCTACCGCCTGACGATGGCGGTCGCCGGGTTCTCGCAGGACGAGATCGACATCACCGTGCACGAGAACACGCTGATCGTCACCGCGAAGGCGCAAAAGGAGGAGGATGCCGGCCGCTACCTGCACCAGGGCATCGCCCGGCGCGCCTTCGAGCGGCGCTTCAGCCTCGCCGACCACCTCAAGGTCACCGGCGCCAGCATGGATAACGGCCTCTTGCATGTCGATCTGGTGCGCGAGGTTCCCGAAGCGATGAAGCCGCGCACGATCAAGATCGCCGGCAGCGCGCCGACCCACCCGCAGGTGACCGAGCAGAAGGCCGCTTGATCCGCCGCTGTAGCGGCAGTACCCCAAGCGAAACGCCCCCGGGTTTTCCCGGGGGCGTTTTTGTTTGCCTGACGCGGCTCGCGAAATCCGCGATCGAGACTACTTGAGGCCGCGGGTGGTCACTTCGGTTCCGGACGCCGGGCTGCTGCGGGATGCGGCGCCGCGCGTTGTGCCGCAGGATGCGGGGCGGGGCGCGGCGGCGCGGGGCGTACCGCCGCAGGATGCGGCGCTACCGGTCGTACCGGCGCCACATGAGCCGGCGTTGCCGGGCGCGGCGGCGCCACATGAGCCGGCGTTGCCGGGCGCGGCGGCACGACATGCGCGGGCGTCTCCGGACGCGGCGGTGTCGTGGTACGCGGCGTCGCGGCACGAGCGGGTTCCGCCGTCCCAGCCTTGGCCGGGGTGCGAACCGGCGGTGCAGTCCGTGTCGCCGCGGGGGTCGGGGCCGGCCCGGCGCGCGCCGGCACGACCGCAGGTCCGCTGAAAACGCCCGGCTTGGCGGTGGCCGCCACCGGCGGGACGCCGTGGTTCACCGAGGCGCGCAGCGTGGGCTCTTTGGCGGCGGCCTCGCGGTGCTGCACCTGCAACGGTGTCGGTGGCGTGTGCGGCTGGCGCGCGGCGGCGGCTTCGGCAGCGGTCATCTTGGCGGTCGCGCCGCCCGGTCCGTTGAAGCTGACCTTGCTGTTGTTTATATTGTTGGTGACGTTCTTGGTGTAGACGTTGGTGATGTTGGTGTTGCTGATATTGTTCACCGAACGATTATAGAAGAACGCGCCGTTATTCCAGTAGCCGCCGGCATAACCGATCCCGGTATAGCCGAAGCCGTAATTGATGCCGCCGTAGAAGCCGATATGCGGACCCCAATAGCCGCCGTTCCAAATATAGGCGCCGCTGCTCCAGCCCCAATAACCGGGCGTCCACAGCACACCGACGGCGGGTGGCAGCACCCAGGTGCCCGGCACCCAATAATACCCATCCGGACCCCAAGCCCAATAGCCCGGCGTCCAGATGTAGCCGGCTCCGGGGATCGCCGGCTGGGCATAAACCGGTAGCGCCGGCGGGGCGAGCGTTATCGATACCCCGATCTGCGCCGACGGCATGGTCGGTGCGACCGTCACCGCTGCAAGCGCGGCGATCAGATACAAAGCGACTCGTAAAGCGCGCATGTTACCCTCGTATCTTATTTCGCCTCGCACGGTGCGAGTGGCGACGATTGGTTCCGTTCCCTACCCCAAACGATGAACCCCGCCCAACCATTCCCAGGGAGGCTGCGATTGCGTTTCGGACATCCCCTGCCGTCGCTCGGAAGCCGCGCTCTGGTGGATTAGCGCCTACAGATTTATCGACGATTACGGCAATTTTAGGGTCACTCCAAGGGCAAATATGACGTGGTCCCCGGGTCACACCCGGGCGATGAGAGGATGTCTCGACCCCATCGGCCACGGCGCTAGAAATCGGGTTTCGGCAATGGCCGCATTGGGGCGCGGATGACGAGCGGCGCCGGCCCCTCCGCGTCGATCGCCGCCCAGCCCCATTCGAGCAGGGGCCAGGCGGTGCGGGCAAAGCCGAGAATGCGGCCGACCAGCTCCGGCGACTGCATCTGATCGTCGCTCAAAGGGGCGTGAGCGGTGAACGACTTCCAGCCGACATAGTCTTCCACCGGCGAGCCCTTGGCCGCCTCGAAACCACGCGGCGGACGGCTGAGGCGCTCGTCGCTGGCGATCGGATGCCCCGCCGCGGCAAGCCGGCCGGCGACCGCCAGGAAGAGGTCGGGGTCGTCGAGAATGGCGCGGCGCAGACGGGTCAGGAGCGGGGGCGCGGGATGCCAGAACCCGGCTCCCACCATCGACCCGCCCGGCTCCAGATGAATATAGAGAAGACCGGGGTCGCGCTTGTCGCCGGAGCGCGTCAGCACCGCCCCTGCGTGCGTCTTATAAAGCCGCTTGTCGGGCGAGAACCGCACGTCGCGGTAGATCCGGAAGATGGCCCGCTCGGGGTCGCCGGCCAACGGCAGCCCGGCCTCCTCGAGCGCCGCCCCGACCGCGGCGACCAGGTGGCGCAACGGCGCTAGCACCTGGGTGTCGTAAACCGCCTTCCTCGGCTTGAACCAGATCGGGTCGTTGTGCTGGCGCAACCCCGCGAAGAAGCGCAGCGCCGCCGGCGGGAACCCCTGAAACGCACGACCCGCGGTCGTCATCGCCCCCTCGCCTCCGCGTCTCCTCGGCGCGCATAGATCAGGAATTCGCGATTGCCGGCGGGACCCTGGATCGGGCTTTCGGCGACGCCGACGACGCTCCATTCGGGCTGCGCGCCGACCCACTCGGAGATCCGGCGGCAAACCGCCTGGTGCACCGCCGCGTCGCGGACCACCCCGCCCTTGCCAACGTCCTTGGGGCCGGCCTCGAATTGCGGCTTGATCAGCGCCACCAGGAGCGCCCGTTCGGCGGCGAGCGCGAGCGGCGCCGGCAACAGCGTCATGAGGCCGATGAAGCTCGCATCGCAGGTGATCAGATCAACCGGCTCGGGAACCGCGGCGCGGCTCAGATAGCGGGCGTTCATCCCCTCGTACACGATGACCCGCGGGTCCTGGCGCAATTTCCAGGCGAGTTGGCCGCGCCCGACATCGACGGCGTGGACCCGCGCGGCGCCCTTCGCCAGGAGGACATCGGTAAAGCCGCCGGTCGAGGCGCCGATGTCGAGCGCGTTGAGGCCGGTGACGGTGATCCCGAAATGATCAAGCGCGAATTCCAGCTTGACCCCGCCGCGCGAGACCCAGGGATGGTCAGGGCCAGCGAGCGCGAGCGGGGTGTCCAGGGCGAGCGCGGTGCCCGGCTTGTCGATCCGCCGCCCGCCGGCGGATACCAGGCCCGCCAGGATCAGCGCCTGGGCCCGCGCCCGGGTTTCGGCGAGCCCCAGATCGACCAGCAGCTGATCGGCCCGCCGCTTCGCCACCCCGCCTCACAGCCCGCCATGTTCGATAAGAAAATCGACGACTTGGCCGACGCCCTCGCCGGATTTGAGATTGGTGAAGAGGAAGGGCCGGGCGCCGCGCATCTGCCTGGCGTCGCGGTCCATCACCTCGAGGCTCGCCCCGACGAGCGGCGCCAGATCGATCTTGTTGATGATCAGGAGATCGGAGCGGGTGATCGCCGGCCCGCCCTTCCGCGGGATCTTGTCGCCGGCGGCGACGTCGATCACGTAAATCGTCAGATCGGCCAATTCCGGCGAGAAGGTCGCCGCCAGATTGTCCCCGCCCAATTCGATCAGCACGATATCGACCTCGGGGAAGAGCCGCGTCATCTCAGCGACCGCGGCGAGGTTGATCGAGGCGTCCTCGCGGATCGCGGTATGCGGGCAGCCGCCGGTCTCGACGCCGCGGATGCGCTCGGCCGGCAACGCGCCACTCCGGGTCAGGAACTCGGCATCTTCGCGGGTATAAATGTCGTTGGTGATCGCGACCAATTCGAAGCGCCCGCGCATCGCCTTGCACAGCCGGTCCATCAGCGCGGTCTTGCCGGAGCCGACCGGGCCGCCGATGCCGATGCGCAGCGGTTCGTTCCGGGTCATGAGCGGAAGAGCCTGGTGTATTGCGTCTCGTGCGCCATCGAGGCGAGGTCGAGGGCGAAGGTCGCGGCGCCGAAATCGGCCGGGTCGCGGGCGGGCGCCGCCGATGCCGCATTGGTGACGACCGGCTCCAGCGCGGCGAGGATGCGCTGGCCGTCGCTCTGGCCGATGACGCCGAGACGCAGCCCGGCCGAGACCAGATTGGCGGCGAAGGCCTGCAGGTAACCGGTGAGCGCGTCGGCAAGCGCGATCCCGGCGCGCGCGGCGACCGCGCCAAAGACAACGGCATGGCAGACGGCAACGGCGGACCAATCGGCAATAAACGCATCGGGCCAGGCGGCGCGGCAGGTGGCGAGGAAGGCGGCGCCCTGCTGGGCCGATTCGAGCGCCAATTCGGCGGTGGCCCGGAAGGCGAGGCCGCGGCGGTTGGCGGCGTCGAGCGCGGTCGTATCGCCGGCAGCGGCGGCTTGGTGGGCGTCGCGCAAGATGTCTGCGTCGGTTCGGCCGCTGCCGTGGGCGATGACCGCTGCGATCCAGCCTTCGAGGCTGGCGCGGTCGCGCACGCCCCCGAAGGTCACCGCCGCTTCGAGACCGTGCGAATAGCTGAACGCGCCAATCGGGAAATTAGGCGACAGCCACGCCAGGAGCCGGTAGAGGCCGGGGCTGGCGGGCGGCTCAGTGGTCATGATCGTGACCCGGCGCGGCTCCGGCATAGGCGCCGATTTCCGGGTCGAACGGTGCGTCGAGCCGGGTGATATGGCCGCCCAACCCCTCGACCATCGCGGCGATGACATGATCGGCGCGGATGCGCAGCCGCCCGTCCACGGCCTGCAGCGGCAGATGCCGGTTGCCGATGTGCCAGGCGATGCGCAACAGCGCGGTCGGGCTGTCGGCGGCAATCTCGACGACGGGCTCCTTGGCGGAGCGCACCCGGATATAGCCGCCATTGTCGAGTTCGAGCCCGTCGCCCTCGGTCAAATGCTGGGCGCGCGCCAGATCGAGCAAAAACGGCGTCCCCGAATTGGCGACGAGCCGAATGCGGCGCCGGTGGCGATCGAGAAACGGCAGCGTCACCGTGTCGATAGCGGCATCGTCCGGCCAATGGCCGCGGGTATGAACGCTGATCGCCCGCCGCATCCAAATTGCCTGCTACCGCCGGCTTTTCGTCATGGCCGGGCTCGTCCCGGCCATCCACGTGGATCCCCGGGACAAGCCCGGGGATGACGCTTGCTGGGGGCTGTTTTCATCGTTCAATACAGGAAATAGCGCTGGGCCAAGGGCAATACGGTCGCCGGTTCGCAGGTCAGGTGCACGCCGTCGGCGCGCACCTCGTAGGTCTCCGGGTCGACCTCGATCGTGGGGGTCGCCGAATTGTGCACCATCCGGCTCTTGTCGACTCCGCGGATGCCGCGCGCCGGCAGGATCATGCGCCCGAGCCCCAATCGCTCGGGGACGCCACCGGCAATCGCGATGCTCGGCAGAAAAGTCACGGCGGAGGCCTGGAGCGCGCGGCCGAAGGCGCCGAACATCGGGCGGTAATGCACCGGCTGCGGGGTCGGGATCGAGGCGTTGGGGTCGCCCATCAACGCCGCCGCAATGGTGCCCGCCTTCAAGACGAGATCGGGCTTCACCCCGAAGAACGCCGGCGACCACAGCACCAGATCGGCAAGTCGGCCGACCGCGACCGAGCCGATATGCTCGGCGAGGCCGTGCGTCAGCGCCGGGTTGATCGTGTATTTGGCGATGTAGCGCTTGGCGCGGAAATTGTCGTTGCGCGCGCTATCCTCGGGGAGCGGCCCGCGTTGGCGCTTCATCTTGTCGGCGGTCTGCCAGGTACGGATGATGACTTCGCCGGCCCGGCCCATCGCCTGGCTGTCCGACGACATCATGCTGAAGGCGCCCAGATCGTGGAGGATGTCCTCGGCGGCGATCGTCTCGCGGCGGATGCGCGATTCGGCGAAGGCGACATCCTCGGGGATGCGCGGGTCCAAATGGTGGCACACCATCAGCATGTCCAGATGCTCGTCGATGGTGTTGACCGTGTAAGGCCGGGTCGGGTTGGTCGAAGACGGGAGGACGTTGGGGAGGCCGCATAATTTGATGATGTCGGGGGCGTGGCCGCCGCCGGCGCCTTCGGTGTGGAAGGCGTGGATGTTGCGGCCCTTGAAGGCGGCGATCGTGTCCTCGACAAAGCCGCTTTCGTTGAGCGTGTCGCTGTGGATCGCGACCTGGATGTCGAGCTGTTCGGCAACGCCGAGGCAGCAATCGATCGCCGCCGGGGTCGTGCCCCAATCCTCGTGCAATTTGAGGCCGCAGGCGCCGGCTTCGACCATCTCGACGAGCGCGGCAGGCTCCGAGGCGTTGCCCTTGCCGAAAAACCCGAGATTGACCGGCAAGCCCTCGGCCGCCTGCAGCATCCGGGCGAGGTGCCACGGGCCTGGCGTGCAGGTCGTCGCGGCGGTCCCGGCAGCCGGCCCGGTGCCGCCGCCCAGCATCGTCGTCACGCCGCTATAGAGCGCCTCCTCGCAAAGCTGCGGGCAGATGAAATGGATGTGGCTGTCGATGCCGCCGGCCGTGATTATTTTCCCCTCACCGGCGATCGCCTCGGTGCCCGGGCCGATGACGATGTCGACGCCAGGCTGGATATCGGGGTTGCCGGCCTTGCCGATGCCGCAGATACGCCCGTCGCGGATCCCGATATCGGCCTTGATGATGCCCGATTGATCGAGGATGACCGCGTTGGTGATGACCGTGTCGACCGCCCCCTCGGCGCGGGAGCGCTGCGATTGCCCCATGCCGTCGCGGATCACCTTGCCGCCGCCGAACTTCACTTCCTCGCCATAGACCGTGCGGTCGGCTTCGATCTCGATGATGAGCTCGGTATCAGCCAGGCGCAGCCGGTCGCCGGTGGTCGGCCCGAACATCTGGGCGTAGGTCCCGCGGGAGATGCGCGTCGCCATTAGGCTAACCCCAATCCTCGTCGTCCCCGCGCAAGCGGGGACCCAGGGGCAGCCGCTCGTCGCTTGCCCTGGGTCCCCGCTTTCGCGGGGATGACGGGAAGTGGATTGAGTTCTGTCGCATCACAGCGCGCCGTTGATCCGGCCGGTGAAGCCGACCACGCGGCGCGCGCCGCCATAAGCCACAAGTCGTACGTCGCGAGTCTGGCCCGGCTCGAAGCGGGTCGCGGTCCCTGCTGGGATGTCGAGGCGGAAGCCGCGCGCCTGCTCGCGGTCGAATTGCAGCGCACCATTCGTCTCGAAGAAATGATAGTGCGACCCGACCTGGATCGGCCGGTCGCCGGTGTTGGCGACCGTCAGGGTGACCGTCGGGTGGCCGGCATTCAGCTCGATCTCGCCGGCCGCGGGAAACAGCTCTCCGGGGATCATCGCCGGCGGCGCGCAATGACGGTCCGCGGCGTTGTCACCGCCGCTCGGCGACCGGCACGTAATGGCGTTCGGTGGGGCCGGTAAACAGCTGGCGTGGCCGCATCAGCTTGGCGTCGGCGTCTTCGAGCATCTCGGTCCACTGGGCGATCCAGCCGACGGTGCGCGCGATCGCAAACAAAACCGTGAACATCGAGGTCGGGAACCCCATCGCTTTCAAAATAATTCCCGAATAGAAATCGACGTTGGGATACAGCTTGCGGCTGATGAAGTAATCGTCGTTGAGCGCGATCTTCTCCAACTCCATCGCCAGGTCGAGCAGCGGGTCGTCCTTGATGCCGAGGTCGTCGAGCACGTCGTGACAGCTGTCGCGCAAGACATGGGCGCGCGGGTCGTAATTCTTGTAAACGCGGTGGCCGAAGCCGAACAGGATCTCGTGGTTGTGCTTGTCCTTGACCTGGCTGATGAAATCCTTGATGCCGGATTTGCCGCCGATCTTGGCCAGCATCTTCAAGCACCGCCTCGTTGGCGCCGCCATGCGCCGGCCCCCACAGCGAGGCGATCCCGGCGGCGATGCAGGCGAACGGGTTGGCGCCCGACGACCCGGCGTTGCGCACCGTCGCGGTCGAGGCGTTCTGCTCGTGATCGGCGTGCAGGATGAAGATCCGGTCCATCGCCTTCGCCAGCACCGGGTTGACCTTGTAGTCCTCGCACGGCACGGCGAACGTCATGTGCAGGAAATTCTCGGCGTAGCCCAGCGCGTTTTTCGGATACATGAAGGGCTGGCCATGCGCGTACTTGTAGGCCATGGCGCCGATCGTCGGCAGCTTGGCGATGAGGCGGTGCGAGGCGACCATCCGCTGGTAGGGGTCATTGATGTCGGTCGAGTCGTGATAGAACGCCGACAGCGCGCCAACCACGCCGCACAGCACCGCCATCGGGTGCGCGTCGCGGCGGAAACCGCGGAAGAAAGTGGCGATCTGCTCGTGCACCATCGTGTGATGGGTGATGTCGGAGACGAACTGCGTTTTCTGGCCCGCTGACGGCAATTCGCCGTTGAGCAGCAAATAAGCGACTTCGAGGAAGTCGCTCTTGGCCGCCAGTTCCGCGATCGGGTAGCCGCGGTACAGAAGCACGCCTTCGTCGCCGTCGATATAGGTGATGCTGGAGCGGCAGGCGGCGGTCGCCATAAAGCCCGGGTCATAGGTGAAGTATCCGGTCTGCGCGTAGAGCTTGCGCACGTCGATGACCTTGGGCCCGATCGATCCCTCGATTACCGGCAGGTCGAACGATTTGCCGGTGGCGTTGTCGGTCAACGTCATCGATCCGTTTACCGCGCCGACGCTCGTGTTGTTGCCGTCCATGGATCACCTCGATGTGACGCCCGCAGGCGGTTGGCTGTTGCGAGACAAGTCCTGGCTATTGCCGAGAATAGCCGCTGGAGGCTGATTATCAAACGCCGTTCGGATTTTGCAATGCAATATCGCATATGCGAGAAGATAAGCCTATCCGGACGCCCCGCTCGCGGCATCGGCGATGCGCGCCAAGCTCTCTTCGCGCCCCAGTACCTCCATCACCTCGAAGATGCCGGGTGAGGCGAGGGAGCCCGTCAGGGCAGCGCGCAACGGCTGCGCCACGGCGCCGAGCTTGATGCCGTGAGCGCCGGCGAAATCGCGCAACGTCGCTTCCAGCGCCACGCTCTGCCACTCGACCTGGGTGAGATCGCCAGCGAGGGCGCGGAGAGTTTGACGTGCTTCTCCGCTCAGCGCCTTCACCGCATCAGTGGCCGGCACGATCGGCCTCGGTGCGACATAAAAACGGGCATTTTCGGCGAGTTCGACGATAGTCTTGGCGCGCGGCTTCAGACCCGGCATCGCCGCCAGCAGGCGCGCCCGCTCGGTCTCGCCGAGCGGCCGCGCGAATTCACCTTCCAGCCGTTCGGCCGCCAGCGCGACCAAGGCTGCGTTCTATGTCGCATCGCGGCCGATATCGCCGGCCGCCGATGCCGCGAAGCTGCTGACGCCGGAGGCGCGTCACCTGCTGGGCGACCTCGGCGGCGGCCTCACCGCCAGCGACTGGCGGGCCACCTCGCTTGAAGCCCAGCTGCGCGATTTCGTCGCCGAAAGGGGCTCAAGCTTGGCGCGGTAGCTCAACCGCTGCGCGCGGCGCTGACCGGCTCGACCGCCTCGCCCGGCATCTTCGAGGTCATGGAAGTACTGGGCGCGACGAAACCCTCGGCCGCATCGCGGATGCCTCAAATCGAGATGATCTCGCAACTGCGATATTGCATTGCAATATCGTGGCGCTATTTGATAATCAGCCAGCGGCGGCTTATTCTTGCCACATTCGGGCAGTCGCCCGCGGGCGTAGCGATCGAGGTGCATCCATGGACGGTAACAAGCCCAAGGTGGGCGCGCAAAGCGGGACAATGACGCTGACCGATAACAGCAATGGCAAGTCGATCGACCTGCCAGTGCTCGAAGGTTCGGTCGGCCCCAAGGTCATTGACGTCCGCAGCCTTTACGCGAAGACCGGATATTTCACCTATGATCCCGGGTTTATGGCCACCGCCGCCTGTCGCTCCAGCATCACCTATATCGACGGCGACGAAGGCGTGCTCATGTATCGGGGCTACCCGATCCAGGAATTGGCGGCGAAAAGCGACTTCCTCGAAGTCGCTTATTTGCTGCTGAATGGCGAATTGCCGACCGCCGACCAGAAGACGCAATTCGTCTCCGACATCACCCATCACACGATGGTGCACGAGCAGATCGCCACCTTCTTCCGCGGGTTCCGCCGCGACGCGCACCCGATGGCGGTGCTGTGCGGCGTGGTCGGCGCGCTCTCGGCCTTCTATCACGAACTCGACCGACATCAACGATCCGTACCAGCGGATGGTCGCCTCGCACCGGCTGATCGCCAAGCTGCCGACGATCGGCGCTATGGCCTACAAATACGCGCAGGGCCAGCCGTTCATCTATCCGAAGAACTCGCTGGGCTACGCCGAAAATTTCCTTCACATGACCTTCGCGGTGCCGTGCGAGGAGTACAAGGTCAATCCCGTGCTGGCCAAGGCGATGGACCGGATCTTCATCCTCCACGCCGACCACGAGCAGAACGCCTCGACCGCGACCGTGCGCAACGCCGGGTCGTCGGGCGCCAACCCGTTCGCCTGTATCGCGGCGGGTATTGCCTCGCTATGGGGTCCGGCGCATGGCGGCGCCAACGAGGCGGTGCTGAAGATGCTGGCCAAGATCGGCGGTCAAAGGGCATTCCCGACTTCATTAGTCAGGTCAAGGACAAGCATAACCACGAGATTCTGTTCGGCTTCGGTCACCGGGTCTACAAGAACTACGACCCGCGCGCCCATGTGCTGCGCGAGAGCTGCCACGACGTGCTGAACGATCTCGGCATCAAGGACGACCCGCTCCTCGACCTGGCGATGGAACTCGAGAAGATCGCTCTTAACGACGACTACTTCATCAGCCGTAAGCTCTACCCGAACGTCGATTTCTATTCGGGCATCATCCTCAAGGCGATGGGCTTCCCGACCTCGATGTTCACGGTGCTGTTCGCGATCGCGCGCACGGTCGGCTGGATCGCGCAGTGGACCGAGATGATCGAGGACCCCGACACCAAGCTGAGCCGCCACGCCAGCTGTTTACGGCCCCACCGAACGCCATTTGCCGGTCGCCAGCGGCGGTGACAACGCCGCGGACCTGCCATTGCGCGCCGCCGGCGATCGATCCCGGAGAGCTGCTTCCGCGGCCGGCGAGATCGTCTGAATGCCGGCCACCGACGGTCAACCTGACGTCGCCAACACGCCCCGATCCAGGTCGGGTCGCCGCTGTCGTTTCTTCGAGACGAATGGTGCGCTGCAATTCGACCGCGAGCAGGCGCGCCGCTTCCGCCTCGACATCCCAGCAGGACCGCGACCCGCTTCGAGCCGGGCCAGAACTCACGAATGGTGGCCGCCGACTTGTGGCTTATGGCGGCGCGCGCCGCTCCGCCGGCGGATCAACGGCGCGCTGTGATGCGACAACTCAATCCACTTCCCGTCATCCCCGCGAAAGCGGGGACCCACCGTGGGTCCCCGCTTGCGCGGGGACGAGATTGGGGTTAGCCTAATGGCGACGCGCATCTCCCGCGGGACCTACGCCCCAGATGTTCGGGCCGACCACCGGCGACCGGCTGCGCCTGGGTCGATACCGAGCTCATCATCGAGATCGAAGCCGACCGCACCGTCTATGGCGAGGAAGTGAAGTTCGGCGGCGGAGAAGGTGATCCGCGACGGCATGGGGCAATCGCAGCCGCTCCGGGTGGTCGACACGGTCATCACCAACGCGGTCATGCTCGATGAATCGGGCATCGTCGAGGCCGATATCGGGATCCGCGACGGGCGTATCTGCGGCATCGGCAAGGCCGGCAACCCCGATATCCAGCCTGGCGTCGACATCGTCATCGGCCCGGGCACCGAGGCGATCGCCGGTGAACGGGAAAATAATCACGGCCGGCGGCATCAACAGCCACATCATCTGCCCGCAGCTTTGCGAGGAGGCGCTCTATAGCGGCGTGACGACGATGCTGGGCGGCGGCACCGGGCCGGCTGCCGCCACGGAACCTGCACGCCAGGCCCGTGGCACCTGCGCCGGATGCTGCAGGCGGCCGAGGGCTTCCCGGTAGATCTCGGGTTTTTCGGCAAGGGCAACGCCTCGGACCTCGCGCTCGTCGAGATGGTCGAAGCCGGCGCCCTCGGCCTCAAATTGCACGAGATTGGGCACGACCCAGCGGCGATGGATTGCTGCGGCGTTGCCGACACTCGACGTGGTCGCGATCCACAGCGACACGCTCAACGAAAGCGGCTTTGTCGAGGACACGATCGCCGCCTTCAAGGGCCGCAACCGCCACGCCTTCCACACCGAAGGCGCCGCGGCGTTACGCCCCCGACATCATCAAATTATGCGGCCTCCCCAACGTCCTCCCGTCTTCGACCAACCCGACCCCGCCTTACACGGTCAACACCATCGACGAGCCTGTGGACATGCTGATGCCGCCTTGGACCCGCACATCCCCGAGGATGCCGCCTTCGCCGAATCGCGCATCCGCCGCGACGATCGCCGCCGAGGACATCCTCCACGATCTGGCGCCTTCGGCATAATGTAGTCGGACAGCCAGGCGATGGGCCGGGCCGGCGAAGTCATCATCCGTACCTGGCAGACCGCCGACAAGATGAAGCGCCAACGCGGGCCGCTCCCCGAGGATAGCGCGCGCAACGACAACTTCCGCGCCAGCGCTACATCGCCGAATACCACGATCAACCCGGCGCTGACGCACGGCCTCGCCGGGCGTATCGGCTCGGTCGCGGTCGGCCGACTTGCCGATCTGGTGCTGTGGTCGCCGGCGTTCTTCGGGGTGAAGCCCGATCTGGTCTTGAAGGCGGGCACCTGCGGCGGCGTTGATCGGCGACCCCAACCTAGATCCGACCCCGCAGCCCGTGCATTACCGCCCGATGTTCGGCGCCTTCGGCGGCGCGCTCCAGGCCTCCGCCGTGACTTTTCTGCCGAGCATCGCGATTGCCGGTGGCGTCCCCGAGCGATTGGGGCTCGGGCGTGGTAGCCGGCGCGCGGCATCCGCAGATCGACAAGAGCCGGATGGCGAATTAGGCAACCGCAGAACCTACGAGGTGCGCGCCGACGGCGTGCGCCTGACCTGCGAACCAGCAGACGTATTGCCCTTGGCCCAGCGCTATTTCCTGTATTGAACGATGAAAACAGCCCAGCAAGCGTCATCCCCGGGCTTGTCCCGCAGATCACGTGATAGACCACGACCGGCGGTAGCAGGCAATTTGGATGCGGCGGGCGATCAGCGTTCATACCCGCGGCCATTGGCCGGACGATGCCGCTATCGACACGG
>CAVTGB010000063.1:0-71000 GCA_963734125.1 uncultured Alphaproteobacteria bacterium
GCGCGGTCGGGGTGTCCGGTTCGCCCGGCGGCGACAAGGACGAAGTCTGCGCCAAGGCCGGGCTCGACAAGGTCGCCGAGCAGCTGAAGTAGGCGCCGCTCAGCCCGGCTCGTAGCGGATTTCGATCACCTCGATCTGTTCGATCCCGGTCGGGGTGCGCAGCTCGACGATGTCGCCCTCGTGCGCCTTCAGGAGGGCGCGGGCGATCGGCGAGATCCAGCTGACCTGGCCGCGCTCGAGGTCGGCTTCGTCGATGCCGACGATCGTCACCGTCTTCTCGGTGCCATGCTGCTTGGCATAGGTGACGCTCGCCCCGAAGAACACCTGGTCCTTCCGCGTTTGCCGGCGCGGATCGACGATTTCGGCGCTCTCCAGCCGCTTCGTCAGAAAAGCGGATGCGCCGGTCGATCTCGCGCAGCCGCTGCTTGCCGTAGAGGTAGTCGCCGTTTTCCGAGCGGTCGCCATTGCCGGCCGCCCAGGCGACGATGTCGACGATTTTCGGGCGCTCCTCGCGCACCAGGCGGCGCAGCTCCTCCTGCATGTGGCGGTGCCCTTCGGCGGTCATGTAGTTCTTGACCCCGGCCGGAATGACGGGCGCCTCGTCGGGCAGCTCCGGCTCGTCGTCGCTTTCCTTGACGAAGGCCTTGCTCATCAGACGACCTTTGCCGCACGCAACGCGGCGATCTCGGCCCCGTCATAGCCGATGCTCATCAGGATCTCGTCGGTGTGCTCGCCGAGCAGCGGGGCCGGGCGGCGATAGGTCGCCCGGGGTTTCCGACAGCTCGATCGGGGTCGGCGCCAGCGGCACGGTGCCGTCGAGACCGGGAAATTCGCGCTCTTCGAGGAGGTGGGCGGCGCGGATATGCGTCGTCATCGAGCGCCTGCTGCGGCGAATAGACCTGGCCGGCGACGATGCTCGCCTTTTCGAGTTCGGGAGCGCCTCGGCGCAGGTGCGGCGTCGCGGACCACTCGCTCATCCGCGCCGAGACGATTTCGCCATGGTCGGCGCGCGCCTGGTCGTCGGCAAAGCGCGGGTCGTCGAGCCAATCCTGCGCGCCGATCATCCGGCACCAGCGGCGGAACATCGGCTGGCCGATCACCGTCGCGATGATCCAGCCGTCGCTGGTGCGGAAGATATCGCCCGGCGCCGAGTTGAAGCCGCGGTTACGAATCGCGGTGCGGCCGATCCCGGTCAGCGACTGCTCGATCAAGATCGAGTTGGCAAAGGCGATCGCGGTGCGCAGCAACGCGCCCTCGACCTTCTGGCCGTGGCCGGTCTTGCCGCGTTCGTAAAGCGCCGCCAGCGTGCCGAAAGCCGAGAGGCAGGCGGTCCCGAAATCGACCCACGACACCTTGCTCGCAATCGGCTGCTCGGGTGTGCCCGAGAGGTAGACCGCCCCGCTCATCGTCTGGCCGATGCCGTCGAAGCCGTGCTTGTGCGAGAGCGGCCCGCCGGCGCCGAACCCGGTCACTGTGGTGAGGATGATGTCGGGCTTCACCTCACGCAGGCTGTCGAGGTCGAGGGCCAGCGAGCGCAGCACCGCGGGCGGCAGATTGGCGACAACGACATCGGCCGTCGCGACCAGCTTTTTCACGATCTCGCGGCCCTTGGGCGACGCCGGATCCAGCGTCATGCCGCGCTTGTTGCGGTTCATCGCCAGGAACATCGCGCCACCGCCATCATCCCCCGCGCCGACCGGGATGAAGAAGCGGTCTTCGCCCCCGCCCAGGCGCTCGATGCGGATGACTTCGGCGCCGAGATCGCCCAACAGCGCCGCGCAGAACGGCCCGGCGATGTAGCGCCCGAAATCGAGAACGCGAATCCCGTCGAGTACTCCGGGCATGGGTTTCTCTCCTTAGATCCGCGACCAGTCGAACTTGGCGCCTGCGTCGGCGAGCAGCTGTGGTCCGCAGACCGCGGCGACATAGCCGTGCGGTACATGCGAAGCTTCGACCCGGTAGCGCTGGCCGAGGATCGGCTTCAGGCCTGTCGGAGCCGCCGCGAGCCGCCGTGCGATCAGCGCCCCGACTTCGCGCGAAAACGCGCCGGTCTGCCGCTCGATATAGACGACCCGCAGCGCACCCGGCCGATAGGGTTCGCCGGCGAGCCGGCCGGCCAGCCACGCGTCCACCGTCTCCAATCCTTGCAGCGGGTCGCCGGCGCGCGGGTCGCGGCCATAGAGCCCATCGAACACGAACACTTCGTCAGGCTGGCGATGCGCTCCGGCGATCGCGTCGATTACCGGCATGCCGCCGCCGGAATGGCCCGACAGAATGAAGCGGTTCACGGCCAAGTCGCGGCCATCGCAAAACCGCTCGACGGCATAATCGACCAGCCGGTCGATCCCGCCGTCGAGCAGTGCCGGAAAATCGTACCAGGTGTGGCGGATCCAGTTGCCGCGCGGCAGGATCGCAAGGGTTGGCCGGGTGCGGCCGCTGAGATCAAGGCCGCTGCGCGGGACCTTCTCGGCGAGCGGCATCGTCTCGCCCTGCTGCGAAAACCCGTGCAGGTGCACGACGACATCGATCGCTTGCGCGCTCAGCGGGATCGCGTTCCAGCGCAGGAAAACGTCGGGCTGAGTTCCGGCGTGGGAACGGAGCGCCGGCGTGTCGCTGAGGTAGGCCTCGCCCGGGCTGATGGTCTCGACGGAGCGCCGGAGGGGTAGATCCGCCATCGTCGCCAATCAGCACCTTATGCCGGCGCGAACACATTCTCCTTGGCCGGCTCCTTGGCTGCCGCGGCGGGCGGCGCAGCGGCCTGCGGGATGCCGGTGCCGGCGAAGGCGGGATCACGCTGCAATGTCGGTAATACCCGGTCGGCGAAGAGGCGCATGTTGACCTCGGCTTCTTCGTGCGGCATCGCGCCGAACGAGTATTCGGTGACGAGATGGTCGAGCCCGGTGAGGCGCTGCAATTCGGCAATCTTGTCGAGGCAGTCCTTGGGCGTGCCGACGATCTGGATCGAGACGTAGAAATCGGTCGCCTTCTTGCGCGTCTCGGCGCTTTCGCCGATCTTGGCGTAAGTCCGCGCCATCTTGCCGTAGGTCTCATAACCTTTGACGGTCGAGAGATGGCCGTCTGAGAAGTGGTAGTGGTCGTCGATCGACTGCCATTTCTGGCCGAGATACTTGAAGGCGCGCTCGTGCGCCTCGTCGCGGCTGTCGGCGCAGCAGACATTGGTCAGGATGATCGGCGGCCGCGGCGTGTGCCCGGCGGCCAGCGCGATCTCCCGGTAGCGCGCGATGTCTTCGGCGGCTTTCGGCCATTCGTTTTGCATGACCATAAGCACGCCAAAGCCGAGTTTCGCCATGATTTCGGCCGAGTCCGGACTAACCGCCGAGGCATGAAACCGGCGCTCGGGGTGCGAGATCGGGCGCGGCCGGATCGCGGTGCGCGGGATCTGAAAGAATTCGCCGTCATGCTCGAAGCTGTCGTGAGCGAGCGCCTTGACGATGATCTGCGCGGCCTCGACAAAGCGCGGCCGCGCCTCCCCCATGGGCACGCGAAAGCCTTCGTACTCGACGCTCGCGGCGCCGCGTCCGAAGCCGAATACGCAACGCCCGCCGCACAGGACGTCCAACAGCGCAATCTCTTCGGCGACCCGCACCGGATCGTGCCACGGCAACACGATGACGGCGGTGCCGAGGGTGATGCGCCGGGTACGCCCGGCAAAATAGCTCAACAGCTGCGTCGGCGCCGGCGACATCGCGTAGCCGGTAAAGTGGTGTTCGAGCGCAAACAGTGAATCAAAACCAAGCGGTTCGGCGAGGTCGCCCATCGCCAGATGCTCGCCGACCACCGAGGCGTCCGAGCGCCCGGCCTGGCACAGCATGTTGAGCGCGATCCCGACTTTCATGGCGACCCTCCCATGGATTGTCCGGCGAACGATCGGCCGATCCCGCAGCCACGTCAACCCGGCGCCTGTTGCATGACGCTGCCGGTATCAACTTGACAGCCCGGGCGCCGCGTCTTCGTGATGGCGCTGATTGATGGAGGATGGCCCGTGCGGTTCGGCAATTTCCTGTTTCCCGATAGCCGCGATCCGGCGCGCGACGGCGCGGTCATCGACGAGACCTTCGCCGAAGCGCGGCTGGCGGACGAGCTCGGCATCGATGTCGTCTGGCTCGCCGAGCATCATTTCGACGGCATCTCGGTTTACGCCGATCCGATTGCGCTCGCCGGCGCCCTCGCCGCCTCGCTGCGTCAGGCCGCGATCGGCTTTGCCGTGCTGCAGACCGCGCTCCACCATCCGATCCGCTTGGCCGAGCAGATGGCACTCCTCGACAATCTGACGAAAGGGCGGCTCATCGTCGGGATCGGCCGCGGCAGTTCGTACAACATCTACGATTACCAGGGCTTCGGCATCGACCATCACGAGGCGCAGGCCCGCCTCGATGAAGCCGAGGCGATCATGCTCCAGGCGTGGACCGGCGGCGAGTTCACCCATGACGGCCGGTTCTGGCAGCTCAAGGTCCCGATGCTGCGGCCGCGGCCTTACACACAGCCCCACCCGCAGGTGATCCGCGGGTCCTCGGGCGACGCCTCGCTCGTCGAACTGGCGCGCCAGGGCCGGCCCTTCATGATGAATGTGCAGTCGCTCGAGACGACGCGGCGCCGGGTCGGCCTCTACCGCGGGGCGATGCTCGAGGCCGGGTATGACGAGAGGGTGATTGCCGCCAACCTCAAGGCCAGCTGGGTGTGGCGCAACGTTTTCGTCGCGGCGAGCGCGGCCGACGCCGAACGCGTCGGGATCGCGGCCTTCGCGACGATGACCCGCGCCCGCGCCGAAATGCGCAACCGCATCTTTGCCGACACGGGCCTGCGCATCGAGGTGCCGCAGAGCGATCTGCCGGGGTCGCGCACCGCGCGCGGCGATGGGCTGATCCACGGTTCGCCGGCGCGGGTTGCGGAGGATTTTGCGGCGCTCGACCAGCTTGGGATCGGCGGGGTTATCGCCACGTTTCGGCTGGGACCGATGCCGCACGAGGTCGCTACCGAGAGCCTGCGCCTCTTCATGCGCGAGGTCGCGCCGCTGTTCCGCGGCTGAGGGGCGACGCTGCGGCGCCTATTTGAGAGTCGCGGCGATCTGGCGGATGTCCGCGGGCGTATGGATGCCGCCGAGCGGCGTCCTCGGCACGAGGTACTTGCCCATCGCGAGACCGCCGACCACGACCGGCTCGAAGCCGATCTCCTTGATCAAATCCGAGGCCAGCGCCAGCGCCTTCTGGTCGTCGCCCGCGATCGGTACCCCGACCGGCTCCCCCGTTCGGTGCGCCAGCGTGGCGAGCTGCGCCGAACCGATCGCGTTGAACGCGCGCACGAGATGCGCGCCGGGGAGGGCATTCTGCGTCGCAAGGCCGGCGCCACCCTCGTCATTGACCCGTTTGACGAGGTCCTCGCCATCTCGCGGGGCGCTCGGGTTGCTGACATCGATGACGAGCGCTTTCGCGGCGAGCGCGCCGGCGTGTTCCTTGCCGATTTCGGTCACCGCGGTATAGGGCACGACGAGCAGCACAACGTCGCCAAAGGCGACCGCCTCGGCAACTGTGCCGGCTTTCGCGAGCGGGCCCAACCCGGCGACGAAATCCTTCAATTGGTCGGGGTGGCGCGAGGAGAACATGACCGGGTGGCCGGCCTTGATGAACAATGTACCGAGCGCCCCGCCCTCGCGCCCGGCGCCGATCGTCGCGATCTTGAGCGGCTGGGCGCCCGGCGCGGTCTGGGCCATGCTTCCGAGCGGATCCACCACCAGCGCGGCAAAGGCCACCGTACTCGCGGCGCACCGGAGCACGTAGCGGCGGGTCGGGTGCGGCGGCCGGGCGCGTGACATCGTCAACTCCTCGGAATGCGGCTCGCGCGCGATAATAGGACAGCCCCGGCAAATGCGTGGTTCACGATTGCGCGGGAGGGTGCGCGGGCGGGCTGCGCACGTGCTCGGGGCGGAAGCCCATCCCGATCACCCTGCCCGGAATGCGCGCGAGCCATGGGAAACGGTTGAACAGCCGCAGCGGCCAGGGCGCCACGATCGGCTGGTCCGAACCGAGAACCGGGTCCATCACGCGCTCCTGGATCGCGACCTGCAATCCCTGGGTCAGCCGGGTCGGCAGGGTTCGGCGACGCTGCACGGCTTCTAGATGCGCGTCGGTCAGTGTGCGGTCGCGCAAGGGCTGCGCCAGGATGTTGGCGGCGGCGACGGCGTCCTGGATCGCCAGGTTGATGCCGACCCCGCCGATCGGCGACATCGCATGCGCACAGTCGCCGATGCATAAGAGCCCCGGCCGCCACCAGCGCTCCAGCCGGTCCACGATCACCGTCAAGAGCTTCACATCGTCCCACTCGCGCAGCTCCGCGACGCGGTCCTTGAGAAACGGCGCGATGCGGACGATCTCTTCGCGGAAGCTCACGATCCCGCGCGCCCGGATCGCCTCGAACCCGCCCTTGCGGATGACAAACGCGCATTGCCAGTAATCGCCGCGGTCGAGCATCACCAGAAGGCGGCCGTAATTGAGCCGGCCGGCGGTCTGGTCCGGATCGTCCGGATGTTTCGAGAGTCGCATCCATAAGACGTCGATCGGAGCGCCGAGGTTGATGACCTTGAGCCCGGCGCGCTCGCGCACGATCGAATGCCGTCCATCGGCGCCGACCACGAGATCGGCGCGCAGCTCGATTGTGCCGACGGGCGTGTGCGCTCGCAGCCCGACAACGCGCCCGGCTTCCTCAACCAGATCGACGACCTCAGTTTCCATCCGCAGCTGGAAGAGCGGCAACCGGCCGCCCGCTTCGGCGAGAAAATCGAGGAAATCCCACTGCGGCATCAGCGCAATGAACCGGCAACGGGTCGGCAAATGGGTGAAATCCGCGAGCGTAAATGCGCTGTCACCGACGATGCCGCGCAGCTTGCGCACTTCTTGATGCGGGCGCTTGAGAAAGGCCTCGAGCAGGCCCAGCTCGTGCATGACCTCTAAGGTCGACGGATGGATCGTGTCGCCGCGGAAGTCGCGCAGAAAATCACGGTGCTTTTCGAGGACGATGACGTCGACCCCGGCGCGCGCCAACAGGAGGCCGAGCATGATCCCGGCGGGGCCGCCGCCGGCGATGCAGCAGGTGACTTGCTCCGGCCGGTCTGTCATCCTCGGGCCTGAGTCATCACCACCGCTTGGGAGTCAGCACAGCACGATGCGGGGCGTCAAACGATCCCGCGGGGATGAAAACGGTCCGGGAGCGTATAATTAGTTACAAGGCTTACTAACATACTTGCGGAGGACACCATGTCTCTCTCCACCATGATCCACCGGATGCGACGCCCCCTGGTCGCCGCTGCCCTGATTGCCACCGGCCTGGTCGCCGCCGGCGGCGCGGTCGCGCCGGCCGAGGCGCAGTACTACGCCGGTTACGCGTACAATCCGTATTATGCGCCATACTGTAACCCCTATTACTACCCCTATAGCTGTGCAGTGCCCTACGCCTATCCGGCTTATAGCTATGGTTATGGCTATGGCTATGGCTACCCGTATTATGGCTACGTTGGCGTCGGTTGGGGTGGCGGCTGGGGCGGGCGGCACTGGGGCGGCGGTTGGGGCGGCGGCTTCCATCGCGGCTTTGCCGGCGGCGGCGGCGGCTTCCACGGCGGTCGGGGCGGTGGGGGCGGCGGCGGCCATCACCGCTGAGCCCGGTCAACCGCTAAGCCCGGTCAACCGCTAAGCCCGGTCAACCGCTAAGCATCGCCGCATCGGGATCGTGTTTGCGGAAGTTGCTGACGGCGCGATCCCGATCGGCGACGGCGTAGCAGTAGACGCAACCATGTGGGCAGGTGTCATAGGCCCCGATATCGCGCGATAGCGCGCAGCGGCAGCCCGGGCGGTTGCCGCTTGCGCGCGCCGCGCCCCGTTCCAAATTAGGCGGGCGCTGCGCGACATCGGCGAGGCGATCGGCGTCGATGCATTTTGCTTCGCCCAGCCCCGGCGCCGACAGATCGGGCTGACTGCATAGCGTCGCCGCCATGCCCTCTTCCCGCGCAATCGCGGCGAGCCGGCCGAGGAGGCGCCGTTTTTCCTCGGGCGGCGGGTCGCGCCACAGAAAACCGTGATTCCCGGCGGCGCGGTCGAGGTTGCGCCGCGTCTTCCTGTAGGGGTGCATGACCGACAGGACGACCTCGTCGACCGTGCCCTTGAGCGCCCGCGCCAGCGCCGCGAACCCGGCCTCATGCGCCGCGGCGTCGAGCGTGCTGGTGAGGAGGATCGGGTCGTAGCGCCACACCGCCGCGCGCGGCCCAAAACGCCGGCGCAGCTCCCGCAGTTGCTCGACCGCCTCCTCGCTGGGGATGACCGAGGTTTCGAGTGACCGCGGGTAGCCGGTCACCGTGAATTGGACGGTAAAGGGCGCGACCTGTCGCACTCGATCGAGATCGGGCAAGAGCGGACGCAGGTTGCGGGTCCATAAAACGATCCCGTCCACCACGCCCGGCGCGAGCGACACCGCGTAGGAGCCAGCGCCATACGGGTTTGCGACGCGGCAATAGCCGGCCCGCAGCCGCGCCAGGAACCAGCCGGCATAAAAGGCCGGGATGTCGGTGCGATAACTCGCCGAGACGATCACGCGAGTACGTCCCCCAAGAACTCAAAGCCTGCTCGGAACAAGGTCAAACTACGCGCCGCCGCTGGTTGATAGGCGACCTGCCCGCCACATATATAACCCGTGCGGCGGCCCAGTTGGCTAGAGACCCACGGCTGCCGCATCCCGGGGGATCGGGACGGTGCTTTCCCGGGCCGACCGGTCCTGCTTTTGACATGAGGTTTCCATGAGCAAGGTTATCGGCATCGATCTCGGCACGACCAACTCCTGCGTCGCCGTAATGGAGGGCAGGAGCGCCAAGGTCATTGAAAACGCCGAGGGCGCGCGCACGACACCCTCGATGGTGGCGTTCACCGAAGCGGGCGAGCGCCTGGTCGGCCAGGCGGCGAAACGCCAGGCGGTCACCAATCCCGAGAACACGTTTTTCGCGATCAAGCGACTGATCGGGCGCCGTATGGACGACCCGATGGTCAAGAAGGACATGGATCTGGTCCCCTACAAGATTATCAACGGCGATAATGGGGACGCCTGGGTCGAGAGCCGCGCCAAGAAATACGCACCCTCCCAGATCAGCGCCTTCATCCTGCAGAAGATGAAGGAAACCGCTGAAGCCTATCTCGGCGAGCCGGTCACTCAGGCGGTAATCACCGTACCCGCCTATTTCAATGACAGCCAGCGCCAAGGGACCAAGGATGCCGGCCGCATCGCCGGGCTTGAAGTCCTGCGCATCATCAATGAGCCGACTGCGGCGGCGCTCGCCTACGGCATGGAGAAAAAGGGCACCGGCATCATCGCGGTCTATGACCTCGGCGGCGGTACCTTTGATATATCGGTGCTCGAGATCGGCGATGGGGTGTTCGAGGTCAAATCGACCAACGGCGACACCTTTCTCGGCGGCGAAGATTTCGACAAGAAAATCATCGACTATCTCGCCGACGAGTTCAAAAAGGAGCAGGGCATCGACCTGCGCAACGATAAGCTTGCCTTGCAGCGCCTGAAAGAAGCCGCGGAAAAGGCCAAGATCGAGTTGTCGTCATCGGTGCAGACCGAGGTCAACCTGCCGTTCATCACCGCCGACCAGAACGGGCCGAAGCATCTGACCATCAAGCTTAGTCGGGCGAAGCTCGAGCAGCTGGTCGAGGATTTGATCCAGCGGACGATCGAGCCGTGCCGTGCCGCGCTCAGGGATGCCGGGCTCAAGGCCTCGGAGATCGAGGAGGTGATCCTGGTCGGCGGCATGACCCGCATGCCCAAGGTCATCGAGACCGTTAAACAGTTCTTCGGCAAGGACCCCAATCGTAGCGTCAACCCGGACGAAGTGGTCGCCATCGGCGCCGCAATCCAGGCCGGCGTGCTGCAGGGCGAGGTCAAGGACGTTCTCCTGCTTGACGTGACGCCCCTATCGCTCGGCATCGAGACCCTGGGCGGGGTGTTCACCCGCCTCATCGACCGCAACACGACGATCCCCACCAAGAAGAGCCAGACCTTCTCGACCGCCGAGGATCACCAGACCGCGGTCACCATCCGCGTCTTCCAGGGCGAGCGCGAAATGGCGGCCGACAACAAGCTGTTGGGCCAGTTCGACCTGGTCGGCATCCCGCCGGCGCCGCGCGGCATGCCGCAGATCGAGGTCACCTTCGACATCGACGCCAACGGCATCGTCAATGTCTCGGCCAAGGACAAGGCGACCGGCAAGGAGCAGCAGATCCGCATCCAGGCCTCGGGCGGGTTGTCGGAAGCCGACATCGACAAGATGGTCAAGGACGCCGAGGTGCATGCCGCCGACGATAAGAAACTTCGCGAGCTGGTTGAGGCGAGGAACCATGCCGACGCGCTGATCCACACCACCGAGCGCAGTCTCACGGAAGTTGGCGACAAGGTCTCCGCCGGCGATCGCGAGGCGGTGCAAAATGCTTTGCAGGCCCTGAAGGATACGCTGGGCAGCGATGATTCCGCGCAGATCACCGCCAAGACCGAGGCGTTGGTGCAGGTTGCGATGAAGCTCGGCGAGGCGGTCTACAAGGCGCAGCAGGAAACCGGCGGCGATGCCCCCGGGAGCTCCCAGGGCGGGCCCGGAGCGGGCGCCGGTGGAACCGCTGGCGGTCATCCGGACGGCGACAAGGTCGTTGACGCAGATTTCGAGGAAGTCGACGATCAAAAGAAGCACGGCGCGGCGTAGGGTTGCCGCTGCCTGCGAAGCACTGGCTGCCCCCCGGGCTTCGGCCCCGGGGGCGGCTCCGTTCCAATTGACTTCTTGCCGGGCGTCCATCGACAATGGCGAAGCAGGACTTTTACGAACTTCTTGGCGTGTCGCGATCGGCTGATGCCGATGAGTTGAAGCGATCCTATCGCAAGCTCGCCATGCAGTATCACCCGGACCGCAACCCGGGCGACAAAGCCGCCGAGCAGAAGTTCAAGGATGTCAACGAGGCGTACGACATCCTCAAGGACGACCAGAAGCGCGCCGCCTATGACCGGTTCGGCCATGCAGCCTTCGAAAACGGCAGCCGCGGGCCCGGCGATTTCGGCTTTGCCGGAGGCTTCTCCGGCGGCTTTGCCGATATTTTCGAAGAGATGTTCGGCGGGATGGGCGGCGGCCGCCGCGCTCAGGGCGGCCCCAGCCGCGGCAACGACCTGCGCTACAACATCGACGTGTCGCTCGAAGATGCCTTTCGCGGCAAGCAGACCACGATCCGGGTTGCCACCTTTGTCCACTGCGATACCTGCAAGGGTTCGGGCGCCGAGCCGGGCTCGCGTCCGGTCGCCTGCCGGACCTGCCAGGGGCACGGCCGGGTTCGCTCGCAACAGGGCTTCTTCACGGTCGAGCGGACCTGTGCGGCCTGCCAGGGCGCAGGCCAAATCATCGAGAAGCCGTGCAAGCCCTGCGGCGGGCAAGGCCGGGTGCGGCGTGAAAAGACGCTGTCGGTTAATATTCCGGCCGGCGTTGAAGACGGCACCCGCATCCGCCTTGCCGGCGAAGGAGAGGCCGGGCTGCACCGTGCCGCGCCGGGCGATCTTTACATCTTCGTCAGCATCGCCGCGCATGCAATCTTTCAGCGCGACGGCGCCAACATCTTTTGCCGGGTGCCGATCGCGATGTCCACAGCCGCGCTCGGCGGCACCATCGAGGTGCCGACGGTCGAGGGCAGCCGGACCCGAGTGACGGTGCCGCCAGGGACCCAGTCGGGACACCAATTCCGATTGCGTGGCAAAGGGATGACTGTACTTCGCTCACCGGTGCGCGGCGACATGTACATCAATGCGGTCGTCGAAACGCCGGTCAACTTGACGAAGCGCCAGCAGGAATTGTTGCGCGAATTCGAACAGGCCGGCGAGACGGCCAAGACCAATCCCGAAAGCGAAGGCTTCTTTGCCCGGGTCAAGGAATTCTTCGAGGATTTGCGCGAATAGAAGGCGGCGGCGAGGCGGGGAGTCGCGGCTCCGGTGCTGCGGCCGCCGATCAAGCTGACTTACCGGCATGCGATACCGTTTCGAGATCACCCTGGTCGAGGCGACCTTGCTCGTCTGCACGGGCACGCTGGCAGCGCTGGTGTACGCGGAGGGCTGGATCTGGCCATTGAAGGCCGCCGCCGTGATGATCCCGGTATCGTTGTTGATCGGCTGATCCCGGCAAGAGAGCCGCGCTACCGGCGGCGGCATCTACCGCTGGCGCGCCCCGGCCCGGCCGAGCGAGCGATCTGCCGCAACCACTTCAAGGCTCGATTTGTCGCCCTTCGGGCGCGCCTGCTCGAGCGGCGTGCCGTTCACCATGTAATATACATTCTCGGCAATATTGGTCGCGTGGTCACCAATGCGCTCGATGTTCTTTGCCATGAACAACAGATGCGTAGAGGGGCCGATATTGCGCGGGTCCTCCATCAGGTAAGTAAGAAACACGCGGAAGAGGCTGGCATACATCTCGTCCACCTCTTCATCGCGGTTCCAGACCGCGATCGCCTTGTCGGCGTCGCGAACCGATATGCTCGACACCGCCGGCGTCACTCTTCGATGATGCCGCCCTGCGCTCCTGCCGCGCGCAGCCAGACCGTGAAGGTCGAGCCCTGGCCAATTTCGCTGGCGATATCGAGCCGGCCGCGATGGCGGTTGAGGATGTGCTTGACGATCGCGAGGCCGAGCCCAGTGCCGCCGAGTTCGCGCGAGCGCGCGGTATCGACCCGGTAAAAGCGCTCGGTCAGGCGCGGCAGCTGCTCACTCGGAATGCCGTCGCCCTGGTCGGCGACCGCGACCCGCACCAGCTCCGGGACCGCCCCGCTCCCGGTTCCGCCCGTCACTCTGACTTCGCTGCGTGGCCGGCCGTATTTGACGGCGTTGTCGAGCAAGTTCTGGAAGATCTGGGCCAACTCGTCGCGGTCTCCCTGCACCTCGGGGAGATCGGTCGGCAGGGCGCAGACGATGCGAATGCCGCGTTCGGCGGCGCGCAACTCCAGCCCGCGAGCGACTTCGTCGATGACCGGCGCCAGCGCGATCCGGTCGGTCGGTGGGACGTGCTCGTTGAGTTCGATGCGCGACAGCGACAATAAATCGTCGACGAGCCGCGCCATGCGCTGCGCCTGCTCGCGCATGATCCCGAGAAAGCGCTCGCGGGCGGCAACATCCTCGCGCGCCGGCCCGAGCAGTGTCTCGATAAAGCCGATCAGGGTTGCGAGCGGCGTCTTCAGCTCGTGCCCCGCGTTGGCGATGAAATCGGCGCGCATCTGCTCGCTGCGCTTCAATGCGGTGACGTCATGCAGGGTCAGGATCGCCGCTGCACCGTCGAGCGCCGGGCCATCGTTCGGTCCATTGGCGATCCACGAGAAATTGGCGCGCAACACCCGTTCGATCGGCCCGGACAGGGCGAACTCGACGCTGCGAATCGGTTCGCCCCGCAACACCGCATCGGCGGCGGCGAGCAGCACCGGGTTGCGCAGCGCCGCCGCCAAGTCGCGTGGCTGGGCTCCCGGTCCGATGAACTCCCGCGCCGCGGCGTTACTGCGAACGATGCGGCGCTGGCGATCGATCATAATGAGCGGATCGGGCACCGCGGTGATGACCGCCTCGGCGGCGGCGAACTGCGCCTCGGCTTGCGCGGCGCGCTCGCTCCACGACCGTCGCAACCGCAGCACTGCCGGCCATATCACTCGCGCCGCCAGGCTCAACCGGTGCCGTCGATCACCCGGCGCGGCCGCCTCGCTCGGCGGAGCATCAGGGCCGAGCCGGTCGATGGCGGCGCGCGCTCCGCCGAGCGAGGCCACCAGCGCGATCGTCATCAGAGCCGATAAAGCCAGCATCGCCGCGGCGCCGACGATCGCCGTCACACCATCCAGCCCGCCGAACGCGAACAGCGCGGCGCTGGCGATCCCGCCCGGCATCGACAGGGCGAGAGCGAACCCCGCGCTCCGGCCAAGGTTGCGTCCCATCGGTCTGGCTCAAAGGCTGTTCGGCGCCGCGTACGAAGCCCCGAGATCGTTGACAGGGCGGGGCGCATTACTATAGTGCGCGCCTCCCGGAACGCGCGAGCGGGTCCGGCAGATCTTATTGCGCCGAAGCTGCTATTGTCGCGACCGGCGCGTCACCCGATATCGGTTCTCATGATGTTTGCAGTGATCCGCACCGGCGGCAAGCAATACAAGGTCGCCAAGGACGATGTGATCGCGGTCGAGAAACTCGCCGGCGAGCCTGGGGCGACGATCGAGTTGGGCGAAGTGCTGATGGTCGGCGACGGCGCCGCAGTATCGGCGGGCACACCGCTGTTGTCGGGCGCCTCGGTCAGCGCGACCCTCGTTGAGCAGCGCCGCGCCGACAAGATCATCGTCTTCAAGAAAAAGCGGCGGCACAACTACCGCCGCAAGAACGGCCATCGCCAGCACCAGACCGTGCTCCGGATCGACGAGATCCACCTGGAGGGCGCGTCGCTCGCGCCGGCGGCGACGCAGGAGGTTCATGATGGCGCATAAAAAAGCGGGCGGCTCCTCGCGCAACGGCCGGGACAGCGGCGGGCGGCGGCTCGGGGTCAAGAAATTCGGCGGCGAGATCGTTGTTCCCGGCAACATCATCGTGCGTCAGCGCGGCACCAAGTTCCACCCGGGCGAGCGGGTCGGCATGGGGCGCGATCACACGCTCTTCGCGCTGGTCGAGGGCGCGGTGCAATTCAAGAAGGGAATTGGCGGGCGCACCTTTATTTCGGTGACGCCGGGCGCCGACGAACGACCGGCCGAAGCCGCCGAGTAGCCGTTCCCCAGAATGACCGGAACCGAGGGGAGCGGCCCGGCTGCTCCCCTTTTTGTTTCGGGCGACAGAGACCCATGAAATTCCTCGACCAGTGCAAGATCTACCTGAAGAGCGGTGATGGCGGGCGCGGCGCGATGAGCATGCGCCACGAGAAATTCATCGAATTCGGCGGGCCCGACGGCGGCGACGGCGGCAAGGGCGGCGACATTGTTTTTGTTGCCGCCGACAATCTCAATACGCTGATCGACTACCGCTACCAGCAGCATTTCCGCGCGCAGAACGGGCGCGGCGGCGCCGGGGCGAACAAGACCGGCGCGCAGGGCCGCGAGATCGTGCTGCGGGTGCCGCTGGGCACGCAGATCCTCGCCGACGACCAGGAAACCGTGCTCGCCGATCTGGTCCGCCCGGGCCAGCGTGTCGTCTTATTGCGCGGCGGCGATGGCGGCTTTGGCAATGCCCATTACAAAAGCTCGACCAACCAGGCGCCGCGTCGCGCCGATCCGGGTTGGCCCGGTCAGGAACTTTGGGTGTGGCTGCGCCTCAAGCTGATCGCCGACGCCGGGCTCATCGGTCTACCCAATGCCGGCAAATCGACGCTGCTCGCGCGGCTCTCGCACGCCCGCCCGAAAATCGCGGACTATCCGTTCACCACCCTCCACCCTCAGCTCGGGGTCGTGCGGCTGGGCGAGGATGCCGAGTTCGTCCTGGCGGATCTCCCCGGCCTCATCGCGGGCGCCAGCGAGGGTGTCGGGCTCGGGACCCGCTTCCTCGGGCATGTCGAGCGCTGTGCCGTGATCCTGCATCTGATCGACGGGACCGAGGATGACGTCGCCCTTGCCTATCGGACGATCCGCCGCGAGCTCGCCGATTACGGCCATGGCCTCTCTGACAAGCCGGAAATCATCGGCCTCAACAAGATCGACGCCGTCGATCCCGCCGCGGTCGCCCGGAAATGCCGTGCGCTCGCCCGCGCGGCCGGGAGCGGCGCCACGGTGCTGCCGCTGTCAGGCGTCAGCGGCGCCGGCATCGCGCCGGTGCTCGGGGCCCTTTCTGCGGCGATTGAGACGGCCCGCACCGGCACCGCCGCCGCGCTGGTCGGCCCCGGATGAGCGCTTCGGAGAAGGCGCCAGCCCCGACCCCGGCGGCGGCTCTCGCGGCGGCGCGGCGGATCGTCTTGAAGATCGGCTCAGCATTACTGGTCGCCGATGGCGGCGAGATCCGACGCGCCTGGCTCGACGCGCTGGTTGACGATGTCGCGCGCTGCCGCCTGCGCGGCCAGGAGGTGATCATCGTCTCCTCCGGGGCGATCGCGGTCGGGCGCCGCCATCTGGGCTTGCGCGCGCGGACGCTGCGCCTCGAAGAACAGCAGGCCGCTGCCGCGACTGGACAGATCCGCCTCGCTCATGCCTATCAGGAGGCCTTGGCGCGGCATAAGATCACCGTCGCGCAGATCCTGCTGACCCCGGAGGACACCGAGGAGCGCCGCCGCCATCTGAACGCGCGCGCGACCTTCGCCCAATTGCTCGCGCTCGGCGCGGTGCCGGTGGTCAACGAGAACGACACCGTAGCCACCGCTGAGATCCGCTTTGGCGATAACGATCGCCTGGCCGCCCGCGTCGCGCAAATGACCAGCGCCGACATGCTGGTGCTGCTCTCGGACATCGACGGTCTCTATACCGCCGACCCGCGCGCGGATGCGGCGGCGCAGCACATCCCTCTAGCGCGCGAGATCGGGCCCGAAATCGAGGCGATGGCCGGCGCGGCGCCGCCCGGGCACAGCTCCGGCGGGATGGTCACCAAGCTGGCGGCGGCACGCATCGCACTCAACGCCGGCTGCCATATGCTGATCGCCGAGGGTGACGGGGGTGGCGCCCACGGGCCGCTGACGGCGATCGAGGCCGGCGCCCGGGCCACCCTGTTTTTGCCGGGCGGCGAACCGCGCTCGGCGCGCAAGGCCTGGATCGCCGCCGCGGTCAACCCGGCCGGGGCGCTCATCGTCGATGATGGCGCAGCGCGGGCGTTGCGCGGCGGCAAGAGCCTGCTGCCCGCCGGGATCATCGCGGTCGAGGGCGCCTTCGAACGCGGCGATTGCGTGATCGTGCGCACCCGTGCCGGGGGCGAAGCGGGGCGCGGCCTCTCGGCCTATGCGAGCGCCGATATCCGGCTCATCGCCGGACACAAGAGCGGTGAAATTGCAACAATTCTAGGCTACCGTGGGCGCGACGAGATCATTCACCGCGACGATCTGGTGGTGACCGAACGACGATGAGCGAAACCCTGACCCGGACTAACGCCGAGACCGATCTTGCCGCGACGATGGCCGGGATCGGGCGCCGCGCCCACGATGCCGCGGAGGCGCTGGCGCTCGCTTCGGGCCAGGCACGGGCGAGCGGGCTTCGGGCCGCCGCCGCTGCGGTCCGCTCGCAAGCCAATCAAATTCTCGAGGCCAATGCCCGGGACATCGCCGAGGCCGCAGGCGCCGGGATCCGCGGCGCGCTCGTCGATCGCCTCGCGCTCGACCCGAAACGGCTCGAAGCTGTCGCACGTGGCCTTGAGAGCATCGCCGCATTGCCCGACCCCGTTGGCCGGGTGCTGGCGGACTGGACCCGGCCCAACGGGCTCAAGATCTCGCGGGTCAGCGTGCCGCTCGGGGTCATCGGCATCATCTACGAGAGCCGCCCCAACGTCACCGCGGACGCCGGCGGGATCGCGCTCAAATCGGGCAACGCCGCGATCCTGCGCGGCGGCTCGGAGAGCTTTCATTCCTCGCGCGCGCTGGTCGCCGCGCTGCGCCAGGGGTTAGCGGCGGCCGACTTGCCGGAAGATGCGATCCAGCTGGTGCCGACCCGCGATCGGGACGCGGTCGGCATGATGCTGAAGATGAGCGGGGTCATCGACGTCATCGTGCCGCGCGGCGGCGCGTCCCTGATCGAGCGGGTCCAGCGGGAGAGCCGCATTCCGGTCATCGCCCATCTCGAGGGGCTGTGCCACACCTATATTCACCGCGCCGCCGATCCCGCCAAGGCCCGCGCGATCGTGCTCAACGCCAAGATGCGCCGCGTGTCGATCTGTGGCGCGACCGAAACGCTGCTGGTCGATCGCGCGGTTGCCGCGACGATGCTGCCGCCGATCCTCGCCGATCTGCGGGCCGCCGGGTGCGAGGTGCGCGGCGACCCCGAAACCCTGGCGATCGCGCCCGAAGCGATCGCGGCGACCGAGGAAGATTGGCGCACCGAATATCTCGACGCCATCCTTGCCGTGCGAGTGGTCGACGGGGTGGCCCAGGCGATCGAGCACATCAACCGCTACGGCTCGCACCACACCGACGCGATCGTCACCGAGGACGAGGCGACCGCGGAGCGGTTTCTGCGCGAGGTCGACAGCGCGATCGTCCTGGTCAACGCCTCGACCCAATTCGCCGATGGGGGCGAATTCGGGATGGGCGCCGAGATCGGCATCTCGACCCAGCGCCTGCCGCCGCGCGGCCCGGTCGGTGCGGCCGAACTGACCACCTACAAATACCTCGTCCGCGGCAGCGGCCAGGTGAGGCCCTGAAGAACACTCGCCCCAACAAAGCCCCTCTCCCGCATCGCGGGAGAGGGAGGGACCCGTCGCGAAGCGATGTGAGGGTGAGGGTCGACGGTGCCAACCCACCCGTTCAAAAGGTGCCCCCTCACCCCAATCCTCTCCCCCGGGGGAGAGGGAGTTCATATGGGGCCTTGGCCCGCCGCCGCATCGGTCTCCTCGGCGGCTCGTTCAACCCGGCGCACGGCGGCCATCTGCACATCAGCCGGCTGGCGCTGACCCGGCTTGACCTTGACGAAGTGTGGTGGCTGGTCTCGCCGCAAAACCCGTTGAAACCGGTTGCGGGCATGGCCCCGTTCGCCGAGCGCCTGGCAACGGCCGCTGAGGTCGCAGTCGCCGACCGGCGCATCCGGGTCATCGACATCGAGGCCGGGCTCGGTTCAACCTACACCGCCGACACGCTGAAAGTACTGCGCCGGCGCTATCCGCGCGCCGGCTTTGTCTGGCTGATGGGTGACGACAACCTCGCCCAGATACCCCATTGGAAGCGGTGGCAGGAGATCTTCCACGCCGTTCCGATCGCCGTTTTTAATCGCCCCGGCACCATGTTGACCGCGCTCGCGGGAATTGCCGCGCACCGCTTTGCCCGGGCGCGCGTGCCGGTTCTGGCGGCGCGCCATCTGGCGTTGATGCCGCCGCCCGCCTGGGTGTTCTTCCACACCAGGCTCGACCCGCGCTCGGCCACCCGGATCAGGGCCGAGCGATCGCTGCCACCCAGGAAGGAGAACAGACCCAACGTGACCGCTGAAGCCATCGCCATCCCCATGCCGGCGGCCCGCCGCCGGAACGCGCTCGCCGCGCCGGAGCTCCTCCGTCGCATCCTCGACAGTCTCGAAGACGGCAAGGCCGAGGGAATCGTAACGATCGACCTCGCCGGCAAGACGACGATCGCGGACTACATGGTGGTCGCCTCGGGCCGCTCGACCCGGCAGGTGGTCTCGCTCAGCGATCACCTCGAGCAAAACCTCCCCGGCCGCGTCGCGATCGAAGGGAAGGCCCAGGGTGATTGGGTGCTGATCGACGCGGGCGACGTTATCGTCCACATTTTTCGACCGGAAATCCGCGCCTATTACAATCTGGAAAAGATGTGGGGGGAGGCGCTGCCCGAGGCGGAGACCGGGGCCGAGGCCGCCCGCTGACAGGCGCACTACAATTCGTCTCTACCTCCTCGCCATCGGCCGGCTGCGGCGCGGGCCGCTCCACGATGTGCAGTCGCTTTATGCCGGGCGCCTTGCGCCGCCGGTGACGATCATCGAGCTGGAGGAAAAGCGCCCTCTGCCGCCCGCCGCGCTGAAGCTGCGCGAAGCCGAGCTGATCCTCGCCGCCCGGCCCGCCGGCGCCCGGCTCGTCGCGCTCGACCGGACGGGCGCTGCCTGGACCAGCCGCGATTTCGCCGACCGGCTTGCCGCCTGGCGCGACGGCGGCACCGCTGCAATCGCCTTCGCGATCGGCGGCGCCGAAGGGCTCGCGACCGCGGTCGTCGAGAGCGCCGATGCGGTCATGTCGCTGGGGAAGATGACCTGGCCCCACCTCTTTGTACGCAGCATGCTCCTGGAGCAGCTCTACCGGGCCCAGCAGATCCACGCCGGGCACCCCTATCATCGCGATTGATGCAGCTACGAGCGCCGCAGCAGGCGCGCGTCGGGCGGCACCGGATCGTCGGGCAGCTGGGATTCGCGGTGACGCGCCAGCGCTTCGTCGATCAGCCCTGACAGGAGCGCGGTGAAGCGAATCGGCGGCTCGGCCGCTTCCCACAGGAAATAGGCGAACGAGCCCGGGCACGGGTTGACCTCGTTGAGCCAGGTCTCGCCGGTCTCCTCGTTGCAGTAGAAATCGACGCGCGGCGCGCCGGTTCCGTCCACTGCTTCGAAAGCCAAACTCGCCCAGCGCCGCAGATTGGCCGCGAGCCCGGCAGGAAGATCGGGGTTGATGTCACGGGTTAAGGACAGCATCCCCTGGCTGTTCCCGGAATCGCCTTTGATGCCGCTCTTTCCGTCGCCGCCCGAGAGGTATTTCTGGCGGAAGTCCAAGAGTTCGTCCGCTCGTTTCGGCTGTTCGATCGCCGAGGTACGCACCGTCCCGCCGACCCGCATGACCGCGAGATTGTACTCGACCAGATTGGGGACGAAAGGCTCGATGATCGCCTGGCGGTCGAGCCGGAAGATCGCCGGCAGCAAGGCCCGCACCTCCTCCACATCCTCGGCCTTGCCGACCCCGATGCTGCTGCCGAGATGCGCAGGCTTCACGATGCAAGGGAAGCCGATAGCGCCGATCAGCGCCCG
This sequence comes from uncultured Alphaproteobacteria bacterium, assembly GCA_963734125.1. Lineage (GTDB taxonomy): Bacteria > Pseudomonadota > Alphaproteobacteria > ATCC43930 > CGMCC-115725 > DATARH01. Next base: position 20,667 of record CAVTGB010000063.1, read on the forward strand.
GACCGCATCGGTGGAAGGCAATCCGGTGGGGCCGCGAGTCACCACCACATAAGGCAGGAGCGGGATGTCGAGGCCGCGCAGCAGGCGCTTGGTCGCGGCCTTGTCCATGAAAACTGCAGACGCCAGCGTGCGCATGCCGGTATAGGGCAGGTTGGCGGTCTCGAAGAGGCCCTGCATCTGCCCGTCCTCGCCGCCCAGGCCATGAAACGCCAGGAGGGCGACATCGAATTGCGTCGCCGCGGGCCGGCTGAAAAACCCGGTGCGCTTTGGCACGAGGATGCCGCGACCGGGTTCGCCGAGCGCCAGGCTCACCTCGGTCAATTCGCCGGCGATACGCGAATCGGGAAGGTAGTTGCGGCGCTCGGCCAGCGCCTCGCCGACAAACCACGCGCCGCGCGGATTGACGTAGACCGGAAACGCGACAAAGCGCTCCTGGTCGATTGCTTTCAGCGCCTGCAGCCCGGTGATCACGCTGACGTCATGCTCGGGCGAGCGCCCGCCGAGGAAAACCGCAACACGGGTTTCATTCCCCTTCGCCATCCTGTACCCCAATCGTGGAACCCGTCTGCCAGGCTATGCACCTGATCGAAAGCTACCCTCCACGCCGCGACCGGTACAATCGCGCCGACATTACGGCGGGGGAGCGGCCCGGATGGCCGGAACAAGCCCGGCGATGACCGGGGGTGCGACGTGAAGTACGAGGTCGTGCACGCCCGCGGCGCCGAGCTTGCAGTGTTTCACCTCGACGGCGATTCGCCGATCGGGACGGTGGAGCTGATCTGGGCGCACGGCTGGGGCCAATCGCACGCGGCGCTCTTGCCGCTGGCACAAGCGATGCGGCGCGCGGCGCGGTCGACCCTCGTCGATCTTCCCGGCTTCGGCGCTTCGCCCCTGCCGCCCTCCCCCTGGAGCACGGCGGATTACGCCGATGCGATCGCGGAATGGCTCGGCGGCCTTGCCCCAGCGCCGCGCATCTGGGTCGCCCATTCGTTCGGCTGCCGGGTCGGGCTGCAAGTCGCCGCACGCCACCCCGCGACGCTCGCCGGCCTCTTCCTGATAGCCGCGGCCGGTCTGCCGCCGCAGCGCACGCCAGGTGCGTGGCTGCGGGTGATGGCGCGGCGCTGGGTGTTTCGGCTGGCGCGGCAAGTCACCCCCGAGGGGCCGGCGCGCGACCGGCTGCGCGCCCGCTTTGGCAGCGCCGATTACCGGGCGGCCGGGGAATTGCGGTCGATCCTGGTCAAGGCGGTCAGCGAGGACCTCACTGCGGTCGCCCGTGCGGTCCACCTTCCGGCGGTGCTGGTCTATGGCGATCGGGACACAGAGACCCCGCCCGAACTCGGGGCTCGCCTCAATCGGCTGATGCCGCAGGCGCGGCTCGTCGTACTGCACGGCTTCGACCACTGGAATGTCTTGACCGAGGGACGCCATCAGATCATCCAGCGCCTCGGTGAACTAATGGAGCAAATAAGGTGAGCGCGCTCCCGGCGCTATTCGGTTTCCTCGTTTTCGCGGCGCGCCGGCTGCTCGTCTATCTGCACCTTTTTCAGCAGGAGGAATATGACGGGAGACGCTTTCTTGCCTGGGTAATCGACAATCGGGCCTGGGATCGCCGGCTGGCCTTGACGCTCGCGGCAATCTTCGCGACGCAATTGATCTTCCGGGGCACGTCGCCCTGGATCTTCGCGGCGCTCGCCGGGGCGGCCGCTCTCGGCGTCGCGGCCTTTGAACGCGATCCGCGCAGAAACGCGAAAAAGCCGCTGGCGATGACGGCGCGCGCCCGGCGCATCTATGCAACAGCGCTGGCGCTGGTGGCGGTCATCGGTGTGGTTGCCGCGCTGTCGAGCGACTTGGTCCTCGTCTGGATCGTCGCGGTGCAGCTCATACCGATCGCGCTGATTGGGGCGAATTTGCTGCTCGCGCCACTGGAAGCTCGGGTGCAGGCCCGCTATTGGCGCGAGGCGCGTGCGGCGTTGCAGCGGGTCGATCCGATCGTCATCGCGGTTACCGGCTCCTATGGCAAGACCTCGGTCAAGCACATCCTCGGGCACGTGCTCGAAACCGCCGGCCCGACGCTGATCACGCCGGGCAGCGTCAACACGGCGATGGGGATCGCGCGGGTGATCCGCGAACGCCTCGGGGCGCATCACCGCTATTTCGTCGTCGAGATGGGGGCCTACGGCATCGGCTCGATCGCGCGCCTGTGTGCGCTGACCCCGCCCAAGCTCGGTATCATCAGTGCGATCGGCAAGGCCCATTACGAGCGCTTCAAATCATTGGACGCGGTGGCCCGCGCCAAGTTCGAACTCGCCGAGGCGGTGCGGGAAAATGGCGGCACGGTTGTCGTCGCCGCGGACGTCATGGAGTTTGCCGGGCCGCGGGCGTTTGTCGAAAGTCATCGCGACCAGGTGGTGACCGTCGGCGCCGATGGCACGGCGGACCTGACCATTCGATCGCTGCGCCAGGAAGTGGACGGGATCCGCGCCTCTATAACGTGGCGCGGCCAGGGGTACGAGCTCTTCGCCCCGCTGTTCGGCCTGCACCAGGGAGGAAACATCGCGCTCGCCTTCGCCGCCGCCTGCACGTTGGGGCTGGCGCCGGAGGACGTCGTCGCCAGCCTCAGGACGACGCCGCAGATCGCCCATCGCCTGGAGGTCAAGCGACAGCAGGGCGGCGCGATCGTGATCGACGATGCGTACAATTCGAACCCGGTCGGCTTTACTTCGGCGCTGGCGTTGCTCGACACGCTGCGCCAGCCGGGGGGGCGCCGCATCCTCGTCACCCCCGGCATGGCCGAGCTCGGCACCGAGCATCAGAGCGAGCATAGGCGGATCGGCCGGCTCGCTGCGGCCCATGTCGATGTGCTCCTCGCCGTTGCCCCCCACCGCGTAGCGCCGCTCGCCCGAGCCTTCGCCGAGGCCGCGCCGGATCGCGAGATCGTATCGTGTCCGAGTTTTGCCGACGCCCAAGGCTGGCTCGACCGCAATCTCGCCGGGCCCGACATCGTGCTGATCGAGAACGACCTGCCGGACCTGTACGAGCGCCCGCTGCGACTGTAAGTCGGTCGGCTCGCCGACAATCACGCGCGTTCGTAAGAACGCTCTTCCGGCAGCCTGACCGTGACGATGGTGCCTTTGCCCGGCTTACTGTTGATCTCCATGGTACCGCCATGCAGTTCGATCAGTCGTTTTGTCAGCGGCAGCCCAAGACCTACTCCGTCATTTTTCCGGTTGAGCCCGACATCGATTTGCCCGAACGGCTCCAATGCTATTTTTATTTCGTCGGCTGACATGCCGATGCCGGTATCCTCGACGCGAAAGGCCACACCCTGATGGGGTGCCTGCTCCACCCTCAGTCGAACCCGGCCCCCAGGCTCGCAGAACTTGATCGCGTTGGTCAGGAGATTGACGAGGATTTGGGTGAGTTTGGCTGGATCGCCGATCACATTCGCGAGCGGTTCATCGATCTCGCTCGCGAAATCGATCCGTGCCTGGCGCGCCATGTCCTCAACGAGTTGTGAGCCGAGTCGCACAACTTCGGCGAGATCGACCTTCCGCTCGACCAACGACAGTTTGTCGGCATCGGCTTTGGCGGTGTCCAGGATATCGTTGATGATTGCCAGAAGATGACGACCGCTGGCGCCGATAATATTGGCATACTCGACGTAGTTCTCGCTGAGAGGTCCTAAGTTTGCGGCGCCTATCATTCCGGCAAAACCGATGATGGCGTTGAGCGGCGTACGCAGCTCATGGCTCATATTGGCTAGGAATTCAGATTTTGAGCGGTTGGCGGCTTCCGCGACTTCTTTGGCCGCGATCAGGCGTTCCTGGTTCCGGCGCAACTCCTCGGCCCGGAGAACGTAGCGGACCCGGTAATTGAGGATGGCCCAATTCGCCGGTTTCCACATGAAATCCGTCGCACCAGCATCGTAAGCGCGGGCGATCGCCGACACGTCGTCAATACCCGTCACCATCACGATCGGCACATGCGCCGATCCGGGACGCTTGCGCAACTCGCGGCACAGCTCGTAACCATCCATGCGCGGCATCATGATGTCGACGAGCAGCAGGTCGGGGTGGCGCTCCTCGTATCGCAGGCATCCTTCGATGCCATCCGCGGCCTCGATGACCGCGAATCCGGCGCTTTCGAGCGTCGCGCGCATCACCAAGCAAACGCCCGGATCGTCGTCGACCACAAGAATCAACGGCTGTCTGGTCGACGCCTCGTGATCCATCCCGTGCATCTCTGGCACCGGCTCGTAATTTTTAGGGTTAAGGGGCGATTCGCGCGCCCACTTACCTCTTATGCGCATTAACGCTCGAAGTTAAAGGGTGCCGAGCCGGAATTATTGCGCTCTCGCCAAGTTCTGCCAATCGACAGGCTGGCCGAGCTTCAAGCGCGTCCCCGCCTCGGGCATCGGATATTTGAGCCCGGTCGCGCAGTTGAAGAGGACCGCGCGCTCGCCGGGCCGTACGCGGCCATCGGCTACCGCGGCCTTATAGGCGGCATAGGTCGCCGCACCCTCCGGGCAGAGGAGAAGCCCCTCTGCGGCGGCGACCTCGCGCCAGGCCCGCATGATCGCATCGTCATCGACGGCGATCGCAAACCCGCCCGACTCGCGCACCGCGCGCAGGATGAGGAAATCGCCGACCGCCTGTGGCACCCGGATCCCGGCGGCGAAGGTATGCGCGTCCTGCCAGCGCGGCGCATGCTCGACGCCGTCCGCCCAGGCCTTGACCATTGGCGCACAGCCCGCCGCTTGAACGACGACCATGCGCGGGCGCTTCGGCCCGATCCAGCCCAATGCCTCCAGTTCGGCAAACGCCTTCCACATGCCGATGATGCCGGTGCCGCCGCCGGTCGGATAGAAGATGACGTCGGGGACCTCCCAGCCGAGCTGCTCGGCCAGTTCGATCCCCATCGTCTTCTTTCCCTCGATCCGGTAGGGCTCGCGCAAGGTCGAGCAGTTGAACCAACCGAGCGCCTTCTCGCCCTCGGCGACGAGTTTGCCGCAATCGTCGATCAGGCCGTCGACCAGATAGACCTGGGCGCCCTGCATCGCGATCTCGCGGATATTCACATCCGGCGTGTCGTCGGGGCAGAACACCGTCGCCGTCATGCCGGCGCGCGCGCAATAGGCCGCCATCGCCGCCCCGGCATTGCCGTTGGTGGGCATCGCCATGGCGCGCACCCCGAGCTCCTTCGCCATCGAGACGGCGAGTGCGAGGCCGCGCGCCTTGAACGAGCCGGTCGGCAGCCGCCCCTCATCCTTGACCAGGAGCTCGCCCGATTTCGCGAGACCGGGGAGGGCGATTAGCGGCGTCACCACCTCGCCCAATGCGACGACATTCTCCGGACGGCGCACCGGCAACAGTTCGCGGTAGCGCCACAGGGTTTGCGGGCGGGCAGCGAGCGCCGAACGCGGTAGGGCGCGTCGAACGCCATCGAGATCGTAGCGGACGAGGAGCGGCCTGCCGGCCTTCGACAGTCCGTGCAATTGGTCGGCCGGATAGCGCTCGCCGGTGAGGCTGCATTCCAGGTGCGTGACGAAGGTCAGCAGTGGGCCGCCGGTCCAATCGTAATCGGGCATCATTTTTCCGTTTCATTGCGGGCCGCGCCCGCGCGCCGCCAGCCAGGTCTGGGGCCGGCAGATTGCGTCCGCGTTCCGGGGCGGCGCAAGCAAAGCTTCACCGTGCCGGGCGCCGCTGGCTTGAGGGGCGTGATGCCGCTCAGCTGCCCCAGCCGTCGGCCATTCGCGGCAGGAGGCGTGCGCGGGTTGCTCCGGTTGCGGTCGCCGAGGCGAGGGCGTTCTCCTCGACGCGGGCGAGACGGGCGTCGAGGTCGATATTAAGGCTCGAGGTGATTTCGAGCCGTGGATCTTCGAGCACATTGCCGCGCCATCGCCAGCGCTGTTCGAGGATCGCCCGGTCGCGGGCCTTCAAGAGCGTCGAAATCTCGGGCTGAAACAGGCCGACCAGCGCGCCGATCCAGCGGTTGAGCAGCGCCGAGGGGCGATCGCCGTGCACGCGAAAGCGCGCCAACATGCGGATCACATCCTCGGCGCAATACCAGGTCTCGCCGGTGACCCAGCGGTTGGTCGTGAAGAGGCGCAACGGCTCGCCCCGCCCGTCGACTGCGAGGGCCACGAGATGGCAGACCTCGTCACTGCGGCCGAGCCTCAACGGCGCCGATTGGCGTGCTGCCGGCGCGTTGGCGACCGCGAGCTCCGGCAGCACCAGCGGCGTGATCCCTGCCGGCACCCCCTCACCGCGCAGGAAGAGGTGGAAATGGCCGTGCTCGTGCGGCGGTGCCGGCCGCTTACGCGAGGGTGCGGGATGGCGATGGTAGAAATACTGGGCGTGACTGGCCGGGTCATATACCTCGCCGGCCGGATAGTGCTGCCAGTCAACGATGTCGGGGGCTGGATCGCCGGCGCCCGTGCTCGTTGCCTCGCGGATGACCGTGCTGGCGCGCGCGACAAGCGCCGCGCGGCATTCGCGCAGCGTCGCGGCCGCCTCGGCCTCGCGCTCCCGCCAATTCACTGCGTCGGGCTCCCGATCGCCTGAACAAATCGTGTCCGCGATAGTACCGATCCGCGGCGTTCCGACAAGGCGTGATTGCCGAGGGTCCAGGTCACGATTTCAGTGACCGCGCCGCCCAATGCGCTATCGAACGCAGCGACGATTTGAGGAATCGCATTATCCGTCGCCTTAGCCTCGCGGCTGACCGAAATCTGCGCCACGATTCGGCGCGCAGGCATGCGGACCAGCTTTGCATCGAGTGCGACGGAGATGCGCGGCGGTCCGTCGGGCGCATCGTATATCGCCTCGAAATCGCCAATCGAAGTCTCCAGCACGAAATCCGCCGACAGGCTGCCGTTGTCCGGGCCTACCGCGGGTATCGCCGCGCTTTTCTCGAACCCCTCGACAAGCGCGGTCTGTACAAGAAAAGGCATGCGGTCGGCCCATTGCGCGTCGGCAAAATAATCGAGCGAGAGCGGCGCGCGGCTTAGCGCGATCCGCTCCGTGTCGAGCCCGGCCGGTGCAGTCGGCTGAGCGACCACCAGCTGTGCGCTGACATGCGGCAGGCCGGCGGGAAAGGTGAGCGCCGGGTTTACTCGATAAAGCTGCCGTTTCGGCGGCGAGGAAAGCAACCCGCCGCAGCTCGCCAAGAGCGGGATCAGCAGCAGGATCGCGATCGAGTGGGAACGATGATGTCGCGGGCGCGCGGTCATTTCGGGCGGTATCCTTCGCGGCGGTCGCCGAATAGAACCCGGCTCGGATCGCGCTCGATCGCGGCGGTGAGCCGGTTCAATCCGGAAATCAGCTGGCGGGCCTCGCCGACGAGGGACCCGACATCGCTCAAGGTCTGTTGACTGAAGGTCCGGACACCCGGCCGCACGTCCTGCAGCGTCGCCTGGAGTTGCTTGTTGGTATCGTTGAGGTTCTTGGCGAGGCGGTCGAAATCGGCGATCGCCGATTTCGACCGGTCGCCCAGCCCGTCGGGGCCGGAATAACTCTTATCGACGTTGTCGAGCAGGTCCGACAAGGAGTGGGCCGCCGAGTTTGCGTTGTCGACCAATTCGCCGATGGCCTTTTTCCGTTCGGCCAGCCCGCTGCTGAACACCCGGACATTCTCCAGCGTCTCGGCGACCGCCTGGCGGTTCTTATCGTCGAGCAGCTCGTTCAATTGGTCCAATGTCTTGGTCGCCTGTTCAAGGAGCTGCGGGGCGCGCGCGGTGACGCTGGCGAGGCCCGAGTAGCGGGCGCGGATGACCGGGTAGACTTCGCCCGGTTTCGCGACCAGCAGCGCCGCCTCCTTTGTGCCGCCTCCGATCTGAATATATGAGACGCCACTCAGAATATTGGTCTCGACGCTGGCGCGGTCGTTGGTCTTGATCGCGACGCCGGCCTCGATCTCGACTGTAACTTCGATCTGTTGGTCAGGAGTGAGGCGGATTTCGGCGACCTTGCCGACCGGTACGCCGCTGTAATCGACCGGCGCGTCCCTGCTGAGGCCGGTCACCGCTCCCTTGAAGTAGATGTGATATTTGGCGAATTGCGTCGTCAGCTCGGCGCGGCCGAGCCACAGCACGGCGGCAAAGGCGAGGACGATCATCGTCAGCACGAAGGCGCCGACAGCAACATAATGAGCCCGAGTTTCCATCGCGTTCCCTACCGCCCGGCCGAAGGCTGCGCCGCCCGACCGCGCGGCCCATGAAAATAGGCGTGGATCCAGGGGTGGTCGTCCTGGAGATGCTGCTCCAACGTGCCGATCCGTATCGTCTGGTCCACCAGCACCGCGACGCGGTCGCAGATCGCGAACAGCGTATCCAGATCGTGGGTCACCAGGAATACCGTCAGGTTGAGACTAGCCTTCAGATCGCCGATCAGCTGATCGAAACCGTTGGCGGCGATCGGATCGAGCCCGGCGGTCGGCTCGTCGAGGAAGAGGATCTCGGGGTCGAGCGCCAGCGCGCGCGCCAGACCCGCCCGCTTGCGCATGCCGCCCGACAGCTGCGAGGGAAACTTGTCGGCGGTCGCCTCGGGAAGCCCGACGATCGCGATCTTGCAGGCGGCGATCTCGTCCATCAGCGGCTCCGGCATCGCCAAGTGTTCGCGCAGCGCCACCTCGACGTTTTGCGCCACGGTCAACGAGCTGAACAGCGCGCCATCCTGGAACAGGACTCCCCAGCGCTGTTCCAGCGCAATCGCATCGGCTTCGCTCAGATGCGGCACATCGTAGCCCAGCACGTCGATGCTGCCCGCGTCGGGCCGCTTGAGCCCGATTACGGTGCGCAGCAGCACCGATTTGCCGCTGCCCGAGCCGCCGACGACGCCCAGCACCTCGCCGCGCCGGACATCGAGATCGAGCCCGTTATGCACGGTCTGTGCGCCAAACCGCGTCACCAGCCCGCGCACCCGGATCACGATATCATTGGGATCCCCGGCCATCGTCAGATCCGCAACAGCGAGAACAGGATCGAGAATGCCGCATCGGCGACGATGACGAAAAAGATCGATTCGACGACCGACTGGGTGGTCAGACGACCGACGCTTTCAGCGCTGCCGGTGACGTTGAAGCCCTCGTAACAGCCGATCATCGAGATGATCCAGGCAAAGAACGGCGCCTTGATGACGCCGACCCACAGGGTCCATTCGGTGATGGCGCCGCGCAGTTGATCGAGAAAGGCCGGGATCGAAATGCCGAGCGTCGCCCAGGTCATCAGGCAACCGCCGAGCAGCCCCATCGCATCGGCATAGAACACGAGGAGCGGCAGCGTCAGGACGAGGCCGAAGACCCGCGGCAGGACCAGTACCTCGACCGGGTCGAGCCCGAGGGTGTGCAGCGCATCGATCTCCTGGTTGACCTGCATCGTGCCGATCTGGGCGGTAAAGGCGCTGCCCGACCGTCCGGCGATGATGATCGCGCTGAGCAGCACGCCCAATTCGCGCAGGATCGCGACTCCGAGCAGGTTGACCGTATAGATCTCCGCGCCGAACCGGCGCAATTGGTCGGCCCCCTGATAGGCCATGACGACACCGATCAGGAACGACAGGAGGCCGACGATCGGCATGGCGTCGAGCCCGGTCAGCTCCATCTGCACCAGCGTCGCGATCACCCGCAGGCGCTTGGGGTGTCGGAACAGCTTGGCGAAATCGGCCGACACCAGACCGCCGAAGCCGAGCATCGAATAGACGCGACGGCCGAGCATGATCGTGATTTCGCCGATCCGCGCGACGAAGCCGATCAGCGTATGATGCGGCGGGATCGGATGCGGCAGCGGCGCAACGGCGCCGCGCGCCCGGACCTGCTCCAGGAGCGGAGCAAAGCTGGCCCGCACATTGGCGAGGGCGACGCTGTTGCCGCGGGCGCTCAGCGCGTGTTCGGTGCGCAGCAGGAGCCAGGCGCCCGCGGTATCGAGCCGGTCGATCCCGGCGAGATCGAGCGTCACCTGCCGGCCGCTCGGCAGGTCGAGCGCGTGCAGTCGGCGATCGAGTTCGCTGGCGCTGACGACGACCCAACTGCCCGCGGCCCGCATGGTCAGCGCGCCCAACTCTTCGGAGGCGACGATAGTTGCGGGCGGCGCCATGCTCACTCGGCAGCGATCTGTGGGAACATCGAGGCGATCGGTCGGCCCTTCCCAACTACGCGAAAACCCGGTATCCCGCAACGCCTACCATGGCCGCCAGCCGCAAGAGAGAATGATGGACTTCAAGGAGCACATCCGCGCGATCCCGGATTTCCCGAAACCGGGCATCCTGTTCTATGACATCTCGACCCTGCTCGCGCATCCCGAGGCGTGGCAGGCGACCGTCGAACAGCTCGCCGCCGCGATCCGCCCGCACCGCCCCGACCTTCTCGTCGGCATCGAATCGCGAGGGTTCCTGGTCGCCGCGCCGGTCGCCTACGCGATCGGCAGCGGTTTTGCGATGCTGCGCAAGAGCGGCAAGCTGCCGGGCAAAACCGCTCGGCATTCCTATGATCTGGAATACGGCACCGATACGATCGAGCTCCAGGAAGACGCGATCTCGCCCGGCCAGCGGGTCATCATCGTCGATGATCTGATCGCGACCGGGGGGACGATGCAGGCGGCGATCGAACTGGTAGAACGCCAAGGCGGCGCGGTCGCCGCCGCCGTTTGCATCATCGAGCTCGGGTTCCTCAACGGGCGGCGGCGCCTCACCGTGCCGCTCACCTCGATGGTCGTGTATGAGAGCTAAGCGTGCGCACGCAAACTATTCCGATGACCATTGCCGGCCAATATACGATGCTGAGGTAATTGCTGGGCGGCAAGGGTCGAGCAGATGGCAATTTCTGAACCTCCCTCCACGGTACCCGAAGCAATCCCGGCGAGCCGTCGCCGATGCGTCCTTATCGTCGAGGATAACGCGCTCAATATGAAGCTGTTCAGTGCGATGATCGCGTCGCAGGGCTATGACGTCTTGCAGGCGGGCAACGGTCGGGGCGCCCTTGAGATCGCGCGCCAGCAACACCCGGACCTGATCATCATGGATCTCCAGCTGCCCGACATGTCGGGGCTGGATGTCACGCGCAGCCTCAAGGCAGGCGAGGATACCCGTGACATCGCGATAATCGCCACTACGGCCTATGCGCTGCGCGGGGACGAGGAGAAGATCCGGGCGAGCGGGTGCGACGGCTACATGGCAAAGCCGATCGCCGTCTCGGAGTTTCTCGGGCTTATCAATTCGCTGATTACGCGCCCGCCACCCGCCGGCACCGCCTGACCGCATCCGCGCCGGCCCCGACCCGGCGGCCGTTTGTGCGCAACCGATCCATTCCGATTTGGTAGCGGGAGAGGGACTTGAACCCCCGACCTTGGGATTATGATTCCCCTGCTCTAACCAGCTGAGCTACCCCGCCCCAGGGACTGCCGTCGGGCCCCGCATATAGGAGATGGCCTGCCGGGGGTCAAGCTTGGGAGGCCAAGCCTGGGGGAGCGCCCGCGGGCGAGCGGGTCGGGTCACGCCGCGACGGCCTCGCGGCGGCGGATCCAGCCGCCGCCCAGCAGGCGTTCGCCAGCGTAGAGCACTGCCGCCTGGCCGGGCGCGACCGCGCCCGAGGGCACGTCGAGCACGAGCGTGGCCTTGCCCGCGACGCCGTCCGAATAGAGCCGCGCCGGCACCGGCGGCTGCGCCGAGCGCAGCTTGGCGGCGACCGTTACGCCGTCGCCACCAGCCCCCGAGGCGGCGAGCGGGGGACCGAGCCAATTCAGCTCGGCGAGCCGGATGCGGGTTTCGCTCAGGGCACTCCTCGGGCCGACGACGATCCGGCGGGTCGCAGCCTCGATGCGCAGCACATAGAGGGGTTCGGCGACGCCGAGGCCCAGCCCCTTGCGCTGACCGACGGTGAAATGGGCTATTCCGTTATGGTGTCCGAGCACCTGCCCTTGGCGATCGACGATGTCGCCGGGGTCGCCCGCCCCCGGGCGCAGCCGGGTCACCAGCGCGGCGTAAGACCCCTGCGGCACAAAGCAGATGTCCTGGCTGTCGGGCTTGTCGGCGACCGGCAGCGCCAAATCGCGCGCCAGCGCCCGGGTCTCGGCCTTATCGAGGCCGCCCAGCGGAAAGCGCAGAAAGTCGAGTTCGGCCGGCGTCGTGCGATAGAGGAAATAGCTCTGGTCGCGGGAAGGGTCGCGGGCGCGATGCAGTTCGGGTCCGTCCGGTCCCGCGATGCGGCGGGCGTAATGGCCGGTCGCCAGCGCGCTGGCGCCCAAGTCCTTCGCGGTGCCGAGCAGGTCGCGGAACTTGACGCGCTCGTTGCAGCGGATGCAGGGGACCGGGGTCTCGCCGCGCTGGTAGCTGTCGGCGAAATCCTCGATCACGTCTTGGCGAAACCGCGCCTCGTAATCGAGGACGTAATGCGGAATGCCGAGGCGCTCGGCGACACGCGCGGCGTCCTGCACGTCCTGCCCGGCGCAGCACGCGCCCTTTTTCCCGGTCGCCCTGCCGTGGTCGTAAAGCTGGAGGGTGATGCCGACGACCTCGAACCCAGCAGCGACGAGTAGGGCTGCGGTGACCGAGGAATCGACCCCGCCCGACATCGCCACGACAATGCGATGGTCGGCCGGGTTGCCGGGAAGATCGATATCAGCGGGCGGGATCATCGCGCAGCCTGGAGCCCCATCTCCCAGAAATCGGCTTCGAGCCGGGATGCGGTGGCAAATGCCGCGGTCAAGGCGGGAAAGCGCCCCTCGCCGCCGCGCCGCGCAAACTGCTCGTCGAGCGCAGCGGCGGCCTCGCGGGCGAGGCTCTGGTACTCGGCCCCGGCGTACATGTCGAGCCATTCGCGATAGGGGTTGCCGTCGCGGCGGGTCGCGGGGTCTCTGATCCGCTCGGCGGCGATCTCGGCATAGCCGAGGATGCACGGCGCCAGCGCCACTTCGAGGTCGAGCCGGTCGCCGGCGAGGCCGCGGTCGAGGACGAAGCGGGTATAGGCAATCGTCTCCAGGGCTTCGGGCTCGGCGGCCATCGCGGCCTCGGAGAGGCCCCAGCCGCGGCAATACTCGATGTGGAGCCCGATCTCGGTGTCGAGCGTCGCGGCGACCAGCGCGTGGGCCCGGCGCATTTCGCTGAGCGACTCCGATTTGTAGATCGCCAGTCCCCAGGCGCGGGCGAAATGCAAGAGGAACAGATAATCCTGCACGAGGTAGCGCCGGAACGCCGCCTCCGGCAGATCGCCCTTGGCCAGTTGCAACACGAAATCGTGCCGCGTATACGCGGGCCAGGTCGCGCCGGCGGCGGCGACAAGGCGGGCGAACAGATCCCCAGTCATTGCTCAGCGCAGCAGCATGTTGCGGGTATTCGCCGGCAGCCGCACGACAAGCCCGTCTAGTTCCTCGGTGATGATGATCTGGCAGCCGAGCCGCGAGGTCGCGGTCAGGCCGAAGGCGAGGTCGAGCATGTCCTCCTCGTCCTCGCTCGCCTCCTTTAGGAGGTCGTACCACTCCGGATCGATGATCACATGGCAGGTCGAGCAGGCGAGCGAGCCTTCGCAGGCGCCTTCGATATCGATGTCGTTCTGGTGGGCGATCTCGAGCACCGAGAGGCCGAGCGGCGCATCGACCTCGCGCCGCCGGCCGTCGCGTTCGATAAAGACCATGCTGGGCATGCGCGGGCGACCTACGGCATGCCGGGCCGCGGCGCCAGATCTTCGGCAAGGATCGCAGCGCCCAGCGCCGGCGCTGCCGCCCCGATCGCGTCGCGCTCGACGAAGTGCAACAGCGTCAACCCCGCCGCCGCGCTCGCCGCCGACAGACGCGCGGCAAAGCCGGGATCGGGCGGTGCGGCGACGGCGAGAACGGCATGCGTCACCGGCTGGGCGAGCGCCCGCTCGGCGCGCAGCCGGGTGCCCTCGAAGAGATGCTGCCACGCTTCGGGCGGGGCAGAGGGCGCCGGCACCTTGAGGTCGAGCGCGAACTCCTCCCGATCGGCGAGGAGAGCTGCATTGCCGCCGACCGCGACCGCCACTTCGGCCACCCCGCCGCTGATGTCGATGCCGACCGCCACCCCCGACGCGTCGGGATCGGGCGGCGAACCGTCCGGCTCCTCGATCTGGAACAGCTTCATAAGCCGTGATGCTCCTTGCCGCTGAAGCGGTGTTGCATCGATGCGCTGCGTGCTTCGAGACGCGCCCGGGGGGCACTCCTCAGCATGAGGTATATAGTTGATGGCATTGAATAAAACCCTTCATCCTGAGGAGGTCGCGAAGCGGCCGTCTCGAAGGACGCGCGGCGTTAATTCAGCCCAAGCTTAGACGTGAAACGACTCGCCGCAGCCGCAGCGGCCTTTTTCGTTCGGATTGCGGAAGACAAAGCCGGTTTGCAGCTTCTCTTCGACGTAATCCATCTCGGTGCCGAGGATGAACATGACCGCCTTGGGGTCAACCAGGATGCGCACGCCCTTGTCCTCGACGATCTCGTCGAATTTGCCCTGCTCGTCGGCGTATTCGAGGGTGTAGCTGAGACCCGAGCAGCCGCGCGACCGCACCCCGACCCGCACCCCCACCGAGGGCTTGCCGCGCCGGGCGAGCAGCGCCTGGATGCGCTCGGCGGCGGCGTCGGTCACAATCAAAGCCTGCTTGCGCGCCATCATTCCCATTCTCCCGGTGTCCGCATCACCAGCATCGACCGTCCACTCGTTATATAGGCAATTTATAGGCAATCCTATGTAGGAGGTGCGGCGCCGTTCGTCACCCTCCCGTCGCCGGACAGCCGGGTTGCGGCCGCGGCCAGCGCATCGACCGCGAAATCAACCTCCGCCGCCGTGGTGAAGCGGCCAAGGCCGAGCCGGATCGAGGCATTGGCAACGTCGTCGGGGAGGCCAAGCGCGCGCAAGACGTACGAGGGCTCGACCGTCGCCGAGGTGCAGGCCGACCCGGTCGACATCGCGACGCTCGGGCACGCCTCGATCAGCTCGGGCGCGCTGATACCGGGAAACGACAGGTTGAGGTTGCCAGGCAGGCGGTGCGCGGTATCACCATTGACCCCGAGCCCACCGATCCGGCGCATCAGATTGGTTTGCAATCGGTCGCGCAGCTCGCGGATGCGCACCGCCTCCTCCGCCATCTCGGCGGCGGCGAGCGCGGCGGCGCGGCCGAAGCCGACGCACAGCGGGGTCGGCAGCGTCCCCGAACGCAGCCCGCGCTCCTGTCCGCCGCCATCGATCAGCGGCAGGAGGCGCACCCGCGGCCGGCGCCGGACATAGAGCGCGCCGACGCCCTTGGGCCCATACATCTTGTGGCCGGAAATCGACATCAGGTCGATCTTCATCGCCTCGACATCGAGCGGGATCTTGCCGGCGGCCTGGGCGGCGTCGGTATGGAAGAGGATGCCGCGCGCCCGGCACAGCGCGCCCAGTTCGGCGAGCGGCTGGATGACGCCGATCTCGTTGTGCGCCGCCATCACCGACACCAACAGGGTGCGCTCGCTCAACGCCGCGGCGAGGCGGTCGAGCGACACCAGCCCGTCCGGTTCAACCGGCAGGTAGGTGACCGCAAAGCCTTCGCGCTCGAGCGCGGCGGCGCTTTCCAGCACGCATTTGTGCTCGGTGGCGAGCACGATGATCTGGTCGCGCGGCGCCGGCGTCCCGGTGGCGGGATGGGCGCGAGCGAAATGCGCGACGCCCTTCAGCGCGAGGTTGTTGGCTTCGGTCGCGCCCGAGGTGAAGACGATCTCGCGCGGGTCGGCATTGATAAGATGTGCGAGGTCGGCGCGCGCCGCATCGATCGCCGCCATGGCGTTTTTGCCGTAGACGTGGCTCTCGCTGTGCGGGTTGCCGAAATGCTCGGTGAAATACGGCAGCATCGCCTCGAGGACGCGCGGGTCGAGAGGCGTCGACGCCTGGTTGTCGAGGTAAATCGGCAGCCGGTTCGGGCGATCAGTCAAAGCGGGGGCGTTCATGCCGCCCTCCGCGTGAGCCGCCGCGCCAGCGCCGTCCAGGCGTCGAGAAAATGCGCGATATCCTCTGTGTTCGTCGACCAGCCGAGGCTGATCCGGATCGTCGCGGCGGCGATCTCGGGCGGCAGACCCATCGCGGCGAGCACGTGGCTTGGGCCGACCTTACCCGAAGAGCAGGCCGCGCCGGCCGAGACCATGACGCCAGCGAGGTCGAGCGCGATCACCTGGGTTTCCGCCGGCACCCCGGGCAAGGCGAGGGAAGTCGTATTGGGCAGCCGCCGAGCGCCCTTGCCGATCACCATCGCCTCGGGGACCGCGGCGAGCGCCGCTATTTCGAGCCCATCGCGCAGATCCCGCACCCGTTCGTATCCGGCGATCCCGGCAAGCGCGGCCTCGGCCGCCGCCGCGAAACCGGCGATACCTGGCAGGTTCTCGCTGCCGCCGCGCCGGCCCTGTTCCTGGCTGCCGCGGATCATCGCGCTCGGCTCGAAATTGCCGGTCACCACGAGCGCCCCGATCCCCGGCGGGCCGCCGAGCTTGTGCGCCGACAGGCTGACGAGATCGGCGCCGATCGCGGTCGCCGCGAGCGGCAGCTTGCCGGCGCCCTGCACCGCGTCGCAATGGAAAAGAGCGCCAGCCGCATGCGCGATCGCCGAAATTTCCGCAGCCGGCTGGATGATCCCGGTCTCGTTGTTGGCGAGCATCACCGATACGATCGCCGGGCGCGGGTCGGCGCCAAGCTGATCGTTGAGCCGCGCCAGATCGACGATCCCTTCAGCGTCGACCGCGATCCATTCGGCGACCGGCACCGCGGCCAAGACCGAACTGTGCTCGACCGCTGAGACGAGGATACGTTCCCGCCGGCTGCCGAGGAGGGCCAGATGGTTGGCCTCGGTCGCGCCGCTGAGGAAGACGACCCCTTCGGGCGCGGCGCCGATCAGTGCGGCGACCGCCCCGCGGGCCCGCTCGACGCTGTGCCGCGCGGCGCGACCCCAGCGGTGGACCGAAGAGGGATTGCCGCAGCGTTCGAGCGCCGCCGCCATCGCCGCCCGCGCCTCGGGGCGCAACGGCGCCGTCGCGTTCCAGTCAAGATAAGTCTCGCACCGGGTCATCGGTTTACTCTGTCGCATCCCCAAGCCGAGTTTCCGGCGATGGCCGGGACCCACCGTTCGACCGCTCGGGATGCGGATCAATGGGTCCCGGCTTTCGCCGGGAACTCGGTAT
Organism: uncultured Alphaproteobacteria bacterium; assembly: GCA_963734125.1. Classification (GTDB taxonomy): domain Bacteria; phylum Pseudomonadota; class Alphaproteobacteria; order ATCC43930; family CGMCC-115725; genus DATARH01. The sequence goes on from CAVTGB010000063.1 coordinate 37,807, forward strand.
GGGCACCAGCGAAACTCTCATCGCGCACTCGCGGCCCGGTAGGTCTCGCGCTGGGCGAGGCCGCTGGTGCCGAGCACGCGCTTTTCGCAGACATCGCCCAAAGACACTGAACTCAGATAGAGGTGGATCTGGTTGCTCAGTTCGTCCCACAGATCGTGGGTCAAACATCGGCTGCGGTCGCCGCGGCAGCCGGTCGCCGCACCAGGGGTACAGCGCACCGCCTCGATCGGCTCGTCGACTGCGACGATGATGTCGCAGATCCTGATTTCGTCGCGGTCATGCGCCAGGCGGTACCCGCCGCCCGGGCCGCGCACGCTGCAGACGAGGCCGCTGCGGCGCAGCCGGGCGAAGAGTTGCTCGAGATAAGAGAGCGAGATTTCCTGCCGTTCGGCGATCGCGGCGAGCGAAACCGGGCTGCCGTTGCCATGCTGCGCGAGGTCGACCATCGCCATCACCGCATAGCGGCCCTTGGTCCCGAGCTTCACGGCTGCGCCCCCGCGACGCGCCGCCGGGCGGGTTCGGCTGGTGCCGGGCCGTCATCGGGCGGGGCGGGGTCATGGGTTTGTTCGAGCTCATTGAGGCGCGCGCGCAATGTCGACACCTCGTCGAGCAACCCGTTGAGGGCGCGGGCGATCGGATCGGGGATTTCGCCGCTGATGCCATAGGGTTCGAAGACCGGCGGCGCCTCGCCCGCGGCGCTGCGGCGGCCGACTTGGCGGGCCGGGTTGCCGACCATCGTGGCGCCGTCGGGCACCGCCTTCACCACCACCGCGGCGGCGCCGATGCGGGCGCCGTCGCCGACCCGGATCGGCCCCAGCACCTGCGCCCCCGAGCCGACGATCACGTTATTGCCGATCGTCGGATGGCGCTTCTGACCGCCCTGCTCGCGCGATGGGCGGGTGCCACCCAACGTCACCCCGTGGTAAAGCGTGCAATCGTCGCCGACCTCCGCGGTCTCGCCGATCACCACCCCCATGCCGTGGTCGATGAAGAGGCGCTTGCCGATCGTGGCGCCGGGGTGGATCTCGATCCCGGTCAACATCCGTCCGACATGCGAGACGAACCGTCCGGCCAGGTGCCAGCCGCGTTCCCACAGCCAATGCGCGAGGCGGTAATAGAGCAATGCCTGAAACCCCGGATAGCACAGCACGACCTCGAGCCCAGACCGGGCGGCGGGGTCGCGGGCGAGAGTCGCGGCAATTTCGTCGCGCAGGTTTCTCATCAGCATCGCGGTCACTATATTACCGTCTTGTGATCAATCGAGACCGCGATCGGGCATCGCTATCTGTGAGGCCCAATCGCGGACACGGGCACGAGCATATAATTGTCCCACTGAAAGGATCAAGTATAGGGCGACGGGGGCGGGCATCCTGCCCGGCCGGCCGCTCAGCATACTTGACTGATATTGTCGGAATTGGACCGGATCTGCCATGCCTGACGTCATAATCAACGGCCCCGAAGGGCGGATCGAAGCGCGTTACCACCATGCGCGCGGCGGCACCGCACCGATGGCGGTGATCCTCCACCCGCATCCGCTGCATGGCGGGACGATGAACAACAAGGTGGTCTACACCCTCTATCAGACCTTTGTGCGCCGCGGGTTTTCGACCTTGCGCTTCAATTTTCGCGGGGTCGGCCGCAGCCAAGGCAGCTTCGATCGCGGCGAGGGCGAGCTTGCCGATGCCGCCGCCGCGCTCGATTGGCTGCAAGGCTATAACCCGAACGCCGCCTCGTGCTGGGTTGCCGGCTACTCCTTTGGCGCCTGGATCGGCATGCAGTTGTTGATGCGGCGGCCCGAGATCGAGGCGTTCATCTCGGTCTCGCCCCCGGCCAATCAGTACGACTTCACCTTCCTCGCGCCCTGCCCCTCTTCGGGGCTGGTTCTCCAGGGCGACCAGGATCCGCTGGTGCCGATGGAGGCGGTGCAAAAGCTCGTCCATAAGCTGGCGCACCAGAGGGACATCAAGATCGATTTCCGCAAGATCCCCGGCGCCGACCATTTTTTCATCGATTGCGCCGAGGTATTGGCCGGCCATGTCGACGCCTATATCGCGGCGCATGCGCGGTTCGCCGAGCAGGCCGAGACGGCGCCGGTGTCGAGCCGCGCCCGCTAGCCCAAAGCCTGCTACCCCGCCGGCAGGAGGGGCTGCATCAGCAGAAGCCGCCTGGACAGACTGAATGCCAGGCCGTGCTTCACGTCTCCGAGCGGGCGAGCGCAGCGCGGCCCAAATCCGAACCCCGGGTCTCTACCCGATCAAGTTCGATCACCTCAATCATCATCTGGGGATCTCCCTCAGATGCGCGAAGCGTCCCCTGCGGGTCGCGCACGGCACCGTCCGGGTAGGGTGGCGAGCCGCCATTCCCGATCCGTGTCGCCGTTGACGGAATCTCCTTGCCAGGTAAGCCCCCCTGACCGATGGTGGCGTTGATTACCAGGCCATCCGGGGAATGTCGGTTGAGACGGTTCGGCAGCGGATGAGCGGATTACGGGGCTGACATGGACAGGCAAAAGGGACCATGCCAGATTTGCGGGAACCCGGCTGAGCACGGCGGCGACGAGCGAATGCGGGCTGTGCGGTGCCCTCGATGCGGCAGGTATCAGGTTGATGCGACGCGGGACAGGCTGAAGATCGAGAGCGCCGACCATATGGTCCGGTTGTCCGGATGGGTCAGGGAGCAGAACGCTGCCGGTATCGACATTGCCGACATAACCCCCGAGATCTCCAAAGCCGTCGCGCGGCGACCGCTGCCGGGGTTGAAACATCGTTCGGATCGCGTTCTGACGTTTCTCGCCAGAGAGTTTGCCCGCACCGAGCTGTATTTCGTTCCCGATGCGATCGCGCGCAGTCTGGAACTGCAAGGGGTCGCGTATTGCCGCGACCATCGCGAGGCGAGGCTGCTGCTTCATATCCTGGAGGATGAAAATTTCCTTCGGGGCGGCGCCAGCGGAATGTCTCTTACAATCAGAGGAATTTTGGCGGCGGAAGCGCTCGGCAGGTCGGTGTCGCAATCGGCGCAGTGTTTCGTCGCGATGTCGTTCGACGAGACAATGAGAGAAAGCTTTATCAATGGGTTCTATCCGGCGATCGGCCTGGCCGGATATCGTGCGTTCCGCATCGACGATAAGGATTATGTCGGCGGGATTTCCGATGAAATGATTGCTGAAATCCGCCGTTCTCGCTTTATGGTCGCCGATTACACCCTGCAAAGCAATAACGTGTATTTTGAGGCCGGTTTTGGGCTTGGTCTGGGTCTAATCGTGATCCCGACATGTCGAGAGGACCACGCGGAGTTGCTGCACTTCGACATCCGGCATCTCAATGCGCTGCATTGGAAGGATTCGGACGATCTCGTGAGAAAGCTCAGCCAGCGGATTCGAGCCGTGCTCGGGGCTGGACCCTACGCCGGCGACGAGGTGGTGCGCTGACGCGACGCTCGGTGCCAGCGGCCGCTGTGGCGGAAAGAAGGACCGGGCGTCAACGCTTCGGGCGGACCGAGCGCAACGCCGCCCAGACGACGCCGGCGACGGCAAAGAGGGTGAGGCCGCCAAACACCAGGACGAACGCATGGGCCGCACCGATCAGGCGCTCGGCCGCGTCGGCCACGGCGCTGCCGGCGAACAGCAGCATTGGGGCCCAGACCACGGCCGAGGCGATATTGGCGACCCAGAACGGGCCGCGCGGCATATGCATGATGCCCGCGACCAGGGGTATGACGGCCCGCATCGGGCCCCAGAAGCGGCCGATGAACACGCTCTTGCCGCCATGCCGCCGGAAGAACCGGATGCCGTTCGGCAAGAGGTCGGGGTTGCGGCTGAACGGCCAGAGCTGGGCCATGCCGCTGCCAAAGCGGCGGCCGATCCAATAGGACACAAAATCGCCGAGCGCGGCGCCGACGATCGACCCGACGATCACCGGCAGATAGGGGAGCGCGCCTGACTTCATCAGCGTGCCGGCAGCAATCAACAAAGTCGTCCCGGGAAACAGCAGGCTGAAAAAAGCGAACGATTCAATGAACCCGGTGATGAACATGACAGCGATCGCCCAGTTCGCGTGCTCCTTGATGAACTCGAGTAGCGGCTGGGCCAGATCGTCCATGCATTCCGTCGCGATCAGGCGCCGCGCTGCTCGGCGCGGTGCGCCGCGACCATGTCCGCGAGGCCGGCAAAGCGGAAATCGTAATGGACGGTGCCATCGGGCGCGGGTGTCGCGCCCCAGCCCTGGCTGTCCTGGCGCCGGTCGATCCAGGCCGATTTGATCCCGCAGCGATTGGCCGGCGCATGGTCGTGATAGAGGCTCTGTGCGACATGCAGGATCTCGTCCGGAGGGTGTCCGGCCTCGGCCAGGCGGTCGATGAGGTAGCGGAAATTGCGCGGATCGGGTTTGTAGGAGCCGATATCCTCGGCGGTGTAGATCCCGGCAAACCCGGCCGCCAGCCGCAGATTGCTGCGGGCAAAGCTGGCACGGTCGACATTCGACAGGATGACGAGGTTGTAGTAGCGCCCGAGATAGGCCAGGGCGTCGGCCGAATCTGGGAAGGCGGGCCAATCGCCGACCGAGGCGCCGAAGGCCCGGTCAGCGTTGGCATCGGGCGCGACGTCCCATTCCGCCGCGAGCCGCCGATGCACGAGGGCGAGGAGTTCCGAATAAACGAGGCCTGGCGTGGCGGCCTCCTGCGCGGTTTCGTGGCGGGCGAAGGCGGCGAGTGCGGCTTCGCGCGCGAGTGCCCCGCCGGCGCGCGCAACGAGTGGCTGCAGCGCCGCCCAGATCCCGCTCTCCCAATCGATCAGCGTACCGTAGCAATCGAAGCTGAGGACGGTGAAATCGCTGAGCCGCATCGGCATAACCTCGTCATTGCGAGCGGAGCGGCGCAATCTCGGACCGGCGATCCGCCCGGATCGAGATTGCTTCGTCGCTGCGCTTCTCGCAATGACAGTTGGGTCTGGTTTATGTCTGGACGATAGCAACCAATGCCGAGGGCGGCGATGACGGGGCTGGCATCCGAGGTCGATGTAGCGGTGATCGGCGCCGGATCGGCGGGGATTGCCGCGGCGCGCCGATTGAGGGAGGCGCGCGGGGTGTCGAGCCTGGTGCTGGAAGGCCGCGAGCGCGCCGGCGGCCGCGCCTGGACCGTCGATGCCGGCGGCTATCCGGCGGATCTCGGGTGTGAATGGCTGCACTCGGCGGACAAGAACGTGCTGGTGCCGCTCGCCGAAGGTCTCGGGATGGCGCTCGACCGGCGGCGCCCGGATTGGACGACCCGCCTCAGCCGCAGCGGCGAGAGTAAGGAAGCGGAAGCCGATTGGAATCGCGAGCGCGAAGCCCATTACTGGGCGATCCACCGCGCCGCACAGGAGCCCGAGGACCGGCCGGCGAGCACCGTCTTGGAACCGGGCGGGCGGTGGAATGCCCTCTTCGACGCGATCAGCACCTGGGCCAATGCGGTCGAGCTCGAGGATCTGTCGGTCAAGGACAACGACCGCTACGAGAGCACCGAGCAGAACTGGCGGGTGTTGACCGGGCTCGGGTCGCTGTTTGTTTCGCTGGCCCGGGGCTTGCCAATCGCCTTCGACGCCGCGGTGTCACGGGTCGAGCACGACGGCGCCCGCATCCGGCTGGTGACAACCCGCGGCACGGTGAGCGCGACGCGGGTCATCGTCGCCGTGCCGAGCGCAGCGATCGCGGGGGAGCACCTCGCTTTCGATCCGCCGTTGCCGGACAAGGTCGCGGCGGCCGAGGGCTTGCCGCTGGGCCTGGCAAACAAGCTCATCCTGCGCCTCGACGGCACGCTTCCCGGCGCCGGGGACGAACTCTTTCTGGTTGGCTCGACCCGGCGGCGCGAGACGATGAGCTACCAGGTACGCCCGCTTGGCCGGCCGCGCATCCACTGCTTTTTCGGCGGCAGATTTGCCGCCCAGCTCGAACGCGACGGGATCGCGGCGATGGCAGCTTTTGCCGCCGACGAATTGGCCGGGCTCTTCGGCAGCGACATCCGCCGGCAGCTCCACCCGCTCGCCAGTTCGGCGTGGCGTGGCGATCCGTTCGCCCGCGGCTCCTATTCCTACGCCCGGCCGGGGCACGCCGACGACCGCGCCCGGCTCGCCGAACCGGTCGACAACCGGATCTTCTTCGCCGGCGAAGCCTGCTCGCCCAATTTCTTCTCGACCGCGCACGGCGCCTACGAAACCGGCATCGCCGCCGCCGAAGCCGCGCTCGCGAGCTTCGGGCCTAGGCGAGCCGGGGGCGTTCGTTGATGGCGAGGACGCGGATGCCGGTATCGTCGATGCGGATCGTGCTGATCGAGCCCTGGCCCACTTCGATCCGGCTGTAATGATCGAGCGGCATGCCGAGGGCAAAGAGAAGGACGGAGCGGATCACATCGCCGTGGCTGACCGCCACCAGGGTTTCTTCCGGGTGGCGCTCGCCCAATTCCATCAGCGCCTCGACCGCGCGGCGCTGCACTTCGCGCATGCTCTCGCCGCCGGGGATCCGCGAGAGCGATCGGTGCGTCCGCCAGGCTTCCCAGCGCGGGTCGGCGCGGATCATGTCGAAGGTCGCGCCGGTCCACTCGCCGAAATCGAGCTCGATCAGATCGTCGCGAAGCTCGATGACGAGCCCGAGTCGGGCGGCAAGGATCTCGGCGCTCTCGCGGGTGCGCTGCAAGGGGCTGGCATAGATCGCCGCAACCCCATCGCCGGCGAGGCGTTCGGCTACCGTGGCGATCTCGGCCCGGCCGCGTGTCGTCAGGCCGACCCCCGGCATGCGCCCGACGAGCACGCGGCCCTGGTCGCGCTCGCCGTGACGCAGCATGTGGAAGAGCGTCATGCCTTTCAATTCGCCTCGGTTAGCGCATAAACCCCGCGCTCGAACCGGCCATAGAGCCGCACCGCCGTCGGATCGGCGAAGGGCAGGATCTGGGTCATGATGACACCGGTGACGCGGCGCACCGGATCGAGCCAGTAGTAGAGATTGCCGGCCCCGGCCCAGCCTACCGTGCCGGCGCTGCGGCCGTTCGGCCCGGGTTCCATGTTGATCATGTACCCCAGCCCCCAGCGCAGCGGCGCGCCGGGAAAGAAATCGACGTCGTTCGACACCTCGGGGATGCAACTCCGCATGATCCCGGCCGGGATATCGCCGATCTGGTTCCGGTTCATCGCCGCGATGGTTTCCGGCTTCAGGATGCGAACCCCGGCAAGCTCGCCCTCGTGCAGCAGCATCCGCAGAAAGGTCAGGTAATCGCCCGCCGTCGAGTGAAGCCCCCCGCCGCCGGCGTAGAATTCGGGGGTCGACAGGGGCGGCAATGGCTGCGGCGCGAGGCTGCCGTCGGCCTGGCGCTGATGGATGCTGGCCTGGCGCGCGCGCTGCTCGGGTGACGCGACAAAACCGGTGTCCTCCATCCCGAGCGGCGCGAAGATGCGTTCGCGCAAGACCGCGTCGAGCGACTGGCCGGCGACCGCCTCGATGATCCGCCCGACCCAGTCGATATTGATGCCGTATTCCCATTTCTCGCCGGGCTCGAACATCAGCGGCCGGCGCAGCGCCGCAACCCTGCCCGACATCATGCGCGCCGCGCTGGTGGCGTCGACATAGCGCAGCGTATCGGCGTTCCAAACCTCGTAGGTGAACCCGGCGGTATGGGTCAGCAGGTGCCTGAATGTGATCGGACGCCGGGCCGGGCGCAGCAGCGGCGCGCCGGCGGTGTCGAAGCCTTCGAGGACCTAGCGGGGCACCGAGCGTCGGATCGATGTCGGGGACCGGCGCGTCGAGGCTGAGCCTGCCCTCCTCGACGAGCTGCATCGCCGCGACCGAGGTGATCGCCTTGGTCATCGAGGGATGCGGCAGACCGTGTCGAGCGTCATCGCCGGCCCCCCATCGAGGCTGCGCACCCCAAACGCGCCCTCGTAGACCGGCCCGCCGGCATCCGCCGCCATCGCGACAACCCCCGGCACCTCGCGCGCCGCGGCGGCGCCGCGCAGCACGTCGTCGATCTGTCGCCTCGCTTCTGCCCGACTGGTCATCGCACTCGCTCCCAACGTGTCGCCCGGGCGAAAGCGGAGGTCCCGGCCTCAGCCGCGACGACGGCGTTGTTAGGCATTGGGAGCGCGGCGAACATTGCCGCTCTGCTCGGGGATGCCGGTCTGCTCGTAGCAGACCCGGGCAAAGGCGGCGACGCCCTCGCGGATCTCCTCTTTGGTGGTCAGCGCGAAGCAGAGGCGGAGGCGCGATTTGGCGTTGTCGCCGTCGACCGCCCATTCGGGGCCGGGGTTGAACGCGATGCCGGCGTCGAGCGCGGGCTTGACCAGCTTGCGCACATCGACCTGGTCGGGGAGCTTCATCCACAGATAGATGCCGCCTTTCGGGATCCACGGTTCGCAGGTGGTGCCGAACTCGCGTTCGAGCGACTCGACCATCGTGTCGAGCTTGCCCTTGAGGGTGCCGCTCAACTCGTCGACATGGTCCTGGAAATGCGCCGAGAAATATTCGGCGACAACCATCTGTTCGAGCGCGCCGGTATGGCTGAAGCGCTCGGTCTTGATCGCGATCATCCGGCTCATGAACTCCCAGTCGCACACGACGTAGCCGAGCCGCAGCGCCGGTGACAGCGTTTTTGAGAACGAGCCGATATGGATGACGCGCGAGGGATCGAGCGAATAGATCGCCGGCGGCGCGTCCATCCCGCCCCAGGTCAGATCGGCGTAGCACTCGTCCTCGAAGATCGGCACGCCAAAGCGGCGCGAGAGATCGAGCAGCTGATGGCGCCGTTCGAGCGGCAGGATGCTGCCGGTCGGGTTTTGGATCGTCGGGGTCGTGCAGATGTATTTGGGCGTCGTGCCCTGGCGCTTCAGACCGTCGAGAATATCGGCGAGCGCATCCATGCGCATGCCGTCATCGTCGAGCGGCGCCGGGACCATCTTCACCCCGAGGCGGCGCAGATTGTTGAGATAGCCCTGATAGGTGAACTCTTCGAGGATCACCGTGTCGCCCCGCTCGACAAGAACCGCGTTGACGAGATCGATCGCCTGCCCCGAGCCCTGGGTGATCAGCACGTCATCGGGTCCGGCGGCGATGCCGCGCCAGCGCTTTACCTTGTCGGCGACAAACTGGCGCAGTCCGGGATAACCCTGCGGCCCCTGCCCCATCCCGTATAGCGCCAGCTCGCGGCCGTCGCGCCGCAGCACCGTCGCGGTCGCCACGATCAGCTCCTCGATCGGGATCAGGGTGCGGTCGTTGTGGCCGCCGATGAAATTGTACTTGGCGTTGCCGCCCCAGCGCGGCGCCGGCGGCGGCACTTCTCTGCCAATGAGATGGGGGTAGGCGAAACCGGCGCTCGTCATCCTCGATATCCCTTTCTGTGCGCTACCGCGAATCCTATTCCGGAAGGTTCGCGAGATAGCGGCCGTAATCGTTCGGCGCCAAAGCGGCGCGCCTCGGCGAGCAACTGGTCCCGTCCGATATAGCCCATATGATAGGCCACTTCCTCGACGCAGGCGATCTTGAGGCCCTGGCGCATCTCGATCGTGCGCACATATTCGCCGGCTTCCAAGAGATCCTCGTGCGTCCCGGTGTCGAACCATGCATAGCCGCGTCCCATGCGCACGACCGACAGCGTCCCGCGGCGCAGATACACATTGTTGACATCGGTGATCTCCAATTCGCCGCGCGCCGAGGGAATGAGCCCGCGCGCGATGTCGACGACCGCGTTGTCGTAGAAATAGAGGCCGGTCACCGCCCATTGCGAGCGCGGCCGGGGCGGCTTTTCGATGATCGAGACCGCGTTGCCGTGAGCGTCGAACTCGACCACGCCATAGGCCTCGGGGCGGCGCACCTGGTAGGCGAAAACGGTCGCGCCAGGGCGCGGCTGCGCGGCCTCTTGCAACAGCGCCGACAACCCGCCGCCATAGAAGATGTTGTCACCTAGGATCAGCGCGACCGGCCCCTCGCCGATGAAATCGCGGCCGATGATGAAGGCTTGCGCCAGACCTTCCGGGCGGGGCTGCTCGGCGTAGGAAATTGCCACGCCCCAGCGGCTGCCGTCGCCCATCAGCGCCTCGAAGCGGCCGCGCTCGGCCGGAGTGGTAATAACGAGGATGTCGCGGATCCCGGCCAGCATCAGCGTCGTCAGCGGATAATAGATCATCGGCTTGTCGTAGACCGGTAAGAGCTGCTTGGAGGTGACGAGCGTCGCCGGGTAGAGCCGCGTGCCGGACCCGCCGGCGAGGACGATCCCCTTCATCGCGCCTCCCAATCTCGATCGGATCGGGCGCCGGCGGCGGCGACCGGATCGGCCCGGCCGCCGACCCCGAGCCGGGTGCCGCCGTAACGCGTCGACCAGATCGGCTCCCACCACCAGCGGTTGTCGAGATACCATTGGACGGTCTTGCGCAACCCGGTTGGGAAGCTCTCGCGCGGCTGCCAGCCGAGTTTCGCGCGGATCTTGGTCGCATCCATCGCATAGCGCCGGTCGTGGCCGGGCCGGTCGGCGACAAAGCTGATGAGCCGGGCATGCGGCCGATGGGGCGAGGTGGGCAGCAGCTCGTCGATGAGGTCGCAGAGCGCGGTGACGACCTCGAGGTTGGTGCGTTCGCCATCTCCGCCGATATTGTAGCTCTCCCCCGGCCGCCCGCGGGTCAAGACGGCATGCAGGGCGCGGGCGTGATCCTCGACATAAAGCCAGTCGCGGATATTGTCGCCGGTACCGTAGACCGGGATCGCCTCGCCCGCGAGCGCCTTCAGGATGGCCAGCGGGATCAGCTTTTCGGGGAAATGATAGGGGCCGTAATTGTTCGAGCAGTTGCTCATAACGCAGGGCAGCCCATAGGTCTCGTGCCACGCCCGCACCAGATGGTCGGCCGCCGCTTTCGATGCGGCATAGGGCGAATTGGGCTGATAGCGACTTCCCTCAGTGAACTTGCCGTCGGGCCCGAGGGAGCCGAACACTTCATCGGTCGAGACGTGGTGAAAGCGAAAGCGCTTCGCTCGATCCGCCGGCAGCGAGCGCCAGTGTTCGAGCGCAGCCTCCAAGAGCGCGTAGGTTCCCTCGATATTGGTCTTGATGAACGCGCCGGGGCCATCGATCGACCGGTCGACATGCGATTCCGCGGCGAGGTGGAGGATTGCGTCAGGCGCAAACGCGGCAATGAGCGCGGCGATCGCCGGGCGGTCGGCGATATCGGCCCGGTTAAACGCGTAAGCCGGGTGTCCCTCAACGGCCTCTAATGAGGCGAGATTGGCAGCATAGGTCAGCTTGTCGACGTTGAGCACCGTGTCGCCCATTTCGCCGACCAACAGCCGGCATACCGCCGAGCCGATAAATCCCGCCCCACCGGTCACCAACACCTTCATCGCAGCGCACTCGTGCGGTGGACGTCGAAGGTTGATACCCTAAACGTCAGCCCAACGCCAAAGAACCGGGGTCGCCCGGCCGCCGCGCGCTGTCGTGCAGCAGGCCGGCGGTGAAGGCGGCGAGGTTGCCGCCGGTAAAACGGTGTCCGGGGATGCCGGCGGCGGCGGCGGCGGCGAGGTCGCTGTCCTTGTCGCCAATGAGAAAGCTCGCCGAGCTGTCGATGGGCCAGGCGCGCATCAGGTCGAGGATCATACCCGGGGCGGGCTTGCGCCAATCGCTGGCGCGGCGGTATTGGGCGACGGTCCCCTCCGGGTGGAACGGGCAATAGCGGATGTCGTCGACGTGCGCCCCTTCGGCGGCAAGCCCGCCCGCAAGGTGGGCATGCACGCGCGCGATGTCGGCCTCGCTGTAAAGGCCGCGCGCGACGCCGCCCTGGTTGGTCACGATAAAGACGAACCGCCCGGCATCGTTGAGCGCCTTGACCGCAGCGCGGGCGCCCTCGATCCAGCGAAACCGCTCGACCGACCCGACGTAACCCTCGTCGTGATTGAGGACGCCGTCGCGGTCGAGAAAGGCCGCGACCCGCCGCCGCGACCGCGGAATCTCCCGCCGCGCCCGCGCCAGACCCGCAGCGGTTCCGATTGCGGCGAAAAAGCGATCGAAGCACACACCACGCAGCTGCCCGGCCGCAGCCAGCTCGGGGAACACGTCGACCCCGAGCGCGCTCTGCGGTCCGAGCCGATCGACGACGGCGCGGCGCAGCGCGCAGACCCCGCCGCTGACCAGCCCCGGCCCGCTTTCGCCCGCCGGCGCGGCAAACCCGAGGATGCCGTCACCGGATACGCTCACTGCGCCCAATCGCGCCGCATCGGGAACTTGCCGCAGGGCGAGGACGCCCACCGCCGTGGGCTCTCGAGCCAGCCGCACGGCAAGCTCCAGCACGTTGATATCGAACCACGAACTGCCGTTTAAGAGGATGAACGTTTCGTCGAGACGGTGACGGGCGTGCCATAGCGCATCGCCGGTCGCGGCCGGCTCGGGCTCGGCCGCAACCTCGACCGTCAGTCCAAAGCGCGCCTTGAGCGGGGTCGTCGCCGCGTAGGTGGCGATCCGGGCGGCAGCAAACCCGGCGAGCAGCAGGATTCGCCGGATGCCATGCCGGCCGAGTTCGAACAGCAGGAGGTCGAGAAACGGCGCGTCGGCGATTTCGAAGAGCGCCTTCGGCAGTCCGCCGCTCGGCGCCCCGAGCCGCGCGCCGCGCCCGGCGCACAAGATGACGGCTTGCTCGATCATGCCGGGCCACTTCTCTCCTCGCCGACCGTCTGTCAAGCATCTGCCCGATTTGGTAGTGGGTCAGTTTGATTTCGAAACTGACCCACTACCCCCGATTTTCGTGGACAGCTCGGGAGCGATTGTCGAGATTTGCAATGTCCTGCGACCATGTCCAGCTTCGGTGAAACCGTAAGGATGTCCGTCCCGATGGCGATGCCGCTCGCCGCGTGCGCCCGGCCGCCCTGTGGCGGCACGCCGGCGCGCGGCCCGAAAGCGCGGCTGCGCCGCTGATGCGCGCGCCTTACCGGGTCGCGGTGATCACCGGGGCATCGAGCGGGCTGGGTGCCGCGCTCGCCCTCTCCTACGCCGGGCCGCAAGCGGTGCTTGGGCTGATCGGTCGCAGCGCCGAGCGCCTTGCCGCGACGGCGGCGCGGTGCCGCGACTCCGGGGCAAGCGTCGAGAGCGCCCAGATCGATGTCGCCGACGGCGCCGAGCTGGCGACCTGGCTTGAGGGATTCGATGAGGCCCATCCGGTGGAATTGCTGATCGCCAATGCCGGCATCTCGGCCGGTCCGGATCCGGGTAGTCCGGGCGAACCGGCGGCGATCACCTTGCGCCAGCTCGAAATCAACCTCGCCGGCGCGGTCCACACGATCGCCCCGCTGGTGCCGCTTCTGTGCGCGCGCGGGCGCGGGCGCATCGTCGCGATCGCCTCGGTCGCCGCCTATCGCGGCCTCCCTTACAGCCCGGGGTATTGCGCGAGCAAGGCCGGGCTGCGCGCCTATGGCGAGGCGCTGCGCCCGCTCTTGTCGCCCTACGGTGTCGGGGTGACGGTGGTCTGTCCGGGTTTTTTCGAATCGCCGATGACCGACCGCTGGGAGGGGCCAACCCCGTTTCTCGCCAGCGGCGAGCGCGCCGCCCGGCGGATCAAGCGCGGGATCGACCGCGGCTGCTCGCGCATTAATTTTCCATGGCCGCTCGTGCTGGGGATGCGGTTTTGCGATCTCGCCCCGGCCTGGGTCGGGGACCGCATCATGCGCGGCTTCCATTTCCACATCCGCTCCGCCTGACACGATGGGAGCCATAGGCCTGCTCCATCTTGCCGCCGGCGCATTCCTCGTCCTCTTGGCATGGCTGATGCCGCGGCATGTCGCCGGCGCGCGGCGCGGCGCGGCGGCAGTTCTGCTGCTCGATCTCGCGCCGTTCGCACTCGGCGCGGGATTGCTGGGTCTGGCCGCCGGAAAGCCGATTTTCGCCGGGCTTGTCACCCTCGCGATCGGCGCCGGGTTCACCCTCGTCGATTACACGATGCGGCAGACGCTGCGCGAGCCGGTCGTGTTTTCGGCGGCCTCCGAACTGCCCCAGGTGTTCACCCACCCGCATCTCTATCTGCCGTTCGCCGGGCCGGTTCTCGTGGTTGGCGGCGCAGCGGTGGCGATCTCGGTGGCGCTGGCGTTCCTCCTCGCCGAGCCGCCGCTGTGGACCCCGCGCCCTGTTGACACTCTGCTCGCCGTCGGTCTCCTTGCCGCTTGCCTCTGGCTCCTCGCGCGGGAGCCGCTTCTTGGCGCTGCAGTGCGCGCGCTGCGGCGGCTCGACCCAACGGGCGAACCGTTCGCCGACGCCGCCTCGCTCGGCCCCTTCGCCATGCTGCTCGTCCACACGACCATCGCCCGGGCCGAGCGCGGCGCCCGGCAGACGGCGTTGGCGGCCCCGCGGGTAGTGCGCGAGCCGGCCCGCGGACCGATCGGCGAATCGGTCGGTAGTTCGGGTGGGCCGATCGTCGTCGTGCAGTGCGAATCGTTCTTCGACGCGCGCCGCTTGTCGCCGCGCATCCCGCGCGACCTCTTGCCCGGGTTTGACGCCTGTTGCGCCGCGTCGGCGGCATTCGGCCGGCTTGCCGTGCCGGCCTGGGGCGCCAATACGATGCGCGCCGAATTCGCGGTTGTGACCGGGACCCCGGAGAGCGAACTGGGCTTTGACCGGTTCAATCCCTATTACGCCCTGGCGCGGGTGCCGATCGAGTTCGCAGGTCTGGCGGCTGCGCCGGGCCGGGTATCGCACGATCTGCCTGCATCCCTTTGACCGCCGCTTCTTCCGGCGCGATCTGGCGATGCCGGCGCTCGGCTTCGAGCGGTTTCTCGGCCGCGAGGCGCTCGGCGGATCTTCGGTGCCACCCTATTGCCCCGATCCCGAGTTTGCCGGCCAGATCCTGCGCATCCTCGCCGAGGAGGGCCCGCAGACCTTCATCTTCGCGATCACGATGGGCAATCATGGGCCGTGGCTGGCGGGCGGGCCGCCGATCGACCCCGCGGTGGCCGCGATCTTCGACGAGGGGCAGATGCCGGACCACGGCGAATTGCTGCGCTATCTCGACGGTCTGCGCCGCTCCGACGCGATGCTGCCGGCGCTGATGGAGGGCCTGGCGCGGCACGCCTCGCCATCCGTCCTCGCCTTCTACGGCGATCATCTGCCAAGCCTCGGGGCGGCGTTCGACCATTTCGGTTTCGAGGAGTGGTCGAGCGATTACGCGATCTGGCCGGGCTCCGGGGTGCCGCAGCGGCGCGACCTGCAGGTACACGAACTGCTTCGCCTGATCGTCGACGCGGTCCTCGGCGCGGGTCCCGTGTCGGCGCTCGATCTGGGCGCTCGCCGTCCGATCGGTCTGCGCACAGGCGTCACGCTGTGAGCGCCTTTGTGCCGCCCTACCCGGCGCGCCCGGGGAAGCCGCTCCCGCCGCTCGCCGCTCTCGCCACCGCGCGGCGCAATTTCATCGCGCTCTTCGAAGACAAATGCTTCGAATACCAGTTCTTTTCGACTCGGCTTCTGACCCGGCGGGTGTTTGTGTGCAACAGCCCCGATACGGTGGCGCAGGCCTTCATCGCGCTGCATGAAAGCTTCCAGAGGAAGACCCCGCAGATGCGCCACGCGCTCTCGCCGTTGCTCGGCGACGGCCTCTTTATCAGCGACGGCGATCTGTGGTCGCGGCGGCGGCGGATCGTCGCGCCGATCATCCACGCCTCGCGCCTGGCGCTGTTCGCGCCGACGATGGTCGAGGCTGCCGCCGAAACCGCCGAAAGGTGGGCGGCCCTGCCGCGCGGCACGCCGATCGACGCGCTGCGCGAGATGGCGACGCTGACCGCGGAGATCATCTGCCGGACGATTTTCGGCCCGCGCCTCGGCGCCGAGCATGCGACCGAGATCGTCGCCTCGTTCAGCGCCTATCAGCGCCAGGTATCGCAGCTCGACCTGACCTATCTGTTGGGCTTGCCGGATTGGCTGCCGCGGTTCCAGTCGCCCTCGGTGCATCGTGCAGCCAAACGCATCGACCGGGTGCTCGATAACATCATCCGGCGCTGCGAAGAGCGCCTTCAGGGCGGCGAGCGCTCGATGATCGGCATGCTCATCGAGGCGCGCGACCCGGAAACCGGCGGCAGGCTCGACCGCGAGGCGCTGCGCAACGAGGCTGCCGTCATCTTCATGGCCGGGCATGAAACGACCGCCAACGCGCTCGCCTGGACCTGGTTCCTGTTGTCGCAGGCCGCCGACGTCGAAGATCGCCTGCACGCCGAATTGGCCGAGGTATTGGGCGGGCGTTTGCCGACCCTCGAGGATGTGCCGCGGCTCATCTACACCCGCGCGATTTTCGAGGAGGCGATCCGCCTCTACCCGCCGGTGCCGCTGCTTGGGCGCCAGGCGCTGCGGGAGGAGCGGATCCGCCACCTGACGGTCCCTGCCGGTTCGCTCTTGATCGTCATTCCCTGGCTCTTGCACCGGCATCGCCAATTGTGGGACCAGCCCGACCATTTTGTTCCAGAGCGCTTCCTTCCGCAGAATGCCGCCGCGCGCCAACGCTACAGCTACATCCCGTTCAGCGTCGGACCGCGGGTGTGCGCCGGCCAGGCCTTCGGCTTGACCGAGGCGATCCTGTGCCTCGCCACCCTGGCGCAGCGCACCCGGTTGCGCCTCGCCCCGGGTGCGATCGTCCAACCGGTGTGCCGGCTGACCTTGCGGCCGGGCGACAGCCTGCCGATGCTGATCGAGCCGGTATCCCCGCGATGAGACGCATGGTCCGCATTCGCGGCTGGGCCGCCTAAGACGCAACGCAACTTCTGCGGCCGGCCTGGCGTCGCAGTCCATAGGCGTAGCGCACGGAGGCTTTCGGGTGGGCAATCCGATCGGCGAGCGCGACCGGACCGCAGACGATCATCGGGTAGTCGTATTCGCCGGGGATCTCGATCGGCATCAGGAACTGGAAATGCATGCGGAAAAAGTTCCACTTCAGCTTCCGGTAGGTTCGCGGCGACAGCGTCTCCTTGAAGGTCGGCGAGCGAATCTTCGGATTGGTCTGTTTCCGGCCGCCGAGATCCAGGCCTAAATCGCGGATCGGCTCAAAGCCATAGGCATTGAGGACGTCCTGGGGCGCCTGATATTCGACCCAGAGGAGCGAGGTTGCGGTTGCCAGACGGACGATCGCCTGGCGGAACCGCTCGGCGTTGCGCAGGTACGCGACGACCGGCAATTCGGCGCCGATCGTCAGGAGCGCGACGGACGGCCCATGCTTGCCGAAATCCGGATCGCGGGCGAGCGCGCGCGCCACCACCTCGACCGCGAGGATCGATCCGCTGCTGTGACCGACGATCAGGACTTCCTGTGCCGCGGTCTGGTGCACGGCCTCGACAATCCTCGCGCCGAACGAATCGAGCCGCGCATCGATATCGGCTCGCTGTCCGGTCCCGTGCTGCCAGTTGAAGATCCAATCGTCGAGCAGGTGGTAGACGAAGGATCGCTTGAGGAGGGGCTGGGCTGCGGCGATTGCGGCGACGGCGAGCGCCACGGCAGCGAGCGCCTTCACTTCGGGCGCCAGCGGCATCGCCGGCACGATCGCCCATGCCACAAGGTAACCGATCGCGAGCGCGGGGAGGATCAGGCTAAACAGGGCAACCCAGGGGAAGATGACGAGGCAGGCAAAGTGCCAGTCGAGGCGGAAAAGTTTGGGGAGGAGCCCATCGCGCAGCACCCCGAGCATGCAGGTAACGAGATTGGGGATGCGCTCGAACCAGTTGCGGCTGAAGTCGCGCTTGACGATATCGTCCCAGCGCAGCACCTCATAAACGGTTTCGGTCCGCCAGGTTTTCCCGCTTGCGACGATGCCCCAGCGCAGCGACGGCACCGCATCGTCGGTCTCGATGGGTCCGATGGTCCGCTCGATGCCGAACCGCCGGCGCAGCTGACCCAGCCCGATGCCCAACACGCGGCGATACCTGGTGTCGGCCTCGGCATCGTATCCCGGACAATAAAACACCAGCCGCTGGGTTACCGGGTGTTGCATCGGCGCCGATGTCTCATCCGGCTCGCGCGAGCGCGGTTTGGCGCGGCTCGATCGTCATTCTGATGCCGCGGCCCGGGCGCAGGTTGGTCCAGGCGATCGGCTCGACGCGCTGGCCGGGGATCAGCCGAAACCGGAAGCGTCGGACGAGCACCGCTACCGCGATCAGGATCTCGACGATGGCGAGCGAGGCGCCAATGCAGACACGCGGGCCGGCCGAGAACGGCAGGTAGGAATAGCGCGAGCGCGCCGCGACCGGTTCGGCAGCGAAGCGTTCGGGATCGAAGCGTTCGGGATCCTCCCACAGCCTGCGGTGGCGGTGGACGACCCAAGGCATCACCGCAACGACCGATCTCTTTGGAATGTGACGGCCGCACACCACATCCTCGGCCGCGGCGACGCGCAGCATGATCGGCAACGGAGGATAGAGCCGCATCGTCTCGTCGATGACCTTGCGCGTAAAGGCGAGCTTGGGAAGGTCCTCGGCGCTCGGCGAGCGCTCGCCCAAGACCGCGTCGAGCTCGGCGGCGATCCGCTCCTCGGCCCAGGGATGCAGCGCGAGCAGATACCATAGCCAGCTGTAGACATGCAGCGTGGTGACCGAGGTCGAGCAGAGGGTCAACACCTCGTCTTCGATTTCCGCCACGCCGAGCCGCGCGCCAGTCTCGCGGTCGCGGGCATTGGCAAGGCGCCACAAGAGGTCCCGACCTCCGGCGTAGGCCGCGCTGCGTCGCGCCGCGATCATCGGTTCGAGCAGCGGGTGATAGGCCTGCGCCTCGGCTCGGCCCTTGCCGAAGCGGTCAAGGACGCGCAGCCAGCCCGGCATCGTCAGGAAATCGAACAGCCCGTACTCGCCGGGGTGATGCACCAGGCGGTGGACCATCGGCAGGGCGGCGGGGTCCTCGCCAACCAATATCCGCGCGGTCGCCCGGACCAGCAATTCGTTGAAGGTCGCGCTCATGTGGATCGCCTGTCCGGGCGGCAGCCGGGCCAGACGCTCCGCGAGTTCTTCGGTCAGCGTGACCACGGTGGGCATATCGGCCAGCGCCGCGCGCCGGTCGAGCGTCGGATTGAGCATGCGGCGATGACGCCGCCACACCTCGCCCTCGGCGCACAACATGCCGGTGCCCGAGCCGAACGCGAAGACCCGGCGGATCGGCTCGATGCGCGGGTAGTTGTCTAGATTATCCTGGAGGATCCGCTTGATCCCGTCGGGATCGCTGACCACGAACAGGCGGCCCCAGAAGAACCGGCGTTCGACGAACAGTTCGTCGAACAGCTCCTCGTCCAATACCGCAAGCGAATTGGAAAACCCGACCCGCATCATTTGAAGCGTCGAAAGCGGGCGCACCGGCCGCGGCGGCAGCGCCAAACCGGACTGGCGCTCGACTTCCTCGGCAGTGACCATCCCGGCTTTCCCGTGTTCGTTGCAGCGGCGGCGCCGACACTAACCGACCCGCTGCGGCGCGCAAACAGGGCGCGCCTGCCGGCACGCCCAACAAGTCGGTGGCCGCGCGGCGATTGACAGCAGACCGCACCAGCGCCGAACATCGGCGCCGAACATCGCCAGGGGGGCGTGGGCTGGTGCTTGGGCTGCCGAAAGGCTGATCGCGATGGAGATGCAAGACCGCGCTGTTGTCGTCACCGGCGGCGCCTCGGGGATCGGCAAGGCGACCGCCCTTCTCCTGGCGCGCGAGGGCGCCCGCGTCTTTGTCGGCGACATTGACGAGGCGGGCGGCCGCGCGGTCGTGGCCGAGGCGGAGGGCGAGGGGCTGGCGTTCGAGTTTCTGCCGCTCGATCTGACCCAGAGCGCGGCGATCACCGCATTCGCCGCGGCGGTGCACACGAGCGTCCCGCGCATCGACGCCCTGGTCAATGGCGCCGGCTGGGACCGCATCCAGCCATTCCTCGAAAACCCGCCGGAAATGTGGGACGCGCTCATTCAGATCAACCTGATGGGCGCGATCCGGCTGACCCGGGCGCTCTTGACGCCGATGGTCGCGGCGCAACAGGGCAAGATCGTCAATATTTCGAGCGATGCCGGGCGGGTCGGCAGCACCGGCGAGACCGTCTACGCGGCGGCCAAGGGCGGCCTCATCGCCTTCACCAAATCCTTGGCGCGCGAGCTCGCGCGGTACCATATCAACGTCAACTGCGTCTGCCCCGGTCCGACCGATACGCCGTTGTTCCAGAACCAGCCCGAACGCATGAAGGAAGCGCTGACCCGGGCGATCCCGTTCCGCCGGATCGCGCAGCCACGGGAGATCGCCGAGGCGGTGATGTTTTTTTTGGGGTCCCGCTCGGACTACATTACCGGTCAGGTGTTGAGCGTCAGCGGCGGCCTGACGATGGTCGACTGAAGAGCCGCGATGGGGTCACCAGGGGAGTGAAAAAGATGCGGGGATTGTCGATTGTGTGCCTTGCTGCCGCCGGGCTGATCGCCGCGGCCGCAGGCGCCTCGGCACAGGCGCCGGCCAACCAAGGCGCCCAAGAGAATGTCCGCGCCAGCCAGCAATACGAGAGCCTGTTGTGCTCCAACCCGGCGTTCCGGGCCAAGCGCATCGCCCAGGAATGCGGCCCGGTCACCGATCCGCAGCTACATCAAAGCTGCCTTGCCTCGTTCGAATGCGGTGCCGCGATGCGGCATTCAAATAGGCCGCCGCCGTCCGAAACGGTCCGCTGACCAAAGGAGAGTTTCGCCATGGCCAATCACGCCCCCGGCTATGCCACCAAACCCGAGCATCGGGTCGACCTTGTGCCCGAAACCCGCCGCGTTCGCGTCACCTTTGCCGGCACCGTGATCGCCGACAGCCGGGCAGCGCTGCGCGTCGAGGAAACGGGGCACGAACCGGTCCACTATGTGCCCGAAAAGGATGTGCGGCTCGACCTGATGCAGGCGACCCAGCATCACAGTTATTGCCCGTTCAAGGGCGATTGCTCGTATTGGACCGTGGAAATCGATGGCGGCGGCGCCAAACACAGATCGGAGAACGCCGTGTGGGGCTATCGCACCCCTTATGACGAGGCGTCCGGGCTCGCCGGGCACTATGCCTTCTATAAGAGCCGCGTCGATTCGGTCGAGGTCTCGTGAGATGGCGCCGCCGACACAGAACTGGCTGGTCCGAAAGCCGGTCGCCGTCTCGCGCGGTGGCGTTGTCGCGGCGCAGAACGGGGTCGCCGCGGCGGTCGGCGCCGACATGCTGGCCGCCGGCGGCAGCGCGGTCGACGCGGTGGTCGCGACCGCCTTCGCGCTCAGTGTGCGCGAGCCGTGGAACAGCGGGCTCGGCGGGATCGGCTTTATCGTCGTCGTGCCGCCGGGTGGTGGGCGCGCCGAAGTCGTCGATTTCGGCCCGATCGCGCCCGCCGGGCTCGACCTCGCGGCCTACCCCCTCACCGGCGAGACGATCACCGAGCTCTTCACCTGGCCGCGCGTCGAAGATGACCGCAACATGCATGGGCCGCTCAGCTTTGCGATCCCGAGCGCGGTGCGCGGCTATGCGCTGGCGGTCGAGCGCTTCGGGCGCACGCCCTGGCGCGATCTGGTGGCGCCGGCGGTGGCGCTGGCGCGTCAGGGTCTTCCGGTCGACTGGTGGGTGACGGTGAAGACCGCAACCGCCGCGACGGATCTGCGGCGCTATGACGAAAGCCGGAACATCTGGCTGCCCGATGGGCTGCCGCCGGCCGCTCCGCCGAATGGCGAGCCGGCATCGCTCGGCCTCGGGCGTCTCGCCGAGACGCTGGCGCGGCTCGCCGAATACGGGCCCGACGATTTCTATGAGGGCGAGATCGCCGCGGCGATTGCCGGCGACGTGCGTGCCGGCGGCGGCGTCCTCGCGGCGGCGGATCTCGCGCAATGCCAAGCGCGCACCGTGCCCTCGCTCGAAATCCCCTATCGCGGCTACGGCCTGCACGCCGCGCGCGGGCTGACCGCCGCGCCGACCCTGGCAGACGTCCTCGACCGGCTCGCCTCCAAACGCTTCGCGCAGGCCCCCGACGCGGTCTATTTCGAAGCGCTGATCGATGCCTTGCAGCAGGCCTACCACGCCCGCTTCGAGGGGCTGGGAGATGTCAAGCCAGCCGGCGAGAGCTGCACCACCCACATCACCGCGATCGACCGCGAAGGCGGCATCGCCGCCTTGACGACAACGCTGCTCTCGAGCTTTGGCAGCCGCTATGTGCTGCCGCAGACCGGCATCCTGATGAACAACGGGCTGATGTGGTTCGATCCTCGGCCCGGCCGCCCGAACTCGCTGGCGCCAGGCAAGCGCGCGCTGACCAACATGTGTCCGCTGGTCGGGGCGCGCGACGGCCGCGCCCGCTTCGGCATCGGCGCCTCGGGCGGCCGGCGCATCCTCGCCGCGGTGGTTCAGCTGGCCAGCTTCATCGTCGACTTTGCGATGACCCCCGAAGAGGCCGCGCACCATCCGCGCATCGATGTCAGCGGCGACAGCGGCATCGCGATCGACCGGCGCCTCGCCGAGGCCGTCCGCGATCGCCTCGCGACCCGCCCCGGCGCCGCCCTCGTCGAGCACACCGCCTGGCCGTCGCGCTTCGCTTGCCCCAACCTCGTGCTGCGCGGCGAGGACGGCCTCAATTACGGCGTCACCGACGTGATGTCGCCGTGGTCGGCCGCGGTCGCCGAACCCGGCAAGGAGGCCTGAGCGGCGAACCGCATTCACCGCGGCGCGCGGGGAGAGATTTCGACCGCATCGGATGATTGCGCGGGCGCGGGCGGCTTACGCGGCTGCGACGGTCGTCGCCCGCGCGGGGTCCCTGGGCAGGGTGACAGTCACCGTCGTGCCCTCCCCCGGCGCGCTCTTGATCGCGATTGCGCCGCCGTGCAGCTCGATCAGAGCCTTGGTGAGCGGCAAACCGAGACCGGTCCCGCCGTAGCGCCGCGCGAGCTGGTTATCGACCTGGCCGAAAGCGGCGAAGGCGATCGGGATCTCTTCGCTCGACATCCCGATCCCGGTATCGGTGACGCGGATCGAGACCCAGTCGTTGGGCGTCAACTCGACTGCCACCGTGATGCTGCCGCCCGGTTCGGTGAACTTGACCGCGTTCGACAACAGGTTGAGGAGAACCTGCTTCAGCTTGGCGCTATCGGCTCTGAGCCGCAACGGCACCTCCGGCCGCTGCAGCGTCAACGACAGCTCGGCACGCGCACACTCCCCGCGCATCATCTGCAGGGAACTGGTGATGACTTCGCCAAGATCGACCTCATCGAAGACGATCTCGAGCTTGCCAGCTTCGCTTTTGCTCAGGTCCAATAGGCTGTTGATGATCGCCAGCAGGTGGTTGCCGCTCTGCCATATGTCGTGCGCGTACTGGATCTGAATCTCTTCGCTGAAACGGCCGACCGCATGCGATGACAATAACTCGGAAAAGCCGATGATCGCGTTCAGCGGGGTACGCAGCTCGTGGCTCATGTTGGCGAGGAAGGTGCTCTTCGCGGCGCTCGCCTTCTCTGCAGCGTGCCGGGCCTCGTCGAGCCGCTCCTCACGTTCCTTGACCTCGCTGAAATCGCTGATCACGAGGAAGAAGCCACCGTCCTGGGTGCGGCTGCGGCTGATGCGAATCCAGCGGCCATCGGCGAGCCGATACTCGCGTTCGGCGGTGTCCTCGCCAAAGCCGAGCACATCGGCCGTAGGCTCGGCGGCGGGCGCGCTGAGCAGCGCCTCGACCCGACCAAAGGTCTCGCTGAATGTCGCATTGCCGCAGAGGCGGCGGGCGAGCATCGGGAAGAAGCTCGCGATCTGGCTGTTGGCGATGACGATCCGATCGTCGGCATCGACAAGGAGGATTCCCTCCCGCGTGCTTTCGAGCGCTTCGACGAGGCGGTTCTGTGCCGAGCGGCGCTGCACCTGCTCGCGCTCGAGCATGTCGCGGATGCTCTGCTGCATGACCGACATCGAGCGCAGCAAGAGGCCGGTCTCGTCGGATCCGCCGGGCGGTATCGGCGTCTGCAGCTCGCCCAAGGCGATGCGGTCGGCGACAGCCACGGCACTCCTGAGCGGCCGGATGATTCGCCGCATCAGAAAGACGGTAATGATTGCCGAGAGGGTAAGCGCCGCCGCCAATGCGACGAGGCTCGAATACCGGAAATCGCCGATGGCGGTAACGACCTTGCGCCGCTCGACGAAACTGTGCTCGGTGGCGAGCTCGGCCAGCATGTCGAACCGCCCGATTACCTGGGCCGACAGCTTGTCGAGTTCGTCGGGGGTGGCGGGCGTGGCGCGCCCGAGGCGCAAGGCGTTCCAGCGGGCGACCAGCTCGCGAATTTGCTGAATGACCGTCCGTTCGTCGCCCGGCTGCGAGCGGGCCGACGCGACCGCCAGGTCATCGGTGAAGGTCTGCGACAAATGGTCGATCCGCTCGTCGATCGCCGCCCTATCGGGTTCGCCCGCGACCGTTCGCTGGACCTGCGCCTTATCCATCTCGACGAAGTCGAGGCTAGCCGCCCGGTCGAAGTTGATCGCCATCAGCGGACGGTCATAGAGATCGACGACGAACCCGCCGGCGCTGTTTAGAACAAAAAGGCTGTATCCGCCGACCAAGGCGGTCAAGAGGCCCATCAGGATGAACGCGCCAAAAATGGTGGCGCCGATCGAGGTGGGCAGGCGCACCCGCATCGGGATCCTTTCCGGTGTGAGCCGACACTTCGTACGGTGGATTGGTTACCATTCGGTTGATGAGCCGATTGGCCGAACTATTCGACGCTCACCCACAGCAGCATCTTCGGGTGAATGTGACAGCGCACCGGGAAGGTGCCGGCCAGCGGAAATCTCACGTCGATGGCCTGGCCCGGCCGCTGCTCGGCCGAATCAAATACAATGTCTTTCGAGTCGACGTAGATCTGATGCAGGAAATCGTCTTCGTTGGTGAAGCGGATGGTGTCGCCGCTGGCGATAACGATATGGCTCACCGAGAAATTGCGGCCCTTTTGCGCCACTGTGTGGATCGTTGCGGCAAAGGCCGTCGAGGCAGCCAGCGCCAAGACGGCAATGGCCGCCCGTCGAAATCGGGGAAACCTGCGGTCGTCGTTGCGGCTCCCGATTTCAGACGGCGACGAGGGCGCGATCATGCTGATAGCATGCGCTTAATGAGGCCGCCCGCAACGCTATTCATCGCGAGTATGCTTTCCCTCGCGCTACCTGGCATGGCGCGAGCGCAGGCCCTAAGCGTCAACAGCCTGGCCGATCTCGGCTTGTCGATACCCTCGGAAACCACCTCGTTGATGAAGGGCGGCTTCGGCACGCTCGACAATGGCGGCGGCGGCCGCAGGAGCATTGCTCCGGTCGGACAAGCACTGAGCGATCTGCGTCTGGAGCTCGACCCCTCGCTCGGCGTCTTCGCGACCGCCCGCTTCGCACCCGACCAGCATGCGCCGTTCGACGTGCTGGAGGCCTATGCCCGCTATCAGCCCGTCTCGACGCCGGACTGGCTGTGGTCAACGAAACTGGGCGCGTTCTTTGCGCCGATCTCGCTGGAGAACGAGGGCGTCGGGTGGACCAGCCCGTGGACGCTTACCCCGTCGGCGATCAATTCATGGGTCGGCGACGAGTTGCGCACGATCGGTGGCGAATCCAGCGCCGAGTGGCGTTACCAAGGCGGCGCACTCGGTTTGACCGGCGCCGTCTTTGGCTGGAACGATCCGGCCGGGGCGCTCCTTGCCGAACGCGGCTGGGCGTTCGACAGCCGCCCGATCGGACTCGTGGGCGAGCCTCGCCTGCCCGATGTCCCGGGCAGCGACCTGCCGATACGCGAAGAGCCGTTCAAGGAGATCGGCGGACAGCCGGGTTGGTACGCCGGCGCCTCGGTCCGCCAGGACGATTTCGGCCGGCTGACCGCGCTTTACTACGATAACCGCGCTGACCCGGCCGCCTCCATCGGCAGCGACTTTGGCTGGCGCACGAAATTCACCAGCCTCGGGGTGGACAGCGGCATCGGCGATGTGGTTCTGCTGGCGCAGGCGATGGCTGGCAGTACCGAAATCGATCCGGTGCCCAATTTCCGCGCGATCACCGATTTTCAGGCAGCCTATCTGCTCGCCGGCTATTACTTTGGCGATTTCCGCGTCGCCGGCCGGGTCGACGTATTCGCGACCCAGGAGCAGAATCTGCCAGGCGGCAAGGGCCCAGGCGAACACGGCCGGGCGCTGACCGTCTCAGGCAGCTGGACCCCGGTCGGTGGCTGCGCCTCATCACCGAGGTGATGCATGTCGACAGCTATAACGGGCTACGCACAGCCGCCGGGTTGAGCCCACAGGCGAGCGAATCGCAAGTGCAGTTCGCCGCGCGCATCGCCTTTTGACCGGCCTCGCTCCGAGCGGCATTTGAGCCCGCTCACCGCAACAGCGTGTGTTCAGATCGCCCGGCTTCCCGCATACTACCCTGCATGAACGATGTTTCGGAACCGGTCCGCGCCCGGCCGGCGATCGTCCGCCCGCGCGATGCGGCCTCGCTCATTTTGCTGCGCGGCGAGGGGCATGGGCTCGAGCTGTTGGCCGGCCGGCGCCCCGGCCATGTCCGCTTCATGCCCGGCGTCTATGTGTTTCCCGGCGGCGCCATCGACCGCGAGGACCGCCGGGCGTGGCGCGTCGAAGTGGGGGGCGACGCCCTGCCGCCGCGCCTGGTGCATTGCGCCCGCGCCGCCTTGCGCGAGACCTGGGAGGAAGTGGGGGTGGTGGTCGGGCGGCCCTCTCCGCCACGCAGCCCGGCGGCGAGCCTCGCGCCCGCGCTGACCCAGATCGAGACCGCCTATGCCGAGCGCGGCATCGCCGCGGCGTTCGATGTCTTGACTTATGTCGGCCGCGCCATCACCCCGACCCCGGTGTTCCGCCGCTTCAACACCCGCTTCTTCCTGGCCGAGGGGAGCGCGGTCTTTGGCGACCCGGTTTCATCGGACGAGCTCGAGGACGTCGGCTGGCATCCGATCGGCCGCCGCCCGCTGGTGCCGTTCCGCGACGTGACGCAGTTCATGTTGACCCAGGCGATCGCGCTGCGCGAAGGCCGCGCTCCACCCGAGGCGCCGCTGTTGTGCACGGTCGGCAGGGTGCGCCGCATCCGGGTCTGCCGCGAGGCAATCCGCGACGTCTAAGGATGCGATAGGTATTTCGTGATGAGCGACACCGCGGCCATCAAACCCCGCCGGCCCCTTTCACTGGCCGAATTCATTAAACAGCGCAAGCCACTGCGCAACGCCAACAAGGAAGCCGCCGCGCGATTGACCAAGCTCGATCGGCTGGCTTGCTGGATTACCGAGCGCGTCGGCACCATGGGTTTTTTCCTGATTATCGCGATCTGGACGGTCGTGTGGTTGGGCTGGAACCTGCTGGCACCAAGCAGTCTGCAGTTTGACCCGCCAATGGCCTTTGTGTTTTGGCTGTTTCTCTCTAATTTGATTCAGATTTTGCTGATGCCCTTGATCATGGTCGGCCAAAATGTTCAGGGCCTGCACTCTGAAATCCGCGCCGACCATGATCTCGAAGTCAATATAAAGGCGGAACGGGAAATCGAAGTCATTCTGGAGCATCTGGAGTATCAGAATCACATGCTGATCGCCATGGTGGAGAAACTCGGCGTCAATTTCGACGAAATTTCACCTCAGGTGAACCGGAGGCGTAAGAAATCGCCGGCGACAGGCGCCTGAACCCCCGCTTGCTCAGAGCGGTCCGAGGCCGAGCCGCGGAATCTCGATCGCCGGGCAGCGATCCATCACCACCTTGATCCCTGCGGCCTCGGCGCGCGCGGCCGCTTCGCGATCGACGACGCCGAGCTGCATCCACACGACCGCGGCGCCGACCGCGATCGCCTGATCGACGACCGCTCCGGCAAATTCGCTGCGGCGGAACACATCGACCACATCGATGGGCTCGCCAATCTCGCCGAGCGCGGCCAAGCAGCGCTCTCCGAGGATCGTGGCGCCGGCGGCGAACGGGTTGACCGGGATCGTGCGATAGCCCAGCCGCTGCAAATAACGCATGACGCCGTGGCTCGGCCGCTGCGGCCGGGGGCTGGCGCCAACCACCGCAATCGTGCGTACGCTCATGAGGATGTCGCGCAGATAGGTGTCGGGGTAGCTGTCATGGTCCATCCGCCAACTCTGCCTATTGCCAGGGGCCAGGGGAAGTGGATCATCACGCCATCTTGTCGCTGAGGAGAACGGCGATGCTCTTCGAGACGCGGCCGTTACATCCAACTTTGGCGTGCGAAGTACACGGCCTGCGGCTATGGGAGGCGCTCGACGCGGAGACCGTCGCCGCGTTGCGCGACCTGTGGGCGCGGTGGGGCGTCCTGGTCTTCCGCCGCCAGGCCTTGGGCGAAGCCGAGCTCGCGGCGTTCTGCGCGCTCTTCGGGCCGCTCGAGCGTACCGTGCGCACCGATTGGGCATCCCCCGTCGTCCCGGATATCGGGGTCATCTCCAATTTGAAGGACGCCCAGGGCCGGCCGATCGGCGGGCTCGGCGACGGCGAGATCGAGTGGCACTCCGACCAGTCCTACATGATCCACCCGGCAACGGGCGCCGCGCTCTTCGCGCTGGAGCTGCCGCCCGAGGGCGGCACCACGTCTTGGCTCGATCTGCGCGCCGCCTATGCCGGCCTCTCCGAGCGCTTGCGCCGAGCGACCCTGGGGAGGCGGGCGGTCTTCAGCTATGTGAAGCGGCTCGCCGGTTATCAGGAGAAGGACCGGGCGATCTCGGAAGAAGCCCGGAAGCGGACCCCACCGGTCATGCACACCCTCACCCACACCCACCCGCTGACCGGCGCACAGGCGCTCTACCTCGATAGGACGACCACGATCGGCATCGCCGGAATGGATGAAGCCGCCGGCGCGGCGCTGCTCGACGAAATCTATGAAGCCGCGATCCGGCCGGAGCACGTCTACGCCCACCGCTGGCAGGTCGGCGATCTCCTGATGTGGGACAACGGCTTTACGATGCACCGCCGCGAGCCGTTCGATCCCGCCGCGCGGCGCCTGATGAAGCGCACCACGATGATCCTCGATCCCATCCGCCACATCGTCCCCGAAGGCGCGCCGGCGGAGCCGCCGGCGGCTTAAGCGGGCTGGGTCAGCTAAGCCGGCCTTGCGGTCGCGGCGGCGCGCAGGTCGAAGCTCAGGTCGGCGGCCTCATCGGGGCTGACTTGGCGGCCGGCGGCGAGAAGGCGGCGGACGTGGGCGTGGTCTGCGGGGCGGTTGATCGATTCGACGCCTAGCAGCGTCTCGCCGCGATAGCAAAACACCGAGAATTCGCCGCTCTCGGTGGCCCCACGCAGGACGGTCCGGTCGTGGCCCTGGGTCAGTCCGGCGATCTGCAATCTGAGCTTCCCCTGCTCGCTCCAAAACCACGGCAGCGCACTATAGGGATGTGCCTTGCCGACCAGACGGTCGGCGATGCAGCGTGCGTGGTCGGCGGCGTTCTGCACCGCTTCGAGGCGGGTCATATGGCCCGCGGCGTGATCGCAAGGGAAGACCGCGCAGTCGCCGATCGCCGAGATATTGATGTCGCCGGTCGCGAGCTCCCCATCGACGACGATCCCGTTTGCCACTTCGAGTCCCGCCGCCGCCGCCAATTCGCCGTTGGGGACGACGCCGATGCTGACGAGGACGAGGTCGGCGGGCAGCTTGTCGCCATTGGCGAGTTCGACATGGTCGACCCGGCCCCCCATTGGACTGGTGACGCGCCCTCCGATCCGTGCGGCCTGCGCGCCAAAGCCGAACTCGACCCCGGTGCGGGCGTGTGCCTCGGCAAAAAAGCGCGAGGTCGTGACCGACACCACCCGGCCCATCGCCCGGTCGGTCAATTCGACGATGTGCACATTCTTGCCGTGGGCGCGCGCCACCGCGGCGAATTCGAGGCCGATAAACCCGGCACCGATCACCACGATATTGTCGGCGGCGTGCAGCCGGTCGCGCAGGAGGTCGGTCTCGGCCAGGGTGCGCAGATAACAGACGCCGTCGAGCTCGATTCCAGGGAGCGGCGGCACCCGGTTGCGCGCGCCGGTGGCAAGCACGAGATGGCGGTAATGAAGGCGCTCGCCCGAGGCGAGATGCACGGTTCTCCGGGCCCGGTCGATCTCCTCTGCCCTGGTCGCGGCGAGATAGTCTATGCGGTGGTCACGGTAGAACGCCTCCGGCCGCATCAACAGGAGGTCGAGGCCGATTTTGCCGTCGAGATAGTCCTTCGAGAGCGGCGGGCGCTGATAGGGCAGCCCCGCCTCGTCGCCGACGAGGGTGACGGCGCCCTCGAAGCCGTGCTGGCGCAGCGAGGCCGCCAGCTGGAAGCCGGCATGCCCGGCGCCGAGGATGACGATCGGTTCTTGGGCCATTCAGGCATCCGCCCTCAGGTCTGTGTCTCCGGCAGGCGGACGACGAGACCATCCATCTGCGCCGTCGCCACGAGCTGACAGGAGAGGCGGCTGTTGGGGAGGCGAGGGCTGGCCGTGCCCTCGAGCATCGCGTCCTCGTCGGCCCCCATCGGCGGGCAAAGCGCCAGCATGTCTTCGCGCACATAAACATGGCAGGTCGCGCACATGCACGAGCCGCCGCATTCGGCGACGATGCCGTCGACCCCGTGGAGGACGGCGGCTTGCATGACGCTGGTGCCGATGTCGATGTCGAGCGTCGTCGCTTTTTCGTCCTGGCTGATATAGGTCACTCGCGGCATGGTTCTCTTCGTCCTCGCTCGGGGCTCTGGCAGGCCAGCCTTACGCAATCTGAGGGGCCCGGTCGAGCATTTTCCGAGCGGCGTTTTCGCCGGCCTCCCGCTCGTGTATAGAGGTCGCCGACAAAGCCTAGAGGAGGGGCGTGATGAAAGACGGGTTGCGCGTATTCGATGCCGACACCCATGTCGAGCCGACGGCTGAAGTCCTCGACACCTACGTCGATCCGGGCTTCCGGCCGCGCCTTGCCGAATTGGCGCAATACCGCCAGCCGGTCAGGCCCGGCGCACCCGGCGGCGCACCCGGCCGCCATGTCTACCGCTACGGCCAGATTTCCTACAGGCGGATCCTTGGCGAAGCGGCGCCGCGCGAAACCCATAGCGGCCGCGACACCCAATGGATGGGCTCGAAGCAGCCGCGCCCCGGGACCCAGGACGACCGCGCCGAGGACCGGCTTCAGGACATGGACGACGAGGGCACCGACACGCATTTCCTTATTCCGACCTCGTGGACCAGCTTTGTCGGCCATGAGGACCCGGCGATCGAGGTCAACATCATCCGCGCCTTCCACCGGCACATGGCCGATTTCAGTGGCAACCATCCCGACCGGCTGCAAAGCATGATCGTCGCCTCGGCGCGCAACGTCGACGCCGCGGTCCAGGAAATCCGCGAGTGGGGAAAATCGCGCTGGGCCGTCGCGGTGATGCCGCTCGTCACCAAGGACATCCCCGCCGACCACCCCGCGCTCGACCCGATCTGGCGCGCCGCCGACGAGCACGACCTGCCGATCGTGCACCACAGCTTCACCTGGACGCCACCTTATTTCCCGGGCGTCTTCGATTTGTGGGACAACATCTTTTTGGGGCGTCTGGCTTCCCACCCGTGGGGCGCGATGCGCTTTATCGCTTCGGTCATCGGCGGCGGGATCATGGACCGCTACCCCAACCTGCGGGTCGGCACCTTGGAATGCGGCTTCGGCTGGCTGCCGTTCTGGGGTCGGCGCATGGACAAGCAATACGCCTATGTCGGCTCGACCCAGCCGCTCAAGATGAAACCCAGCGAATACCTGTCGAGCGGCCGCTATTTCTGCAGCGTGGAGCGCCACGAGGGCGCCGACATGCTCGACGCGGTGCGCGGCTTCATCGGCGACGACGTCCTGATGTACGCCTCCGACTATCCGCACTCGGAGTGCCAGTTCCCCGAGACCGTCAGCAATTTCCTCGCCTGGGACATGAAGCCCGAGGTGCGCGCAAAGCTGATGGCCGGCAACGCCGACCGCCTGTTCAAGCGGACCTGACTCCACTTCCCCCTCTCCCCACCGGGGGAGAGGGTTGGGGTGAGGGGGCGACACTCGTGGCCATCACCCTCACCCGGCCTCCGCTGCGCGTCGGCCACCCTCTCCCGCAATGCGGGAGAGGGGCTTTGGGGGACCGCGATGACCGCCGATACCTATGAGATTTACGCCGTGCGCTATGCCCATCACGATCGGCGGGCAGCTGAGAATTTTTATGGCGGCGACCCGCATGAGGGGCCGATGCCGCTCGATTATTTCGTGTGGGCGATAAAGGGCGCGGATCGCACGCTGATCCTCGACACCGGGTTTGACGCGGCGATGGCGAAAAAGCGCGGGCGGGATTTTCTCACCCCGCCGCGCGAGGGGCTCCTGGCGATCGGGGTCGACCCGGCGGCGGTGGGCGACGTCATCATCAGCCACATGCATTACGACCACGCCGGCAACAACGACCTCTTCCCCAACGCGACATTCCATCTGCAGGACCGCGAGATGGCGTTCTGTACCGGGCGGTGCATGTGCCACCGCGACGTGCGCCGCTCGTTCGAGGAAGCGGACGTGACGGCGATGGTCGGCCGCGTCTTCCAGGACCGGGTGCAGTTTCACGACGGCGAGGACGAGATCGCGCCGGGGATCACCGTGCACCATGTCGGCGGCCACACCGCGGGGCTGCAATTCGCCCGCGTCAAGACCGCGCGGGGCTGGGTGGTCCTCGCCTCCGACGCCTCGCATTTCTACGCGAACTTTGAAGAGATGCGAGCCTATGCCACGGTCTTCAATGTCGGCGACATGCTCGAAGGCTTCACCAGCCTGAAGCGGCACGCCAGCTCTATCCGGCATGTGATCCCCGGCCACGACCCGTTGGTGCTGCGCCGCTACCCGGCGGCAAAGCCGGGGCTCGAAGGGATCGCAGTCAGGCTCGACGTGCCACCGCAAGGCTAGCGTTCTACCGGGTCGGGTCCGTATCTATTGGGGCCGACCGTGCCGCGCAGGAAGCCGAGCTCGACGAGGAACCACATGCCAACAACAAAATTGAAGGTTGCGAAGGCGTACGCCACCAGGTTTGGAACGCCGGTCAGCCCTGAATTGTCGAGCAGGAGTGAGAGCAGCTGCGGGCCAATCCAGATCAGCGCAAAGTTCGCCGGCTTCGCCCGATCCTGGAACCGCTTTCCCGCAAGGCAATAGTAGGGGTAGAGCCAGACCAGTTGAAGCACGAACAGGGCAGCTCCGCCCGTTGGCGGACCTCACGAACCCGGCGCCAAAGATCGCTGACAGCAACAAGAACACGAAGAGGACGAACG
>CAVTGB010000064.1:0-28407 GCA_963734125.1 uncultured Alphaproteobacteria bacterium
GCCCATCGCGGGCACGGCCACTCGATCGCCAAGGGCTGCGATGTCGTCGGCATGATGCAGGAACTGTTCGGCAAGGCCGGCGGGCTGTGCGGCGGCAAGGGCGGCTCGATGCACATCGCCGATTTGAACGAGGGGATGCTCGGCGCGAACGGCATCGTCGGCGGCGGGCCGCCGCTCGTGGTCGGCGCCGCGCTGACGGCGAAGACGCTCGGCAACGGCCATGTTGCGGTGTGTTTCACCGGCGATGGCGGCTCCAACCAGGGCACCACGTTCGAGGCCCTGAACATGGCGGTGGTGCTGAAACTGCCGGCCGTCTTCGTGTTCGAGAACAACCAGTACGGCGAGGGCACCGGCTTTTCCTATCATTGCGGCAGCGGCGACATCGCCGGGCGCGCCGGCGGCTTCGGCCTGCCGGCCGTCAAGGTCAATGGCGACGATTTCTTTGCCGTGCACGAGGCGGCTCACGAGGCCGTCGAACGCGCCCGCTCCGGCGGCGGTCCTAGCGTCATCGAGGTCGATACCTGCCGCTTCTACGGCCACCATTCGGGCGACGCGCAACTCTACCGCGGCAAGGACGAAGTAAAGCATCTGCGCGAAGAGCGCGATTGCCTCCAGCATTTCCGCCGCCGGGTCAGCGATGCCGCGCTGTTGGAGGAAGCCGAGCTCAACGCCGTCGACAGCGAGGTCGCCGCGCTGATCGACCGCGCCGTCGCGACCGCCCAGGCCGCCCCGCTGCCGCCCGAAAGCGCGCTGCTGACCGACGTCTATAAGTCGTATTGAGGGAGCCGGACGATGCCGCAGAAATCGATCCGTCAGGCGCTGAACGAGGCGTTGCGCCAGGAGATGCGCCGCGACCCGAGGATCGTCGTCATCGGCGAGGATGTCGCCGGCGGGGCCGGCAGCGAGGGCCAGCGCGATGCCTATGGCGGGGTGCTCGGCGTGACGAAGGGTCTCATTGGCGAGTTCGGCGAAGCCCGCGTCATCGACACGCCGATCACCGAGTCGGCGATCATGGGCGCCGCCGCCGGCGCTGCTGTGACCGGCCTCAGGCCCGTCGCCGAACTGATGTTCAGCGATTTTTTCGGCGTCTGCTTCGACCAGATCTTCAACCAGGCGGCCAAGTTCCGCTACATGTTCGGCGGCAAGGCGACGACGCCCTTGGTCATCCGCACGATGATCGGTGCCGGGCGGAGCGCCGCGGCGCAGCACTCGCAGAGTCCCTACGGGATTTTCACCACGGTGCCGGGATTGAAATGCGTCGTGCCGTCCAACGCATACGACGCCAAGGGGCTCCTCATCCAGGCGATCCGCGACGACGATCCCGTGATCTTCTGCGAACATAAACTCATGTACGATCTGCGCTGCGAGGTGCCGGACGAGCCCTACACGATCCCGTTTGGCGAAGCCAACATCGTGCGCGACGGCGAGGATGTGACCGTGGTCGCGCTCGCCCGCATGGTGCATTTCGCCGGCGAAGCGGCCGAGGCCTTGGCGAAAGAGGGGATCGAAGTTGAGCTGATCGACCCGCGCACGACCTCGCCCCTCGACGAAGACACCATATTGGAGAGCGTCGAGCGCACCGGGCGCCTCGTCATCGTCGACGAGGCGACGCCGCGCTGCAGTATCGCAACCGACATCGCCGCCCTCGTCGCCGACCGCGCGTTCGATGCTTTGAAGGCACCGATCCGTCGGGTGACCGCCCCTCACACCCCGGTGCCGTTCACCCCCACCCTCGAAAAGCTCTACATCCCGAGCCCCGACAGAATCGCCGCCGCGGTGCGCGAGGTGCACGGCTACCGCAAATAAACCACCGTGTGCGATCCGGTTTGACGGAAACACCCAAAACCGTCATGGCCGGGCTTGACTTGGCCTAGGCTAGAGGCCGGACAGCTTTTCGATCGCCGCGACATAGGCACGGTTCCAGGTCGGGCTCAGCATGACTTCGTTCATGACGAGCCGCTTCGGCAATAGCGCGATGTAGAGGATCAGATCGGCGCAATCCTGCGGCTGCACCATGCGGGCCTTGCTCCTCGGCGCTGACCGGGTTGGGCCGCTTGTCGAGGATCGCGGTCGCCACCTCGCCGGGCAGGAAGACGCAGGAGCGGATGCCGTTGACGCATTCCTCCATGTTGATCGAATGGCTCATCGCGACGATGCCGTGCTTGGCCGCGGTATAGAGCGGGCCCGGGAAGCCGCCGATGAAGCGCCCGGCCATCGAGGCGGTGTGGATGATGAGGCCATCCTGCTTGCGCCCGCATGATCGGCAGGGCGACGGTCACGCATTGCGCCGCGGCGGCAAGGTTGCCGTTGATCATCAGCCGGGCATTCTCCGGGGTCAGCTTGTTCCAATGCCGGTCGTTGATGTTGATCCCGGCATTGTTGAGGAGGATGTCGAGCCGGCCGATCTCGTCCCGGATGAAGTCGCCGATGCCGCGCACGTCCTCGGGCTCGGTCAGATCGCCGGGCTGGACATGAGCGGTGCCGCCCAGTTCGCGGATCTGCCCGGCGACATCGTCGAGCGGGGCGGGTCGGCGCCCGGTCAGCACGATCGCCGCGCCTTCGCGCGCCAGGGCCAACGCCGCCGCTTCGCCGATGCCGCTGCCGCCGCCGGTCACCCAGACGATCTTGCCCTGAAGCCGCCCCACCGGTCCCTCCTTAGCCGCCGACGCGACCCTATCGCCTCGACGGGCAGGCGACGAGGGGTTTTGCGTGGCCCCAACGAGATTGCATCGCTCGGCTCGCAATGACAGCTTGGAGGATCGTCATTGCGAGGCGCAGAGCGCCGAAGCAATCTCCTGACGCTGACATTCGGAGGCCCGGCCATGCCGACAACATTTCTTATGCTGCCGCCGCAGAGCGATCTGACGCGCGAGTGGGCCCGCCGGCTCGGCGAGGCGGCGCCCGAACTTGACATCATCGCGCCCGAGACGGTGGAGGGCGCCGAGCAGGCGATCGGACACGCCGAGGGCGCCTTTGGCCGGATCCCGCCCACGCTCCTCGCGCGCGCCGATAAATTGCGCTGGCTGCAGGCGCCGCAGGCCGCGCCGCCTGCCGGGTTCTATTACAAGGAGCTGATCGAGCATCCGGTCGTCATCACCAACATGCGCGAGATTTACAACGACCATATCGGCGCCCATGTGATGGCGTTCGTGCTCGCCTTCGCGCGCGGGCTGCAGGTCTACCTGCCGCAGCAGCAGCGCCGCGAGTGGCGCCCGATGCCGCGCGAGACGGGCGATGTTGTGCACCTGCCCGAGGCGACCGCGCTCGTCGTCGGGGTCGGCGGCATCGGCGGCGAGGTGGCGCGGCTCGCCAGCGCTTTCGGCATGACGGTCATCGGGGTCGACGAGCGCCGCGCCGCGCCGCCGCCGGGGGTCGCCGAATTGCACCGCGCCGCCGCGCTCGACGAACTCCTGCCGCGCGCGGATTTCGTGATCCTGACGGTGCCGCACACGCCGGAGACCGAGGGCTTTATGAACCGGGCGCGGTTTCAGCGCATGAAGCGCTCGGCCTTTTTCATCAATATCGGGCGCGGCATGACGACCCGCCTCGACGACCTCGTCGCCGCGCTCCGGGCCGGCGAGATCGCCGGCGCCGGCCTCGACGTCTTCGAACAGGAGCCGCTGCCGGCCGACCATCCGCTGTGGACGATGCCCGGCGTGCTCTTGACGCCGCACACCGCCGGCCACGGCCCCTATCTCGACGAGCGCCGCTTTGATGTACTGCGCGAGAACGCCAAGCGCTTCCTCGCCGGAGAGGCGCTGCGCAACATCGTCGACAAGGCGCGCTGGTTCTGAGGAGGCGCGGCGCCGATGGAAATCCGGGTCGAGCGGCACGGGTCACACATCACAATCGTGACGATCGCCAACGAGCCGCGGCGCAATGCGATGACGCGCGCGATGATGGCCGATCTGGCGGCATTGTGGGACCGGCTCGACACGGATGAGGAGTGCCGCGTCGTCATCCTGACCGGCGCGGGGGACAAGGCGTTTTCCTCGGGCGCCGACCTCTCCGGCGATCTCAGCGCCAGCTCCGAGACGGCGGCGATCGTCAGCCGCGCGCTCCTCAAAAACACGCCGTTTTCAAAACCGATCATCGCCGCGGTCAATGGCGACTGCATCGCTGGCGGGGTCGAGCTGTTACTCTCGACCGACATTCGCGCCGCCGCGCCCGAGGCGCGCTTCGGCCTTCCCGAAGTCAAATGGTCGATCTACCCGTTCGGTGGCGCCACGGTGAAGCTGACCCAGCAGATCGGCTACGTGCAGGCGATGGACCTGTTGTTGACCGGCCGTCTGATCGACGCCGCGTTTGCCGAGCGGGTCGGTCTCGTCAACCGGGTCATGGAGCGCGCGGCGCTGATGCCGTGGGCCCTGGAGACCGCCGCCGCGATCGCCGCCAACAGCCCCTCAGCGGTGCAGGCCGTGCGCACTCAGATCAGTGCTGCTGTCGCCGATTACGCCCAGAGCCGCGAGGCGCTCGACCAGAAACTCGGCGACCGCGTGCGCGCCAGCCGCCACTTCGCCGAAGGCGTGGCGGCGTTCCGCGAAAAGCGCAAACCGGATTATTCGTAGCCCCCACCGACTCCCTCCCCCGCTTGCGGGGGAGGGAGTCATTCAATGAACTCAGGGTCCCTGCGCAGGCAGGGATCCATTTTTTAGCCCCTTGGAGGCATCACGCTCGCGCGCCTTCCGGCGCTGCTGCTTCGATCGCGGCGCGAAGCCACTGCGGGATGGGTCCCTGCCTGCGCAGGGACCTGATTTGGGCGAGTTCTTGGTCGTCGCGGTTCAGTGATAGTAGGCGAAGACGACCGGTGAGACGAAGGCCCAGGTTTCGATGAAGGTCGCCTTGTCGGGCGTCCTACCCAGCGCCTCCATCGCGCCGAGGAGGCAGAACCAGTTCAACACCTCGTGCTCGCCCGATTCCTCGATCTGGTCGGTCGTGTAGCGGTGCCAAGCCGCGTAATCGCCTTTTTCCAGCGCATCGTAAAGATGCCGGTCGGCGGCGACGTCGGGCCATAGCTGATGGTTTTTTTCGGTGAGGAACGAGTGCGACCACGAGGACGAGGCGACAAACGCGGTGCGCCACGGGCTCGCCGCCATGACGCGGGCCGCCGCGGCCCCGACTTCCATGCAGCGGTGCGGATTGGGCCCCGGCGGGTCGAGGTTCTTGATCTCGCCCTTCATCGTCAAGGGCAGGCGCAACCCGCGCGCGGCATTGACCCGCCGCCCGTAGCAATTGACCGCGAACTGGACCAGCGGATAGTCAAAGCCGCGGCGCTCGTCGTCCAACAGCTGCAGCGTGTTCTCGAAGGCGTGGCCGATCGGGTGGTGTAAGGGCTTATAGGCGTAGGCGACATCGATCCCCGCTTCGATCAGGCCGGCGGCGAGGTATTTGCCGGCTTCCTTGTGGCCCTTCACCCGCACCGTCTGATCGACCGGCTCGCCCCACGGGTTCCACGGGCTCCGGCGGTGCGCCCAGGGCTGGCGGTCCTGGTCCTCATAGGCGAGGACCGCGAACGGCGGGATGATGTCTTCCTTGAAGTTTTCGTACTGGTCGTCGCCCCACATGACGACGAGGTCCGGGGCAAAATCGTCGATCACCCGGCGCGCCTCGGCGAAATGGGCGCGGTAGACCTCGCGACCGCGCGCCGCCGACGCGGTGCCCCAGTCATTCCCTAATTCCTCGCGCAGCTGCGGCGGCCAGTTCGCCGGGTTCTTCATGTCCTCGGGCATCGCCGGGTCGTCGAGCGCGGCGCGCAGCATGAAGGTCCAGTCTTCATTGGGGCGCAGCATCAACGGGCGATGCGTGCAGCCGACGCCCAGGATCTCGGCCATCGTTTCCTCCTGACCTATCTATTTGTCATGGCCGCCGGCCATCCGCGAGAGGAAGTGGACCACTGGGACAAGCCCGGTGATGACGGTTTGAATACCTACGGCATTACGACCGCTGGCTGGTCGGCAAGAGGGCGTTCCCGACCGGGCGGTGCTGCAGGATTTCGGTCCGGAGCGCAACCGGGTTCCCCAGCCACATCGCGTATGCGGTGTGATCGTTGTAGGAGCTGTCGGTCAGCGGATGGACGAGAATGTCGAGGCCGTCGCGGTTCAGCATCAGCCACGGCACGATTTGCTGAAATTCGGGCGTCTCGAAGATGACGTTGAACTGCGAGACCGGATGGGGCCCTCGCGGCTCGTCGCTCAGGGCGCCGCCTTCGACCTTGAACTTGGCGCTCAGCGTCGCGCTCAGCTTGGCCGCCTTCG
The DNA here is from genome assembly GCA_963734125.1 of uncultured Alphaproteobacteria bacterium. Classification (GTDB taxonomy): domain Bacteria; phylum Pseudomonadota; class Alphaproteobacteria; order ATCC43930; family CGMCC-115725; genus DATARH01. The sequence goes on from CAVTGB010000064.1 coordinate 6,255, forward strand.
CCTTGGTCTCGGCGTCGTAATAGACGTGAGCGTGATAACCTTTGTTTTCACTCATCGTGTTGTCCTCCGGTTCATCCTGTCGTTAAACTCCAAGTGTTTCGGCGATCTTCTTGCTGATGTCGGCGCGCCATTCCTCGATCGGCTTGAAGCCCGGCTTGGCGCGGCAGATCGCTTCGGTCTCGCGGTAGAGTTCGTCCTCGGACTTGTCGAGGTCGATCTCAAAGCCGAGCGGCTGCGGCACATACCACGGCGTGTCGCAGAACATCTCGATCCGGTTGCCTTCGGGGTCGCTGAAATAAACCGACCAGGCATTGCCGTGACAGCGCGGATCGACGACCTTGCAACCGGCTTCGCGCACCTTGCGGTAGGCGCGCTGGACTTGGGCGAGCGTGCCGACGTTGAACGAGACCTGCTGCACCATCGGCACTTCGGCCTCGGTCGCGCGGCCGCGCACCAGCACGACCTGGTGGTGGTCCGATGGGTTGCGCGAGAGGAAGGTGATGCGGCCGTCCTCCGCCCCATCGCTGACGACGAAGCCGAGAACGCGGGTATAGAAATCGATCATCGTCGGCACGTCGGTGACATAGAGCCCGACATGGCTGAGGCGCGGTGCGGTGTCTTGCGTCATAGGGTGACTCCGTCCTTCGTGGCTGTGCAGTTACGAGCCGGGAACTTCGATGTTCAACAGTCTCGCGGCGTTGCGCCCGAGGATGGCGCGGCGCTCGGCATCGTCGAGGCCACTCGTGCGCTCGATAAAGCCGATCGGGTCGATTTCCCCCATATCGGCGGGGTAGTCGGTCCCGACAAGGATGTGGTCGGCGCCGAATTGCTCGACCAGGTATTCAAGCTGGTGATGGGTGTAGACGATCGTGTCGAAATAGAGCCGCTTCAAATACGTCGTCGGCATGTGATGCAGATGCTCGCAGGTGTCCGGGCGGGCCGCGGCACCATGGTCGATTCGCCCTGAATAGGCCGGCAGGTACCCGCCGCCATGCGCCAGCACGAGTTTGAGGTTCGGGTGCTGGTGGAGGACGCCGCCGAAGATCAGGTGGTGCACCGCGACCGTCGTGTCGAGCGGGTTGCCGATGACGTTCGTCAGGTAATGGTCGCGAAAGCGGCTCGCCTCGGGAAACCCGGTGGGGTGCATGAAGAGGACGAGGCCCAATTCCTCGGCGCGCGCGAAGATCGGACGAAAGCGCTCCTCCGACAAATCGGCGCCGGCGACGTTGGTGGCGATCTCGATGCCGCGCAGCCCCAATGATTTGTGCAGCCGGTTGAGTTCGGCGACCGCCAATTCCGGGGCCTGGAACGGCACCGTGCCGAGCCCGACGAAGCGGTCGGGATGATTCGCGCAAATCTCGGCAAGGTTATCGTTAATAACGCGCGCGGTGGCGATGCCGAGATCGGGCGGCGCGCTGTAATAGGTTTGCGCCGGCGATGGCGTCACCGCCTGGATGTCAATCCCCATCCGGTCCATGTCAGCCAAGCGCTTTTCGACCGTGCCGAACTGGATTCGGGTGCGCTCGGCCTGCTCACGGTTGACCTGGCGGGTGTGCTCATTGGCGAACTGGTGGCGCGGCTGCCAGTTTTCGAGGCCGGCGCCCTTGACCATCTCTTCGGCTTGCGGCGTCAGGACGTGGCAGTGAATGTCGATCGTGAACCATTTGCCACGGGCGTGCATCGGCCCCGGAAATCGGCCCGGGATCTGCGCTCCCTCGGGCAGGCACGTAAAAAGCATCAGCGCGTTCCTCCTCGGTTAGCTCATTCTACCCGCTATCGGCCCCGATCGATCCATGCTTGAATTCCATGCCTCGCATACACGCCACTCGGGTTATAACTAATCATCTGCCTTGCTCCGCCCGATAACGATCCTATACGCTTTCAACGGAAGAATTTGGCAGCATGAGGCAGATTAGGATCTGGAGTTGTCGCGCCATGGGATGCGAATGAGGGCGTCGCGATGAGTTCGTTCGAGTGGATGGAGCTGCAGACCCTTACCAGCGACATCGACATGTCGCGCTCGCGCCTGATCGAGGCGAGAAAAAGCGGGGACCAGGGTCGCGTCAGCGCGCTCGAGGAGGAGATCACCCGGGCCGAAAAGCGCCGCTTACAGCTCCTCGCCCATATCTCAACCAATATTGTCACCGCCCCCGACTTTGCCAAGGCGAAAGACGGCTCCGAGGCCCGTCAGGCCGCGAATGCCGCCGCGGAAGCTTCACCCGCGGCGGCCAAGAGGGAACCGGCGCCAGCCGATACGGCCAGCATCGCTGAACCTGCCCCCCAACCCAAAGGTCGAAGCGGCGCCGGACCGCGTCAGGTCGCCGCTGCTGCAGCCGCTCCCTCGAAGGCGGAACCGCCGACGGACGAAATCGCGAGCGCGCCGGAACCGGTCGCGCCGGCCAAGGCGAAGGAGGCGACTGCCGCTCGCCCGGAGCCGGAAGCCGTGCCCGCCGAAGCCAAGGCGGAACCACCGCCCGCCGTCGCCGCCGCGCCCTCTCCACCGCCCACGGTCCGCGAAACCGCCGCGGGACCGCCGTCCAATGCCGCTGCCGATGCCGCCGCCAGTTCCGCCGAACCAGCCCCGCCGCCCAAGGCGACCGCGGATGCCGGCTCTCGCCCCGTGCCGGAGGCTGCAGCGGCACCCGTGCCGCGGGAGACCAAGGCGGAACCACCGCCCCGCGACACTGCGAGAGCCGCCGAGCCGACCCCGCCGCTCAGGGGGACCGAGGACGCCGGCACCCGCCCGGCTCCCGCCGCGGCACCGGCCGCTGCTGCAAAGGCCTACAGCGCAAAAGGAGGCACCACTGTGTGGGATCAACTGAAACCGAGCGACATCGAGCGCGTTAAAAATGAGATTGGCGCGCGCCGCGCGGAGATGCTGGCCAGGCATGCCGAGGAGTTGAAGGCGCTCGATGCCGAGCAGAACCAACTCGACACCCTGGAACAGGCGATCGAAATGTTCCTGCAAAGAGCAAACCGTTCGGCCGGTGCCGCCGCATGATGCGATCACCGGCGCCCGCAGCGGCGGCCGCTTGAGCGCGCTGGATCCGATTATTCGAGGAGCCGGCCCAGCCCGGGAATGCGGTCGGCGCTGCCCAGCCGGCGCAAGACCGCCGACAGCGCGGCCTGATTGGTCGTGACGACCGGCTTTTTGAACTCGCGCTCCCAGCCCTCAATCGAGGCCATCGTCGGAAAATTGCCGCCGGGCACGATGAAGGCCTCGATCTCGGCGCGGTCGATGCGGGCAAAGGCATCGCGCGCGTTTTCCGGACCGAGCTGGCCGATCGCGTAGGAATTGGTCGCGGCAAAGCCTTCGAGCGCGACGACCGAGAGGCCGTACTTGCCCTCGAAATAGCGCTTCGCGCTGGCGTTGACCGGCGCGGAATAGGGCGAGACGAGCGCGACCCGCTTCACTCCGAGCGCCCCCATCGCTTCCCCGATCGCCATCGCCGAGGTGAAGGCCGGAACCCCGGCGGCGGCGCTGATCCGCCGGCTCACCTCGGCGCAGTAATTATCGGCAAACAGGCTTGCCGACGTTTGCAACAGGAAGACGATCTCGACCCTCGCGGTGCCGAGCAACCTTGCCTGGTAATCGACGTCCTCGTCCTTTGGCGGCGAGAACGGTGTCTTGTTGGCGCTGCTCGTCGCCACGCGCGCGTAATGCGCCTGCCACTCCGGCGGCAGGAGGCGGCTGTATTCAAATTCCGCGGTGGTGTTGGTCGACGGGATCAGGACACCGAAATGGCGCATCGGAGGGCCTTTCGCGAAATGACGGGATTTCAGGAGGTCTCGGCGAGCGCGGCCACAAAGCTGTCGAGGATTTCGGCGAGCGGGCGGCGAAGGATCGTCTCGTTGGTGTGGAGGGTGAATTCGGCGCCGCTTGCTGAGTGGTGTCGCGCCGGGCGGATCGCGATGCCGCGGGCGAGGAGGTGGGCCGGCAAATTCGCGGCCGCCGTGCCGCTGACCCGCAGAACGGCGACATTGGTCGCCGCCGCGGGCCGGTCGATCCTCACCCTGGGATGCTCGCCCAGCGCCGCGAATAGCCGCTCCGCGACGGCCACCGCGCGCGCAAAGCGCTCGGTGAACCCGTCGAGAAAATGGAGCGCCACCGCGGCATACGGCCAGGCATGCGGCAGGCTGCCACCGAACATCCGCCGCTGGTGGTGGAGATCGTCGAGGAGCGCATGGGGCCCGGCGAGGATCGCGCCGCTCGCCGCGTTCAGGTATTTCCACAACGACACGTAGACCGTGTCGAACAGCGCGGCCGTCTCGGAGGGGGGAATGCCGCTATAGACCGCCTCGAGCAGCAGCCGGGCGCCGTCGAGATGAAGGCCAATTCCACGACCCCGGGCGAACGCCGATATCGCCCGCATTTCGCAGGGGTCGAACGCTGCGCCAACGGCGCGGCGCACCGGCGTCTCGATCGAGATCGCGCCGACCGGCACCGCGACCCGCATTTCCGGTGCGCCGGCGACGGCGCGTTTGACCTCGGCGAGCGTAAAGCTGGCGCGGCCCGGGGCCAGCGGTATCAGCGTCAGCCCGCTCAAGTGCTGCGCGCAATCGCCTTCATCGTTCCACAGATGGCTTTCCTGTTGCACCAAGACCCGCCGGCCGCGCCGCGCCAACAGGCGCACCGCGAGATGGTTGGCGAGTGTACCGGTCGGTACAAAGATTGCCGCCTCCTTGCCGAGCAGCGCCGCCATCCTGGCCTCGAGTTCGGCGACGACGCCTTCGCGTGAATAATCGTCGGCGGCGATCCCCCGCGTTTCGGCGATTTCCACCAGCAGCCGCGCATAGGCCGGCGGCGACAGGCCGAGCCCGTCCGAGCGGAACTGCACGATCCACTCGTCGCCGGTCCCAGCCGTTCGCTCCACTATCGCTGCGCTGTCCGGCATCGGTCCCCGGCCCTCCTCATTCCGCATCGGCGCAAACTGATCTAGCATACCCGCAATTCGGCCAACCCGGGAGAACAAGCGATGACAGCGCTGCCGCTCAACGGCTTTACCGTGATCGACCTGACCGCCCATCGCGCCGGCCCGACCGCGGTGCGCCAGCTCGCCGATTGGGGGGCCGACGTGATCAAGATCGAGGCGCCCGGCGAGCACACCGACGCCACCGGCAGCCGCCGCGACGGCCCGGATTTCCAGAACCTCCACCGCAACAAGCGCTCATTGACGCTCGATCTGAAGACGCCTGAGGGCAAGAAGATCTTCTTCCAGCTGGCCGCAAAGGCCGATGTCGTCGTCGAGAACTTCCGTTCGACCGTCAAGCATCGGCTCGGCGTCGATTATGAGGCGGTAAAGAAAATCAACCCGCGCATCGTCTATGGCTCGATCTCGGGGTTTGGCCAGGACGGCCCCTATGAAGGCCGCCCCGGGGTCGACCAGATCGCCCAGGGGATGGGGGGTCTGATGTCGATCACCGGGCTGCCGGGGCAAGGGCCGATCCGGGTCGGGATCGCGATCAACGACACCTCGGCCGGGCTCCTCCTCGCCAACGGCATCACCCTCGCCCTCCTCGCGCGGGAGCGCACCGGCGAAGGCCAGTGGGTGCATACCTCGCTCCTGGAAGCGCAGATCTTCATGCTCGATTTCCAGGCCTCGCGCTACACGATGAAGGGCGAGGTCGCGAAGCAGGAGGGCAATTTCCACCCCACCTCGCCCGGTACCGGCATGTTCCAGACCGCCGACGGCTACATCAACATCGCCGCCTCGGGTGACAATCTGTGGAAGCGCTTCTGCGAGGTCGCCGGCGACAAGGAGCTGTCGAGCAACCCCGATTTCGCCACCGTGCCGCTGCGCGCCAAGAACCGGCCGGCGCTGATCGCGCACCTCAACGACATCGTGCGCTCAAAGCCGAGCGCCTTCTGGGTCGAGGCGTTGAACAAGGCCGGCGTGCCCTGTGGCCCGATCAACACGATCGACCAGACCTTCGCCGACCCGCAGGTCAAGCACCTCAAGATCCGCCGGCCGGTCGACCACCCGACGCTCGGAACCTTCGATATCGTAGGGCAGGCGATCCACATGAGTGCCTCGCCCCAGCCCGAGCGGCTGCGCCCGACCCCCGACCAGGGCCAGCACACCGACGAGGTCTTGCGCGAGCTCGGCTACGACGCGGCCGGGATCGCTGAACTGCATCGGAAGGGCGTGGTTTAGGCGAAACCACGTAGCACCGAGCGGTGAATTGGCGCGATGAGGCCGCCCGATAGCCGTACGCTGTTCGCGCTGTTGCGCGAGGAGGCCGGGCGCTTTCCCGACCGGACCGCCGTCATCTGCGGCGAGCGCGCCGCGACCTATCGCGATCTTGCCGATGGCGCCGGCCGTATTGCCGCGGCGCTCCAGGCGCATGGCATCGGCCGCGGCGACCGGGTCGGCATCCTCGTCAACAACCGCCTGGAATGGCTCGAAGCGTGTTTCGGCATAACCGCACTTGGCGCGGTCGCGGTGCCGTTCAGCACCTGGTCGAAACCGGGCGAACTGGCGTATCTGCTCGCCGATTCGAGGGTCCGCGCGCTGTTCGCGGTCGATGCGTTCGGCGGGCAGGATTTTGCCGCGGCGCTCGCGGCGCTTGTCCCCAAGGCGCAGCACTTGCGCCTCGTCGTCATGATCGGTGGCGATATCAGGCCGGGCTGGACCCGTTACGCGGATTTTCGCAACTCCGTTGGACCGCTTCCAGACGACGCAGCGCACCCAGCCGACGACGCGCTCGTGCTTTATACCTCGGGGTCGAGCGCCCGGCCGAAAGCGGTGCGGCTCCAGCATTACGCCGTCGTTGAGAACGGCTTCGCGATCGGCGAGCGCATGCGCCTGTCGCCGGACGACCGGGTGCTGTTGGCGCCGCCCCTGTTCTGGGCCTATGGCGCGTGCAACGCCCTGCCGGCGACCCTGTCGCATGGCGCGACCCTGGTGTTGCAGGCCCATTTCGACGCCGGGAAATGGATTGGCCTCGTCGAGCGCCACCGCTGCACCGCGGTCTACACATTGCCGAGCATCACCGGCGCGGTGTTGCGGCATCCCGCATTCCGCCGCGAGCGGGTGGCGAGCCTGCGCACCGGCCTGATGATCGGCAGCGCCGAGGAGGTGAAGATCGCGGCCCACGATCTCGGCGCCCAGCAGATCTGCAACATCTATGGCGCGACCGAAATCTATGGGAATTCCTGCGTGACGCCGTGCGAGTGGCCGCTCGAGCGTCGCATGGCCGGCCAGGGGCCGCCGCTGCCCGGGATCACGTTGCGCATCGTCGATCCCGAAACCGGCCGTGTGCTACCGGCCGGCGACACGGGCGCACTCGAAGTCGCCGGCTATGTGACGCCGGGCTATACGGGCGCCAGCGCCGAGCACAACGCCACCGCCTTTACCGCCGACGGCTATTTCCGCACCGGCGACCGCGGCTTTGTCGATCGGGAGGGCGGCTTCCACTTCCTCGCGCGCGATAGTGACATCATCAAGCGCGCCGGGATCAACGTCTCGCCCGCCGAAATCGAGAGCCTCCTCCTCGCGCATCCCGCCGTCGCCCAGGCCGCGGTAGTCGGCGCCGCCGCCGGCGAGCAGGGCGAGGCCATCGTCGCTTTCGTCGTCCCGAACCCGGCCTTCGAAATCACCGGCGAAGCCCTGCGCGAGCATTGCCGCGCCCTCGCCTCGAGCTACAAGGTGCCCGACCATATTGAGATCCGCGCCGCGCTCCCGGTCACCGAAACCGGCAAGCTCTTCCGCCGCGCCCTCAGAGACGAGGCGAAGGCGCTCATTGCAGGCGAGCTGGTATCGCGCGGATAGGTACCCGTCGTCCGAGCGAAAGCCGGGGCGACACCATCTCAAGCCTTGGCGCGCGGCCTCGGATCAGCCACATAAGGCCAGGCACAGAGGGAGCGGATGCGGATGAGTGCGGTCGAGGCGGCGGTGGAACCCGGGCGCGACTTCATTCGCGACATCATCGCGGGCGACCTCGCCGCCGGGCGCTGCTCGGAGGTAGTGACCCGCTTTCCCCCCGAGCCCAACGGCTATCTCCATATCGGCCATGCCAAGGCGATCTACCTCAATTTCGGGGTGGCCGAGGAATTTGGCGGGCGCTGCCACCTGCGCTTCGACGACACCAACCCGACCAAGGAAGAGCAGGAATACATCGACGCGATCGAGCGCGACTTGCGCTGGCTCGGCGTCGATTGGGGTTCTCACCTCCATCATGCGTCGGACTATTTCGAGCAGCTCTCCGTCTGGGCCGAGCACCTGATCGAACACGGCTTCGCCTATGTCGATGATCTCTCGCCCGAGGAGATGCGCGCCAGCCGCGGCACCCTGATCGAACCCGGTCGCAACAGTCCCCATCGCGAGCGCAGCCCGGCCGAAAATCTCGACCTGTTTCGTCGCATGCGTCACGGCGAATTCCCCAACGCGGCGCGGGTTCTGCGCGCCAAGATCGACATGGCCTCGGGCAATATGAACCTGCGCGATCCGACCCTGTACCGCATTCTCCATGCCGCCCACCCGCGCACCGGGACGGCGTGGTGCATCTATCCGACCTATGATTTTGCGCACGGCCAGTCCGATGCGATCGAGGGCATCACCCACTCCCTGTGCACCCTCGAATTCGAGGACCATCGGCCGCTCTACGATTGGCTGCTCGACCATCTCCCGATTCAGGAGCTGGTGGGGCCGTCGCGGCCGCGGCAATACGAGTTCGCCCGGCTCAACCTCGCCTATACGGTGCTGTCGAAGCGGTTTCTGACACGGCTGGTGCAGGAGGGCCATGTCGCCGGCTGGGACGACCCGCGCATGCCGACGCTCGCCGGGTTGCGCCGGCGCGGCGTGCCGCCCGAGGCGATTCGCGAATTCGTCGGGCGGATCGGCGTCGCGCGCGCCAACAGTGTCGTCGATGTCGCGATCTTCGAGAGCGCGCTGCGCGACACCTTGAACCGGAGCGCGCCGCGCCGCATGGCCGTCCTGCGCCCGCTGAAGCTGGTCATCGAGAATTACCCGGCGGGTCGGAGCGAGGAAATCACCGCGGTCAACATGCCCGACGATCCGGGCGCCGGCACCCGGCCGATCGCGTTCGGGCGCGAGCTCTACATCGAGCGCGACGATTTCGTAGAAGACCCGCCGCGCAATTTCCATCGCCTGGCGCCGGGGCGCGAGGTGCGGCTGCGCTATGCCTATTTCGTGACCTGCCGCGAGGTGGTGAAGGACGCCGCCGGCGACATCGTCGAATTGCGCTGCACTTACGATCCCACGACCCGTGGCGGCAACGCGCCGGACGGGCGCAAGGTGCGCGGCACGATCCACTGGGTCTCGGCCGCCGATGCGCTCCCGGCCGAGATCCGGCTCTACCACCCGTTGTTCACCCGCCCCGATCCCGGAGCGGACGGCGACATGATGGCAGATCTCAACCCGCATTCGCGCGAGGTGTTGGAGGGCGCTTGGGTCGAACCCGGTCTTGCCGGCAGCAATAGCGAGGCGCCGGTACAGTTCGAACGCCAGGGCTATTTCTGCCGCGACCCCGATTCGGCGCCCGGCAGGCTTGTCTTCAACCGCACGATTTCGCTGCGCGACACCTGGACCAAAACCCAGGCCGGCGGCTAGCAGTCTCGCGGAGGTCGACAATCGCGCCGGGCTTGCGCATGTGTTAGACTGAATATTGCAACCGGCTCGTCGGCCGCGCTCGACGCCGGCGCTACCGAGGCGACAATCATACAGCCGGGGCACGCCCGCCGGCGGGGAGGTCCCTGATGGATGCGGTCACACTGGTGATCCTCCTCGCGATGGTGGTGATCGTGACGCTGATCCTGGTGGGCGGGAGTTTCTTCCTGGTCGAGCAGGCCCAGGTGGCGATGGTCGAGCGGTTCGGCCGGTTCTCCCGCATCGCCCGGGCCGGCCTCAACTGGAAAATCCCGCTGATCGAGCGTCAGGCGGGGCGCCTCAGCATGCGGGTCCAGCAACTCAACGTCAAAATCGAAACGAAGACGCAGGACAACGTCTTTGTCGATATCGTCGTCTCGGTCCAGTACCACGTCGTCGAGGGCAAGGAGTTCGAGGCCTTCTACAAGCTGACCAACCCCGACCAGCAGATCACCGCCCATGTGTTCGACGCGGTGCGCGCGCAGGTGCCGATCATGCCGCTCGACCACGTGTTCGAGAAAAAGAGCGATATCGAGGACGCGGTCAGCGCCGGGCTGAAGTCAAAGATCAACGCCTACGGCTACGATATCGACGGGTCGCCGGTGACCGACATTCAGCCCGACGAAAAGGTGCGCGCGGCGATGAACGAGATCAACGCCGCCAGCCGTCTGCGCGAGGCTGCCGAGCAGCAGGGCGAGGCGCTCAAGATCAAGACCGTGAAAGCGGCCGAGGCCGAGAAGGAAAGCAAGAAACTGCAGGGGGAGGGCATCGCCGCCGAGCGCATCGCGATCGCCGAGGGGATCCGGGACTCGGTCGCCGCTCTCCTCGAGGTCAGGGACGGCGATGTCTCGCCCGAGGAGGCGATGCGCACGCTGATCCTGACCCAGTATTTCGACACGCTGCGCGCGATCGGCGCGGCAAGCCGCGCAACCACGGTGTTCCTGCCGCATTCGCCGGGCGGCGTCGCCGATCTGTCGCACCAGATCGCCGAGGCGATCATGGTCGGCAACCAGGCGCCAAGCCCGCACGATCCGCCCCCGGGCGGCGGCGCGCTTGCCGTGCCGGCCGTGCCGGTGCGCGCCGCCTGAACCCGCCTCGCTGGGCCCGAGCGCGGCCATCTGCGCCACAAAACGCAGCCCCGCCTTGCATGCGCCGAGCGGCCAAAGGGATTACCGCACCGGTCTCCCTCTGTTAGGCTACCGCGACGGCGCTATTTGGGAGGATCTGAAGATGAACGACACGATGACGCTGAGCCAACGGGCCGATGCGCTCGAACAGACGATGAGCGACGAGCTCGACTACATCGTCATCAAGTCGCGGCTTTACAGCATGGCCGACGCCGATATGAGCCCGGCACCCAATGCAGCGGCGCTGATGGCGAAAAACCCGCGGGCGCGCGTGTTGATGGGCGACGATCCACGCCTGCCGGCGATGCCGGCGAAGCCGACCCTCACCGATTTCTTCAAATACCGCTTTGGCCCCGCCGCGCATCTCCTGCAAAGCGCGCGGCACGCGGTCAAGGGCGGGCTCCCGGAAAAGATGGTGCTCGCCTGCCTGCTGCACGACATCTCGACGATCGGCTTCATCCGCGGCGACCACGGCTATTGGGGCGCGCAGCTGGTCGAGCCCTATGTCGATGAGGAAGTGACCTGGGCGATCCGCGCCCACCAGGTGCTGCGCTTCTATCCCGACGAATTGGTCGGTTACGAGTACCCGGCATCCTACGTCAAGACGTTCGGCGCCGATTACCAACCGGACGAGTATGTCGCGGAAGACTACAAGCGGATGAAGAGCCACAAATGGTACATGTCAGGCCGGATGATCACGGTACATGACATCTACTCGTTCGACCCCGACGTCAGGGTCGAGCTGGAAGAGTTCACCGACGTGATCGGCCGCAACTTCCGTCAGCCCAAGGAAGGCCTCGGCTTTGACAACAGCCCGGTCGCGCATATTTGGCGCGCGATGATCCGCCCGGCGAAATACCTCTGAGGCCCTAAGACGAACGAGGCGGACGGCATTCGCACCGTCCGCCTCCCTTGCCAGCCCGTTAGGTTACAGAGCCCGGACTAGCAGGCGTAATAGTTCCGGTAATACGGGTTCCAGCAGGTCCGCGGCGCCGGATAATAGGGCGCCGGCGGATAGTAGGCGGCCGGTGGGTAATAGGCCGTTTGCGGGTAATAGCCGTATCCATACCCGTAGGGGTAGGCGTACGCCCCGGTGCTGAGCGCGCCGAGCGCGAAGGCGCCGAGGCCAAGGCCGACCGCGGCCCCGGTGCCGATCCCGCCGGCATAAGCAGTGTTTGGCGCCGCGCTCAGCGACACCACCGCGGCCAGCGCCGCCGCTGCGGCCAGCCCGCGCCCGCTTCGTTTCGCGATTTGCATGATCGTCATATCGGTCCTCCAATTGAACCAGCCAGTGCCGAGCCTATCGTCAGCCCGCACTGGTTCATGAAACGACAACGGCCGAAAATCGTCGCCATTCCCCAGAACGCCAGGTGCCGCGATAGGTTCCCTCGATCTGCATTGTTCGCGGGAATGACCTACAAGACCAGCGCCTCGGCGTCGCGCAGCACCGCGTCCGCCGCCGGGGTGAAGCGGCCATCGGCATCGTGGAGGATCAGCCCGGGCAGGAGGCGCGCCGGGGTTGCGACCTGCTTTCTCGCGCGCACCAGGATGCGGCTCGCCGCCCGCCCCGCCGCCGGCCAGAGTGGGAAGATCGTGATTTCCCCGGCGCGGCTGGATAGCTGCGCGAGCAAGGCGTCGATCCGGTCCGCGCGGTGGACAAACGTGACCGTGCCCTTGCCGCGCACCATCGCCAGCGCAAAGCGCGCCCAGTCGGCGAGATTGGCGCCGGCTTCCATCGTTGCCAGCGCCTTGGCCGGATTGGCCGCCGGGGTGCCGCGCCCCTCTGCGATAAAGGGCGGGTTCACCATGACATGGTCGAACATGCCGGGGCTGAGCCGTGGCGGCGGCTGCAACAGATCGCCGGCGATTGCCGAGACGCGCGCGCTCATCTGGTTGAGCGCGGCATTGTCGCTGGTCAGCCGAACCAGGTCGCGCTGCAATTCAAAGCCGATGACGCGGCATTGCGGCACCCTCGCGGCGAGGCACAATGCCGCCGCGCCCGAACCGCAGCCGACATCGAGCACCAGCTGAAGCGGCTCGGCGGGAACCGCGGCGGCGAGTAACACCGGGTCGATCGCGGCCCGCGCGCCGTCGGCCGGCTGTTTGAGCCGAACGCGCCCGCCGAGGAGCGTGTCCTCGGTCAGCGCGTGATCGGGGGCGGACCCGGGCCCGCTCAGCGCAGTTCCTCCTCCGCCGCCTCGATCAGCGCGCGGGCGCGGCGGTGATCCTGCTCGGCCACCATCAGGCGGCGCGGGATCGCCCCGATGCTGCCTTCGACAAGGCTGGTATGATGATCGAGGACAAGGCTGTCGATGCCGGCCTCCTTGAGCCGCGCCTGAGCCCAGGACAGGCGAACGACGTCGTTGGTGCGCAACAGCTCCTTCATCCCCCGCCCGGTTGCCTCCCGCGTCCAGCGTCTCCGGCGCACTTGACTCGCCCGGCCATTCTATGCTCGCTCGCCGTGAGATGCGTCAACGCAGTTCGGGAGACCGCGTGGTCCCCACCGCGTGACGGCACCGCTCGAGCTGAGGAGAATGGTAGCGCCGGTGACGAGCATCGATCGCAACCTCGGATCGCCGCAACCCTCGCTCGACCCGCTGTTCCGGCTCCTTGGTGCTGATCTCGCTCGCGTCAATGCCCTCATTGTGGCGCGTATGCAGAGCCCCGTGGCGCTGATCCCACAGCTCGCCGGCCACATCGTCGCGGCCGGGGGCAAGCGCCTGCGCCCGATGCTGACGCTGGCGTCGGCGCATTTGTGCGGCTACCGGGGCGACCGGCATATCGCGCTGGCCGCCGCGGTCGAGTTCATCCATACGGCGACATTGCTGCACGACGACGTCGTCGACGCGAGCGATTTGCGCCGCGGCCGCGACACCGCCAATGCAGTGTGGGGTAATAAGCCCGCGGTCCTCGTCGGGGATTTCCTCTTTGCCCGGTCGTTCGAATTGATGGTCGAGGACGGTTCGCTGCGCGTCCTCGAAATCCTGGCGCACGCCGCGGCAGTCATTGCCGAGGGCGAGGTCGCCCAGCTGGTCACCGCCAACGACACCACGACGACCGAAGCGGCCTATCTCGACATCGTCGAGGCGAAAACCGCCGCGCTCTTCGCCGCTGCGAGCCGGCTCGGGGCGGTCGTTGCCGAGCGCCCGCCGGCCGAGGAGGAGGCGCTCGAGCGCTTCGGCCGCAATCTCGGCATTGCCTACCAGCTGATCGACGACATGCTGGATTTCTCGGCCCATCAGGGCGAGCTGGGCAAGTCCGTGGGCGACGATTTCCGCGACGGCAAGATGACGCTGCCGATCGTCATCGCGTTTGCCCGGGGCGACGCCGAGGAGCGCGCCTTCTGGCGGCGCACGCTCGAAGCGGGCGAACAGGGCCCCGGCGACCTCGATCGCGCGATCCGGCTCCTCGAGCGGCGCGGCGCGCTTGAGGAGACGCTGACGCGGGCGCGCTTCTATGCCGCCGAGGCGGAGCAGGCGCTGGCGCCGTTCGCGCCGGGGCCGTTGCGCCGCGCGCTGGTGGAGACGACCGCGTTTGCGACGGCGCGCGGCTACTGACCGGCCACGAAGAGCCGCAGCGCTGAGTCCTCCCCGGGGAGGACCCAGCGCTGGCAGCGTCAGGTACTAGAGGCTGACTACCCTGCCCTAGTTGAGATGGTAGATCCTGGCAGCATTGCCGCCGGCGATCTTGGCCTTCTCCTCTTCGGTGCAGTCGCCCAGAACCTCCTCGATGATTTGCCGGCTTCGGGGGAAGGTGGATTCGACATGCGGGTAATCTGAGCCCCACAGTAGATTGTCGACGCCGATGATGTGGCGATCGCGGATGCCCATGGCATCTTCCTGGAAGCCGGCAAACACGTTGCGGTGGAAGTAGTCGCTGGGCAGCATCGCCTCCTTGAAGCGATAGCGCTCCTGCTGAACCCGCTGGGTGTAGGTGTAGTCGATACGGTCTAGGAAATGCGGAATCCAGGACAGTTCGTGCTCGACGGTGCCCACCTTGAGTTTCGGATAGCGCTCAAAGACGCCGCTGAAGATCATGTCGCTCAATGACATCCGCACCCAGTGGTCGGCGTTGGCGAGGAAGGAGTTGCGGACGCGGTTGCGGTCCTCAAGCCCAAAATCCTGCCCGGCACCCGGCCGATTGGTCGCGATGTGCATGCCGAGCGGAATATCGAGATCCTGGGCTGCCGCCCATAAGGGCTCGTACATCGGATGATCGTACCCCTTTCCCTCCGGGGGATAGACGGTGATCATGCCGCCGGCCAAACCCATCCTGGCGCAGCGCTGCAGCTCCTTGATGCCCTCCTCTACATCGTCGACGTTGATCATCGCGATGCCCTTGAGGCGCTTGGATTCCGCGGCGGAGAACTCGGCGAGCCAGTCGTTGTATCCCCGGAAAATCTCCGACAGGAATAGACTGTCCGGCACGCTGTACAGCAACAGACCGACCGTCGGGTAGACGATGCTGACATCCACCCCATCGGCGTCCATGTCCTTCAGGTGCTCCTCGGGAACGTAGCCGCCGCGCCGGACTTTATCAAAAGTCATGGTGCGGACCATCTTTTCGGGCTCCTCAAACCGCATGCCGGTCTGCGCCCCGGGGCTCAGCCCGATCACCCGGTGGCCATCGCAGTACCACCAATCGCCGTCATACTCGCGGACCAGCTGTGGAACCCGCTCCTTGAACGCCGGTTTGGCCCTGCTCGTCCACAGCTCCGGCGGCTCGAACACGTGATTGTCCGATGATATAACCCGGTAATTCGCCATGACCCGATCCTCCCTTGGTGGCGAGGGACCGCGCGGTTCTGTCGCTTACCTACCCTCACCAGCCCACTATAGCGCGCCCGACGCCCTCGCCGATATGACGGAATTTGCGGCGCGCAGCAGCGCCTTGATGCGCTGCGGGTGGCCGGGAGCTGGGTCACCGCACCGGGGATGCCGATCGCCGCGTCGATCGCCGAGGCGATGACCGCGCCTACCGGCGTGATCCCGCCTTCGCCCGCGCTCTTGATGCCGAGCGGGTTCAAGGGGGAGGGCGCGTCCTCGGTGATCATGACCGGCGGCGAGAGGCGTGCGATATCAAGAATTTGCGGGAAAATCGCCGGTCGCGGGGAAAGATCTTCCCTGCCGGCAGGGACGCGGAAAAAGGGGCCGCCCCTTGCGGAGCGGCCCCTTGGCCGTGAGGCGTCAGCGGGTTACGAGTGCCAGCGGAACTCCTGCTGCTTGCGCTGGCGAACCCTGGCTGAGCTTGACGTTGACCAGCGCCCGGGCCGGGGAAGTTCATCAATTCGTCGAGCGCGCCGCGCAAGTCCTTGGTGTCCTCGACATAGGCGCCGTAGCCGCCGAACGCCTGCATCATCTTGTCGTAGCGGGCGCCGTAGATCAGCGTGTTCGGCCGCATGTTGAGCATCGGGTTCTTGCGGGATTTCCGGCATGCCCGGGCCGATGCCGCCGTTGTTCATGACGACGATCTTGGCCGGCATGTTGTAGCGGCACAGCGTCTCCATCTCCATGCCGGAGAAGCCGATCGCCGAGTCGCCGGAGATGTGGACGACCGGGCGGTCGGGGTGCACGACGCAGGCGGCGACGACGAGCCCGAGGCCCGACGCCCATCGTGCCGTAGCTGCCGGCGTTCAGGTAGGAACGCGGGTTCTCGAGCGGCATTTGGGTGCCGCCGATATCCATCGTGCGTGGCGCCCTCGCTGCACAGGACCACGTTCTTCGGCAGCCATTCGCGGACGTCGCGGAACAGCCGGTAATAGCCGCCGGGCGAGGAATTGTCGTCGATCTGCGGCGCGATCATCGCCGCGTTCTCGGCCGACTTCTTGGCGATCGCCTGGCGCCACGGCGACCCTTCCGGGTGGAACCACTGGCGGCCGGCGAGCGCCTGGTTGAGCTGCGCGACGATCGCCTTGCCGTCGCCGACCAGCGCCACCTCGGCCGGCTTGTTCTGGTGCATCGACTCCGGCTCGATGTCGAGCTGGATCACCCGCACATCCTTGTTGTAGCGCGGCGGCAGGCCGAAATGCAGGATCCAGTTGAAGCGCGCGCCCATCAGGAAGACGACGTCGGCCTGTCGACAGCGCGAGGCTGCGCGCCGCGCCGACCGACAGCGGGTGGTCGTCGGGCATCACGCCCTTGCCCTTCGGCGTGCGCACGAACGGCATCTGGGTGCGCTCGATGAAGGCGCGCACCTCGTCCTCGGCGCGCGAGGAGGCCATGCCCTGGCCGATGAGGACCAGCGGGCGTTGCGCCGATTGCAGCACGTCCAGCGCCTGCTCGATGTCCTGCCGGCATCGCCATCGTGCGCGGCGGGTCGGGGCATTTCCGGACCGTCGTCCACCGTGTCCGTGTCGCAGGAGCCGGTGATCATGTCGTCGGGGATGTCGAGATAGGTCGCGCCGGGGCGGCCGTAGATCGATTGCCGGACCGCCATCTCGACATAGAACGGGATGCGGTTGACGTGCTCGATCGCGTGCGCCCATTTGGAAACCGGGGTCGCGGCCAGCACCTGGCGCTCCTCCTGGAAGGCGCCCATGCCGTTGCGATAGGTCTCCGAGGCGCCGCCGATCAGGATCATCGGCCAGCAGTTCTGCTGGGCGTTGGCGAGGCCGGAGAGACCGTGGATGACGCCGGGGCCGGTGACGACGATGCACGAGCCCGGCCGGCCGGTCAGATAGCCGACGGCGCCCGCGGCATAGGAGGCCGCCTGCTCGTTGCGCATGCCGATATAGGGCAGGCCGACCTTCTGCGCCGCCTCGGCGATCGGGCCGACGGGAAACCCGACGACGCCGAACATGTATTGCACGCCTTGCTCCTTGAGGCTTTTCGCCAGCAAGTCGGCGCCTTTGATTTCAGCCATGTTTCCTCCTGTGGGACGGGCGGGAAGGGGTCAAGCCCGGGTTGGTCAAGAACTCATCGGCGAGAGATTACGCATTTATGACCCGCGGGGGGAAGGACTCTAGCGTTTGCCTGCCCCGCGTCATCATTCGATCACCTCGTCGGCCCCGGCGGTGAGCGACGGCGGAAAGGTGACGCCGAGCGCCTTGGCGGCCTTCAGATTGAGCACCAGCTCGAACTTGGTCGGGTTTTGCACCGGCAGATCGCTTGGCTTGGCACCCTTCAGGATGCGGTCGACATAGGCGGCAGCGCCCCGATACGAGGCAATGATGTCGGGGCCGTAGGACATCAGCCCGCCAGCCGCGGCGAAACGGCGGTCGGGATAGACCGCCGGCAGGCTATATCGGGCGGCGGAAGCGACGATCGCGGCACCATGCGCAAAGACGAAGGCCTCGGGCATGACGAGGACCCCGCCGTGCTCTTCGCGTGCGAGCCCGGCCATCATCGCCTCGATCTCGGTATCGTCGTGAACCGACGCGGCCCGCACCGCCACACCCAGAGACGCAGCGGCATCCTCGATGGTACGCAGAATCAGGCCGGCATAGGGCGCATTCGCCGGGTTGTAAAGAATCGTCGCGCCTGCGACCGGTGGGGTTATTAGCGTCAGCATCTCCAGCCATTTACCGCCCATCAACGGATCGAAGGTGGTGAAGCCGGTGATGTTGCCACCGGGGCGCCCGAGGCTCGCGACGAAGCCTTGGCCGACCGGGTCGATGACGGCCGCGAACACTGTCGGAATCGTGCTGGTTTTTAGCCGAAGTGCGGCGATAGACGGGCTTCCCCCCGCGAGGATCACGTCAGAGCCAAGCGCGACCAGCTCCGCGGCGCAGCGCTCGTAGAGCGCGGGCTCGCCGCCGGTCCAGCGCCAGTCGATGTGCAGATTGCCGCCCTCGTGCCAGCCGAGCGCGGTGAGCACCGCCACTATGGCGCCTGCCGATGCCTGCCCCTGGCGGTCGTCGGGAAGACGGGGCATCAGAACGCCGAGGCGGCGCATCGCGGCCTGCGGCTGCGACTGTGCCGCAAGCGGCCGCGGCATCAGCGCGGCGGCGATGCTAGCGAGGACCGCGCGCCGAGTCGCGCCAAAGAACTCCCTCGCCCCCATCGGGGGAGAGGGTTGGGGTGAGGGGCGGATCGCCGGGCCGGGCGAGCCACCCTCTCCCGCGGTGTGGGAGAGGGGCTTGGTGCGGGCAGCGCCCTCCATGTCTCTTCTTAGCCGCGGCCCCACAAGCGCTTGGAGGCGATCTGTGCGCCCTCGGCCATTGCATGCAGTTTCTTGAACGAGATGTCGGGGTCGAGCTTGCCGTAGCCGGCGAAGGTGCCGAAGCCGCAATCCGAACCGGCCATCACCCGCTCCTTGCCAACTACATCGGCGAAGCGGCAGAGGCGCTCGGCGACCAGCTCGGGATGCTCGACATAATTGGTCGAGGTATCGAGGACGCCGGCCACCAGGATCTTGTCGTCGTGCAGTTTGAGGTCCTTCCACACTGTCCATTCGTGGGCGTGGCGGGGGTTGGCCGCCTCGATGACGAGCGCCTGCGGCTTGGCCTTGATGAGGATCGGCGCGACCTTGGCGAAATCGATGTCGTGGTCGTGCGGCCCCTCGTAGTTCCCCCAGCAGATGTGGATGCGGCTCATCTCCGAGGGCACGTTGCGCAGCGCGTGGTTCAAGACCTCGACGTGGAAAGCGGCGCGCTTCAGGAAATCGGATTCGCTCAGTTCCTGGAACGAGGTGTGGTGGGCCATCGCCAGATCGGGGCAGTCGAGTTGGAGGACGAACCCGGCGCCGACGATCGCCTCGTATTCCGGCTGCATCGCCGCCGCGATCGCCTCGACGTAGGCTTCGTAGGTCGGGTAATGGCGGTTGTTCTGGAAAACCGGCACAAGCCCGGGCGAAGCTGCGGTCATGAAGCCCTCGACCGCGCTGACCTGCGCCAGGGCCGCCTTGAGGTTGGCGAGGTCGTGGGCGAGGGGTTCGGCGTCTTTGACCGCGATCGGGCCGACGCACACCGCGCGGCGCGCGACATTGGTACCAGTCATCCGCTCGTAGGCGGCGTTGAAATTCGGGTGGTCGCGGGTGTCGAGGCGCGGCCGCGCCGGCTCGTGCCCGGCAAAGCCCGAGAGGCGGTCGGCGACATAGGTTGAATACCCGGGCTTTGACATTTCGCCGTCGTTGATGACGTCGACGCCGACCTCGGCCTGACGCCGCACGATGGCGACGACCGCTTCACGCGTAAGACGCTCCAGTTCCGCCTTGTCGTAGGGCTGACCCTGGTCCTTTTTCACCAGCACCGCGCGCAATTCGGGCGGCCGCGGCAGGCTGCCGGTATGGGTGGTCAAAATGCGGTCGTGGCTCGTCTTCATCGCGTGTCTCCCGATTGCTGATCGTTATGGCGGTAGCGTGCACCTGTTGGCCGGCGCCCGCAACCGGGCGCAGACCGGCGCGCCGCCGTGTTCGGCCCCGGTGATCAAGCGGCACCCCATTGTCGGACGCCACTCAGGCTCTGGTCACCTTGTTGCGGCCGGTCTCTTTGGACAGATAAAGCGCCTGATCGACCCGCGACATCAGATCGTCCGGACTTTCGGGTTTTACATAGGTGGTGACCCCAAAGCTCACCGTCACCGCCCGTCCGATTTCCGGAATTACCTGATCGGCGACGCTCGTTCGCAACCGGTTGAGGAGAACCTCCGAAACCTCGGGGCCGGTCTCCGTGAGCAGCAGGGTGAATTCCTCACCACCCCAGCGGGCGATGTAGTCGCTCTGCCGCAGGCTGTTGCGCATCAGGTCGGCGAGGCTTTTGAGGACCACGTCTCCGACCTGGTGCCCGAAGGTGTCGTTGACGATCTTGAAATGATCGATGTCGCACATCGCCACGCTGAGCGCTCCGCCATAGCGTTTGGACCGCGCGATATCCTGTCGAAGCGTGACATCGAAGTTGCGTCGGTTCGGCAGACCGGTGAGGACGTCGAAATGAGCGAGTTGGACGACTTCGTCGTCCTTGCGCTTGCGCTCGCTGATGTCGCGCAGGATCGCCAACCCGACCGGACGGCCGCCGAGCGAGGCGTAGCGCAGTGAGATCTCGCCCCAAAACAGATGCTCGTCCCGCGTCCTGCAGAGCCATTCGAAGATTTGCGGCCCGCGCGATCGCGCCTCCCGCAACAACGTCATCAGATCACGCTGAACGAGGGGCGAGAGGCCCGTCGACAAAGATTCGAGCGCACGTCCGATAAGTTCGTCCCGGGTGAAACCGAACATCGCGCAGGCGGTCGCGTTGACGTCCATCAGCCTGCCGGTGTCCGCGTCGCACAGAAAGATGCCGTCCGCGACCGAGTCGAAGATGAACCGGAATCGCTCGTCGCTCCGCGTCGCCCTTCTTTCGGTTATGCCATTCATCGATACTGGCCGCTCTTTGACAGCCGGGCCGGCCGGAAGCTGTGCGCCGGCTCGTCCGCGTAAGGCCGGCCGCGCGGAATGCGCCGGATCATTGCCTCGTAATTCGGCCACGCCGCAATGAATTGGCGCATCAGCTCGTCGGATAGGTCGAGCCCGGCCCGCCGCACCATGAGGCGAATTTCCTCCGGGGTCGACGGCGGGAGGTGAGTGAGATCGGTGCGCTTGTCGCTCGTCATGATGCGGGCTCCGCGGCGGTCAGGCGAGGCTCGGGTGGCGGCGGTGCCAATCGGTCGCCTCCTGGTAGGCATGGGCGATGCGCAGCACCAGCCCCTCGGCGAAGGGCGCGGCGGCGATCTGCAACGACAGCGGCAGGCCTTCCTTCTTGCTGAACCCGCTGGGAATGGCAAGCGCCGGCAGACCGCCGACGCTGAACGGCATCGTGATGCTGGGCGCGCTGACCAGACGGTCGGGGAGGTTGGGGTCGGCCGGATCGGCGATCGTCAGCGCCGCCGCGGTAATGAACGCATCGACCCGCGTTAACGCGCGGGCCTGCTCCCGCGCCAACTCGGTGCGCCAGCGCAACGCCGCCAGGTAGTCTTCACCCCCGATCAGCGCGCCGGGAAGCACCCGATTGCGCAGGATGCGGCCGAAATCCTGCGGCCGGGTTTTCAGATCATGCTCGTGGATCGCATAGATTTTCGACGCTCGAAATCGTCGTCTTGCAGTCGGTGTACTCGCGCAGGCTCGAGAGGCGGACCGGCTCGACGATCGCGCCCGACTCGCGCAGCACCGCGACCGCCGCCCTCGATCGCCGCCGCGAGGTCGGGATGGGCGCCCGCACCCTGATGCCAATCCTCGACGAGGCCGAGGTGCAGCCCGCGCACCCCGCCCTTAAGCTCGGCCCGGTAATCCGGCACCGCAACGTCCTCGCTGCCCGGGTCTTGCGCGTCGAAGCCGGCGATCACCTGCATGAACAGCGCGATATCCTCGGTGCTGCGGGCGAGCGGGCCGCAATGATCCATCGAGAAGGTGTTGGGGAAGACGCCGCGGCGGCTGACCCGCCCGTAGGTCGGCTTCAGCCCGGCCAGCCCGCAGACCGCCGCCGGGCCGCGGATCGAGCCACCAGTG
>CAVTGB010000065.1:0-29161 GCA_963734125.1 uncultured Alphaproteobacteria bacterium
GAGCATTCGCACATCCCGGTGACACGGCGCTTTACGCTGCCGGGCACGATGGAGCTGAGCCAGCAGTACTACGACGTGATGGATCCCTTCGTGACCCTGACCGCCGCCGCGGTCGCAACCACGCGATTGAAGCTCGCCACCGCAATCTGCCTCGTCGTTCAGCGCGATACGATCCAGACCGCGAAATCCGTCGCCTCGTTGGATCAGGTGTCGGGTGGGCGGTTCATCTTCGGCATCGGCGTCGGCTGGAACGCCGAGGAGATGGAAGACCACGGTACGGTCTATGCCACTCGCGCCCAGAAGATGCGCGAGCAGATCGAGGCGATGAAGGTGATCTGGACCGAGGATATCGCGGAGTATCACGGCGAGATCGTCGATTTTCCACCGATGACCGCGCGTCCCAAGCCGGTGCAGCCGCCGCATCCGCCGGTCATCGTCGGCGGCGCCTTCCGCCATGCCGCGCGCCGCGCAATCCGCTACGGCGACGGGCTGTTGCCGCAGGGTCCCGACCGCCGGCGTCCGGCAGCCCGGAAGACTACATGCCGCGTCTGCGCCGGATGGCCGAAGAGGCCGGGCGTGACCCGGAATCGCTGCCGGTCACCTTCGGCGGCGCCCCGGAAGACCCGGAATTGCTGCGCCGCTACCGCGATCTCGGCATCGCCCGCGTCACGGTGCGCCTGCCTGCGGCCAAGGCCGACCAGATCCTGCCGATCCTCGACCGCTGGGCCGCACTGATCCGCCAAGTCGGCGGGTGATCACCCGAATATCCGGTCGCCCTGCTCGTCGATGATCTGCTTCGCTTTGGCGATCGAGAATTCTACCGCCGCCTCGCGGGTGGGGTGCAATTCGGCGCGGATGAAACGGTGCTCCTTCAGCTCTCCGGCAACCTCTTTCTCGATGATGCCGCAGGTCTGGTACTGCCCTTCGCGCCGATAGGGCGAGGGGCGAATGCGGTAGCCGTTGTACTCGACTGCCGGGCCCGCCGCCGCGAAGGTGTCGCGGCCGAAGAGCCTGCCCCACAGCGCCTTCAGCATCGCCACGCCCTCACGCCAGATAGCCGCCGCCGTTGACGTGCAGGCATTGCCCGGTGATGAAGCCGGCGTCCTCGGAGGCAAGAAACACCGCGGCCCGCGCGATCTCGTCCGGCTGGGCCACCCGCCCGAGCGGCAGCGCCCGCCCCGCCGCCGCCAGTTCGTCTTCGCCCATGCCGTAACGCGGCTGGGCGGTGTCGGTGAGGCCGGGGGCGATCGCGTTGACCCGGATGCCGTGTGGCGCCAACTCCAGCGCCATCTGCCGGGTCATCGACAATACCCCGCCCTTGCTCGCGCAGTAATGCACCCCGCGGGGCGAGCCGCGAAAGGCCGCCCCCGAAGTCAGATTGATGATCGACCCCGGCCGCCCCGCCGCTACCATCGCCTGCGCCACCGCCTGGGCGCAAAAGCACGAGCCCTTCAGATTGACGCCGAGCACGAAGTCCCAGTCACGCTCCGCCATCTCGAGGAACGGAACCCGCGGAAAAACCCCGGCATTGTTGACGAGGACGTCGATCGGCCCGAGGCTCTCGTCGACCCCCCTCACCATTGCGCGGACCGCATCGAGCCGCCCGACATCGGCCTGGATGAGGAGCGCGCGGCGGCCGGCCGCCTTTACCCCCTCGGCGACTGCGCGTGGCGGCGGCTTCGTCATCGAACCAGTTGATCGCGACATCGGCTCCGGCGGCGGCGAATTCGAGCGCCATCGCGCGGCCGATCCCCTGCTGCGCCCCGGTCACCAGGACGACTTTGCCGGCGCATGACGGCATCTCAGAGGCCTCCTATTCGGCCGGTGCGGGGGCCAGCTCGGAGCGGGCGACCCGCAATACCAGGAGCGAGGCCAAAAGGCAGGCGAGCCCGCTCGTCACAAAAGCGAGAAAATAATCCCCGGTCGCGCTCCTAACCGCGCCGGCGCCGTAGGCCGCGAGCGCGCCGCCGATCTGGTGGGCGGTAAAGATCCAGGCGATGACGACCGGGGTGTCCTTGCGGCCGAACACCTCATTGGTCAGCGCGAACGTCGCTGGCCCGGTGGCGACCCAATCGAGGCCGTAGAAGACCGAGAAGAGCGACAGGCTGACAGGGTCGAACCGGGTGAACGGCACGAGGATCAACGACAGCCCGCGCAGCGAATAGTACCAGAACAGGAGGATTCGCGGGTTGAAGCGGTCGCACAGCCAGCCCGAGGCCGCCGAACCAATGAGGCTGAAGACGCCGAGCGCGGCCAGCACCCACGCGCCATTAACTTCCGAGATGCCGCGATCGG
Organism: uncultured Alphaproteobacteria bacterium; assembly: GCA_963734125.1. Classification (GTDB taxonomy): domain Bacteria; phylum Pseudomonadota; class Alphaproteobacteria; order ATCC43930; family CGMCC-115725; genus DATARH01. The sequence continues at coordinate 2,296 of CAVTGB010000065.1, forward strand.
AGCAATAGGCGATGAGGTGGGTGTTGATGAGCCCGTTGGTCGAAAACCCGCACACGCCAAAGCTCAACGTCAACAGCCAGAAATCAATGGAATGGACGGCGCGGAAGAGGACCGTCAGGGCGATCGAGAACGGATTGCCGGCCTGCGGCGTCGGATGCACCGTCGCCGCCGATCCGTAGGGGCCGATCCCGATATGCGCCGGCGATTCCGGGAGGAGGAGTGCAACGACCGGCACCATCACCGCAATCGCCAGCGTCACGGTGAGCGGGACCGATTGCCAGCCATAGCTCTCCGCCAACATCGCCAAAAACGGCAAGAAGATGACCTGCCCGGCGGCATTGGCGGCAAAGAGGAGGCCCATCGCGAGGCCAGTGCGCTCGGCGAACCAGCGGTTCGCGATCGCCGCGGCGATGCCGACCGCCCCGGCGCCGCAGCCGATCCCGACCATGAAACCCCAGGTCAGGAACAGCTGCCACGGCGCCGTCATGAAGATTGAGAGCCCGGTCGCGGCCACCAAGAGCATCATGCCGAGGAGGATCGTCCGCTTCAGCCCAACCACCTCCATGAAGCCGGTGATAAAGGGGCCCGTTGCCCCCATCAGGATGATGTTGATCGAGATCGCGGCCGAGATCGTGCTGACGTCCCAGCCGAAGGCGTGCTCCAAGGGCACGATCATCACGCCCGGCGCGGCCCGGACGCCGACCCCGGCCAAGGTCGCGGTGAACATCACCGCGAGCACGATCCAGGAATAATGCACCCGGCCCGAGCAGAACCTGGCGAAAGCGTTCAATGTCATGCGGGGGAGTTTAGAACACTATCGCCGCCCCGCGGCGACCAAATCGCCCAATCGGGCTATGCTGCCGGTCGCCGCACGATATCGGTCATGGGAGATCCGCGATGGGGATGCTAGTCAACGGGACTTGGTTCGATGACGACCCGCTGCCGGCGGACGGGGTGGGCCGCTTTGTGCGCCCGGATTCGATCTTTCGCGATGTCGTGACGCGCGACGGCTCCTCGGGGTTCAAGGCCGAGGCCGGGCGCTATCAGCTGGTCACTGCACCCTCTTGCCCGTGGGCGCACCGCACCGTCTTGATGCGCAAGCTGAAACGGCTCGAGGGCGCGATCCCGCTCCTCGAATCCGACCTGCCGAAGGGCGAGGGCTGGGCCTATTCGCGCGGGTTTGACGATCTGGCGCCGGTAGCTGGCGTCTTTCACGTGCATCAGGTTTATAGCGCGGCGCGGTCCGATTATAGCGGCCGCGCGACCGTCCCCGTGCTGTGGGACCGCAAGACCCAGACGATTGTCAACAACGAATCCTCCGAGATCATCCGCATGCTGAACTGCGAGTTCGACGAATTCGGCGACGAGCGGCTCGACCTCTACCCATCGGATCTGCGCCACGACATCGACGAGACCAACGCGTTCGTTTACGCCAACATCAACAACGGCGTCTACCGCTGCGGGCTGGCCAAGGGCCAGGCGGCTTACGACGAAAGTTTCGAAAAATTGTTCGCCGCGCTCGACGAATTGGAAATCCGGCTGGGGGCGCAGCGCTGGCTCGTCGGCGACCGCTTCAGCGAAGCCGATCTGCGGCTGTTTCCGACACTGGTGCGGTTCGACACGGTCTATTACGGGCTGTTCAAATGCAATCGGCGGCGGATCGCCGACTATCACAATCTGTGGAACTACACGCGCGAGATCTACCAGATGGAAGGGGTCGCTGGGACCGTCGATTTCACCCGCATCAAACAGGGCTATTACGGCGGGATGCGCCACCTCAATAACGGCATCCTGCCGTTGGGGCCCGAGCTCGATTTCAGCGCGCCGCACGATCGCGCCCGTCTTTGACTTAACTGCGCATCGCCACGCAATTTCCCCCGACCGAGCGGATCCGGCCGCACAGCGCCGCCGCCTCCTGGCGCGTGGCGGCCGGCAGGCGGATTTGATAAAACCTTCGCGTCCCGCGGCTGCGCAGCACGCGACCGATGATCATCGGCTGCAAATCGCCGATTACCGCGGCATCACGCCGGCGCGCCCGCTCAAAGGCGGCGAGCGCCAGCGCCTTCGAGAAGTTGGCGGCGAGCTGGACCCCCCACGGCGCGAGCGCCGCAAGGCCAATATCGTCGCCCTGGTCCCGGCGCAATTCGGCGGTGACAGTGAGACAGGATTCCGCAGGCGGCTCCGCTGAACCGGGCTCGTGCCCCTGGCTGGCCCATTCCGCCGCATCGCGCCCGGTGACGAGGCGAACATAGGCCCATGTCTCCGCCGGCAGTCCGCCCTGCCCGCGCAGCCAGCTTGTGACCCGCGCCGGGCCGGCGTTATAGGCCGCCGCCGCAACCCCGAGATTGCCGAATTGTTGCCGCAGGTCAGCGAGGAGGCGAGCGGCCTTGGGGATCGCCTGCTCCGGGTCGAACGGGTCGGCGAGACCGCGTTCGCGGGCGGTCTGCGGCATGAATTGCGCGATGCCCTGGGCGCCCGCGGGGCTGAGGGCAGCGGCGCGAAAGCTGCTCTCGCGCCAGATGATGCGGGTGAGGAATGTGGCCGGCAGGTGATCGGCGCGGGCGGAATTATCGATGAGTTCGGCAGATCGCATGGTCGAGCGGCTCGATCGCGCCCGCGGGCTGCGCCGCGGCGCTGGCGAACCCGCCCGGCAGCAGACAGGGGAGGGCTCCGATCCAGCCCGCCCACAGCATGACCCTGAGATGCCGCGTCAAGTGCCGGATACTCCCACTCTTCCCTTCGGCCGAGGTAAACGCCGGCGGCGCCGGTCCGATCCAACCTGCCGCGGCCCTGTTGCCAGCTTGCGGCGGCCCTGTGCTAGGCTCCAGAACTCGCAACCCCGCAAGGAGAACAGATATGGCCGTCCGGCTCGTTGTTACGATCACCGCCGCGCCGGGGAAAGGCGCCGAATTCGCGCGCGCGTTCAAGCCGCGCTGCGAAGAATCCAGAAAGGACCGCGGCTGCCAGCAATTCGAGATCTTCCAGAGCGTCCTCGACCCGGACAAATTTACGCTGATCGAGTTGTGGGAGAGCCAGGAGGCGCTCGACGCCCACGCCAAGTTGCAGGCTGCGCGACCGCCGCTGCCGGCCGGGCTGCGCGCCGGCGCCGGCGAGCGCGAGGATTACGAATACAAGCGGACGCGCTAGTCGCTAGTCGATCACGTCGGCGACGAAGGAGAGCAGTACCGCCGCACGAGCTGATGCCCTACCCTAGCCGCCGCCGGTAGAGCGCGATCAGCCGCTCCCAATGGCGCTCCGCCGCTGATTTGTCGTAGACCCGGCCTTCCGGGAACGCGAAGCCGTGGTGGACTTGCGGGTAGAGCTCGATCTCGCCTTCGGTGCCGGCGCGGCGGAAGAGGCCGCGCAATTCTTCGACCATCGGCAACGGCGCCAGTTCGTCATATTCGGCGCAGGCGATGTAGAGTTCGCCCCTGACCTTGCCGAGGTTGAGGTGCGGGCTCTCCTCGGCGTCGTTGATGAGCCAGGTGCCATAGAACGACGCGGCAGCCGTGATGCGGTGCGAATAGCGGGCCGCGGCGGCGAGCGCATAGGGGCCGCTCATGCAATAGCCGTGCGCGCCAACGGGGCCATGGCTTACCGTGTCCTGCGCGTCGATGAACGCCAGCATCGCGCCAATGTCGTCCATCACCGGCGGGATCGTCATCCGGGTGCGCACCGCGCGCATGCGCGCGTGTTCGGCGCTGCCGGCTTCGCGCACGGTGGGGCCGTAGATCGTGTCGCGCCCGGCCCGGTAATAGAGATTGGGCAGCAGCACGTAGTAGCCGACCGTGCCGAGCCGGCGCGCCATATCGCGCAATTCCTCGCGAACGCCGTGCGCGTCCATCAATAGGAGTACCGCCGGGAACGGTCCGCCGCGCTCGGGATGGCAGATGAAGGTCTCCATCGCGCCGTCCTTGGTGGCGACGTGAAGAGTCTCTTCGATCATCACGCTTCCCTCATCGGTTGACAGCCCGGCGGCCGATAAGGGCAACTATAAGCGGGGCTTTCAAGCGCATTCTCCGGATCCCCGGGCGGGCTTTGATCGAGGAGGCAGCGATGACGCGGATGACGGGCGGCGGGGCTCTCGTGGAGATGTTGTGCCGTCACGGGGTTGATACCCTGTTCGCGCTGCCGGGGGTGCAGAACGACGCCCTCTTCGTCGCGCTCTACGATGCCGGCGAGAAGATTCGGGTGATCCATACCCGCCACGAGCAGGCCGCCGCCTACATGGCGTTCGGCTACGCGCGCGCCGGCGGCAGGGTCGGCGCCTATGCGGTGGTGCCGGGGCCCGGCCTCCTCAATACGACGGCGGCGCTCGCCACCGCCTACGCGACCAACGCCCCCGTTTTGTGCGTCTCGGGCCAGATCCCGTCGACGCTGATCGGCCGCGGCTTTGGCCTGTTGCACGAGATCCCCGACCAGCTCGCGATCCTCAAGGGCCTCACCAAATGGGCGGCACGGATCAACCACCCGAGCGAAACCGGGAAGCTCGTCAACGAAGCCTTCTGCCAACTCGGCGACGGGCGGCCGCGTCCGGTTGCGCTCGAGATGCCGCTCGACATCATGGCATTGGAGGGCGAGGTCGAGTTGCCGGCAGTGGCGGCGCCACCCCCCGCGCCTGTGCCCGATCCTGAGCTCATTGGCCGCGCCGCCAAGCTGCTGGCCGGTGCGACGCAGCCGATGATCTATGTCGGCAGCGGCGCCGCCGATGCGGGCGCCGAGTTGCTGGCCTTGGCCGAGCGGCTGCAGGCTCCGGTCGTCACCTATACCGGCGGCAAGGGCATCCTCAGCGACCGCCATCCGCTCGCGCAGAACCTGCTCGCCGGGCACAGTTTGTGGCGTGCCACCGATGTCGTGCTCGCCGTCGGCACCCGATTCAACCAGCCGCAGACACGCTGGGGGCTCGACGCGGACATCAAGGTCATCCGCATCGACCTCGACCCCGTCGAGATCACCCGGGTGGCGCGGCCGACGATCGGCATCGTCGCTGACGCCAAGTCGGCGCTGGCCGCGCTCAACGCGGCGCTTGCCCCAGGCGAGCGCGCCTCGCGCCGCACCGAAATGGAGAGCCTGAAAGCCACGACGATGGCGCGCATCGAAGAGAGGCTCGGGCCGCAATCCGAATATCTCGCCGCGATCCGCGCCGAATTGCCGGACGAGGGGATCTATGTCGAAGATCTGACCCAGGTCGCCTATGTCGGCCGGCTCGCGTTCCCAGTCTATGCCCCGCGCACTTACATCCACAGCGGCTATCAGGGGACGCTCGGCGCCGGCTATGCGACCGCGCTCGGCGCCAAGGTCGCGCGCCCCGACCTTCCGGTCGTCTCGATCTCGGGCGACGGCGGCTTCATGTACAACGTCCAGGAGCTGGCGACCGCGGCATTGCACGGCATCGACGTCGTCGCGATCGTCTTCGCCGACGGCGCCTACGGCAATGTCCGGCGCATGCAAAAAAACGATTACGGCAACAAGCTGATCGCGGTCGACCTCTTCAACCCGAACTTTCCGAAAATGGCCGACAGCTACGGCATCGCCGGGGTGCGCGCGCAGAGCCCCGACGCGCTGCGCCGCGAGCTGAACGCGGCGTTCAAGCGCCGCGGCCCTTCGCTGATCGAGGTGCCGGTCGGCGAGATGCCCGACCCCTGGTCGACCCTGATCATGCCGCGGGTGCGCGGGCGGTAATTTGGCGGTGCCGGCGCCTCTCGTTCCCGCCAGCGAGGAGACGATCGAGCGCGCGGCACAGCTGATACGTGCGGGCGAGCTTGTCGCCTTCCCGACCGAGACGGTGTACGGGCTCGGCGGCGACGCAACGAGCGAGGTTGCAGTCGCACGGATTTTCACAGCGAAAGGCCGGCCGCGATTCAATCCGCTGATCATCCACGTTCCAGGTGTGGTCGAGGCCGAGAGACTCGCCACCTTCGACGAGCGCGCCCAGATGGCGGCGGCCCGCTTCTGGCCGGGGCCGCTCAGTCTGGTCCTGCCGCGCCGGCCCGACAGCGGCCTCTCGCTATTGGCCAGCGCCGGGCTCGACACGGTGGCCCTGCGCGCTCCCGCCCATGCCGTGGCGCAGGCGCTGCTGCGCGCGGCCGGCCGGCCGATCGCGGCGCCCTCGGCCAACCGCTCCGGCCGGGTCAGCCCGACCACCGCTGCGCATGTCGCCGCCGAACTCGGCAACCGGGTGGCGCTGATCCTCGATGGCGGGGCCTGTCCGGTCGGGATTGAGTCAACCGTGCTCGATTTGACCGGCGCGGTACCGGCGCTGCTCCGCCCCGGTGGGGTGACGCTTGAACAGCTGACCGAGATTTTCGGGCACATCGACATGGCGCCACCCGACGACAACGCCCCGCGGGCGCCGGGGCGGCTGCCGAGCCATTATGCACCGGATCGGCCGATGCGCCTCGATGCGGTGGACGCGCGACCGGGCGAGGCGCTCCTCGCCTTCGGGCCCGAGGCGCCGCCGGGCTTCGCCGAAATATTATTTCTGTCGCGCTCGGGCGACCTCGCCGAGGCGGCAGCCAATCTGTTTGCGATGCTGCGCCATCTCGACCGGCCCAATTTCACCGGGATCGCGGTGATGCCGATCCCCGAATCAGGGCTCGGCCGCGCGATCAACGACCGGGTGCGCCGGGCCGCGGCGCCACGCGGCGGCTAGCCCGTCGGCACCTCGCGATCGTCGGCGAGCGCGGCGGCGCAACCGAGAAACGCCGGCAGCTTGTGGGTCACGACGTAGGTCGGGATCGCCGCGACCAGGGCGCCCATGCGGCCCTTGGCCTCAAAGCGCTCGCGGAACTGGCTGTCGAGAAACCGGGTCCCGAGCCGCCCGACGATGCCGCCGGCGATATAGACCCCGCCCTGCGCACCGAGGGTCAGCGCGAGATCCCCTGCGACCGAGCCAAGCATGGCGCAGAACATCGCCGTCGCCTCGCGGCACAGCCGGTCCCGGGCGCCGGTGCCGGGATCGACGATCTGGGCCGCGGTATAGGGTGCGGCCGGGATCCGGTCGAGCGCCGCCAAACTGTTGTAGAGATTGACGAGGCCCGGCCCCGAGAGGCAGCGCTCGGCCGAGACGCGGCCGAAGCGCCGGCGCATCACCTCGAGGACGGCGCTCTCGCGCTCGTTTCCCGGGGCCATTGTCACATGGCCTCCCTCGCCGGCCAGCGCGACCCACCCGGGTCCAGTCGGGATCAAGCCCGATACGCCCAGTCCCGAACCGGGGCCAATGACCCCGATCGGCCGCCCCTCGACTGGCGCGCCGCCGCCGACCGCCATCCGGTCGCCTGCCGTGAGGCGCGGCAGGGCCAGCGCCACCGCCGTGAAATCGTTGATCGCGATGAGCCGCTCGAGGCCCAACCGGTCGCGCAGCGCGGCGAGCGAAAAGCTCCACGGATGGTTGGTCATCGCGATCCGGTCGCCGGAGATCGGCGCGGCAACTGCCAGCGCTCCCCGGCACGGCATCGGGAGATCGCCGCTCGTGGCCAGATAGGCGGCGATCGCCCCGCCGATCTCGGCAAAATCGGCGGCGGCGAAAATGCCCGAATGCAAGAGCGCCCCATCGGGCGAGACCAGCCCGAAGCGGGCGTTGGTGGCGCCGACATCACCGACGAGCCAGGTCGCGCCATGCGGGCCTTGCGACCGCGGCCGGTGCCGCAGCGGCGTCATCGCGCTCTTCCGCGCCTTGTGCGGCGCACACAATGGCATGCAGTCGGGCATCGTCGAGCTATGTGAAATGTCACAGTCTGCCAGCCATAATTGCAACGGGGGTTGACTTCGCGGGGCTCGTCACTAAATTGTGCGGTGCGGTATGGGCCATGACGTGGTTCCACCGTACGTCTTCTAGGCGTTTCCTCCCTAAACTCGGGCCGTGCTTACGCGCGGCCCTTCTTTTTTGCGCAGACCGCCTCTGGCAGCGCAGGATTCCAACGGATTTCCGCGGGCAGCACGGTATCCGCGGCAATTTCCGGCAGGGAAGCGACCTCGCGGTAGATCGGCGCGAAATCGGGGCGCGTCGCGGCGAACAGCTCGACGAAATCGTTGATCACAAAATAGGTCTCCTGGTAGCGGTCGATGTGATAGCGGGTCCGCATCACCCGGCGCAGATCGAAGCGCAACCGATTGGGGCGCGGGTCGTCGAGGCAGTAAACCGACTCACCCGCCGAGGAGAGAATACCCGAGCCGTAGATGCGCAGCCCCTCGTGGGTCGCGATCAGCCCGAACTCGACGGTATACCAATAGAGCCGAGCGAGCTCCGGCAAATGGCCGAGCCGCAGTGCCTTCAACCCGCCCTCTCCGTAGGCCTGCATGTAATCGGCGAACACCGGGTTCATCAGCATCGGCACATGGCCGCAGATGTCGTGAAAGACATCGGGCTCCTCTAGATAGTCGAGCTGGTCCAGGCGCCGGATGAAACAGGTCGAAGGAAAACGGCGGTGCGCGAGAAAATCGAAAAACACATCGTCCGGGACAAGCCCCGGCACGGCGGCGATGCGCCACCCGGTCGCCCGGTCGAGGAGGTCGCTGAGCCGACTGAGATCGGGGATCCCCGCGGCCGCGACGCCGAGCCCCTGCAGCCCAGCGAGATAGTCGCGGCACGCACGCCCGACCAACAGGTGCTGCTGGCGGTCGAACAATAGCCGCCAGATCGCGTGCTCATCCGCGCTGTAGTCCGACCAGTTCTGCTCGATCGTATAATCCCGGATGTCGCCCATCCGACACTCCGCCGCCCAGGTCGTTCGCCGTTGGCTATTCGCCCTTGCAGGTATGAACGCCGGAGCGGCGCGTCAATCACCGGTGCCGTGACCGGTGCACGGAACGCTATTCAGCGGCGGGGCGGAGCGGAACGGCCAAATGCTTCTGGATGATCTCCCCGAGATGGGCGATGAGACCGGTCATTTCCGCCGCCAGACGCTCGAACCCCGGCTTTTTCCGGTAATGGCGCTCGTCCATGTAGAGCGCCCGGTTGATCTCGATCTGCAGCGCGTGGCCGCCGCGCCGGGGGTTGCCGTAGTGACTTGTCGTGAACCCGCCGGCATAAGGCGCGTTGAGCCCGACGGCAAAATTTCGCGCCGCGAGGAAAGCGCGCGCGGCTTCGACGATGCGCGGCGCGCAGGAGGCGCCATAGCAGTCGCCCAGCACGATATCCGCGCTCTCGCCGCCGATCGCGCTCGCCGCCGACGGCATCGAATGGCAGTCGATCAAGAGATAGCCGCCAAAACTCGCCGCGGTCTCGTCGACGAGGCGCCGCAAGGCGTGATGATAGGGCTGATAAAGCGCCTCTACCCGCATCCTCGCCTCGGCAAAGCGGAGCTTGCGGGCGTAGATCTCCTCGCCGCTGGCGACGATCCGGGCAATCGTGCCGAGCCCCATGCGCACTCTCGGCGAGCGGGCATTGACGAAGCTCGGCAGCAGATCCGAGAACATCGCCGGATCGAGTTCCCAGGCCTCGCGGTTGACGTCGAGGTAGGCGCGCGGGAAGCGCGCGGCGAGGAGCGGCGCCCCGAGATCGGGCGCTGCGGCAAAAATCGCGTCGACAAAACAATCTTCCGAGCGCCGCAGGGTCAGCGGGTCGAGACGCGAGGCGGCCAGGAACTCATCCGAATAGTCGGCCCCGCTATGGGGCGAAGCGACAACGAGCGGAATGGCGCGCCGCGGCGGCTGCCGCAGGTCGAGAGTGTCATCGTTCGCGGCGCGTCGCGATCGCGGAACGTCCATGACTGAAGCTTAGTGAACCACCGCGGCCGTGTCATCATCGCCGCGGCCGATTGCCGGCAGAGGACAGGCATCCCTTCCGTCTGGCCCGCCCGCATGATAATTCTGCCGCTTGATCCGGTCGCGGGCGACAGATTTTGGCCAAGCGCGGCTGTCGCAATGGCCGGTCGTGCCGAAGGAACCCGATGTCGAAAAAGTTCGTCGTCTTCGCCGCCTTGCTGCTGGGCGCCGGCGCCGCCGCGGCGCAGACCGGCTCCGTCGCAGTCACCGACGCATGGGCCCGCGCCACCCCGTCTGAAATCGCCGCCGCTTATCTCACGCTCCAATCGCCGATTGCCGATCGCCTTACCGGCCTGTCGACCCCGGTCGCCCAGATTGCCCAGCTGCACACGACGAGCCGGCAAGGTGGGATGACGAAGATGAGCCGAATTGCCGCGCTCGACCTCCCGGCGGGCCGGCCGATCAAGCTCGAGCCCGGCGCCACCCATATCATGCTCCTGGGGTTGACCGAGAAGCTGCGTCCCGGCCAGTCGTTCCCCCTGACCCTCACTTTCGAGAAGGGGGGCACGCGCGAGGTCACGGTCAATGTCGCCAAGCCCGGGGCGACCGGACCGGAGAAGGCGGGCGACGCCAGCACGCCAATTCCGCCGGGTCATTAAAAGAACCCGAGCGATGGCCGCTCCCCCCGAGACCCCAAAGAGCGCGCCCCGCTTTGGTGTGATGGCGTTGGTCCTGGCGGGGCTCCTCGTCATCGCCGCCGGCACCCTCCTCACCCTTGCGGTTCGCAGCAATCCGAACGGTGCGGCGGGGAGCCTCTTTGCCAGCGCGATCGGCGGCCCGTTCCATCTCATCGACCAGAACGCGAAGCCGTTCAGCGATGCCGATCTCAAGGGCAAATGGCACCTGATCTTCTTCGGCTATTCAAATTGCCAAGATACCTGCCCGCTCGTGCTCAACGAGATGGCTCTGGCACTCGACCGGCTCGGCAAGGCCCGCGACGAGGTGGCAATCGTCTTCATCACGACTGACCCCGAGCGCGACACCCCGGCCGTGCTCAAATCTTATGTCGCCAACTTCGCCGCGCCGATCATCGCCCTGACTGGGAGCGCCGAGGCGGTGAACGAGGCGGAAAAGGCGTATCGCGTCTATTCCGCGAAGCACCCGCTCCCCGACGGCGGCTACGACATGGACCATAGCGCGGTGATCTACCTGATGGACCCGCAGGGTCGCGCCGCGGCGACCCTCTCCCCCGACGCCCCGGCGCAGGCGATCGCCGACCGCCTGGAAAAGCTGCTGTCGTAGCACTCAATCGTCCCGGCTTGGCAATGGCACGGCGGCGCAACATATAGGGGCCATCCCGCAGCGTTGATTCAGGGTCCATGGGCACGCTTCCCGCCGAGATCGCGCGCCGGCGCACCTTCGCGATCATCTCGCACCCGGACGCCGGCAAGACGACGCTGACCGAAAAGCTCCTGTTGTTCGGCGGCGCCATTCAGCTCGCCGGCGAAGTGAAGGCGCGGGGCGAGCGCCGGCGCGCCCGCTCCGATTGGATGGCAATCGAGCGCGAGCGCGGCATCTCGGTGTCGTCGGCGGTGATGACCTTCGAGCATGAGGGCCTCGTCTTCAACCTGCTCGATACCCCCGGGCACCAGGATTTCAGCGAGGACACCTACCGCACGCTGACCGCGGTCGACAGCGCGATCATGGTCATCGACGCGGCGCGCGGCATCGAGGAGCAGACAAAAAAGCTGTTCGAGGTGTGCCGCCTGCGCGACGTGCCGATCATCACCTTCATCAACAAGCTCGACCGCGAGAGCCGCGACCCGTTCGACCTCATCGACGAGATCGAGCAAACCCTCGCCCTCGATGCGACGCCAGCGAGTTGGCCGATCGGCATGGGCCGCGATTTCCTCGGCACCTACGATGTGCTCGGCGATTTACTGCTGCTGTTCGAACGCGGCCTGGGCGGCGAGCTGGTGCCGCCGATCCACTGTCGCGGGCTCGACGACCCGGAGCTGGCGCAGCGCCTGCCGGGACAAGCCATCGCCACGCTGAGCGAAGAAGTCGGGATGGCGCGCGGCCTCTGCCCGCCGTTTGACCTGGGAGCCTTCCGCCAGGGCCACCTGACGCCGATTTTCTTCGGCAGCGCGCTGCATAATTTCGGGGTGCGCGAGTTGCTGCGCGGGGTCGCCGAGCTGGCCCCGCCGCCGCGGCCGCAACCGGCGATCGACGCCACCGGCAAGCGCCCGGTGCTGCCTGAGGAAGAGGCGGTTGCCGGTTTTGTGTTCAAGGTACAGGCCAATATCGACCCACAGCACCGCGACCGCATCGCCTTTGTGCGGCTGTGCTCGGGGCATTTCCGCCGCGGCATGAAGCTGAAGAACTCGCGCACCCTCCGGCCGATGAGCGTGCAGAACCCGGTGCTGTTTCTGGCGCGTGAGCGCAACCTCGCCGAGGAGGCCTGGCCCGGCGACATCATCGGCATCCCCAATCACGGCAGCCTGCGCCTCGGTGACACCCTGACCGAGGGTGCCGACATCCGGGTCACCGGACTGCCGAGCTTCGCGCCGGAGATCCTGCGCCGGGTGCGGATCGAGGACCCGATGAAATCGAAGCATCTGCGCCATGCGCTGACGCAGCTGGCCGATGAAGGCGTGACCCGCGTGTTCAAGCCGGGCGATGGCAGCGACTGGATCATCGGCGTCGTCGGCGCCTTGCAGCTCGATGTCCTGGAGGCGCGGCTGGCGGCCGAATATGGCCTGGCGACCCGGCTCGACTCTGCGCCCTACGAGGCGGCGCGCTGGCTCGATGCCGAGCCTGCCGAACTCGACCGCTTCCGCGCCCGAAACGGCGCCGCTCTGGCGCAAGACCATGACGGCGTGCCGATTTACCTCGCCCGCAATGCCTGGGATTTGCGCACGACGATCGAGGAATGGCCGGCCATCCGCTTCAGCGCGACACGGGAGCAGAATTAGCTCGCGGCGCGGCCGCCCGTGCGGTTGGCATGGCTTTTGTAAGAGAGGTGGGCAGGTCCGGGCTTCGCGGGACGAGGCCGATCCGGGCCGGGATACCCGGATCATATCCGGACCTAACTCCCGGACCAGCTTTCGCGCGCCAAACACACAATGGCCCGGCAGCGCGGCCGGCGCTAAGCTCACCCTCGACGCCGCGGCCGCCCGGGCAACGCTCCGGAGCGGGGACAGGCGCACGCGCAGTCCCGATGAGGAGAGCCCCCGTGTTTCCCACGCTCAGCGACGAACAGCGCCGTTTCGTCTCAACCGTGCGCGAGCTGGCGCAGGGCGAGTTCCGCGAGCGGGCCCAGCGCTGGATGGACGGCACCTTCCCGTTCGAGAACATGAAGGCGCTCGCCGGGCTCGGCGTCCTCGGCATGGCGGTGCCCGAGGAGTATGGCGGGCTGGGGCTGCCGGTCTTCGATACCGCCCTCGTTCTCGAAGAGATCGCCAAGGTTTGTTACGTGACCGCGATGGCGGTCCTCGGCGAAGTCGGGGTGCAGACCCGGATCATCGCGACCTATGCCCCCGAGGCGATCAAGCGGCGCATCTTGCCGGCGGTGGTGAGCGGCGAGTGCCTGCTTGCGATCTGCATGACCGAGCCCGATGCCGGCACCGATGTCGCCAACTACAAGACCAACGTGGACCGCGTCGGCAACCGCCTCCGCCTCAGTGGGGTCAAGACGCTGATCAGCCGCGCCGAGGAGGCCGGGATGTTCGTCGTCTTTACCCGCGTCGACCGGAAGCCCGGGCGCGACGGCATCGGGTGCGTGCTGGTCGAGAAGGGCACGCCCGGGTTTTCGGTCACCGGCACCTATCACACGATGGGCGGGGAGAATTTGCACGAGATCCACTTTGAGGATTGCGAACTGCCGCCCGAGAACCTCGTCCTCGAAGACGGGTTTCGAAAACTGCTGTCGGCCTTCAACACCCAGCGCTGCCTCAACCCGTCGATCTCGTTAGGCCTCGCCGAGGGCGCCCTCGAGGAGGCGGTCAAATACGTCAAGGAGCGCCGCGCCTTTGGCCGCGCGATCGCGGATTTCCAGGGCATTCGCTGGAAGATCGCCGAGATGTACCGCGACATCGAGGCCTCGCGCTCGATCCTCTACCGCGCCTGCGCCTCGGCCGACCCGTTCCCCGATCCGCTGCTTGCCGCCGCCGCCAAGATCACCGTCAACGAGATGGCGCTGCGCGTCACGAGCGAGGCGATCCAGGTGCACGGCGGCTACGGCTTCACCGACGAGTTCCCGGTGTCCCGCTTCTACCGCGGCGCCCGCTACGGGACGCTCGGCGGCGGCACCACCGAGACCTTGAAAGACCTGATCGGCCGGCGCGTCCTCGCTGGAATCGACCCGGTCGAGGGGATCCTGGGGCTGGGCGCGTTTTGAGCGCGACTTTCTCCAGACCCCGTTCCCGGCGAAGGCCGGGACCCATCTATCCACGCCCGAAACGGTCGAAAGATGGATCCCGGCCTTCGCCGGGAACGCGGTTAAAAATTACGATCAATCAATGGCAAAGGAGACAGCGATGAAAGTCACCGGGCGCTGCCATTGCGGCAAGATCAGTTTTGAGGCCGAAATCGACCCGGGCGCGGTCAGGGTGTGTCATTGCACCGATTGTCAGACGCTGACCGGCACCGCTTTCCGCACCAATGTGGCCTCGCTCCCCGGCAGTTTCGTCTTAAAAAGCGGCACGCCGAAGATCTACGTCAAGACCGCCGAGAGCGGGAACCAGCGGGCGCACGGGTTCTGCCCGGATTGCGGCACGCCGCTCTATTCGACGGCGCCCGGTCCCAACCCGCCCTCCTACGGCCTCCGGGTCGGGACGCTCGACCGCCGCGCCGAACTCCGCCCGGCGCGACAGGGCTGGTGCCGCTCGGCCCTGCCGTGGTCGATGGATCTGACCCAGGTCGAGCGCTTCGAGCGGCAGCCGTAGCCCGTGCCGCTCACTCCATCGGCATCCCGGCGTGGGTGTTGCGCGAATTGAGCGGGGTGAAGGCGTTGGCGAGCGCCGGCATCGCCACTTCTGCAATCAGTTCCGGGGTCCAGCCGCCATGATGGTGCACCATGCGCAACGGGCGCATGTGGCCGTAGAGCGAGAGTTCGGCGGCGCGCTGGTGGAACACCTGGCCGGTGACGTGCGCCGCACCTTCCGAGGCGAGATAGACGCACAGAGGCGCGATCGCATCGGCCGGGCTGCGGCGCAGCCGCTCTTCGCGCATCGCCGCCGCCGCCGGGTCCTTCGGGGTCGGCACCGAGCGCGTCATCCGCGTGTCGGCCGAGGGGCAAATGACATTGGCGGTGATGCCGCGCGACTGGTTCTCCATCGCGACGATGCGCGCGAGCGCGACGACGCCCATCTTGGCCGCGCCGTAATTGGTCTGGCCGATATTGCCGAGGAGGCCGGAGGTTGACGACACCATGATCATCCGCCCGTAATTCTGCTCGCGGAACAGGTTGATCGCCGCCCGGTTGACGTTGAAATGGCCGGTCAGGTGGACATCGATCACCGCCTGCCAGTCTTCCGGGAACATGTTGTGAAACATCTTGTCGCGCAGGATCCCGGCGGCATTGAAGACGATATGGAGGCCGCCGAAGGTGTCGCGCGCCTGGGTCACCATGGCGAGGCAATCGTCGAACTTGGCGACCGAGCCGAAATTGGCGACCGCTTCGCCGCCCTTGGCCTTGATCTCGTCGGCGGTCACCTGCGCCGGCCGGGTGTCGCCGCCCTCGCCGGCGCCGCCGACCCCGGGATCGACAACGACGATTTTGGCGCCGTGCGCCGCCATCAGCTTGGCAACTTCGGCCCCGACCCCGCGCGCCGCGCCGGTGCAGATCGCGACCCGTCCCTCAAGCATGCCCATCGCGCCGCCCTCTCCCAAGGTTCACAGGTGCGCAGTTGACGCGGCGGCCGGCAGCTTGTCAATTCGCTCCATCGCCGCTGTTCTCGCTGTTCTCTCCAGGAAAAATACAGCGGCCGGCCTGCCACCCACGGCGCCGCGCCGCGGCAGTCCGGGGCTCGTTGTTGTTGCTCAGCAGCGCGGGAGGACGCTGACGTCGTCGGGGTTGATGAGGTCGGGGACGGTCCAGCCGTCGAGGTCGTATTCGGCCATGCAAGTGTCGGCGAAGGCCTTCCAGCGCGCCGCCTCGCCCGAGGCGTTGGCGCCGAGGATGGCGAAGCGGCGGATCTCCTCGTGGCTGCCGGAATAGTTGACTTCGTACAGCTCGTGGCGGGCGCCGAACTCGGTGCCGATCGCATCCCACAACAGCTTCATCAGCTTGACCCGCTCGACCGCGGTGACGCCGCCCGAGCCGCGGACATAGAGGTCGAGGTATTTGCGCAATTCGGGCGCCTGAAAATCGCGGGCGTGCGAATTGAGGTAGATGAGGCTGCTGGCGACGGTCTTTTCGATCTGGTGCTTGACCTGCACATAGGCGTCGGGCGCCAGGACGTGATAGGCGGCGCCGGCGTCGTGGCCCGGCAGGACAAAGCCCTCGGCCCAGGGGTCGGGGCTTTTCGCCATCGCGTCCGACAACGCCCACATGCAATGGCGCCAGGTGATGACCTCGCCGAGATTGGCTTCGACCCCGCGGAAGCCGCTGGTGCCGGCGATCTCGGTCGCCTTGATCATGAGGCCGCAGATGAAGTCGAGCTTGACCGCGAGGCGGGTGCAGCCATGCAACTGGAAGCGCGGGACAAACCCGCTGCGCGGGAAAAACGTGTTGGCCTTCTCGATGTCGCCGTAGACGAAGACGTTCTCCCAGGGAACGAAGACCTCGTCCATGATGAAAATCGCGTCGTTCTCGTCGAGCCGGCTCGATAAGGGATAGTCGAAGGGGCTGCCGAGAACGGCGGCGCGCTGTTCGTTGGAGACGCGGCAGATGAACTTGACGCCCTTGGCATTGGTGGGAACGAGAAAGACCAGCGCGAATTTCGGGTCCTGGATCGGCAACAGCCCGACATGCGCGACAAAGGTGAAGTGGGTCAGGGCCGAGCCGGTCGCGACGACCTTGGCCCCGGTGACGTAAATCCCGGCGTCGGTCTCGCGCGTCACATGCGCGTAGATGTCGGTGGGGCCGCCCGCGGCGCCCGGCGCCATATTGCGGTCGACCGGCGGGTGGACGATCGCATGGTTGACATAGGGCACCCGCTCCTGGGCATAGCGGTACCAGCGCCGCGCGTTCGCGTCGTAGGGGGCATAGAATTCGGCGTTGGCCCCGAGCGTGGCGAGGAAGGCCGCCTTGTAGTCGGGGGAGCGGCCGAGCCAGCCCCAGGTGAGCCGCGCCCACTTCGCGATCGCGTCGCGCCCGGCGACGAGCTCCTCGGAATTGCACGGCGCGACGAAAAAGCGGTGGGTGAAGCCGCCCCATTCGGTCGGGCAGGTGAGGATTCCCTTCCCCTCGGCGTGGTCCTTGTGGAGCGCGTCATAGAGCCGGGCGATCATCCGCGCGGTATTGCGGAAGGCCGGGTGTACGGCGATGTTCCGGACGCGCTCGCCGTAGATCCAGACCTCGCGGCCATCGTCGAGGCTGTCGAGGAATTCCCGGCCGGTGTATGGCAGCACCGGCGCGCCATCGGATGCGGGCATCGTCATTTTT
This sequence comes from uncultured Alphaproteobacteria bacterium, assembly GCA_963734125.1. GTDB lineage: Bacteria > Pseudomonadota > Alphaproteobacteria > ATCC43930 > CGMCC-115725 > DATARH01. Next base: position 19,610 of record CAVTGB010000065.1, read on the forward strand.
GTCCTCCCCACCTGTGCGCCGATCCGCGCGGCCGAGCGCGGGAGGGTTGTCCCGCCCCACTCGCGGCGCGATTGTCTGCGCGAGCGGCGATCGTAATGCCCGGGCGGGAAAACCGCCAGGGCGGGGCGGCCCGCGCAATGACGAGGAAGACTGTCGTGGCTGCTCGCGAATTCACCGAGGTCCGCGCCTGCGTGTTCGACGCCTATGGGACGCTGTTCGACTTTGCCTCGGCCGCCTCCGAATGCGCCGATGTGCTGGGCGATCAGGCCGCCCCGCTCACCCGGCTGTGGCGTGACAAGCAGCTGCAATACACCTGGCTGCGCGCGATTCAGGGGCGCCACACCGATTTTTGGGCGGTGACCGGGGACGCGCTCGATTTCGCGCTGGAGGCGCTGCAACTCCGCAAAGCGGGGCTGCGCGAGCGGCTGATGCAGCTTTATCTGACGCTCGACGCCTTCCCCGAGGTGGCCCCGGTGTTGCGCGCGCTGAAGGCGGCGGGGCTCGGAACCGCGATCCTGTCGAACGGCACGCCGGGGATGCTGAGCAGCGCTGTCGCCAATGCCGGGCTCGGCGCGGTCGTCGATCTGGTGCTCTCGGTCGAGGAGGTTGGGGTCTATAAGCCGCATGCCAAGGTCTATCAGCTTGCCGTCGACCGGTTGGCGCTGGCGCCGGCGGCGATCCTCTTCGTGTCGTCGAATGCGTGGGACGTCTATGCCGCCTCGGCGTTCGGGTCGCGCACCGTATGGTGCAACCGCTATGGCCAGGGCCGCGAACGGCTGCCGGGTGCGCCCGATCGCGAGAGCCGATCGCTCGCCGAATTGCCCGCGCTGGTCGGCGCCTGAGCGCAGGCCACGCTACTCTTACGGTTGCAATTCTTGCGTCCCCGATATTCACTTCCGATTGCGTCCGGGTGAACGGAGGCAGCGTCGCCAACGACGCCGCGGGGGAGGATAGCCATGAGGACCATTGTGTCGCGTTCGCGAACGCTCGTACTCGCCGCCTTTGCCGGGAGCCTCGCCGCCGCCGCGCCGGTCGCAGCCCAGCAACCACCGGCCGGCTCGGCACCACCACCGGCCGCGTCCCCAGCTCCGGCCCCCGCACCGGCCGCCGCCCCCGCTCCAGCTACGGCGTCGGCTCCGGCGCCGGCCGCCGAGGCGCCGCCGGGTCCGGCGATCGCTCCGGGAAAACCGGGCTGGACCCAGGCGATGCCCGACACTAAGGGAGCTTCGACGCTGGCGCCGGTCGCGCCGCTGCCGATCCCGACCCCGGCCGACAAGCTGCCGGTCGCGGAGCTGCACCTGCCCAAGAACTTCCACATCGAGGTCTATCAGGCCGGGGTGACCGGCGCCCGTTCGCTGCGCGTCGACGACAAGAGCACCGTGTTCGTCAGCACCCGTACCCTCGACCGGGTCTATGCGATCGTCGACCAGAACGGCAAGCGCGTGACCAAGACCATCGTCAAGGGTCTGCATTCGCCAAACGGCATCGCCCTCCACGACGGCACGCTTTACATCGCCGAAATCAACAAGATCTCAAAAATCGACGATGTCGAACACCACCTCGACGGCGACGCCAAACCGACCGTTATCTTCAGCGACCTGCCGAGCTATGAGCCGCATGGCTGGAAGTTCCTGGCGCTCGGGCCGGATAACCGGCTCTATTTCAACATCGGCGCGCCGTGCAACATCTGCATGCCGCCGCCGACCAACGCCATGCTGCGCAGCATCAATCTCGATGGCAGCGACCCGCAGACCGTCGCCTACGGCATCCGCCAGGTTGTCGGCATGGACTTTAATCCGGTGTCGAAGGTGCTCTATTTCACCGAGAACCAGCGCGACTGGCTGTCTGAGGACGAACCGAAGGACAAGCTCAACCGCGTGCTGCATCCCGGTAAGGACAATTTCGGCTTCCCCTATTGCGACGGCGGCGACATTTCCGATCCGATCTACGGCTGGGGTCACAGCTGCAGCGAGTTCACCCCCCGGTCGTCCAGCTGGGGCCGCATTCCGCGCCGCTCGGCATGCGCTTCTACACCGGCAAGATGTTCCCGGCGAAATATCGCGACGCGATCTTCATCGCCCGCCACGGCTCGTGGAACAGGACGCACAAGATCGGCGGCGATGTCGTCGTGGCGCACCTCAACCCCGACGGCACGGTCAAGTCGGTCGAACCGTTCATCACCGGCTTTCTGGTTGGCGGCAGCAAGTATCTCGGCCGCCCGGTCGACATGGAATGGCTGAAGGACGGCTCGATGCTGCTGTCCGACGACTTCAACGGCGCGGTCTACCGCGTCAGCTACGGGCCGCAACGGGTCTCCATGGGCCGGTAGGCGGGATGTGGCGGCGTAGGTTCGGCTCGATCGCCGCCACCGTCTTGGTCTGCGCATTGCCCGCAATTGCCGCCGAGCCAACCGCAACGCTGGCGCCGTGCCTTTCCTGCCATGGCGCCGGGGGACAATCGGAGACCGCGAACGTGCCCTCACTCGGAGGCCAGCGCGCGCCCTATACGATCATCCAGCTGTTTCTGTTCCGCGAAGGGATGCGCGTTGCCGCGCCGATGAACGATCTCGCCAAGGGGCTGAGCGACGACGACCTGCGGGCGATCGCCGACGCGCTGGCGGCGCTGCCGCCACCCAAACCGCCGGCCGAGCCGGGTGATCCCGATCGCCTCGAGCGCGCCCAGTCGGTCGTCGCGCAAAACCACTGCGACGTCTGCCATCGCCCGGATTTTTCGGGACAGGACAATGTTCCGCGGATTGCCGACCAGCGCGAGGATTATCTGTTGAAGACGCTGCGCGACTACAAGAGCGGCGCCCGCCAGGGTTATGAGCCGACGATGGCCGAGGCGCTGCAGCCCCTCAGCGATGCGGAACTGGTCGAGCTCGCCTACTACCTGGCACATTTCCACTCGCCGCCGTGACGGTGACATCCGATGCGCGCTTGCCGGCATAGGACACGATGGCTACGGGCATGGCTTGCCGCTCTGTGCGGGGCGGCGGCAATGACCGGCGCCGCGGCCTGGGCGCAGGAAAGCCCGGAATTGCCGACGAAGCCGCTTACCGCCGGGCAGGCGCTGACCGCAGAGGAAACCGAGTTCTACAAAGGAAAGGGACCGGGCCGGGGAAACTCCTATGTCGCGCGCTTCGAGGAGGATTACAGCTATTTGCGCGATCCGTCGAAATCGACCGATTTCTTCGACCCGCTGAAATTCATCGCGATCGACCCCGCAGACGACATCTACTTGACCCTGAATGGCGAAGCGCGATTTCGCTACGATTACACCGGCTACCGGAATTTCGCCGTCGCCGGCGTGGCGATACCGGCAAAAAAGCCCGGCGCGCCTCCTATCTTCCCGCTAGCGACCGGCGTGGGCAGCAACGAACTCTACAAACAGCGCTATGAGCTCGGCGCCGATCTGCATCTCGGTCCCAACGTCCGTTTCTATGGCGAACTCTACCACGGCCAACAGACCGGCCACGATGTCGGGCCCTCGGTACCCGGCAGCCAGCGCGACGACCTCGGGCTGGTGAACGGGTTTGGCGAAGTTTACGGCATCCTCGACGACGCCAAGACGGGGCTGCGCGCCGGCCGCCAGCAGGTCTATCTCGGCAACGATTTGCAGGTCCGCGCCAATGTGTCGACCAACCTGCCCTCGCCGGTGTTCGACGGGGTTCGCGCCTACCGCGATTGGGGCTACGCCAGGGTCGACGCGTTTGCCTTCAATCTGGTGAATTTCGCCAACGAGGTTCTGCAGGACCGCGACAACGCCCACGTCAATCTCTGGGGCGTCTACGGCAGCTATGACCTGCCGAAACTGGCGCTGGCCGCGGGCGAGGAGGCGCGCGCGTCGGTCGATCTGTTCTATCTGGGCTGGCGCTCAGACCCGTTTGCCAGCGGCAAGGGGGCGGGCCTCTATGACGACGCGGCGTTCCTGACCGGGGCTAAGATCATCGCGGCGACCGGGGCGGGCTTCCTCGCCAGTCAGGACCAACGCGATACTTTTGGGCTGCGCGCGGACGGCGAGGTCGGCGAAAACATCGATTACGACTGGCAGGGCGCCTACCAGACCGGCAGCTACGCCGGCTTCGCGGTCGATGCTTTCGCGTTCAACACCGATACCGGCTACACCTTCCACGACCTGCCGTGGAAGCCGCGCATCGGGGCCCATATCGACGGCGCGTCCGGCGGCGCCGACAAGCTCGGCAAGACGCTCCACACCTATCAGCCGATGTACCCGGACACCCAGTATTATGTGCCCAACAACGAGTTTTCCCCGACCAATTTCTATGATTTCGCGCCGCGCATCAGCGTCACGCCCAGCCCAACGGTAAAGGCCGAGTATTACTACTCGTTTCTGTGGCGCTACTCCCTGAGCGACGCCATCTACACCGGAGCGCCGTGGCCCGGCGGCCAGGGGCAGAACAGTTTTGCCGTAACCGCGCTCGCGCCCGGGCGCGCCATCGGCCAGCAATCCGATTTGCGCGTCACCTGGACGATCACCCCGCATGTGCTGACGCTGTTCGAATTCGGGCTGTTCTGGCCCGGAGTGGCGCTGCGCACCGCCGGCGGCCGGACGACGACGTTTCTCGATGCCAACCTGACCTTTAAGTTCTAGAGCCGGTAAATTCCAGAGCCGGCGGTATCGCGGCGCCGATCACAGAAGTTCGGGGTCGAAACTCATGATCGTGGCGCCGCCCATGATCGCCGGCAGATAGCCGGGCGCGCGGGCGAGGTAATGCTCGGCGTAGCAGCGTGCCGTGGCGAGCCTGGCCGCGGCAAATCCCTCGGCGGCGCGGGCGCGAGAAGCCAGCGCCAGCCGCGCCATCAGCCAGCCCCCGGTGACCGTGCCGAAGAGCGCGAGGTAGGGCGAGGACCCAGCGGCGGCGAGCGCCGGATCGGCGGCGAGGAGGTAGTCCGTCGCGCGCTCGAGAGCGTCGAGCCCCGTGGCGAGGGCGTCGCCGATCGGCGCCAGTTCGGCCGTGCCGGCGAGCTCGGGAACGGCCCTGCGCATCTCGGCGACGAGCGCGCGCGCCGCTTCGCCCTGGTCACGGCCGAGCTTGCGGGCAACCAGGTCGTGCGCCTGAATGCCATTGGTGCCCTCGTAAATCGGCGCGATCCGCGCGTCACGCAGATATTGCGCGGCGCCGGTTTCCTCGATGTAGCCCATCCCGCCATGCACCTGGACGCCCGCTGAGGCGATCTCGACCCCGAGATCGGTGCACCACGCCTTGACCACCGGGATCAACAGGTCGGCCCGCCGCTGCGCGTTTGCCCTTGCCTCCTCGTCATCGCCTTCGCGGCTCTGGTCGATCGCCGCCGCGGCGAAATAGGTCAAGGCCCGCATCGCCTCGACGCCGGCGCGCATCGACAAGAGCATGCGGCGGATATCGGGATGGTGGATGATCGGCAATGCGCCGGCGCCATCTCCCTTTGGGCGGGGCGCGCCGACGGGATGACCCTGCACCCGGATGCGGGCATACTCGCGCGCCTGCTGATAGGCGCGCTCGGCGATCGCCACGCCCTGGACGCCGACCAGGAGGCGCTCGCTGTTCATCATCGTGAACATGCATTCGAGGCCGCGGTTTTCCTCGCCAATCCGCCAGCCGACCGCGCCCTCGCCCTCGCCATAGGACATGACGCAGGTGGGGGAGGCGTGAATGCCGAGCTTTTCCTCAAGGCGCAAGGCGCGCAGATCGTTGCGCTCGCCCGGGTTCCCCTCCGCGTCGGGCAGGAATTTCGGCACCAGGAACAAGGAGATGCCGCGGCTGCCGGGCGGCGCGCCCGGGGTGCGCGCGAGCACCATGTGGATGATGTTGTCGGCGAGATCGTGGTCGCCGTAGGTGATGAAGATCTTCTGGCCCGAGATCCGGTAATGCTCGCCCCAGCGCTCGTCGGTCGTGCGCACGGCTCGGGTTCTGAGCGCACCGAGGTCGGAGCCGGCCTGCGGCTCGGTCAGGTTCATCGTGCCGGTCCATTCGCCGGCAACCAGCTTTTTCAAATAGAGGCGCTGTTGTTCGGGGGAGCCGTGCGCCGCCAACAGCTCGATCGCGCCGAAGGTGAGGAGCGGACAGAGGGCCCAGCTCATGCAGGCCGAGTTCCACATCTCGACGACCGGAGCGGCGAGCGACAACGGCAGCCCCTGGCCGCCGTGCGCGGGGTCGGATTGGAGCCCCATCCAGCCAGCGTCGACATAGCGCCGGTAGGCCGCGCGGAACCCGGGCGGGGTACGCACGACGCCGTTTTCGAGGACGCTGCCGATGCGGTCGGCCGGCTGATTCAAGGGATCCAATTCGGCCGCGGCGAACTTGGCAGCTTCCTCTAGTATGGCGTCCGCGACATCGGCGGCGCCGCCGGCGAGCGGCGCCAGCGTGTCGATCACAAAGCGCATCTCGTCGACCGGGGCGGCGTAGGGCATTGTGCAATCCTCGACCAAATCAGTCCGCGTTCCCGGCGAAGGCCGGGACCCACCAATCTACTGCCGAGCGGTTGAACAATGGGTCCCGGCCTTCGCCGGGAACACGATTGTGATTACCCCAGATGCGCGGCGCGGCGGCGGTAGAGTTCGTCGTCGGCGTAGCCCATCGCCTCGGGGCGGCCACGGCCGAGCATGACCTGCATGTAGACCGGCTCCAGCCCGTCGTTGTGAAAGCCGTGGATGACCCCAGGCGGGCAGGCGATGCACTCCCAGGTGCTGAGCTTGCGGTCGAGGCGCCGCCCGCTCTCGTCCTCGAGGAACACCGTCAGGTAGCCCTGGAGGACAAAAAACACCTCCTCGACCTCGTGGGTATGCGCGGCGTTGCCCTGGCCGGGCGGCACGAAGACAATGGAGAGGGTGAACCCGCGCGGCGGGATGATGCTCGGGTCGTCGTGCTTACCCGAGCCGCCGGCCCCGATAAAGCGGTGCTGGGCGCGGCGGTAACCCTCGATCTTGGCGTCTTCGAAAGCTTCCCAATCGGCGACTTTGTCGCGAAACCGCCCGATATAACGCTCGGCGATTTCTTCCAGGCTCAACGCGGCGATGTCGGGCGGCACCGGATGCCGGGCTGTGGCCATGATATTTGTCCTCCCAAAGAACCCATCATTCCGGCGAAAGCCGGGATCCACTTCCATACCGCACGAGCATCCGATCCATGGATCCCGGCTTGCGCCGGGATGACGGTTGAGTTATCGCCCCTATACGTCGGCGCTGTAAGCGGTAACTGCGGCCTCGGCCGGCGACAAGACGGTGTTCCAGGCGTTGGTCGGGATGCGGCGGTTGACGCTCGCGTCGCGCACGACGTTGATCGGGTCCTGCCCATCGTCGATCCGCTTCAATTGCTCGCGCAGCAGGTGTCGCAGCATCGCGATCCCGGTATCGGACGGGGCGAGGTTTTCCAATGCATGCACGGCGATCGTGCGCTGGCCTTCCTGGGCTTCGAGATCGTCGGGTTTGCGCTGGCGCTCCTCATACGTTCGCTCGAGCATCGAGCCCGGCCGGATGTCGAAGAACACATCGGTGCCAGCCCGCCAATCCTCCTTCGGTTTGCCGTTTTCGAGCGGCCAGGCGACGATGCTGATGCCGCGCACATGCTCATTGTCGATCGGCACCGCCCACGACAATTCGGTCCCCCTCTCCTTCTTCTTCGGCGCCGTGCCGGGTTCGCGAACGTTGGGGATGATGAAGGCGTTGGGGACGATGCATTCGGCATGGCGCACCAGGCGGTTGCCGTTCGGCAGGTCCTTGATCACGTTGTAGCGGACGCCGAGCGGCGTCTTATCCCAGCCGATGCGCGGCCTCCCAAGCATCAGCGCGCCCTCGAACTGGTCGCCGCTGATCATCTGGTGCAGCATCAACAGGTGCCACGGATCGACGATGTTCTCGTAGTGCTGCAGCCAGTTGCAGTCCTTGACGTAGCCGATCGCATAGTCGCCCCAGAGCCGCATCCCGCGCAGCACGACGTCTTCCCCGCGGTCTGGGTCGATGATGTCATAGGCCGGGAACAGCGGCTCGGTGCCGGGCGGACCCATGTAGACGAAGACGAGCCCGCCATATTCGAGCGTCTTGTAGGCCGGCTGCCAAACGTCGAGGCTCCGCCGCGTCTCTTCGCTCTCGCACGGCATCTCGATGCACTGGCCGGCTGTGTCGTAGAGCCAGCCGTGATAGCAGCAGCGCAGTCCCCCCTCCTCGACCCGGCCCCATTCCAGTGAGGCGCCGCGATGCGCGCAGTGTGGGTCGAGCGCGCCGACCCGGCCTTGTTTGTCGCGAAAGACGACGATTTCCTCGCACAGGAGCTTTTCCTTCCTCGGCAGGTCGCCGAGTTCGTCGGAGGTGCAGACCGGCTGCCAGTAGCGGCGCAACAGTTCGCCCATCGGGCTCCCCGGCTCGACGCAGGTCAATTCGTAATCGGGTCGCGGAACCTGCCGGCCATAGGCTGATTTCATGGTGTCCTCCTGGGCGTCGCGCGCCGCCCTGTTCACTGTGCGGCGTCTTTAGGTCATGATAGCGCAAATCTCTGTCGCCATGCCCGCGAAAGCGGGCGTTCGGGGCTTCGTGGAGGAGGAAAGAATGTCTGCCAATGGCCAGCGCTACAATGTCGGTGGGATCATGCTGGAGCGGCCGTTCAAGATCAGGCGGCTGGGACACTTCGGCTTCAACATTACGAAGCTCGAAGAAGCCCGCCATTTCTACGGCGACCTCCTCGGCTTCACGATCTCCGACAAGGCCGATTTCTCGCGTGCACCGTGGTTCCCGAAGGACCAGGGGCTCGGCGACACCCACGGCTATTTCATGCGCTACGGCACCGACCACCACGCGATGGTGCTGTTTTCCAAGCCGGTGATGGACCAGCGCGCCGACCGCAAATTCGCCCCCGAGGTGACGATCAACCAGATCACCTGGCAATGCGGAAGCCTTCGGGAGATCGGCGAGGCCCACACCTATTTCCAGGAACAGCAGGTCCGCGTCCAGCGCGTCGGGCGCGACATGCCGGGCTCGAACTGGCATGTCTATGTCTACGACCCGGACGGCCACACCAACGAATTCTATTACGGGATCGAGCAGGTCGGCTGGAACCAGAAGTCGAAGCCGCGCGCGATGTACTACCGCGGCTTTCAGGAGAAGCCCGAATTGCCGCAGATGTCGGAAGCCGCGGAACTCGCAGACGCCGAAGCGAAGGGGATCGACGTTTACTCCGGCCACCGTCCGGCGTTGCCCAATGGCGGCGCGCGGTTCGACGTTGACGGCGTGTTGCTGGAGCGCCCGTTCAAGATCACCAAGATCGGGCCGGTGCGCCTCTTCGTCGACGATGTCGCCGAGGCCGAACGCTTCTATACCGAGCGCCTCGGGCTGACGAAAAGCGAGGAGACCACCTATCGCGGGGCGCGCGCGGTCTTCCTGCGCTGCGGCGCGGAACATCACTCGCTCGCGCTCTATCCAAAGGAATTGCGCGGCGTCTTGGGGCTGAGCCCGCACACCACCTGCATGTCGTTCGGGGTCGAGGTGGCGAACTACGCGCAATTGCGCGCCGCCAAGGATTTCCTCAAATCCTCGGGCTGCACCATCAGGGCGATACGT
>CAVTGB010000066.1:0-28257 GCA_963734125.1 uncultured Alphaproteobacteria bacterium
AAAACCGGGGCGGGCGGGACTTGGAGGGGGGGCTGATATTGCGGCATCGGCGATATTGCGGCGCCGGCTGATATTGCGGCACCGGCTGATATTGCGGCACCGGCTGATATTGCGGCGCCGGCTGCCCGAGCGCAGATCCCGGCGCCGCGACGCATTCGACCAGCGCGAACAGGGCGCCAAGCACGAGTAGCCGCGACGTCCGCCCGGCAGGCAATGGCGCGGCGGTTCCGGTCTCGCGCGTCAACGCACTTCGCCGACGAAGCTCTGCTGGATTTCGGCGACACGGGCGAGCGCGGCGGGCGACAGCGGCCCCTTTGCGATCGACCGCGCGGCGTATTCGAGGTGCTCCATCGTCGAGTAGCCGACCAGCACCGTCGAGACGGCCGGATGGGCGATCACATAGCGGATCGAGGCTTCGATCAAACTGTCGGCATGGCCCTCGGCGATCAGCGGCGCGAAAGCGGCGGGCACGCGCGACGTCGCGGCGGTAGTCGGCGCCCGAGCCGATCGGCGCCGGCGGGGGCGAGCCCAGGGGATGGCGCTCCTCGGTCCCGCTCAAGGCGCCGCCGGCGAGCACCCTGATGTTGATGATGCCCATGTCGGCGGCGGTGGCGTGGCCGAGGAGGTTGCCGTAATCCTGCGCCGGATAGCCGGCAGGCACCGCCGCGCCCGGGCTCGGGTTCAACAAATTGTAGCTGGCCTGCGCCGTATCGAACGCCCGCGCGTCGATCACCCGGTTGAGGGCGGCGGTCTCGCCGTTTGCGGTGATCCCGAAAAAGCGGAACTTGCCTTGCTGGCGGAGCCGCTCGAACGCCGGCGCAACCTCGTCGAGAACCGCTTCGGCGGAAAAATCGGCGCCCGTCATCGTCTCGACGATGGCGTTGTGGAACTGGAAGAGGTCCACCTGTTCGCGCTGCATGCGTTGCAAACTCGCGTCGAGCGATGCGGCGATCGCTGCGCCGATCCGGCCCTTTTCGGTCGGCGGCAGGCGGACCTTGGTGCCGACATAGCAATCCGGCTTCAGCGCCTGCAATACCCGGCCCAGATTGCGTTCCGATTCACCGTCGCCATACATCTGCGCGGTATCGAAATAATTGATGCCGAGTTCGAGCGCCCGCCAAACGGCGCGTTCCTGATCGGCCGGTGCGCCCTTGATCATCAGCCCGCCGACCGCGCCGCAGCCAAAGCCGAGGAGCGAGACATCGAGACCGGTCCTGCCGAATTTGCGCTGTTCCACCGCCGCCGCCTCCGTCCTATCGCCTCACCGCCGCCGGGCGCGATCAAATGCCCCGCGAGAGGCGCCTGTCAATCAACCGGGTTTACCTGGGCCAAGATTGCTCGACAATTCGGTCGGCGGGGTTTTTGGTTGGGGCGCGGAGCGCTGCGGCTCCAAATGGGGCGTGAGCGGAGGAGGCGGGCATGACGAGTATCGGAGAGGCTCTCGCCGCCGCGCCGCGCGCATCGCTCAAAGGCCCGCGGCGGCCCCCCGGGTATCGCCACCTGCACGGCTCGGACTTCACTTGGACGGTCGCCTTTATTCTGCCCTACGCGGCGGTGTTTCTCGCCTTCGCCGTCTATCCGATCGGCTACGCGCTGTGGATGGCGCGCGACCCCGCGCTCTACGCCACGCTCGCCGCGGACCCGCGCTATCTGACAAGCCTCGTCAACACCCTTCTGTTCGTCGCCATTGGCGTCAATGTGAAGATGTTCCTGGCGCTCGTTTTGTCCGGCTTCTTCCTGCGCCGGGACTGGTGGGTAAAGGCGCTCCTCTTCGTCTACATGGTGCCGTGGGTCATGGCATCGGTGCAGGCCTTCATCGCGTTCCATTGGATGCTGATCGGGGATGCGGGTCTGGTCGACGGCGTCTTATCGGCGCTGACCGGCATCGAGGGGCCGGTCTGGTTCAACCACCGCTGGCTTGCGATCGCGTGCAACATCATCGCCTACATCTGGAAATGGATGCCGTTCTGGACGCTCATTTTCCTTGCCGGCCGGACGGCGATTCCGCGAGTCCTCTATGACGCGGCCGCAATTGACGGCGCCACCGGCCCGCGCCGGTTTATCCACGTCACCGTCCCGATGCTGGCGAACCTCTATCTGTTGTGCACGCTGCTCTCGGTGATCTGGACGCTGGGCGACTTCAACACCGTATATTTTGTCTCGGCCGGGGGACCGTCGAGCGCCTCGGACGTGCTGACGACGCTCGGCTTCCACTACACCTTCGAACAGGCGAACCCCGCGCTCGGCGTGGCGGCGATGATGTCGGCGCTGCCGGTGCTCGTGCCCGTAGTCATCCTATTGCTGCGCAAGCTCGATACCGGCGAGGTGCAATTGTGAGCCTTGCTCTCGCCTCACTCCCATTGGCGCGCCGGCGCCACCGGCTGCGCCGGGTCCTCACCGAAATCGGGGCGGCGATCCTCGGCCTTGCCCTGCTTGTCTGGTCCTTGGTCCCGGTCTACCAGATGTTCCTGATCGCGCTCGATCCGGAAGAGGGGGAAATCGAGTTTACCGGCAATATGTGGCCGCACGGAGCATCGCTCGACGGCTTTCACGATGTCGTGACCCAAGAGGCCCGCTATCTCGAGGATTTCTGGCGCCAGTTCGGCAACAGCCTCGAAATCGGCCTCCTGACGATGCTGTTGACCGTATTGATCACCTCGCTCGCGAGCTTTGCGGTCGGCCGGATGCGGCTCGGCAAGAGCGGCATCCTGACCAACGCCGCTCTCCTCACCTATGCGCTGCCGGCCTCTTTCCTGGTAATTCCGTTCTATAAGATCATGTTCGGTTATGGGCTCTCGGATGACCCGTGGGCGGTCGTCGCCGCGCAAGTCACCTTCGCCAGCCCGTTCGCGATCCTGATCCTCCAGCACTACGGCAGGCTCCTACCCCTTGAGATCGACGATTCGGCACGGATCGACGGTGCCTCCGCGCTGCAGGTCTATCTGCGCATCTACCTGCCGCTGATGGCGCCGGCCTTGGCGATCGTGGCGATTTACGCGCTGCTCCTCGCCTGGAACGATTATCTCTACCAGTTCGTCCTATTGACCTCGGACCGGCACCTGACCGTCTCGGGCACGCAGTCCGATCTTTTCGCCGACATCGACGCGCCGTGGAACGCGATGATGGCCGCGGCGATCCTTTATGCGCTGCCCCCGGTCGCGCTCTTCTGCGCACTCTACCGTTACGTCGCGCGAGGCCTGGTGCTCGGCGAGGTCAAGGGCTAGACGCGACCCTCGCATCAACCAACGGCAGGCCCGCCATGAACACGACCCAACCACCCGATCCGGCGCTGATCGATGACCTCGTCGCGGCCAACCGCATTCTCTACCACGAGGGCGTCGTCGACGGTTTCGGCCATGTCAGCGCGCGCCACGACAAGCGCCCCGACCATTTCCTCCTGGCGCGCAGCATGGCGCCGGGCCTCGTGACGGCAGCCGATCTCGTCCTCCACGACCGCGACGGCGAAGCGGTCGACCCTCAGCCCCCGACCCTCTATGTCGAGCGCTTCATCCACAGCGAGATCTACAATGCGCACCCCGAGGTTCACGCCGTCGTCCACAGCCATTCGCCGGCCGTTATCCCGTTCAGCGTCACCAATGCCAAATTGCGCCCGATCTTCCATCTGCCATCGTTCCTCGCGCTCGGCGGGAACGGCGTCCCGGTATTCGAGATCCGCGATGCCGGCGGCCCGGCGACCGACATGCTGATCCGCTCGCCGCAATTGGGCGCGGCGCTCGCCCGCTCGCTCGGGCCCGCGCCGGTGGCGCTGATGCGTGGTCACGGCGATGTCGTCGTCGGCCGCTCGGTGCGGGAGGTCACCTTTCGCGCGATCTACACCGAGGTCAACGCTCGTCTCCAGGCCGAGGCGCTGCGGCTCGGTGACGGCAACATCGTCTTTCTCAACGATGAGGAGGCAAAGGCCGCGACCGCGACCAACGCCGCCATTATCAACCGCGCCTGGGATCTTTGGAAAGCGCAGGCGATGGGCAGCTGACCGATTCGCGGCGATCGTGCGACGCCCGACCGCTCTACAGCATAGTTTGGGAGTACAGCGCCGCGAAACACCAGATATAGCTGTCGCACCGGCGACGCCGGCGTAAGATGCGCCAATGCCTCCCTGGCAGGAGGGCCTCCATCAATGCATGCCCACTTTCGCGGCGCCTCGGTCATCCCGGTCCTGACGATCGAGCGGGAGGGCGACGCGGTGCCGCTCGCACGTGCCCTCGGCGAGGGTGGGCTTGGCGTTATCGAGGTCGCGCTGCGCACCCCGGCGGCGACGGCCGCGATCGCGGGAATCGCGCGCGAGCTGCCGCATATCGTCGTCGGCGCGGGGACGCTGTTGCGGGCCGCCGACGTCGCCGCGGCGGTGCATGCCGGCGCCCGGTTTCTCGTCAGTCCCGGAACGACGCCGGAACTCGCCGCCTCGGCGATGGCGAGCGAACTGCCTTATCTGCCCGGGGTTGCCACCCCTTCCGAGGTGATGGCGGCGCGCGCGCTCGGCCTCTGTCTGATGAAATTTTTCCCGGCCGAGGCGCTGGGCGGGATCGCCTGGGTGCGGGCGCTGGCTCCGGTCTTTCCGGGCGTCGTGTTCTGTCCGACTGGCGGCATCGGCGAGCGCGAAGCCTCAGATTACCTGGCGCTCGCCAATGTGGCGATGGTCGGCGGCTCGTGGATGGTCCCGAAGGACGCGATCGCGGCCGGCGATTGGCCGCGCATTCGCCGCCTCGCCGAGCGCGCCGCAGCGATCGGCCGCGCCAAGGCGGCCTGATCGCGGTGGGCGGGTCGGCTAGCGGAAGGCGCTAGGCCCTAATAATACCCGTAGTGGCGCCATCCCCAATATGGGTGGTACGCGGCATAGGGCCGGTATCCCCAGTAGTTGGGCGCGCAATGCGGCGGGACCCAGACGCCGCGCCACCGGCTCCAATGCCCCGGAACCGGATGGGCGGCCGGGCCGCAGCCACCCCACACCTTAACGATGCCGGGCGCGGCTTGAGCCTCGGCCGTGGGAGCGATCGGAGCCGCGCGCGCCGACAGCGCAACGCCGACAAGCCCGAGCGCGCCGATCAGGGTCATCGCTATTCGTCGCATTTCGATTCCTCCATCGAAATTTATCTGGATAACGATACGGGGGCGGTAAGCGATCCGTGCCCGCCGGCATTTTCGTGGTCGGCACGCCCCTCAGCGGCGCGCCTATCGGGTCGCGCAGCCGGCCTCGACAACCCCTAGCCGCCGCAGCCGGCGCAGGACCGCGGTGAAATGCGGCGCCGCGGAGCGGTCGAGCCCTTCGAGCCAGTTCTGATCGAGAAACGAAGCGAGCGCCGGCTGGCCGAGCCGCGCCTCCCACAGAATCCCGAGGAGCGAGGCCGCCGCCTCTTCGGCGTCGCGCGCGGCCACTGGCAGGACGGCGGCGCGTTCGGCGGCGGCGCGCGCGGTGGTGTCCGGCCCCGGGCCGAGCCCGAAATCGACGAGGCGGCGGCGCTCGGGCGGGACCAGCACGAAATGCGCGGTCTCATGAAGGATCACATAGGCTTCGGTCGCGCCGTCGAGCGCGGCGCCGTCCCAGTTGAAGCGCGCACGCACTCCGGGCGGATGGACCCTCATGCCGCAGCGCCGCGCCTGCACCAGAGCCTCTTGTCGATGGCTCTCGGCCGCCTCGCCCGCGGCGCGCTCGGCCGCGGTCGCGCGGATAGAGGCGAAGGCGGCGCGCGCATCCGGATCGTCGAGCTGCCCGGCAAAGCGGTCGAGGGTGGCAGCGAGCTGCTCGCGGGGGATCGGGGTCAGGATCACTGGGCGAACTGGCGTGCGGGGCGCATCAGAACCAAATCGATGGCAGATAGGCACCCTGCGGCTCGTTGTAGAGACCCACTGTCATCAGGGTCATCGACTGGACCATTCTGAGCCCGTTCGCCAGGCACCACTGAAACAGTTCGGTGTTGCGGCTGGGCAGGAGAAAACCAGGGCCGCCAAACGCCGGCGCCGCGCCAATCAGCGCCTTCAGATCCTCGTTCGATTTCAGCGACGGTATGGCCGCCAAAGCCGATTTCGGTGGTGTAACCGGTAATCCGGCCGTCATGTTCGACCACCGCTGCGGTGCCTCTGACGATGGCGCCGCGCAGGCTCCCGCCGCGGCCGAGGCCGTGCACCGCCCGGCACAGCCGGTTGCAAGCGGCCAGATCGGCGGTGGCGGCCGGACGAACCGTACGTCCGGTCAGGCGCAACCCGAGCGCGGGGCCCTGCAGATTGGTGAGGTGCTCGCGCACGGCAAACCCGAGTTTCGTGTAGAGGCAGAGCGAACGGCGGTGATAGCCAGCCTGCACCAGACGCACACCTGGCGCACCATTATGCTCGGCGCGATCGAGCATATGCGTCATCAGCGCATTGCCGGCACCCTGGTTTTGCGCCGCCGGATCGACGGTGATCGGCCCGAGGCCGATGATAGGCGACCGCTCGTCGATAAAGTTGCTGCCGACGACCTGGCCGTCGATTTCGGCGACGACGCCGTAAAAACCCGGGCTGTTGGTCAAGTCGGTCAGGAGACTGATCCCCACCTCGGGAGTGGGAAAGTCTGGCGGAAAATTGTGCTCGGTGGCGATCGCCCTGAAGGCATCGTGGCAGATCCGGCCGGCGGCCGGCAGATCGGCGGGCGCGATCGGCCGCAATGCAAGGGTCATGGCAATCCTCCCGGTGAAGCCCGCCGGGGCGCGGCGATTGGTCCCCGGCGCGGGCGATGCTGGAGTTTACTGTAGCGGACAAGCCCGACCAACGCCGCCGGATGGCCTGAAATGGCGACCCTGTTCGCTGCCTGACCGGCGCTCGGTGAAGGCGCACCGCGTGCGCTGGCAGGAGGCGGCAGTGAGCTCTTCGCGCGGGATCGGGGTCGGGATCATCCGCGCAGTGGTACGCGCAACCGCCGCAGCCGGACAATCCCTCCGCCCGGTGCCGCATCACTCGTCCGATCCCCTTGATCGGCGGGCCGTCACCGGGCATCGTGCGCTTGTGGGGTGAGGGGGAAGATGCGATTCGGCGCGGGGATGGCGCTCGCCTTGGCGCTTTTCGTCGGCGGCTGCGGCGGCGCGAGCAAATGCCCGAAGCCGGTCGCCTATGACAGCGCAATGCTGAAGAAAATCGAGAAGGCCCGCGAGGCCCTGCCGAAGGACAGCATCCTTCTTCAGGTATTGGTGGATTACGAGAACGAACGCGACGATCTGCGGTTTTGCCGGTGACCGGCCCGCACACTTCTCGGGGAGAGCGGCTTGACAGCGCCGCGAGTCGGGCTATGACGGGCGGAATCGCCGCGAGGGGGACGCGACGGGCATGAAGCGGGCTTTTGTTTTTCCCGGGCAGGGTTCGCAGGCGCCCGGCATGGGTCAGGCGCTTGCCGCGGCGTTTCCGGCGGCGCGCCGGCTGTTCGACGAGATCGACGAGGCGCTGTCGCAGCCGCTCTCGCGGCTGATGTTCGAGGGTCCGGAAGAGGAGCTTATGCTGACCGAGAACGCGCAGCCGGCGCTGCTCGCGGCGAGCCTGGCGGTGATGCGGGTCCTCGAATCGGAGGCCGGGTTCGATCTCGCGCGGCAGGCGGCCTACGTCGCCGGCCATTCGCTCGGCGAGTATTCGGCGCTTGCCGCGGCCGGCGCGCTCTCGGTCGCCGAGGCGGCGCGCCTCGTCAAGCGCCGCGGCCAGGCGATGCAGAAGGCGGTACCGGTCGGCGAAGGCGCGATGGCGGCGCTCTTCGGTCTTGAGATCGACGCGGCGCGCGCGGTCGCCACGGCGGCGGCGCAGGGCCAGGTCTGCGACCTCGCCAACGACAACAGCCCCGGTCAGATCGTCGTCAGCGGGCATCGGGGCGCGGTCGAGCGGGCCGTCGTGCTCGCCGCCAAAGAGGGCGCCCGGCGCTCGATCATGCTGCCGGTCAGCGCCCCGTTCCATTGCTCGCTGATGCGCCCCGCCGCTGAAATCATGGAGGAGGCGCTCGCGCGGACGGTGCTCGAGGCGCCGCTCGTCCCGCTCGTCGCCAATGTGGCCGCGGCCGCCACCAGCGATCCCGAGGAAATCAAGGAACTCCTCGTCGAGCAGGCGACGCAAATGGTGCGCTGGCGCGAGACCGTGCTCCTGTTCGCCGCCAACGAGGTCGAGGAGGTCGTCGAAATTGGCGCCGGGCGCGTGCTCGCCGGGCTCGTCAAGCGGATCGACCGCACGCTGTCGACGCTGTCGGTCGGCACCCCGGCCGACGTCGAGGCGCTGGTCAGGCGGTTGTGAGCGGGATGTTCGACCTGTCCGGCGAGAGGGCGCTGGTGACCGGCGCCTCCGGCGGCATCGGCGGCGCGATCGCCCGGGCGCTCCATCGCCAGGGCGCCGCGGTCGCGGTCGCCGGAAGGCGGGACGATGTGCTCGCCGGGCTCGTCGCCGAACTCGGCGAGCGCGCCCATGCGCTGACCGCCGACCTCGCCGATCCGAGCGCCTGCGAGCGCCTGGTGCGCGAGGCCGAGGCGGCGATGGGCCAGGTCGACATCCTCGTCAGCAATGCCGGGATCACCCGCGACGGTCTGGCGCTGCGTCTCAAAGACGAGGACTGGCAGGCGGTGATCGAAGTCAATTTGACCGCCGCCTTCCGCCTGATGCGCGCCGCGCTGCGCGGCATGATCCGCCGGCGCCATGGCCGGGTGATCGCGATTTCTTCGGTCGTCGGCGTCACCGGCAATGCCGGCCAGGCCAATTACGCGGCGGCGAAGGCCGGGTTGATCGGGCTGGCGAAATCGCTGGCGGCCGAGACCGCGACCCGCGGGATCACCGTCAATTGCATCGCCCCGGGACTGATCGTGACCGCGATGACCGATGCCCTGAGCGACGAGCAGCGGGCCCGGATTGCTGCGACGATCCCGATGGGACGGTTCGGCGCCGCCGCGGACATCGCCGCGGCCGCGGTCTATCTGGCGAGCGCGGAAGCGGGTTACATCACCGGCCAGACGCTCCATGTCAACGGCGGCATGGCCATGGTATGACACAGCGGCCGGGCCGCACCCTTGCCGCGGCGGGAACTTTTACGGCGGTCGAATTCGTGTTATGTGAGCCGTGTCTTCGACGGGTCCATCATGGCGGACAGATCACGGGTAAGCCCGCAACCGGGTGCCTGGACCGCGCTGAACCGAGCCAATTCGCAGAACGTAATCGAGGAAAGATCGAATGAGCGACGTCGCCGAGCGGGTCAAGAAGATCGTCGTCGAGCATCTCGGCGTCGACGAGGCCAAGGTGACCGAGAATGCCAGTTTTATCGATGATCTTGGGGCCGACAGCCTCGACACGGTCGAGTTGGTGATGGCCTTCGAGGAGGAATTCGGGTGTGAAATCCCCGATGACGCGGCCGAGAAGATCGTCACGGTCAAGGACGCGGTCAGCTTCATCGAGGCGCATAGCTGACACTGGCTTTGCGCGGCACCGCACCGAGCCCGCCGGGTCTCGGCCCGTCGCGCGATCATCGGCGCTTTACCGCGGGAGCTCGCCCTAGATGAGGCGCGTCGTCGTCACCGGGATGGGGCTGGTAACACCGCTCGGCATCGGGCTCGAGCAGGTGTGGCGGCGCCTGGTCGCCGGCGAGTTCGGGGATCGGCGCGATCCAGTCCTTCGATGTCTCCGACCTGCCGGCGCGCATCGCCGGCCAGGTGCCGCGCGGCGATCGCGCCTCATGGCTGTTCAACGCCGACGACTGGGTCCCGCCCAAGGACCACCGGAAGATGGACGAATTCATCATCTTCGCGATGGCGGCGGCGGTTCAGGCGATCGAGGACGCCGGCTGGGAGCCCGAGAGCGATGAGGAACGCGAGCGCACCGGGGTGATGATCGGCTCCGGCATCGGCGGTCTCCCCGGCATCGCCGAGGCGGCGGTTTTGCTGCAGGAGCGCGGCCCGCGCCGGATCTCGCCATTCTTCATTCCCTCCAGCCTGATCAATCTCGCTTCCGGCAACGTCTCGATCCGCTACGGCTTCAAGGGGCCCAATCATGCGGTGGTGACCGCGTGCTCGACCGGCGCCCATGCGATCGGCGATGCGGCGCGCCTGATCATGTTCGACGATGCCGATGTCATGGTGTGCGGTGGCACCGAAGCGGCGATCTGCCGCCTCGGCATTGCCGGGTTCGCCGCGGCACGGGCGCTCTCGACCAATTTCAACGACGATCCGCCGCGTGCCTCGCGCCCGTGGGACGAGGCTCGCGACGGGTTCGTGATGGGCGAGGGAGCCGGGATCCTGGTGCTCGAGGAGCTGGAGCACGCGCAAGCGCGCAACGCCCGGATTTACGCCGAGGTCTTGGGCTATGGCATGTCGGGCGACGCGCACCATCTGACCGCGCCGGCCGAGGACGGCAACGGCGCCTTCCGCTCGATGCGCAATGCCCTTAAGAGCGCCCATCTTTCGCCCGACAGCATCGATTACATCAACGCGCACGGCACTTCGACCCCGCTCGGCGACGAGATCGAGCTTGGCGCCGTCAAGCGCCTGTTCGGCGCGCACGCCTATTCGCTCTCGATGTCATCGACCAAATCGGCGATCGGGCACCTGCTCGGCGCCGCCGGCAGCGTCGAGGCGATCTTCTCGATCCTGGCGCTGCGCGACGGCGTCGTCCCGCCGACCCTCAACCTCGACAACCCCTCGGCCGCCTGCGACATCGACCTCGTGGCGAACCAGGCGCGCGAGCGCAGGGTCAAGTACGTGTTGTCCAATTCGTTCGGTTTCGGCGGCACCAACGCATCGCTGATCTTCGGCAATCCGGGTTTGGGACGGTGATCGGCCCGACTGAGCGCCTCCCGATCTATCGCTGCCCGATCTATCGCTAAGTGAGGGGCGGGCGGCCGGACCCTGCGACGATGAGGTTTCTCCGCCTGCTGGCCTGGGGCGTTGTTACGGCCGCCGTCATCGCCGCGGCGCTGGCCGGCGCCGGGTTCTGGCTGTATCGCGACGCGGAAGCTCCGGGGCCGCTCGCGGCGACGCGCACGCTCGTCGTCCCGGCCCACACCGGCATCTCCGGGATTGCCGCGCTGTTGGCCGCCGAAGGGGTGATCCGCCACCAGCTCCCCTTCGAGCTGGTTGCCCGGCTGTCCGGGCGGGGGACCCTGCTCAAGGCCGGAGAATACGAGTTCCCGGCCGGCGCGAGCGCGATCCAGGCGCTCGACATCCTCGTCAGCGGGAAGACCGTGCGACACCGGCTGACGATCCCCGAGGGGCTCACCAGCGCCGAAATCGTGGCGTTGGTGCGCGCCGCGCCGGGGCTGGAGGGCGACCCCGGGCCGGTGCCGGCCGAAGGCGTGCTGTTGCCCGATACCTACCTCTACAGCTATGGCGACAACCGGCGGGAGCTGGTCGCTCGAATGCGGCGCGGGATGGCGCACGTCCTGGCCCAGCTGTGGAGCGAGCGCCGGTCGGATCTGCCGCTCGCCAGCCCGGGCGATGTGGCGACCCTCGCCTCGATCGTCGAAAAGGAGACGGCACACGAGGAAGAGCGCGCGCATATCGCCGGCGTCTTCATCAATCGGCTGCGACTCGGCATGCGCCTGCAAGCCGACCCGACAGTGCTGTTCGCGCTGCGCCAGGCCGGCGGCGACAAGCTCGAGCGCCCGCTCAACCACGCCGATCTCGCGATCGATTCGCCCTACAACACCTACCTCGACAAAGGACTGCCGCCGGGGCCGATCGACAATCCCGGGCGAGCGGCGCTGCGCGCCGCGGTGCGCCCGGAGCGCACCGAGGATCTCTATTTCGTCGCCGACGGCAGCGGCGGCCACGTCTTCGCCAAGACCCTCGCCGAGCAGACCCGAACATCGCGCCAATCCCGTCACGGCGCGGTGCCGAGAGCGCGCAGACCCGGTGCCCGCGGCCGCGACTGCGCCAGCGTCTGTGTCTGGGCCAGCGCCGCGGCCGCCGCCCCCCAAGCCGCACCCGCCGGGAGCGGCGCGACAGGCCGCGCGGCGCTGCGGCAGCGGCGGGCACCCCTGCCTGCGGTAACTCTGCGCCGGGCATTGGCGGCGCCGGCACCGCCGACTATAACCGCACGACAGCGCGGAGGAGAGGCGGTGGGCGTCTCCAGCATGACCGGGTTTGCCCGGGCCGAGGGCGAGGCCGACGGCGTCTCCTGGATCTGGGAGCTGAAGAGCGTCAACAGCCGCTCGCTCGATCTGCGGTTGCGCCTGCCGCCCGGGCTTCGACGCGCTCGAAGCGCCAGCTGCGCGCCGCGCTCGCGCGCCGCGTCCGGCGCGGCAACATCTCGGGCACGCTCTCTCTCCCCGGCTGGCGCCGCCGGCGATCCGCATCAACCGCGAGATGCTGGCGCAGGTCGTCGCGCTGCTCGGCGAATTGGCCGGCGACGTCGAGGCCGCGCCGCCGCGGCTCGATGGTCTCATCGGTTTGCGCGGCATCATCGAGACCGTCGAGGACGAGCCGCGAGGCCGTCGTCGAGGCGCGCCGCGCCGCGATCGCCGAGGGCTGGTCGGTGGCGCTCGACCGCCTGGTCGCGGCGCGCGGCGAGGAAGGCGCGCGCCTCGCCGCAATGCTGACGGCACAGCGCGCCGAGCTGGCCGGCCTGGTCGAGGCGGCCGCGGGGTGCGCGGCGGCGCAGCCGGCGGCGATCCGCGCACGCCTCCAGAAGCTCCTCGCCGAACTCGCCGGCCTCGCGCCGGCGATGCCGCAGGAGCGCGTCGCGCAGGAACTGACGCTGCTCGTCACCCGCGCCGATGTCCGCGAGGAGCTCGACCGGCTGCGCGCTCATATCGCGCAGGCCGGCGATCTCTTGGAGCGGGGCGAGGCCGTCGGGCGCCAGCTCGATTTCCTCTGCCAGGAACTGAACCGCGAAGCCAATACGCTGTGCTCGAAATCGGCCGACATCGAGCTGACCCGCATCGGGCTCGCGCTGAAGGCGGCGATCGAGCAGTTCCGCGAGCAGGTGCAGAACCTCGAATGAGCACCGGCCGCAGCCCGCCACGCCGAGAGCGCGATCCGCCGCCGCGGCTTTCTCCTGGTGCTGTCGTCGCCCTCGGGGGCCGGCAAGACGACGATCACCCGTCGCCTTCTCGAACGCGATCCGACGCTGTCGCTGTCGGTCTCGGTCACGACGCGGCCGCCGCGGCCGGGCGAGATCGACGGCCGCGATTATCAATTCATCGACGAGGCCCGCTTCGCCGCGATGGTCGCGGACGGCGAACTCCTCGAACACGCCACCGTCTTCGGCCATGACTACGGCACGCCGCGCGCAGCCGATCGAGGCGGCGCTCGCCGCCGGCCGCGACATCGTCACCGACATCGACTGGCAGGGCACCCAGCAGCTCGCCGAGAGCGTCGCGCGACGATCTCGTCACCGTCTTCGTGCTGCCGCCGAGCCTGGACGCGCTCGAAGCGCGGCTGCGCACGCGCGCCCAGGACAGCGCCGCCGTCGTCGCCAGCGCATGGCAAAATCGGCCGAGGAGATGAGCCACTGGTCGGAATACGATTACGTCATCGTCAACCGCGACATCGACGACAGCGTCGCCGCAAGCGCAGGCGATCGTCACCGCCGAGCGGCTGCGGCGCACCCGCCAGCTCGGCCTCGCCGATTTCGTCAACCGCCTGCGCGCGCGATGACAGCACTAGCCGCGAACGCGCACCCACCCATCGGCCGCCGCCATCGACCCACCGCGGACCCGCAACCTCTTGCCGATGCGGTAGCCGCCATCCCCAAATCTTTTGTAGCGTCTTGTCGTTGCCGGCATCTGTCCGTTCGCAACAGGCACCGGTGGAACGTGCCGCCAGGGGAGCTGCACATGACCAGGCCGCCGAACATCGGCCGAGCGGCATCGCGGGAGGGAGGGCGGAGGGCGCGTAGCTAGCGGCGCTGCCGCGGCCGATGCGAGCCATGCGGGGAGGGACAACATGAGCTACACCTGGGTTGGCGGCAGCGGTTCCTCGTGGTGGACGAAGGCAAACTGGAGCCC
The DNA here is from genome assembly GCA_963734125.1 of uncultured Alphaproteobacteria bacterium. Taxonomy (GTDB): domain Bacteria; phylum Pseudomonadota; class Alphaproteobacteria; order ATCC43930; family CGMCC-115725; genus DATARH01. The sequence goes on from CAVTGB010000066.1 coordinate 13,949, forward strand.
GCAGCACATCCCCAGGACGACCACCCCGGTCAGCGTCGGCATCCTCATCGCCGCCCAGACCGAGATCCCGTCGAGTCCTGCCCCCTACAGCGGCGGCTTCTATCTCACCAACCTCGATCTCGGGGTCAGTGGTGCAACGCTGACGGACGCCGGGTTTTTGCAGGTCTACGACGCGATCACCAACAAGGGCGCCATCATCATCCCCGGGGTCGGCGGCACCGCCGGCTACACCGGCCAACTGTTGTTTGGCACGTCCTCGGCGACCGGCACGATCGACAATCAAACCGGGATCGAGATCCAGGGCGGTGTGCTTTCGATCGTCGGCAACACCAACCTCAGCGGCGGCGGCACCATCACCCTCTCCGACACCAGCCGCACCGCCTACATTGTCGGTAACCTCAATTCCCTGACCAACATTGACAACACGATCTCGGGTGACGGCGCGATCCAAGAGTTCGTGACGCTGGGCAACGCCGGGTTGATCGACGCCACCGGGGCGGCGAACCCGCTAGTGCTCTACCAGGACACAATCGTCAACAGCGGCAAGATCGAAGCGACCGGTGCTGGCGGGCTGACGATCGTTGGCCGTGCGGTGGTCAACAGCGGCCTCATCGCCGCGCTGGCCGGGACATCGGGCCTGTTTGCCACGACCCTCAGCAACACCGGCGGCGGTTCGCTCCAGATCGGCGCGGGCGCGCAGCTGAGCCTCAGCGATACGACGATCGACAACGGCGGCGTGGACGTCGCCGCCGGCGGCATCTTGGCGACATCGAACGCGGTCTCTCCCTCCGGGAATTACATCGACGGCGGCGTCGTCACCAATGCCGGTACGATAGCGGTGGGCCCCACCGGGTCCCTCACGATCACCGCGACGATCGCCAACACCGGTACGATCCTGCTGACCTCGACCGGAGCCGAGACATTCATCGCCGTCGCCAAGAACGGCGTCACTCTGACCGGCGGCGGCGATGTGGTCATGTCCGATGGCGGGAACAACGTTATTGCCGGCTACACGCTGGTCAACCTCGACAACACGATTTCCGGCGCCGGCGCGATCCGCACCGGCTCGCTGATCAATGATGGCGTGGTCAACGCCAACGGCACCGCGTCGCTGACCATTCAGCTCGGGTCGATGACCAATGGCGGGATATTGGAAGCGACCGGCGCGGGCGGGCTGATCGTGCAGGATTCGCAGGTGCAGAATTCGGATGGCGCCGGCACGATCGAGGCCAAAACAGGCGCCGCCGTGACGCTCCAGAGCGGCACGATCGACGGTGTGGGCGGCGGCATCATCGAGGCAGTCGGCGCTGCCGCCTACGTCGACTTGCGGAACGAGACGATCCAGGGCGGCACCCTGACAACCGCCGGCGGTGGCCTCATCGACACGATCTACACCGGCAGTTTCAGTCTGCTCGACGGCAGCAGCACGGCGGTCACCAACAACGGCAGTTTTTTGGTAACTCAGAGCACCACCCTGGGGCTGAAGGGAGCGATCGTCAACAGCGGTGCAATCGGGCTCACCGGTACGGTGACGGCGGCGCTGCTGCAGATCGATGCCGGCGGCGCGACCCTGCAAGGCAACGGCCAGATCGAGCTGGCCAACAACATCGATAATGCCATCGGCGGGGCACCGACGGCGCCGGTGAGCGGCGCGCCGCTGATCAACGTCGCCAACACGATTTCCGGCGCCGGCGCGATCGGTGGCGGCGACGTTAGGCGGCTTCAGCTCGACAACCAGGCGAAAGGCGTGATCGCCGCCCTCGGCGGGACGCTCACGCTGGCGCCGGTGTCGATGACCAACGAGGGAACGCTCGCTGCCGGCAACGCCACCGGCGGTACGGGCGTCCTCAGAATCGACGCTCCGGTGCAGAATACCGGCACGATCGTCGCTTATGCCGATTCCGTCATCGCGATCGAAGGCGTCGGGACGGCCAATACCATCACCAATACCGGCGGATTGGTGGCGGCGGCCGGCGCCAATTCGCAGATCTTCCTCAACGGCGGAGCGATCCTCGGTGGCAACGGGACGATCGCCGGCGGCGGGCTCTTAACGACCAGCACGGGCGGACTGCCGGATACGCTTACCGCCACGGTCACCAACGACGGTACAATTTTGGTCTCGTCCGCGACGACGCTGACGATCGGTGGGGTGGTCACCGGTACCGGCATTGGCATCGTCGAGAGCCGCGGCGTCGAGGTCGTCTCGGCCGGCAGTGTCGAATCGACCTATGTCCTCGGCGGCGCGCAGCAGTTCGTCTCTGCCGGCGGCACCGCCTTCGGCACGGTGATCAGCGGCAGCACCGCGGCCGGCGGCGGCGGCAAGCAGAGCGTCGGCTCCCTCGGGGCGGCGTTCGACACCGTGGTCGAGGGCGCTCCGGTCAGCAGCGGTGGCGGGGGTGCGCAGAGCGTCTCCTCGGACGGCCTCGCCAGCAATACGACCTTGAGCGCCGGAAGCGCGAGCGGCAGCGGCGGCTCGCAATCGGTTGCCGCGGGCGGCACGGCCCTCGATACCGTCGCCAGCGGCAGCAGCGTCGCCGGCGGCGGCGGCAAGCAGACGGTCGGCGGTCTCGCCAGCGGCACCGTGCTCCTCGGCGGCACCGTCAGCGGCGGCGGCGGCTCGGAGGTCGTCTCTGGCGGCACCAGCATCGACGCGACCGCCGGCGGCAGCAGCGTTGCCGGCGGCGGCGGCAAGGTGACGGTGTCGTCCGGCGGCGTCGCCAGCGGCGCGATCCTTCTCGGCGGCGCGGTCAGCGGCGGCGGCGGGTCGCTCGCGGTCACCTTAAACGGCGTCGCCATCAATTCGGTCGCCAGCGGCAGCGATGCCACCGGCGGCGGCGGCAAGGTAACGGCGTCGTACTCCGGCCTTGTCAGCGGCACGATCCTCCTCGGCGGCGGGGTCAGCGGCGGCGGCGGATCGCAGGCCGTCTCGTCCGGCGGCACCGCGGTCGGCACGGTCGCCGACGGCAGCCTGAGCAGCGGCGGCGGCGGCAAGGAGACGATATCGGCCAGTGGTGTCGCCAGCGGAACCACGCTCTTCGACGGCGGTACCAGTGGCGGCGGCGGTTCGCAGGCGGTCAGTGCCGGCGGCCTCGCGATCGGCACGACCGCAGACGGCAGCCCGCATGTTGCCGGCGGCGGCGGCAAACAGTCGGTATTTCTCGACGGCCTCACCAGCGGCACGGTCCTCTTCGACGGCGGGGTCAGCGGCGGCGGCGGGTCGCAGGCGATCTCGGCCGGCGGCACCGCGGTGGGCACAATCGCCTTCGGCAGCCCGGTCAGCGCCGGCGGCGGCAGGCAGACCGTCTCCTCAGGCGGCGTTGCCAGCGCGGCGGTTCTCCTTCCCGGCACCTCGAGCGGCGGCGGCGGGGCGCAATCGGTCTCCTCCGGCGGTCAGGCGGTCGCCACCGTGGTCAGCGGCGGCGCGGTCAACGGCGGCGGCGGCAAGGAGACCGTGTCGAAGGGCGGCGTCGCCAGTAACACCGTGCTCCTCGCCGGAACCTCGAGCGGTGGCGGCGGGGCGCAAACGGTGTCCTCCGGCGGCGTGGCGGTCGCCACCGTGGTCAGCGGCGGCGGGGTCAGCGGTGGCGGGGGCAAACAGACACTGACATTCAGCGGTGTCGCCAGCGGCACGGTCCTCCTCCCGGGGGTCGTCGGCGGTGGCGGCGGGGCGCAAACGGTGTCCTCCGGCGGCGTGCCGATCAGCACCATCGTCAGCGGCGGGGCGGTCAGTGGCGGCGGCGGCAAACAGACCGTGTCTTCCGGCGGTGTGGCCAGCGGCACGCTGCTGCTTCCCGGCACGGCGAGCGGCGGCGGCGGGGGCCAGGCGATCGTCTCCGGTGGCCGGAGCATCGCCACCATCGTCAGCGGCGGCGCGGTCAGCGGCGGCGGCGGCAAGGAGACCGTGTCGAAGGGCGGTATTGCCAGCGCCACCGTGCTCCTCCCCGGCATATCGAGCGGCGGCGGCGGGTCGCTGTCGGTCAGTTCCGGCGGCCGGAGCATCGCCACCATCGTCAGTGGCGGCGCGGTCAGCGGCGGCGGCGGCAAGGAGACGGTGTCTGCGGGCGGTATTGCCAGCGCCACCGTTCTCCTCCCCGGCATATCGAGCGGCGGCGGCGGGTCGCTGTCGGTCAGTTCCGGCGGCCGGAGCATCGGCACAATTGTCAGCGGCGGCGCGGTCAGCGGCGGCGGCGGCAAGGAGACGGTGTCTGCGAACGGCATTGCCAGCGCCACCGTTCTCCTCCCCGGCATATCGAGCGGCGGCGGCGGGTCGCTGTCGGTCAGTTCCGGCGGCCGGAGCATCGGTACAATTGTCAGCGGCGGTGCGGTCAGCGGCGGCGGCAAGGAGACCGTGTCTGCGGGCGGCATTGCCAGCGCCACCGTCCTCCTCGCCGGTATATCGAGCGGCGGCGGCGGGTCGCTGTCGGTCAGTTCCGGCGGGCGGAGCATCGCCACGATCGTCAGCGGCGGTGCGGTCAGCGGCGGCGGCAAGGAGACCGTGTCTGCGGGCGGCATTGCCAGCGCCACCGTCCTCCTCGTCGGCATATCGAGCGGCGGCGGCGGGTCGCTGTCGGTCAGTTCCGGCGGCCGGAGCATCGCCACCATCGTCAGCGGCGGGGCGGTCAGCGGCGGCGGCGGCAAGGAGACCGTCTTGTCGGGCGGCGCGGCGGGCGGGACAGTGCTGAATGGCGGCAGCCAAATCGTCTCGGCCGGCGGCAGGGCGAACGGCACGATCGTCCACAGCGGCGGCAGCGAGGTCGACCACGGCAACGCGAGCGGCGGGGTGATCAACGGCGGGCTCTTCGAGGTGGCGAGCGGCGGCACCGCCAGCGGCATAGTCGTCTTTGCCAGCGGCGCCACGTTAGAGCTCGATGCCGGCGCCAAGTTTACCGGCGCCATCAAGGGTTTTACCGGGACCAGCCCAGCGGACCGGATCGATCTGCGGGGGATTCCCTTTACATCGGGCGTCACCACCGAACACTTCGCGCAGACCACCCCCACCAGCGGCACGCTGACGGTCAGCGGCGGGGGGCATAGCATCCGCCTGACGCTGCTCGGGGCCTATGCGACGAGCGACTTCAAGCTGGCCTCCGACGGGAAGGGCGGAACCCTGGTCACCGACCCGCCGGTCGCGGCCGGTGCGTCACCTATGACGTTTGACGATATCGCCCCGGCCGGTCCGCCCGGCCGCGCGGTAATCCCGACCGGCCTGCTGAGCTATTTGGCCGGCGCCATCGCGACCAATGGGCAAGCCCACGCCGGCCAGACGCTGCTCGCGACTGGCCCTCCGAGCGGGCCGGGCGGCGGCGACCACAATCCGCTGCTGGCGGTGCCGCGCTGACGGCATTTGGTCGGACAGCTGCTATACCGCTGACCTGACCCGTTAATCGTTTCGGGTCTTGCACACCGCCCGCGCGCCAGTCTCTTATGTCCCCGGTCAAGGGTAGAGCGACAGTTTCCCGGCACGGCCTCGAGACAGAGGTCGGAGTTGGGTTGACTGAAGGCTGCACAGGGCTGGGGGTGGAGCTGGAGACGACGGTTGATCAGGCTCTTATCCGCGGGTTGGATACCGCATTCCGTGTCTTCGTCTCGGGGCTTTCCTCGGTCTAGAGGACGGGCGTCGGGCAGCAGTTTGTTGAGCGGCGGCCCGGCCACATAACTAGCGACGGGAGTTCCCTACCGTGGCTCCACCCCCGGCGCTGCGCAGCGGAGATGCGGCGCTGCGCTTTACACGGGCGCCACCTCACGGCCGATTGCCCACAGGAAGGCTGCCATCTCGCGGGCGATCGCCGCCACGACCACCGGCAGCTTCTTACCGGTAGCGCTGAGCCGGCGATAGCGGGCGCACAACCGGACCTGCGCTTTCCAGGCGATGTCGCGCACAGCTTTGGGCAGCCCGTCGAGGCGAACTCTGAGGGTTTCGCTAACTCTGGCGGGATAGCGGTAGGTCCAAGCGGCCTCGACCAGGGCCCGGCGGGCACGCCGGTTGCCGGCCAGGGTCAGCCCTTTGCGTCGCACCGTATCGCCGGTCGAGCTTTCCGCCGGGACCAGGCCAAGGAACGACATCAGCTGGCGTGGCGTCTCGAACCGGCGCACGTCGCCGATTTCGGCGGCAAAGATGACGGCCACCAGGAAGGAGGCGCCGCGCATCGCCTGGTAGGCCTCGACCACCGGCGCCATCGACCAGCTCGGCACGATCAGGGCCAGCTGCTGTTCCAGGCGGCGCAGACGCTGAGCGGCATCCGCGATCGCGTCGATGGCCTCCTGAAAGACGATCTGCTGGGCGGCATGCTCGAAAGCTTGCTTGGCAAGCCAGCGCCGATGCGCCAGCGTCCAATGGCCCCCTGCACTGTAAATTCGCCCATGGCGCAGCAAAAAGGAGAGCAGCTGCTGGCGTTTGCGACGCAGATCGTCCGCTGCCGCCTCGCGCGCCCGGACCAGATCGCGCACCGCCTCGTGAACCGCGTCCGGCACCCACACCCCAGTCAACTCGCCGGCCCGATGCAGCCGCGCCAGCGTCACCGCATCGCGCCGGTTGGTCTTGACCCGCTCTCCTGGCCGCTTCGGGATCAGCGCTGGAGCGATCACCAGGCAGGCGTGCCCGAGAGCCCGGATCTGCCGATACAGCCCGTACCCGGTCGGCCCCGCTTCGTAGCAGAAATGCAGCTTGCCATAGCGGCCGGCCAGCTTGCGGATCAGCCGCTCCACCGCCTCCGGCGAACTCGATATATCGCCGAGAAAGCGTACCTCGCCGCCGCGCCCGCCATCGGCAATCGCCACCGCGTGCTTTCTTCGACGTCGAATGCCACAAAGGCTTCGCTATACTCTCCCATGGTCCGCCCTCCGTGCGTCTAGAGCCGCGCAAGTATGTCCGGAGGTATTGTTGTCAACATTTCCCAAACTCGCCGGCTCTCACGTGATTTTCCGTCTTATCGGGGCGCCGCGCCAACAAAATTCGGCCGCAACCACCGCCGCTCGCAGCCAAAATTCTCGGGTTGCCTTCCCCGCAGCGCCGGAAGCACCGCCTTCGCCCAGAACGATGCCGACGCCGCCAGAACCCAATGGCGACAGGTCCCCGACCAGCTCCACGGGCGGAATGACCCACGGGCTCGCTACCGTTCGACGAGGGCGGCGCAGGCCGCAGGCAGGTCCGAGACAAGCAGGGGTTTCGTGGGCGGTCCCGGCTTTGGGTGCTTCGCCTCCGGGGTGAACCACCAGTCGAGCTCCGCGCCGCACCCGTCGCCGGCCGGCGGCGCGGGCTGATCCCGGCATTCGGTCTCGCCTGGGGGACAACGCAGGCGCAGATGAAAATGATAATTGTGCCCCCACCACGGGCGAATCCGCCGCAGCCAATCGCGATCCGCCCCGGCTTCGCGACAGAGCGCGCGCTTGATTGCCGGGTTGACGAAGATGCGCCCGACCATCGGGTTGCGCGCGGCGGCTTCGAGGAGCTGTCGGTGCGCCGGCCGCCAGACTTTCGCATCGACGTCGTCGCCGCTCTCGGCGACGAGGTTGGTCGCCGGCATTTGATCGCGCTCGGCCGCGCTCAGCCGCCGATCCGGCATCGGCGTCAGCCATATGTCGGCTTCGATCCCGAGCTGATGCGACTCGTGGCCCGTCAGCATCGGCCCGCCGCGCGGCTGGCCGATGTCGCCGACCAAGATGCCCGGCCATCCGGCGGCGCCGGCGGCCTCGGCGGCAAGCCGCTCGACAAATTGGATCAGCATCGGATGGCCCCAGGCGCGGTTGCGCGACGGCCGCATCACCTGCCAGTTGGGACCATCCGCCGGCAGCGCGACCGCGCCCTCAAGGCAACCCCTCGTATAGCTGCCGATCGCTCGAGCCGGTCCGGGCGCCGGGCTGGTCGCCAGCCCGAACACGCGCTTTGCCGCATCATGCGGCAGCCTAGCCAGAACCGCTTCGCGCCGCGCGGCCTCCTGGGCGGCGTCATCCTGGGCCGGTGCGGCCAGAAAATTGCCCGCCAAAGCCCAGACAACAACCCCAGCCGCGACCGTCCGCGCCAAGCTCCTCGCGACGACGACCGGGTTCTTGCGCCGTCGGTGCATTAACATTTTGGTTACGAATTTCGCGCCAAATGCCCGCTCTCGGCCCACCGTCCACCCCTAACCTGCCCAGCTTCCCGTCGCAAATGCGCGAGATTCTCTGCAAATGCAAGGTAATGAGCCCCCGCGCTCCACGACGAAACGGGTCCTGATCGTCGAGGACAACGAGCTCAATATGAAGCTCTTGAGGGATGTCCTCGAGGCTTATGGTTACTCGACCGTTACCACCGGCACGGGGGCGACGGCGCTAACCCTGGCTCGCGAGCATCGCCCCGATCTCATCCTCTTGGATCTGCAGCTGCCGGACATCTCCGGGTTCGACGCCCTGCGCCGGTTGAAGGACGATGAGGAAACGCGGAACATCCCGGTTGTCGCTGTCACCGCCTTCGCGATGGTCGGCGACGAACGCAAAGCCCTGGCGAGCGGGTGCGACGGCTATGTCGCAAAACCGATCCTGCTGCCCGATTTCCTCAAGCTCGTCGAAAGGTTCATTGGCAAGGTTGGTGCACGGCCTTAGGCCGGCGGCACGATCGGGCGCCAGTCGCGCGCGGAGCGGCGGGCTTCCCGCGACGACGAGGGCGGAGTAACGTCGCGGCCAAATGCGGTCTTCGCGGCCTTCGCAGCGTTTAGATTGGGCGCCTGCCATGAAGCTTTACGGCTATTTTCGATCGTCTGCTGCTTTTCGCGTACGCATCGCCCTCAATCTCAAAAAGCTCGATTGCCAGAACGCCTTCATTCACCTGCGCCGGGGCGACCAGACCGCGCCAGAGTTTCTCGGCGTCAACCCTCAGGGCCTGGTGCCGACGCTCGAGATCGATGGCCAGAGGCTCACCCAGTCGCTGGCGATCATCGAATACCTCGACGAGACGCATCCTGAGCCGCCGTTGCTGCCACAGGACGCCGCCGGCCGTGCCCGAGCCCGCGCGCTGGCCGCGATCGTCGCCTGCGACATTCATCCGCTCAACAATCTGCGCGTGCTGCGCTATCTGCATGGGCCGCTCGGACATGACCAGGAGGCCATCGAGCATTGGTATAATCATTGGATCATCAGCGGTTTTACCGCATTTGAGCGGCTCCTGACCGACGACCCGCGCACCGCCGCGTTTTGCCACGGCGACCGGCCCGGCCTCGCCGATATCGCGCTGGTGCCGCAGGTGGTCAACGCCGAGCGCTACCGGCTCGACCTCGCGCCCTATCCGACCATCACCAGGATCTTTGAGACGTGCATGAAGCTCGATGCCTTTTCCGCGGCCCATCCGGCGCGGCAGCCCGATCGCGAAGAATGATCCCGCGCCGACACTGCCGCAGCACCCTGGCGCCGACGAGCATCGGGGCGCTCACCGCGGCGTTTCTCGCGCTCAGCGTCAACGGCTGCACCGCCCCTGCCACCGAGGCGCCCGCGAATGCGGCCGATCTCGGATTGATCGAGGACGCGATGCAGCAGGTTGAAAAGAGCTATGTCGTGCCGGTCAAGCCCGACGAGCTCGTCAACGGTGCCCTCAAAGGCATGCTGAACAAGCTTGATCCGCATTCCGATTACATGACCGAGCACGAATATCGCGAGCTGATCTCGACGACCAGCGGCCAGTTCGGCGGGGTCGGCATCGAGATCTCGGTTGAAGAAGGGGTGCCGCAAGTCATCGCGGCGATCGAGGGCACGCCGGCCTCGGCCGCCGGCATCGAGCCCGGGGACCGGATCGTCAAGGCCGACGGCCAGCCGATCGTCGGGTTGGATATCGGCGAAGTTGTCCGGCGCTTGCGGGGCAATCCCGGGACCCCGGTCGTGCTGACGATCGCGCGGGCAAACCGGCCGATTTTCGATGTGCCGATCACCCGCGCCATCATCCATGTCGCCTCGGTCAAGTCGTCGTTGAAGTCGGGCGGCATCGGCTATGCCCGGATCAGCACCTTCGACGAGAATACCCCGACCGAGCTGCGCACGGCGCTGTCGCGCCTGCGCCATGAAGCCGGCGGGCACATCTCGGGGATGGTCCTCGATCTGCGCAACGATGCCGGGGGCCTCCTCGACGCATCCGTCGAGGTTGCCGACGACTTCCTCGATTCCGGCACCGTGGTGTCGACGCGCGGCCGCGAAGAGGACGAGAACCGGGTCTATGATGCCTCCCCGAACGGTGATCTGATCCGGGGAACGCCGATGGTGGTCTTGATCAACGGCGCCTCGGCCTCGGCCTCGGAGATCGTCGCCGGCGCGCTGCAGGACAACCGGCGCGCAACGATCCTCGGCACCCACAGCTTTGGCAAGGGATCGGTGCAGAGCATCATCCCGATCGCAGGCTACGGCGCGCTGCGGTTGACGACCGCGCTCTATTACACGCCCTCCGGCCGCTCGATCCAGGGCCACGGCATCACCCCCGACCGGGTCGTCACCGTGCCGAAGGACCAGCAGGTGGCGAACGCCGTGACCACCTTCGAGAGCGATTTGTTCGGCGCGCTGAAGCCGACCGGCGCGCTGGCGCCGACGGACGCGACGGCGCCAGCGCGCCAGCCGCGGCCGGTTACAGGGGAAGCCGACCACCCGATCAATCCGAAAGTCATCGGCACGGCGCAAGACGCTCAGTTGCGCGCCGCACTCGATCTCCTCGGCACCCACCGCGCCGCAGCGCGCTAGTGCGAGCTAACAGCGGGCGGCCATAGGTCGCGCAGGATGGCCCGCAGCCAACGCAAAAATGCGCCGGGACCGCGCAAGTGGCCGTAATCGTCGAACTGGAACAGCACGAAGAGCCCATAAACCTTGCGCGGGTCGAGGCGGCGCAACAGGCGCACGCGCACGAACATCGTGATCCCGAGATCGGACAGATGGTTGTTGCGCAGCGCCTCCTTCAGGGTCAGCGCGGGCATCGAAATCTCGAAATCTCCGACCGTCTGGCTGTCGGTGTCGCGCAGCCTGCCGTGGCGCGGCGAGTAGCCCAGGCGGCGTTCGCCGAGGCGAAACCCGAAGCCGCGCGGAAAGAGCGGCCATAACAGCCATCGCCACGCGTTGAGCTTCGCTTCGAGACGCACAACCTCGGCGGGGTCAAGCTCCGCCGCCGCTTCGTCGGCAACACGCGCTTGGGTCAGCGCCGCCACGGTGACCGCGGCGGCCGGGCGATAGTCGGCCTCGCTCGGCGCGTTGTGGCTCAGATCGGCGAGGTCGAGGCTCGCGTAGGGTGGCAGCAGCCGAGCCCGCGCGGTCCACAGCCGGGCGAGATCGGCGAACCCGGTGCGGTGCGCGTTGGCCCAGTTGCTGTCGCCGCGCTCGAACACCGCCTGGCTGGCAAACGGCATATAGACATCGGCGCCGAGGCGCTCGCACAGGGCGCAGATGAAGGCGACGTAGTGCTCTGGCGACTTCAATGAGACGATGCCGTTGTCGTCGAGGAAGCTGTTGACGAGGCTGGCCGGCGAGTAGCTGGCGAGCAGCACCCGCGTCTTGCCGGTACGCTCGGCCAGGCGGCGCAACTGACGCAGCACCGGCGGCGACGGCTTGGCGTCATTGAGATTGAGGATCACCGCATCCGGCGTCTCGACAACAAGCAGGCTGTCGTCGTTCCACAGTGGAATCGACAACATGGCGATGCCGTAGGCAATCGTCTGCCAGCGCCGGGGCGGCACTGCGGCGACGCGATAGCCACGGTCGGCGAGGTAAGCGATGCAGCCTTGTTCGGCCAACTCGGGCAGCCAGTATTGCGGGTGGGTGCCGAGCCGCCGGATCGACGGCAAGTGCAGATGATCGGGATGCTCATGGGTGATGTAGACGTGGTCCGCCCCGGCCAGCCACGCGATCTCATCTGCGCTCGGATAATTCTGCAGCCACCAGCTGCGCCAGTAGACCGAGCCGACCAGCCACGGGTCGGTCGCCAAGAGCGGGGGATCGGCATCGCGGTAGAGCGCGATCGTCGCATGGCCAAGCGTGCGCAGCATGAGGCGTCCCGCCGTCATGGAGCACGCGGCGGCGCTATTGCGCGCGGGCGACGAGCGGGGCCAGGAACTCGCGCAACACCGGCGACCATTTGGCGTGCTCGGGCCCGCTCGAACTGTGGCCGAGCGCGCTGTCCAGCTCGAAGTAGCGCGCCATGACGCCGGCCTCGGCGAGCGCCTGCATGACCGCCGGCGCGATCTTCGGCGGGAACAGCGCGTCGGTGCGGCACAGCACATAGAGCACCCGGGCCTTGATCTTGGCGAAATCGGGCCGCGCGTCGAAACCGAGAAGCGCGCGGCGCAGGATAAGGAGCGAGTTGGCGTCCCAGTTCCTGGCCCAGTTCACGGCAAGCGCGCGCAGCGCCGTTTCGCGTTCGGCGGGGTCCGGATAGCGCGGCCGCAAATTCGCCTCAGTGCCGTAGCGCCGCAACGTATCGACCCGGATTTGGGTCAGCGCCGTTTTCGCACCACCCTTGCCGTAATAGCGCCCGCTGTGCCATTCGGGATCCGTGGCGAGCCGCGCCTCGGTCTCGGCCAGCTGCTTGTCGGTGTTGGCGGACGCCCAAGGCGCGGTGTTTACCGGCACAATCGCGTCCATGAAGTCGGGATTGAGGACGGCCCACTGGAACGCCTGATAGCCGCCATAAGACGGTCCGGCGACGGCAACGAGATGCCGGATCCCCAGTGAATCGACGAGCGCCTTCTGCGCGCCCACGATATCGCGGAGCGCAATTGCCGGGAAATCGGGACCATAAGCCTCGCCGGTCGCCGGATTGATGCTCGCCGCATTGGTCGAACCGTAGGACGAGCCCAGCATGTTGCTCGCCACGACGAACAGCCGGTCGGTGTCGATCGCCTTGCCCGGGCCGATGAGCCCGTCCCACGAGCCCGGCAGATTGCCGTTCGCCGGGTTGCACCCGGCCGCATGGTGGCCGCTGGTATAGCCGTGCGTGATCAGCACCGCGTTCTTCCCGTGTGGCGCCAGCCGGCCATAGGTCTCATAGGCAATCGTCGCCTCGGGCATGACCGCGCCGTTGGTCAGGAGAAAATTGCGGATCGTGAAAAACCGGTCTTCGACCGTGCCGATGTCGCGGGTTTCCAGAGTCGCTGCGTCGGTCATCAGGGTCTCCTCCGATGGCGCTGAGGCTGAGATCGCGCGCCTGGTCAGGTCGATGCGGGAAGGATCGGCCCGGCACGTTGTTGCGCCGCTCCGCCCACGGTGAGATAGCTTAGCCTCACTGTGTCCGATCCGCGAGGATGCGATGCGCCGCGTTCTGCCGATCCTTTTGCCGCTCTTTCTCCTCGGCGGGTGCGACGGCGGCGGCGCCTCCGGACCGCCGAGCCCGATCGAGCAGGTGCGTGCCGGCTTTCCGAAGGGTGGCCTCGTCGACACGATCGCGATCGACGCCCTTGACCGCCTGCCGCTGCGCGGCGCCGAGCTGGTCGCCCCCGACGGCACGACGACCCCGGCCGGCTATATCGATGTCAACGCTTCGCCCACTGTTGTCACCGGCCAGTGGATTGCCGGGAACCCGGGGCCGGACACGCTTGCCGGGGCCGGCTCAGCCGCCGTGCTGAGGATGCCGAATGCCCAGGCCGCCGCCGCGATCGAGGGCCAGCAGCAACTCCTGGCGACAATTTCCACCGCGGAGATCGCGCTGCCCGACCCGATCGCCTACCGCCGCGATTGGCGCAAATACCAGATCCGCCTCACCTTCGGCACCCCGCCCGGCGACATCGAAACCCGCGAAATCGCCGCTCCTGAACCGCCGCCGCCGGGGTCATGAACCGATCAGCGCGTCGAGTGTTTGCGCGAGGCGAGCGAGGTCGGGTTCGCTTGAGAGGCGATGGTCGCCCCCCTTGACGAGGGTCACCGCGACGTCGCGGCTGGTGAGGCGCTCGGCCAGGCGCAGGCTCAGCTGCCACGGCACCGATTGGTCGGCGAGCCCGTGTAAGAGCCGCACCGGCATGTCGAGCGCGATCCGCCCGCCCAGCAGCAGATGGCGGCTGCCGTCCTCGATCAGCGCGCGAGTGTAGAGATACCCGGCGGGGTCGTAGTCGGAGGGGAGGACAAGCCTGCCCCGCGTCATGATTTCGTCGCGCTGCGTCGGGGTGAGCCGAGGCCACAGCAGCTCTTGCGTGAAATCGGGCGCCGCGGCGATGCCGACGAGCGCGGCGATGCGCTCCCTTCGCGCCAGCGCCGCGAGCAGCATGATCCAGCCGCCCATGCTCGAGCCGATGAGGATCTGCGGCCCCGCGGTCAGCGAATCGATGACGGCGATCGCGTCGTCGCGCCAGCGCCCGATCGTGCCCAACGCGAAATCGCCGCTC
>CAVTGB010000067.1:0-13517 GCA_963734125.1 uncultured Alphaproteobacteria bacterium
ATGTGCGTCTACTGGTTCCGTTACGTATTGCTCGCGGCGCCGCGCCTTTTACGAATACCATGCGGCGCTGATGGAGCCGTGGGACGGGCCGGCGGCGATCGCCTTCACCGACGGGCGCCAGATCGGCGCGACGCTCGATAGGAACGGCCTGAGACCGGCGCGCTACATCATCACCGACGACGACCATGTGATCATGGCGTCCGAAGCCGGCGTCCTCCCGGTGCCGGAAGAAAAGATCACCCGCAAATGGCGGCTCCAGCCCGGCAAGATGCTGCTGATCGACCTCGAGGAAGGCCGCATCATCGACGATGCCGAGATCAAGCGTAAGCTCGCCGCCGAACATCCCTACGCCCGCTGGCTGAAAGCGACCCAATACAAGCTCGAGGACCTGCCCGAGGCGCCCGAGGCGGCGATACCGGCGGTCTCAAACGATCCCTCCAAGCGGCTCGACCAGCAGCAGGCCTTTGGCTACACCCAGGAGGATCTACAGTTCTTTTTGGAGCCGATGGCGCGCGAGGGCGACGATCCGGTGGGTTCGATGGGCACCGACACGCCGATCGCCGCGTTCTCCAACCGGCCAAAGCTCCTTTACAACTATTTCAAGCAGAACTTCGCGCAGGTCACCAACCCGCCGATCGATCCGATCCGCGAAGAATTGGTGATGTCTCTCATATCGATGATCGGGCCGCGCCCCAACCTTCTCGGCCACGAGGTCGGCACGCACCACCGGCTCGAAGTCGCCCAGCCGATCCTGACCGATGGCGATCTCGCCAAGATCCGCAATATCGAGCGCCTTATCGACGGCCGCTTCAAGACCGACACCCTCGACATCACTTGGCCGGCGGCCGAGGGCGCGGCGGGCATGGAGCCGGCGCTCGACCGCCTGTGGGACGAGGCAACCGCGGCGGTCAAGGCGGGGCACAACATCCTCATCCTTTCCGATCGCGCGGTGTCGCCCGAGCGGGTGCCGATCCCGGCGCTGCTCGCGACCTCGGCGGTGCATCATCACCTCATTCGCCAGGGCTTGCGCACCAAAACCGGCATCGTCGTCGAGACCGGCGAAGCCCGCGAGGTCCATCATTTCTGCGTGCTCGCCGGCTATGGCGCCGAGGCGATCAACCCCTACCTCGCCTTCGCCACAGTCGAGCAGATCCGCACCGAGAACGGGCTGCCGTTGTCGGCCGAAGCGGTCCAGAAGAACTATCTGAAGGCATTGGCCAAGGGCATCCTCAAGGTCATCTCCAAGATGGGGATCTCGACCTACCAGTCTTATTGCGGCGCGCAGATCTTCGACGCGGTGGGGCTGAACAGCGAGTTTGTCGAGCAATACTTCACCGGTACGGCGACGCAGATCGAAGGCGCCGATCTTCGCGCCATCGCCGAGGAGGCGCTGGTCCGCCACGCCCGCGCCTATGGCGACGACCCGCTCTATCGCGAGATGCTCGATCTCGGCGGCGATTACGGTTTCCGCCTGCGCGGCGAGGCGCATGCGTGGACGCCGCAATCGGTCGCCAAATTGCAGCATGCGGTGCGCGGCAATTCGCTCGCCGACTACAAGGCCTTCGCCGAGACGATCAACGACCAGAGCGAGCGCCTGTTGACGATCCGCGGGCTGATGCGCCTGCACCTGGCCGACCAGCCCTTGCCGCTCGACGAAGTGGAGCCGGCCGCCTCGATCGTCCGGCGCTTCGCGACCGGAGCGATGAGCTTTGGCTCGATCAGCCGCGAGGCGCACACCACGCTGGCGATCGCGATGAACCGCATCGGCGGCAAGTCGAACACCGGGGAGGGGGGCGAGGAAGCCTCGCGCTTCAAGCCGCTGCCCAACGGCAATTCGATGCGCTCGGCGATCAAGCAGGTGGCGTCGGGCCGGTTCGGCGTCACTACCGAATACCTCGTCAACTCGGATGTCTTGCAGATCAAGATGGCGCAGGGCGCCAAGCCCGGTGAGGGCGGCCAATTGCCCGGCCGCAAGGTCGACAAGATCATCGCCGGGGTGCGCTATTCGACCCCCGGGGTGGGCCTGATCTCGCCACCGCCGCACCACGACATCTATTCGATCGAGGATCTGGCGCAATTGATCCACGATCTGAAGAACGCGAACTCGCAAGCCGCGATTTCGGTGAAGCTGGTGAGCGAGGTCGGGGTCGGCACGGTCGCGGCGGGGGTCAGTAAGGCGCGCGCCGACCATGTGACCATTGCCGGCTACGAGGGCGGTACCGGCGCCAGCCCGTTGACTTCGCTCACCCACGCCGGCTCTCCCTGGGAGATCGGCCTCGCTGAAACCCAGCAGACGCTGGTGCGCAACGGCTTGCGCGGGCGGATCGCGGTGCAGGTCGACGGCGGCTTGAGAACCGGGCGCGATGTCGTCGTCGGCGCGATGCTGGGGGCCGACGAGTTCGGCTTTGCGACGGCGCCGCTGATTGCCGCCGGCTGCATCATGATGCGCAAATGCCACCTCAACACCTGCCCGGTCGGCATCGCCACGCAAGACCCGGTGTTGCGCCAGCGCTTCACCGGCCAGCCCGAGCACGTCATCAACTTCTTTTTCTTCGTCGCCGAGGAAGTGCGCGAATTGATGGCGCAACTCGGTTTTCGCACCTTCGACGAGATGATCGGCCGGGTCGACCGCATCGACATGGCCCCGGCGATCAATCATTGGAAGGCCAAGGGGATCGACCTCTCCCGCCTCCTCTATCAGGAGCCGGCCGCGCCCGGCGTCGCGATCTACCATTGCGAAGTACAAAATCACGGGCTCGACAAGGCGCTCGACAACGAACTGATCGCCTTGTCGGAGCCGGCGCTGGAGCGGCGCGAGGCGGTCAGGATCGAGCGGCCGATCCGCAATGTCCACCGCACCGTCGGCGCGATGCTGTCGGGCCAGGTGGCGCGGCGCTATGGCCATGCCGGCCTCCCCGAGGACACGATCTGGGCGCGCTTCGAGGGCACCGCCGGGCAGAGCTTCGGCGCCTTTCTCGCGCATGGGGTCACGCTCGAACTCTATGGTGACGCCAACGACTACACCGGGAAGGGCCTCTCGGGCGGGCGCCTCATCGTCCGCCAGCCGCCCGAAGCGACGCGCGAGCCGACCGAGAACATCATCATCGGCAACACCGTGCTTTATGGCGCGATCGCGGGCGAGGCTTATTTCGAGGGGGTCGCGGGCGAACGCTTCGCCGTCAGGAATTCCGGCGCGGTCGCAGTTGTCGAGGGCACCGGCGACCATGGCTGCGAATACATGACCGGCGGGGTCGTCGTCGTCCTCGGCGAAACCGGGCGCAATTTCGCCGCCGGCATGTCGGGCGGCATCGCCTATGTCTATGACCCCAAACGCCGCTTCGCGAGCCTATGCAACCAGGCCGGAGTCGATCTCGAAGGGCTCGGCACCGATGACGGCGATCCCGACGATGTGGGCCGCCCGCGCCAGCGCGCGCTCAGCGTCGTCGACAGCGGCATGGGCGACCCGTTGCGCTTTGACGCCGCGCGGCTGCGCATCCTCGTCGAGCGCCACCATCTCTTCACCGGCAGCGCCCGCGCCCGTCTTCTCCTCGAAAACTGGCAGAAGACGCTCGCCGCCTTCGTCAAGGTGACGCCGAAGGACTACCGCCGCGCCCTCCTCGAATTGAAGGCCGAGCGCGAAACCGAAGCCGCCCGCATGGCCGCGGCGGAGTAGCGCGGACCTCATTCGCACCGCCGCGGGGGCGGACAAGCGCAGCGCATTCCGCCAATGATGTAGCGGCGGCAGGGGAGGCGGAATACGCTTCGCTCTTCCGCCCTACGCGTGCTGTTGGGAGCAGGGGGGTGGGGCGCCCGAAGGGGGAAAGTCGCATGAGACGCCGCGACCTCATCGTTCTTCTCAGCGGCGCCGCTTCCCTGTGGCCGCTCGCCAGCCTCGCGCAGCAGGCGAAAATGCCGACCATCGGTGTTCTGGTCGTGGGAGCCCCCAGTTCGGACAAATTCTGGCAAATGTTTCAGGACGCGATGCGCCAACTCGGTTACGTCGAGGGGCAGTCCGTTCGATATGAGTTCCGATCGGATCAGGGAGAGGCAAGCCGCCTTCCCGAATTGGCGGCGGAGCTGGTGCGGCTCAAGGTCGATGTGATCGTGGCTTGGTTCACACCAGCCGCGACTGCCGCCAAGGAGGCCACGCGCGAGATCCCGATCGTCATGGCGACCGCCGGCGACCCGGTCGCCACCGGGCTCGTCGAGAGCCTCGCCCGGCCCGGCGGAAACATCACCGGCACCTCGGGTATGGCCGCGGATCTCGCCGGCAAATGCGTCGAATTGATCCGCCAGATGCTGCCGTCGGCGCGTCGGCTGGCGGTGCTCGTCAACGCGCCCGACCCATTCTCCAAGCCCTTTCTCGACAAGATCCGTCTTGCCGGCGACGCCACGGCGACGACGATCGAGCCGATAGCCATCAACCGTCCCGACGAACTCGACAACGCTTTTAGCCTGATCGAGAAGCGCCGGCCGGATGCGCTGATCGTCCAGCCCAGCTTGCCGATCAAACGGGTCGCCCAGTTAACGCTGGAGCACCGTATGCCGGCCGCCTCGCCGTTTCGCCCGTTCGTCGAGGAAGGCGGGCTGCTGGCCTATTGGTTCGCGGAGGCCGACACCTACCGTCGCACCGCGGTTATTGTCGACAAGATCCTCAAGGGCGCGAAGCCCGCCGATATCCCGGTCGAACAGCCGACCAAGTTCGAGCTGGTCGTCAACCTGAAAACCGCCGAGGCGCTCGGGCTGACAATCCCGCATTCCTTCCTGCTGCGCGCCGACAAGGTCATCGAATGAGGCGCCGCGACCTTATTCTCGATCTGGCGCTCGCCGCGGCCGGCGTCTCGCCGGCCCGCGCCGCGGCGGCGAAGCCGCGGCTCGCGACGTTGTCGGCGGCGTCGAACGATGCCCCGCTCGGCGCCAAGCGCTGGGGTGCCTTTTGGGAAGGCATGCAGTCGCTCGGCCACTCGCCCCAAGATTTCGAGGTCGAAGCGCGCTCGGCCGACGGGCACCCCGACCGCCTTGTCAGCCTTGCCGCCGAATTGGTGCGGCTCGATCCGCAGATCATTGTCTGTTGGGGTTCGGAGGCGAGTTCTGGCGGTCAAGCGGGCAACCTCGACGATGCCCATCGTGATGGCGGTCTCGGGCGACCCGATCGGCGCCGGACTCGCCGCCAGTCTCGTGCGGCCGGGAGGCAACGTTACCGGGCTTTCGCTGGCCTTGCCCGACATGGCCGGCAAGCATGTCGAATTGCTCCTGACCATGGTGCCGCACGCCAAGCGCATCGCAATCCTGACCAATCCTCATGACCCGACGCATGCCGGGCGCGCGGAGGCGATCAAAGGGGCCGCCCGCTCCGTCGGCGTCGCGCCCTTTACAGTGGCGGCGCTGACTGTCGACCGGATCGATGGCGCCTTCACCGAAATGACGCGCCAGAACGCCGATGCGTTGATTGTCCTCGGCACCCCGCTCTTCGCTTCGGCAAACACCGTGATCGTCGCGCTTGCCGCCCGCCACCGCCTGCCCGCGCTCTACGACGCCAGCGGGTTTGTGCCGGTCGGCGGGTTGATCAGCTACAGCGCCGATATAACGGATCTGTTCCGCCGCGCCGCGACTTTTGTCGACAAGATCCTCAACGGCGCCAAACCCGCCGATCTGCCGATCGAGCAGCCGACCCGCTTCCAGCTGCTGATCAATCTGAAGACCGCCGCGGCGCTCGGCCTCACCGTGCCGCAATCGCTGTTGCAGCGCGCCGACGAGGTCATCGAATGAGGCTCCCGGCGAGCCGGATGGGTTGTTGCTGGCGCTCCGCGTCCCTATTTATATTCAGCAATATTGCGATTGGCGCCAACACAAGCCGAATTCCCGATGTCACATAAAATTCCTGCTCGGCGCGAAACATTCCCTGCGCCTTGTCCAAAAATTCCCTGCCCGCGATCCAGGAGATGGCCAAGAAATTGCGTGATCCCAACGTGTTGATGGGGTTCACTGTCGGATCGACGAGAAATTTTCCCTGCCGGCAGGGAATTTGCCCGCCCGCTGCCGGAGTGCCAGGATGCACGTGTAAAGGCCAGGGTGTCTACCGCGCGAGGATTGATGATAGCGTCCAACTCAGGCATCATCGATATAAGTCAGCCATGTTGACCGGCTTTGGGCCGGACCGGGGCGAGGGGATGGGCAAGCCGACGGGGTTCCTTGAGGTCGAGCGCGTCGATCGCGGCTATGAGAAGCCGGCGATACGCACGAAAAGCTGGACGGAGTTCGTCCACCCGCTGGCCGAACCGGTGCTGCGCGCCCAGGCTTCGCGCTGCATGGATTGCGGGATTCCGTTCTGCCATGAGGGCTGCCCGGTAAACAATCTGATCCCGGACTGGAACAACCTGGTCTATCGCGACCAGTGGAAGAACGCGCTCGTCCTGCTGCACTCGACCAACAACTTCCCGGAATTCACCGGGCGGATCTGCCCGGCGCCGTGCGAGGCGGCGTGCACCCTCAACATCGACGACAATCCCGTCACGATCAAGACGATCGAATGCGCGATCGTCGACCGCGGCTGGGAGGAGGGCTGGATCACCCCGCAAACCCCGGCGCACCTTACCGGAAAACGCGTCGCGGTCGTCGGGTCGGGGCCGGCCGGGATGGCCTGCGCCCAGCAATTGGCCCGCGCCGGCCACGCCGTCACCCTCTTCGAAAAGAACGACCGCATCGGCGGCCTCCTGCGCTACGGCATCCCCGACTTCAAGATGGAGAAGCGGCTGATCGACCGCCGTGTCGCGCAAATGGCGGCCGAGGGGGTGGAGTTTCGCACCTCGGTCGAAGTCGGCGTGACGATCGGCCTCACCGACCTCCTCGGCCAATACGACGCCGTGGCGCTGACGGGCGGGGCCGAGCTGCCGCGCGATCTTGCGGTGCCCGGCCGCGCGCTCGACGGCATCCATTTCGCGATGGATTTCCTGCCCCAGCAGAACAAGCGCAACGCCGGGGACGACGAGGCGCGGGCAGCGCCGGGCGGCACGATCAGCGCCGCCGGCAAGCATGTGATTGTCATCGGCGGCGGCGATACGGGCTCCGATTGCATCGGCACCGCGACCCGGCAGGGTGCGGCCTCGATCACCCAGCTCGAAATCCTGCCGATGCCGCCCGCCCACGAGAACAAGGCGCTGGTGTGGCCGGATTGGCCGCTGAAATTGCGCACGTCCTCCTCGCAAGAGGAAGGCTGCGAGCGCGACTGGGCGGTCCTGACCAAGGAGGCGCGCGGGTCGAACGGTCGTGTCGAGGCGCTGGAATGCGTCCGCGTCGAGTGGACCCAGGCCCCCGACGGGCGCTGGACGATGCGGGAGGTGCCGGAGAGCACGTTCGCGCTGAACGTCGATCTGGTGCTCTTGGCGATGGGGTTTCTGGGGCCGCGCCGCGTCGGGATGCTCGAACAGGGCGGGGTCAAGCTCGACCCGCGCGGCAATGTCGCCGCCACTACGCTCGACTACCAGACGTCTGTTCCAAAGATCTTTGCCGCCGGGGACATGCGGCGCGGCCAGTCTCTCGTCGTCTGGGCGATCCGCGAGGGCCGCCAATGCGCCCGCGCGGTCGACGAATTCCTGATGGGAACGAGCCTCTTGCCGCGCTAGGCGACCGCGGTCAGGCACCGGGTCCCACGGTCTGCGCCGGGCGGAGGGATGTGCGCGCTTCTCGCGGACGCCGGGCTCGACGGTTTCAGGCGCCATCAAAGGATACGCGGGATGGCGGCCCTCTATTCGCCCTTGCGGCGCATCATCTGAGTTTTTGAACTTTAATCGTTCGGTTGCTCTTGATTCGGATCGGGACACGCCGCCTGCGCTTTTGGCCCGACATGACGATAGTTATGAGCGGTCATGTACCGATAATAGCAGCGTTCCTGTGGCGTCTTGCCGGGGATCTGAAACCCTTGTGGCGCCTGTGCGGAGGGCGACGACGGTGGAGTTCTGCGCCCCCGCGGGCACGATTGCATCGACCGTCATCAATAATATGCCCCCTAGTAAGTTTCGTATTGCCATCTGATCCTGCCTGTCCTTGGGCCGCCCAGCGTTGCTGTGGGACGTTCTCATTAACCCACATACATCGGATTTCCAGTGGGTTTGCGCTGATGATGCCGCCTTTGAGCGCCTTGAGCAACGCCAATTCGCGCTCGCCGCGAGCAGGAGCGCTCATGGTGGAATCGCCCCGGCATCTTGAGGGCCATGCGCGCCGTCAGGATCACCCGCTGAGCGGATAGTCGGCCTGGTCCTCGTAGACCGAGCCGGCCTTGGTCGGGAAGCTGGCGATCAGGCTGAAATGCTCGACCCTGAGCGGGGCGGCGCGGAAGAGGGCGTGCGCCGCCAGGAACCGCGCGAGTTCGCCCACCGCGGGATCGCGCAGCCGCGCCAGCGTCACATGCGGGGAAAACCGCCGCGGCTCGGGAGCGAGCCCGGTGCGGATCAGCGCCTGTTCGATCTTGTCGTGCAACGCCCCCAGATCGGGTTGGCGCTCGACCCCGACCCACAGCGTGTTCGGCCGGTTGCCGCCAAAGACGCCGGTGCCGGTGAGCTGCAGGGTGAAAGGGCGCGCCTTCACTCGCGCCAGGGCGGCATCGACATCGCTGGCCACGTCCTCGGTGATCTCGCCGATGAAGCGCAGCGTCAGATGGAGATTGCCCGGATCGATCCACCGGGCGCCGGGTAGCGCGGTTTCCAGCAAGGACAGGCGGAGCTTCAGCGCGGGCGGAAATTCGATTCCGACAAAGAGGCGCAGCATCGCATCCACCCGGCCCCGGCGATGTCGAGCGGCTAGGTGAACAGGGTCAATACGCCGGTATGGCCATAGAGCCGGTCGCGCGAAATCTCGCCATTGGCGAAAAACCCGATCAGCGGAAACTCGCCAAGGCTGTCGCGGATCATCTCGGTCTCAACTCCCTTCTCGCCGAACAGCGCGGCGCCGCGGGCGATGCAGCTGACGTAAACCCCGGCCTTCGGCGGTCCCGGCAGGCGTCCCTTCAACTGGCGCAGCATGCGGCTCATATCGGCCCGGGCGCTCTCGGGATCGCGCCGGCAGAACAGGATCTGGTCGCCCGGCGCGACCTCGGCACCGAGCACGACCCAGCCGTGGCCCGGATCGATCGCCATCAGGTTGCGCACCAGATAATCGCCGGTATCGGAGCCCGGCACCGGCAGGCCGGCGAAAATTATCCCGCCGAGGCGGCGCGGGTCCTGTGCCAGGGCCGGGCCGATATCCTCGTAGAACACCGAGAGCGCCGAGCGGCCGTCGATCGCGATGACGACATTGTCCTTCGCCTCGTCGATCCGGTGCACCGGGCCGATCGGCATGCAGCCTTGCGTCAGCCCGGTGGCAACGGCGATCTCGGGCGCGAGCAGGAGCCCGGCGATGCCGGCCTTGCCGAGGGCGCTGGCGGCCCGCTGGGTCTGGGTGATGTCGCCGGCGAGGAGCGGCTGGGCGCAGCGGTGCGAAACGAGGCCGCCGACCAGAAACGCCCCGCTCGCCGAGGCGGTGTCGATCATCGCGCGCATGATGTCGGCGCAGCGCGGATCGCCATGGACGAGCGCCAGGCTCGGCGCCACCGCCTCGATCCAGCCGGCATGCCGGCGCGGCAGATCGGCGGCGGGATCGTCGGTCGCGCCGAACAGGCGAAAGCGGTCGGGCGGCAACGACGCCGTCATCACCGCAGCCGCCGGGGTTTCGTAGACCTCCTGCCCGGTGGCGAAGACGCCGAGCCCGACCCCGCCGACCCAGGACGCGATCCCGGTGCCGTCGGCCAGCTCGCGTGCGAGCAGCGGCAAGGTGGCGGCGGCCGGCTCGCTGACATAGAGAATGCCGAGGTTCGCCTCGTTCCCGGCAGGGAGCTGAGCGAGCAGGCGCGAGGCAAGCGTTGCGGGGTCGCCTTCGGCAAAGACGGCGGCGAAGGGTGCGCTCATGAGGGGCCTCCGATCAGCCGGGCGAGATAGGGCGCGATGCGATCGACGAGGGCGGCGACGCCCTGTTCGTTCGGGTGAAGCCCATCAGGCTGGTTGAGCTTGGGATCCATCGCCACACCTTCGAGAAAAAACGGATAAAGCGTCACCCGGTGAGCGCGTGCAAGCTCGGGATAGAGCGTGTCGAAATCGCGCTGATAATCCTCGCCCCAATTGGGCGGGGCACGCATGCCCAGGATGAGGAGCTTGGCGCCGCTCGCCTGGATCTTGTTGATCATCGCGTCGAGATTGGCCCGCACGATCTTGGGGTCGATGCCGCGCAGCGCATCGTTGGCGCCGAGTTCTAGGATCACGATATCGGGCTTGTCGGCGAGCGCCCAGTCGAGCCGGGCGAGCCCGCCGGCGGTGGTGTCGCCGGAGACCCCGGCATTGACGATGTGCGCGTCGATGCCCTCGGCCTTGAGCCGCGCCCCGAGCCGGGAGGGAAAGCTCGCCTCGGCCGGCAGCCCGAAACCGGCGGTCAGACTGTCGCCAAACGCGAGGATCTCGGGCACACGCGCCGCGGCGGGCGTGCCACCGAAGAGCAGTACGAGCAGCGCGCCGGCCACCCCGATGACCCTGGGACAAGGTTTCATCCGACAAAGCACCCAAGTCGCCATAACGCGAAGGCCTGTCGCCAGGTGGTTCCGCGTGCACGGGTCTCCTACATTGCTGAGCAGCGCGCCAGCCGTCAACAACGCCGCACCGACTCCGGCCGCGATTGTCATTGCGAGCGAAGCGACGCACTCTCGCGCCGCAGCTCGCTCGGACGGCCCGTCTCCGTCGGACGATCGAGATTGCGTCGTCGCTTTGCGCCTCGCAAGGACAGCGTATCGACATCATGGCCCCCGCCGAAACTCGCCCTTGCGATCAGGTTGACCGCCCGGTTCTGCCCGGCTCTGCGCTCGCCCTCCTCGACGATGTTGCGCTGACGTTGGCGAGCGCCGCGGGGCCGGTCGAGATCCTGCGCGGCGTCTCACTCGCCATCGCGCCAGGGGAAACCGTCGCGCTGGTCGGCCCGTCGGGGTCGGGCAAAACGAGCCTCCTGATGGTCATCGCCGGGCTCGAGCGCCCGACCGGCGGCCGGGTCATCCTGGCCGGCCAGGATCTGGGCGCGCTCGACGAGAACGCCCTGGCGCGGTTGCGGCGCAGCCATATCGGCATCGTGTTTCAGGCGTTTCATCTGCTGCCGACGATGAGCGCGCTGGAGAATGTGGCGATCCCCTTGGAACTGGCCGGCGCCCGCGACGCACTTGCCGCGGCCGAAGCGGCGCTCGTGCGCGTCGGGCTCGGCCATCGCCTCCACCACTATCCCGGCCAATTGTCGGGCGGAGAGCAGCAGCGCGTTGCGCTGGCGCGCGCGTTCGTCGCCGGGCCGGTCCTACTGCTCGCAGACGAGCCGACCGGCAACCTCGACAGCGCGACCGGCCGCGTCGTCATCGACTGCTTGTTCGAGGAACATGCCCGGCGCGGCTCGGGTCTCCTGTTGATCACCCATGAGGCCGGCCTCGCCGAGCGCTGCGACCGCCAGCTGCACCTCGAAGACGGCCGCATCGTCGCCGAGCGCCGCGGCGCGGCCGGGCAGCCGCGCGCGCTGTGAGCCTGGGGGCGCTTGGCATGGACCGCGGGCCGCCGGCTTGCACGCGGGCGGGACGCCCGCGCTCCCAATTGGGTTACGCGCTGGTCCTGGCGCGCCGCGAGCTGCGCGGCGGGATCGCCGGGTTTCGCGTCTTTCTCGCGTGCCTCGTCCTCGGGGTCGGCGCGATTGCGGCGACCGGTTCGCTCGGCGCCGCGGTCGATGCCGGGATCCGCGGCGATGCGCGCACCCTTCTCGGGGGCGACGTCAGCGCACGCCTCGCCTATCGCCCGGCGAGCGCGGCCGAGCGGCAGTTCCTCGCGGCGAGCGGCACTTTGTCGGAGACCGCGAGGCTGCGCGCGATGGCGCGCTCGCTCGACGGCGCCCGCCACACCCTGATCGAGCTCCAGGCGGTCGATGACGCCTATCCGCTTTACGGCGCGATCGCGCTCACGCCACCGCAGCCGCTCGCAGCCGCGCTCGTGCCCCGAAATGGCGTCTTCGGCGCGGTGGCCGAAGCGGCGGTCGCCAGCCGGCTCGGCCTCAAAATCGGCGATGAGTTCCGCATCGGCGACGCGGTGCTGCGGCTTTCGGGCCTGATCGAGAGCGAGCCCGACCGCGCGTTCGCCGGGCTGAGCTTTGGTCCGCGGGTCACCATCTCGCCCCCGGCGCTGGCGGCGGCGGGGCTGATCCGGCCCGGTGCGCTGGTGACCTATGATTATAGGCTGCGGCTCTTGCCCAAGGGCGATGGCTGGAGTGACGCCGCCGGCTGGACCCGCGCGGCCCGCACCGCCTTTCCGGAAGCCGGGTGGCAGTTGCGCAGCGGCGCCGATGCCTCGCCCGCGCTGCAGCGGCTGATCGGCCGCGTCGGGTTTTTTCTGAACCTTGCCGGGATCACCGCGCTCCTCGTCGGCGGGGTCGGCATCGGCAATGCGGTGGCCGGCTACGTCGCGAGCAAGACCGCGGCGATCGCCACGCTGAAATGCCTCGGCGCGTCGACCCGCCTCGTTTTTACCGCGTATTTCGCGCAAATCCTGGCGCTTGCGCTGCTGGGGATCGCCGTCGGCCTTATCGTCGGCGGCGTCGCGCCGGCGCTGGTCGCACCGCTGATCAAGGGGCTCTTGCCGGTGTCGCTGCGCCTTGGCGTCTACCCCCTGCCCTTGGCGATAGCCGGGCTGTGCGGCCTCTTGACGCTGCTCGTCTTCGCGCTGTGGCCGCTGGCGGCGATCGGCCGGGTGTCGCCCGCTTCGCTGTTCCGCGATCGGGTCGCTCCGGCCGCGCGTCATTTCGCACCGCCGGCGGCGGCGGCCAGCGCGGCAGCCGCGCTCGCCCTCGCGGCGCTCATTGTGCTGTCCGCGACCGACCGCAGGATCGCGCTCTGGTATGTCGCGGGGGCCGTCGCCGCCTTTGTCCTCTTCAGCATTGCCGGAGCCCTCGTCGTCTGGGCGGCGCGGCTGCTGCCGCGCCCGGCCCACCCGCTCTTGCGCCTGGCGCTCGGCAATCTGCACCGGCCGGGGGCGCCGACCGCGCGGATTGTCCTCTCGCTCGGCATCGGTCTCAGCGTGATGAGCGCGCTCGCCCTGGTCGAAGGCAATCTCGGGATCGAGATCGAGGGCCGGCTCGCCGAGCGCGCGCCCGCCGATTTCTTCATCGATATCCAGCCCGACCAGCTCCCCGGGTTCGAAGAGATCGTGCGCGCCGCGCCGGGCGCCAGTTTCCGCGAGGTTCCGATGCTGCGCGGCCGCATCACCCGGCTCAACGGCTCGCCGGTCGAAGCGGCGAAGGTCGCGCCGGAGGCGCAATGGGCGCTGCGCAGCGACCGCGGGCTGACCTATTCGGCCACCCTGCCGGAGGGGTCGCGCGTCGCTGCCGGCACGTGGTGGCCGGCCGATTATCACGGGCCCCCGCTGGTTTCGTTCGATGCCGACCTCGCGCGCGGCATGGGGCTGGGGCTTGGCGACACGTTG
>CAVTGB010000068.1:0-36625 GCA_963734125.1 uncultured Alphaproteobacteria bacterium
CGCCAATTGCTGCCCCGGCCGGGGCGCGCTCGGCGCGGAGGCGTTTCTGCGCGGGTTTGCGTTGGCGCCCGGAACCCTCTTGTTATGCCCCGCTACAAGCTGACGATCGAATATTGCGGCACCGGCCTGGTTGGCTGGCAGCGCCAGGCGAACGGCTCGTCGGTGCAAGCGGCGCTCGAAACCGCGATCGAGAATTTCTGCGGCGAGAGTGTGCGGGTGTTTGGCGCCGGGCGCACCGATGCGGGGGTCCACGCGCTGGCGCAGGTCGCCCATGTCGATCTGCCGCGCGCCCATGATCCGAAGGTCATCCGCAGCGCGGTCAACCACCATCTGCGCCCGCACGCGATCAGCGTCATCGCGGTCGAGCCGGCGCGCGCAGATTTCGATGCCCGGCATTCGGCGACCCAGCGCCACTACCTCTACCGCATCCTCAACCGGCGGGCGCCGCCGGCGCTCGACCGCGACCGGGTGTGGCACGTCGCGCCGCCGCTCGATCTGGCGGCGATGCAGGAGGGCGCCCGCCACCTCGTCGGGCATCACGATTTCTCGACATTCCGCGATTCGCTGTGCCAGGCGAAATCGCCGCTGAGGACGCTCGACGCGCTCGACCTTACGCGGGCGGGCGAGGAGATCCATGTCGCGGCGCAGGCGCGCTCTTTCCTGCATCATCAGGTGCGCAACATGGTCGGGACCTTGAAGCTGGTCGGGCGCGGGCAATGGCAGCCCGAGGATGTCGCGCGCGCTCTCCTCGCCCGCGACCGCCGCGCCGGCGGGCCGACCGCGCCGGCGGCGGGGCTGACCCTCACGCTAGTCTGCTACCACACCGCTCAGTAAAGCGATTCGGCGACGCGGCCCAAGGCGGTGCTGAGCACCAGATCGATGATGACGACGAGCGTCGCCTGCGCGCCGGTGACCGCGAGCGCAACCCGGGCGATGTACCACTCGTAGACGAGCGTCGCGACGGCGGCGAGGAACCCCGCGAACTGCGCGCCCGATGGTGGCAGAAGCCCCGTCACGCTGTCGAGCGCGACCAGCATCACCAGCGCCGTCTGCAGGATCTGCGACCAGTTGTAGGCGACCATGAACGCGAGGAACCGGTCGCCGCGGCCGAGCTGGCGCGTGAGCGGCAGGATCACCAGCGGGAATGCCACCCAGGAGATCACATAGGCGATGGTTTCGACGACGAGGATCGTGGGGGCGCCCGATGCCTCCCAAACCGGGTCGGCGACGCGAAAGCTCAACATAACCAGGTAAAGCGGGTAGCAGATCACCCCGGCGCGAAACGAGCGCCAGAACCCGTCGATCGAAATGTCGAAAAGCGCCAGCCCGCGCCGGTCGCCGATGGCCAGCCGCAAGGCGCCGCCGACCGCCAGCTGCACCTCGGTCCACGCGGAAACCGTCATGCCCGCGCGAAAAACCGTTCGAGAAAACTCTCGTAAATCGCGGTCAGCTGAGTGATATCGGCGATCTCGACGCGCTCGTCGGTCTTGTGCATCGTCAGGCCGACGAGGCCGAATTCGGCGACCGGGCAATGCGCGTGGATGAAGCGCGCGTCGGAGGTGCCGCCGGTGGTGCTGAGCTCGGGGACCCGGCCGGTCACCGCGCCGATCGCCGCGCCGAGGCAGTCGCTGACCGGGCCGGGCGGCACCAGAAACGATTCGCCGCTGACTTCCCAGGTGAGCTGATAGTTGCCGCCGACCGCGGCCAGCTTGTCGGCGACCCAGGATTTGAGGGCTTGGCTCGTCCAACGGTCGTTGAAGCGGATGTTGAAGGTGGCGCGCGCCTGACCGGGGACGACATTGGTCGCCGGATTACCGATATCGATCGTCGTCACCTGGAGGCTCGAAGCTTGAAAATGCTCGGTGCCGGGATCGAGCGGGCTCTCCACCAGGGCCTGCAGCAGCGCGATAAGGCGGTGCGCCGCGTTGTCGGTCAGGTGCGGATAGGCGACGTGGCCCTGCACGCCCGTGACGCTGAGCCGGCCGGTCATGCTGCCGCGCCGCCCGATCTTGATCATGTCGCCGAGCGCCGCGGCCGACGTCGGCTCGCCGACGACGCAGGCGTCAAGGGTTTCGCCGCGCTCTCGCAGCCAGTCGAGCACCTTCTTTGTGCCGTTGACGGCGACCCCTTCCTCATCGCCGGTGA
Organism: uncultured Alphaproteobacteria bacterium; assembly: GCA_963734125.1. Taxonomy (GTDB): domain Bacteria; phylum Pseudomonadota; class Alphaproteobacteria; order ATCC43930; family CGMCC-115725; genus DATARH01. The sequence continues at coordinate 2,146 of CAVTGB010000068.1, forward strand.
TGAGGAGGCTGAGCGAGCCCGCAAAAGTATCGCCCTGCGCCCCGAGAAACCGCTCGGCGGCGGCGATGAAGGCGGCGATCGCGCCTTTCATGTCAACCGCGCCGCGGCCGCACAGCGCGCCGTCTGAGCGGCTCGCGGCAAACGGCTCGAACGACCACGCCTCGGCGGGTCCCGGCGGCACCACGTCGGTGTGCCCGGCAAAACAAAGATTGGGTCGTCCGGTGCCGAGGCGGGCGTAGAGGTTGGCGACCGGCGCGGTTGCGTCGCCATTGGGGCCGGGATCGTGGAAGACCAGCCGATGGCAGACAAACCCGAGGCGTTCGAGGCGCGCGGCGACGATGTCGAGTGCGCCCTCGTCCTTCGGCGTGACGCTCGGCCGCCGGATCAGCTCGGCCGCCAGATCGACCGGGTCGATTGCCCAGTTGCCGCGGCTGGTGGTCGCGTGGCCCGGCGCGGCCGGCACAGCCTCGCTCACAGCCGCAACAGCTCGTTGATCGCGGTCTTGGCGCGGGTCTGCGCATCGACCTGCTTGACGATGACGGCGCAATAAAGGCTCGGGCCGGGGCTGCCGTCCGGCAATGCCCGGCCGGGGAGCGAACCGGGCACCACCACCGAATAGGCCGGCACTCGCCCCATATGAACTTCGCCGGTGTCGCGGTTGACGATCTTGGTCGTCGAACTGATGAACGTGCCCATCGCGAGCACGGCGCCCTGCTCGACGATGACGCCTTCCACGACCTCGCTGCGCGCGCCGATGAAGCAGTCATCCTCGATGATCACCGGTTCGGCCTGCAGGGGCTCTAGGACGCCACCGATCCCGACGCCGCCGGAGAGGTGGCAGTTCTTGCCGATCTGGGCGCAGGAGCCGACGGTCGCCCAAGTGTCGACCATGGTGCCGCTGCCGACATGGGCGCCGACATTGACGAAGCTCGGCATCAATACGACGTTCGGCGCGATATAGGCCGAGCGCCGCACGATGGCGCCCGGGACGGCGCGGAACCCGGCGTCGCGAAAGCGGTTCGACGACCAGCCGGCAAACTTGGAGGGGACCTTGTCCCACCATTTGGCGGCGCCGCGCTCGGGGTCGATGGGGCCGCCCGGGATCTCGACCATGTCGTTCAAGCGGAACGACAGGAGCACCGCCTTCTTCAGCCATTGATGGACCCGCCAGCCGGCCCCATCCGGTTCGGCGACGCGCAGGCTGCCGTCGTCGAGCCCCTCGAGCGCAGCTTCGACGGCATCGCGCCAGGCACCCTTGGTCGCCGGCGAAATCGATTCGCGGGCTTCCCAGGCGGCGTCGACTGTGGCGGCGAGAACGGGATCGGTCATCGGCTCCGTCCGGTATTGTCTGAACGCGGGCTCGGCACCATGATGGAGCCTGACCGGCGGTGTCAACCGAGGCCATTGCAACCCGCCCGCGTGCCGCGCGGGGTGGCCGCCACCGCCGCCTTGCTCTATGAATAGCGGACGCCGCATCGAGCGGCCGATCGCCCAACAGGTCGCTCGTTAGCGGATCCATGGCCGCCTTCTACGCTTTAGCCCTTGCCGTCCTGCAAGGCATTACCGAATTGTTCCCGATCAGCAGCCTCGGACATGCGGTGATCGTGCCGCCACTGTTCGGTTGGCCGGTCGACCAGCACTCGCCCGCCTTTTTGCCCTTCGTCGTGGTGCTCCATGTCGGCACCGCGGCGGCGCTGTTAGTGTATTTCTGGCGCGACTGGCTGTTCATCGCGGCGGGCCTCACCGGCCTTGGCGGACGCAGCGACCGGTCGACGGCGGAGGCGCGGCGGCTCTTCGGCCTCATCGTCATCGCCACGCTGCCCGCCGTGGTGATTGGTTTCGCGCTGGAAAAGCTCGTGCGCGGCCTCTTTGCGTCGCCCCTCGTCGCTGCCTTGTTCCTGATCGTCAACGGCTTTCTGCTGCTGGTCGGCGACCGCATGCGCGACCGGGCACCGGAGAGCGGCCGTCGGCACCGCCTCAACGCCGCTAGGCTGGCGCGGCGCGCTGGCGATCGGCGCGTGGCAGTGCGCGGCGTTCATCCCCGGCATTTCGCGCTCGGGCGCGGCGATGGTCGGCGGGCTGTTCGCCGGCCTGCAGCACGGCGAGGCGGCGCATTTCTCGTTCCTGATCGCCACGCCGATCATCGCCGGAGCGGCGGTGCTGGAGGTGCCAAAGCTGCTGGCGCTACCCGGTGCGCGGGATCAGCACGGTGGCGATCGGCGCCGGGATCGCCGCGGGCGTCACGGCCTACGCCAGCGTCGCCTTTCTGATGCGCTATTTCCGCCGGCACAATTTCGACGATGCGCTGGTTCCGTTCGCGATCTACTGCTGGGCGGCGGGCGCCCTGGCCGCGCTCGTGCTCGGGTTCCGCAGTTAGATCAGATCGCGGGTCGTCAGGGCCGCTCGACAAATCCCTTGGCACGCATGCAGGCGCCGACGATCGCCGCGGCGCGGTTGATCGTATGCTCCTGCATCGCCTGCGTCCCGGCGCGGACGATGCCGGAGCGCTGCCAATCGTTGGGGCGAGTGGCCTGGATATCCTGATCGATGTCGGCGTCGGTCTTGACCGCGCCCTCGGCGAGGCTGCGGCAGTCCTGATATTCGCCCGCGGTCGTCGCCGCGTCGGCGCCGGGTTTGGTCCAATCGACGTTCGCCTCGTCAGGTTTGATCCACCCCCCCACTGCAGCGCAACCAGCGAGGAGGAGCGCGACGCCGAGCCCGTAGGCTCTCATCGACTGGCCGCGGCGTCCTCGCGCCGCGCCGCCAGCCGCTCGAGCATCGCGCGCTGCTCGGCCGGGGTCGCGCGGTACCACAGCGCAATCTCCTCGATCGTGCGCAGGCAGCCGCGGCACATCCGAGTGTTCGGATCCATCAGGCAGATGCCGAGGCAGGGCGACACCGGGATCGGCTCCTGTCGCGGGCTCTCCATCACGCCGAGGCGAGCGGCGCGAAATCGTGGCCGGCGAACTCATAGCGGGTGTTGCAGAATTCGCAGGTCACCGAGATGACCTCATCCTTGCGCATTTCCTCGATGTCGTCCTCTGGGAAGGAGCGCAGGATGCGGCCGATACGCTCGCTCGAACAGCGGCAGCGCGCCTCGATCGGGTGGGTCGCAAACACCCGCACGCCCTCGTCGTGGAACAGGCGGAACAACAGCCGGTGCGGCGATAGCGCCGGGTCGACCAACTCGGCCGGGGTCGCCGAGCTCATCAGCACCATTGCGCGGCGCCAGCCATCCTCGACATCGTCGGCGATGACCGTGTAGCCGCCTTCGGGCGGCACCCGCTGCAGCATCAGCCCGCCGGCGCGCCAGGCGCCGTCATGCCCGGCGCGCGCCACCGATAGCTTGATCCCCGCCTGGATCTGCTCGGATTGCCGGAAATAATGCTGGGCGCATTCCGCCAAATTCGCCCCGGTCAGCTCGACGATGCCCTGATAGCGCTCGGTATGCTCGCCCTGATCGACGGTAAAGGCGATATAGCCCTTGCCGATCAACTCCGGCACCGAGGGGCTCGCGTCCGCCCGCGTGGGCGGCACCTCATCGAGCCGGTCGCGATCGTATTGCGCATAGCCGCGCACCGCGCCTTCGGTCGTCACATCGGCGACGATCAGGCGCACCGGCCCGTCGCTCTTGGTCTGCAGTGTGAAGATGCCGTCGTATTTGAGGGCGCCGGCGAGTACCACGGCGAGCACGATTGCCTCGCCCAGGATCGCGGCGACCGGCTCCGGGTAGTCGTGCTGCGACAGGATGCGGTCGACCGTCGGCCCCAGCCGCACGAGGCGGCCGCGCAGGGCAAAGGGGTCGATTTGAAAGGGTTGGACGAGATCATCACGTCTCGGGTCGGACTCAATGGGCAAATTCGCAAACTCCGCTCGATCACATCTCTCCTGCACCGCGGGAGAGGGAGGGGCCCATCGCGCAGCGATGGGAGGGTGAGGGTCATTGAGGTGGCGGCCACCCTCGCCCGGCCGTCGCTGACGCACCGGCCACCCTTTCCCGCGGTGCGGGAGAGGGGAAGTGGGATTACTCGAGACACCAGGCCAGAATGCCCTTCTGCACATGCATCCGGTTTTCCGCCTCGTCCCAGACCACCGATTGCGGGCCGTCGATGACCCCTGCGGTCACCTCCTCGCCGCGTTTGGCCGGCAGGCAATGCATGAATATGGCGTCGGGCTTGGCTTTTGCCATCAGCCGCTCGTCGACGCGGTACGGGGCCAAGAGATTGTGCCGGTTGACGCTCGCTTCGACCCCCATCGACACCCACGTGTCGGTGACGACGCAATCGGCGCCGGCGACCGCCGCGTCGGGCTCGCCGAAGAGGCTGACCCGGCCGCCTTCGCGGCGCGCCCAGTCGACGACCGCCGGCGGCGGCGCCAGCGCCTCGGGGCAGGCAAGCCGCAGCTCGAAACCGAAGCGGGTCGCGGCGTGGATCCAGCTGACCGCGACGTTGTTGCCGTCACCGCTCCACGCTACCACCGTGCCGGCGACCGGGCCCTTCTTGTCCTGCAAGGTCATGACATCGCCCATGATCTGGCAGGGGTGCGAGGAATCGGTGAGGCCGTTGATCACCGGCACGGTTGCGTTGCGCGCCAGCTCGTCAAGCTTTTCGGCGTGGTTGGTGCGGATCATGATGGCGTCGACGTAGCGCGACAGGACGCGTGCGGTATCGGCGATCGTCTCGCCGCGGCCGAGCTGGCTGTCGGCCGTGCCGAGCACGATCGTATCGCCGCCAAGTTGGCGCATCGCCACCTCGAACGACACGCGGGTGCGGGTCGACGGCTTCTCGAAGATCATGGCCAGCGTCTTGCCTTCGAGCGGCCGGTCGCGCCGGCCGTTCTTGTAGGCAAAACCGAGATCGAGAATTTGGCGGAGATCCCCGGTCTGATACTGGTTGATATCGAGGAAATGGCGCGGCGGGCCGGATTCCCGCCGCTTCCCGAACGGTGCCCTGCCCGGCGCAACCGCTCTCACGATGCGGGCCATTCCCGCGCCACCTTGTTGAGGATGCGAAGTCCCTCCTCGATCTCGGCGTCGCCGACGACGAGCGGCGGCAGGATGCGCAAGACATTCTCGCCGGCGGTCAGGCACAGGAGCCCTTCGGCGCGCAGCTTGGCGACGAAATCGCCGGCCGGCAGCTCCGGTTGGCAGCGAATGCCGATGAGGAGCCCCGAGCCGCGCAACTCGGCGAAGAGCTTCGGATAGGCGCCGACCAGGGCGGAGAGCCGGTCTTGCAGCACCCGCGATATCCGCTGCACACGGTCGAAAAACCCCGGCTCGAGCATCGCGTCCATGACCGCATTGCCGGCCGCGACCGCCATCGGATTGCCGCCGAAGGTCGAGCCATGCGTCCCCGCGACCATGCCGACCGCGGCGGCCTCGGTCGCCAGGCACGCGCCGATCGGAAAGCCGTTGCCGAGCGCCTTCGCAATCGCCATCACATCGGGGCTGATCCCGGCCCATTCGTGGGCGAAGAGCTTGCCCGTCCGGCCCATGCCGCACTGCACCTCGTCGAACACCAGTAAGAGGCCGAACTCGTCGCAAATCGCGCGCAAGCCTTTGAGGTAATCCGCCGCGGGAGCGCGCACGCCGCCTTCGCCCTGCACCGGCTCAACCAGGATCGCCGCGGTTTCGTCGGTGACCGCGCCGCGCATCTCGTTCAGGTTGTTGAAAGCGACGTGGTCGAACCCGTCCATCACCGGGCCGAACCCCTTGAGGTAAGCTTCGGCCCCGGCGGCGGCGAGGGTGGCAAAGCTGCGCCCGTGAAACGAGCCGTGGCAGCCGATCACCCGATAGCGCTCGGGGTGGCCGGTCGTGCTCTGGTATTTGCGCGCGACCTTGATCGAGAGCTCGACGGCTTCCGCCCCCGAATTGTTGAAGAACACGGTGTCGGCAAAGCTGCTGGCGACCAGCCGCTCGGCGAGCTTCTGCTGGCCGGGGATCTGGAACAGGTTCGAGACATGCCAGAGCTTTTTCGCTTGCGCGGTGACCGCCTCGATAAGGCGCGGGTGGCAATGGCCGAGCGCGGTAACGGCGATGCCGCTGGTGAAATCGAGAAACTTGCGGCCGTCGGTGGCCCACAGATAGCAGCCTTCGCCCCGATCGACGGCAACATCCCACCGACCATAGGTCGGCATAACAGCTGTAATCACGGTATTTCTCCTGCGCGACAGATGCGATTGAATTGCGGATAGGTTTCGGCGCGGCGAATTATCGTCGTCGCCGGTCCGCCCGCGACCCGCTCCCGGCCGCCATCCGATGCCGGCTCATCATGCCGGGAACGCGCATCATCGCCACTCTCCTAGCCGGCCGAGCCGTGCCCGCGAGGGATCGGGCAGGAAAGCGGCGAAGTATGAGGATCGCCGGGAGTGCTGTCAATTCGCGCGCGCAGTTGGATAAGAACCGGGTTGCAAGCCCACCGGACGTTCACCCCGTCTTCGCCGCGGCGCCGAGCTGGACCCGGTGGCCGCTGACTTCGGCGCCGTCGGTTTCGCTGAGGCGCAGGAAGCCGATCGTGGAATAGAGCGGCAGCAGGGCGACCAGTAGAAAGACGATGCGGAAGTCGCCGGTGGTGACCGGCGCGGTCCCGGCGACCAAGGCGAGGAGAGCGGCGCCGATCGCGACCCCGAAACCGCGCGCCACCTGCTGCACGACGCCGCTGACCCCGGTGCTGCGGCTCAGCATCGCCGAGGGGACATCGGCATAGCTGATCGTGTTGAGCGCGAGATACTGGATGCTGCGGATGCAGCCGGAGACGAGCACGAGGGCGACGATGATCCAGTGCGGCGTGTCGGCGCCCAAGAGCGCATAGCCCGCGGTGACCGCGGCCGACGCCAACGCTCCGCCGATGAGGGTCCGGCGAAACCCGGTCAGGCGCAACAGGACTCGGGAAAACGTCCGCACGAACATCGCGCCAAGCGTCGATGAAAAGCTCAACAGGCCCGCCTCCAGCGGGCTCATCCCGAAGCCGACTTGGAACAACAGCGGCAAGAGAAACGGCGTCGCGTCGAGCCCCATGCGGCAGATCCCTCCGGTGACCGTGCCGATACGAAAGGTCTTTATGCTCAAGAGGCTGAGGTCGAGGACCGGCGAGGGGCTGCGCCGGGCGTGGCGGCGATAGGCGAGGAAGGTCACGAGCGCCAGCGGAAAGAAGGCGTACCCGACGACCGGCGCGATGATCGGGCGCCCGACATTCTCGATCGCGAATTCGAGCAGAAACAGCCCGGTGCCGGCGATCGCAAAGCCGCCCAGGTCGAACCGGGTCGGCGCCGGCGCGCGGTAATTCTCAAAGAGCCACAGCGCAAGCACCCCGCCGATGAGGCCAATCGGAATGTTGAGGTAGAAGATCCAGCGCCACGAAGCGTAACTGGTCAGCACGCCACCGACGATCGGGCCCACCATCGGCCCGATCATCGCCGGGATCGTCATCCAGTTCATCGCCGAGACGAGCCCGGCGCGCGGGAAGCTGCGCAGCAGGATGAGCCGCCCGACCGGGGTCATCATCGCGCCGCCGAAACCCTGGACGACGCGCATCGCGATCAGCATCGGCAGGCTGTCGGCCAGCCCGCACAAGGCCGACCCGCCGGCAAAGATCAAGACCGCCGCGCAGAACACGCGGCGCGCGCCGAAGCCGGTCGGCGATCCAGCCGCTGACCGGAATGAACACCGCCAGGCTCAACAGGTAGGTGGTGATCACCAGATTGAGCCGCAGCGGAGATTCGCCGAGACTTTTCGCCATCGCCGGGATCGACACCGCGATCATCGTCGAGTTGAGCCCCTCCATGAAGAAGGCGCACCCGACGACCAGCGGGATGAGGATGCGAAGCCGCGGTTCGGCGGTGGTCGCAAACGAGGCGCCGGCGTCGGTCATCGCCCTGGCACCAGGGTGGCCTCGGAGGTTTTCGCGGCAACCATCATAGAGGAGAATGGCGCCGCACGCATGAATGGTGGTGCGGCCTATGCAATCGCCCCCGAAACCGACCGGGCTACCCGGCAAGAGCCAAGCGAACGCGGCGGCGCCGATCTCGCCGGCGCTGCTCGAAGCATGGGCGCTCGGTCATCTCGAACGCTACGCCAGCTCGGCCGAGAATTTGCGGCGCGTGCTGGAGCGCCGGGTACGGCGGCGGGTCGGGAGCGATGGCGAGGCGGTGCGCGCCGCCGCTGCCCTGATCGACGCACTGATCGCGCGCTATCGTGCGACAGGGCTCCTCGACGACGCCGCCTATGCCTCGAGCCGGGCGCGACGGGGGCTGGCGCGCGGCCTCTCGCGGCGCGCGATCGCGGCCGGGCTCGCGGCCAAGGGGGTCGGCGCCGAGGACGCCGCGGCGGCGATGGCGGCGTTGCGCGACGGGCGTCAGCGACCCCGATCTCGCCGCCGCCTGCGCCTTTGCCCGGCGGCGCCATCTCGGCCCGTTTCGGCGCGCCACGCAGACGCCGGCCGACTACCGACGCGAACTCGCCGCCTTCGCCCGCGCCGGCTTCGAGCGGCGCGTCGCCGACGCGGTTTTGGGCTGCGCCGACGAGGCGGCGCTCGAGGCTTTACTCGCATCGCAATGAACCGGAGCGCAGGCGTCTCGCCTACAGCCGGGCCAGATTTCAGCTAGCAGGCTCGCGCTCGCGCATCAGCCCTGCCACGGCTCGCGAATCCGGATCCTCGCGCCGCTCCAGTGCGGCGACGATGCGCGGCCGGTCGACCGCCGGGCGGTTCTGGGAGAGTTTGAATTTGCCGTCGAGCCGGCTGAGCGCGATCTCGATGCCGACGATGCCGTTCAGCATCGATGTGACGTAGGTGTCCGGCAGACCCTCCATGCGCCACGGCGGCGCCGGTTCGCGCGCCTCGTGACGTTCGGTCAGCCGCCGCACAAACTCGCGCAACCAATCCGGATCGGCGATCGTGCGGGCGCGTCCATAGGCGTGGACGGCGGTGTAGTTCCAAGTGGGCACGGCGGGCCCCGGCTCATACCAAGTCGGCGAAATATAGGCGTGCGGTCCGGCGAAGATCGCCAGCGCCTCCTCCGCTGCATCGAGATCGGCCAGCTGCGGGTTGGCGCGCGCGAGATGACCCTGGAGGTAAACCCGGCCGTCCCGGCGCACGAGGAGGAACGGGATCTGGCTGGCGACCAGCCCCGTTGGCCCGTGGCTGACCAGGAGGCCGAACTCGTGGCGCTCGATATGCGCGAGCAAGACTTCGCTGCGGGTTTCGCTGAAGGCGGGCGGGAGATAGACCACGGTCGTGACCTCACGAGTTGCGGACAGGTCAGCGGAAAAGCTGCAGCAACACGCTGCCGAGTAGCGCCGCCCCGCAGAACACCAATATCCCGCCCGAGCCGCGATTGATCCAGACCAGATGGTTGCGGTCGAAAGTCAGCCGCACCATCCCCGCGGCGAAAGCCAATCCTGCCCACCATAATAGCGAGCCGAGCCACACGCCGAGAACCATGATCGCGGCCCGTCCCGACGTCGCCGCGCGGCCGTTAAAGCCGATGGCCGGCAAAGATCGCAACAAAGGCGAGGATCGTGATCGGGTTGCTGATGGTCAGCGCGAAGGTCGAGGCGTAATCGGCGAGCAACCCCTCGGGATCGCGCTGCGATTGTGTCGCCTTGAACGGGTCGGCGATGACCGCCGCGATCCCGACATAAAGCAGAAAGCCGGCGCCGCCCAGCCGCAGCCAGCCCTGATAGCCGAGGAGGAGGTCGGCAACAAAGGTGACGCCGAAACCGGCGATGATGCCGAACACCGCGTCCGCGCTCGCCGCTCCCAGCCCCGAGACGAACCCGGCGAGCCGGCCATGAAAGATCGTGCGGCGGACGCACAGGACCCCGACCGGGCCGACCGGTACGGCGATGATGATGCCGACCAGCAAGCCCTTCAGCAAAAAGCCCAACGGCATCCCAGCGCAAACCCGGCCATAGCGAGCGGCAGTCTCGGGGAATGGGCCGGTCAGGCGCAACCTGAAACGGGGCCGCATCGCAGCCTCTTCCGTCGGCCGGTACGACCGGATCTGCTGCCACACACGGCACCCGAATCGCGGTATGATCGATGAAAGACCGATTGGTGCGAGGTGGATGATGAGCGACCCCGAAACAGGCGATGCCTATCAGTTCGAATTTGTCTCGCTCGACGGCGAAAAGCTGCCGCTCGCCGCCTGGCGCGGCCGCCCGGTGCTGGTCGTCAACACCGCGTCGTTTTGCGGTTATACTCCGCAATATCGCGACCTCGAGGCGCTGTGGCGCCGCTATGGCGAGCGCGGCCTCGTCGTGCTCGGCGTGCCGTCCAACGATTTCGGCGAGCAGGAGCCCGGATCGGCGGCCGAGATCAAGAAGTTCTGCGAGACCCATTACCAGGTCGACTTCCCGCTGACCGAGAAGAGCCGGGTTGTCGGGCCCGCCGCCCACCCGTTCTATCGCTGGGTCGCAGCCACCCTGGGCGAGGCCGGCACGCCGCGCTGGAACTTTCATAAATACCTGATCGGGCCCGACGGCCAGCTCGCCGGCGCCTGGCCAACCCAGGTCCGGCCGGGCGACGCCGCAATCACCAGCGAGATCGAGAGCGCGCTGCCGAAGCCATAGAAAGTCCACGCCGGCGCCGAAGCGCAAGCTTCCCTTGGCTATTTTTGGCGCGCGGCGTCGATCAGCTTTTTCAGCTCGTCGAGGCTGATCGCGCCGGGCACGATCTCGCTCGCCGACCACGAAGCCCGGCGTGCCGCGAATGTCGAGCGCCGCCGCCAGTTTGACGTTGGCCTTCAAGATCCGGTCGATTTCCGGAGCGGCCATGTCGTGCTTGAGGCGGTCGACGTCGAGCCCGACCGAGCTCGCCACCTTGAACACGACCGCCTCGTCGAACTCTCCCTTGGTGTTCATCATCGCGCGGTGGAAGGCGTCGTATTTACCCTGCTGGCGCGCCGCCAGCGCGGCCCGCGCGGCGGTCACCGACGCCGGCCCGAGCACCGGGAATTCCTTGTAGACAAAGCGCAGCTCCTTATCCTTGGCGAGCAGCGCTTCGAGCGACGGCTCGACCTGCTTGCAATAGGGACAGCGGTAATCGAAGAACTCGACGAGCGACGGCATCGCCCTGCGGGTTGCCGCCGACCGGCGCATCGGGATCGTTGAAGACCTCATCCCGCCGCGCGGCCAGCGCCGCCGAGGCCTTGTCGCGCGCCGCTCCTCGCGCCTTGTCCTCGGCCGCCTGCATCGCATCGAGCAGGACCTCGGGGTTTTTCGCCAGGTAATCGCGGACGATCGCCTTCGATCGCCTGGCGCTGGTCGGGGGTGAACTCGGCCGCCGCTGCCGGCCGCGGCGGCAGCAGCGCCAAGAGCGCACTCGCACAGAGGCCGATTGCCCATAAGCGGGGCCGGCGCGGCGGCAATGTCGGGTCGGCCGACGGCGTCGCTCGGCGGGTGCAGAACAGCATCACGATCAAAACTCCGGTCGGCAAGGCGGCAGCGGCGACGATCAATCGTCGAGCTGCTCCGCCTCGCGGTGAATATCTTCGGCGCGTGCATAAGCTGCGGTGTTCCGGGTTAACAATTGCTTCGCCCGGACGGCCTGCTGCATCGCATCCTTTTTCTTGCCGTCGGCGAGCGCTCCCTCGGCCAGCGACAAGGCGGCCATGCCCATCTGGTTGTCGCGCCCGTAAGCAACGGCGAGGAAGTGCCAGATGTCGCCGTCATGCGCTTCCTCGCGGCTGGCATCGTTCAGATAGGCGATCGCGCGCCGGTTCAAGGCTGGGTCTCGGGTCTCGATATAGGTCTGCGACAGCGCGATGCGCAGCAGCGGCGCCGACGGCGCGAGCCGCACCGCGGCCTCATAGGGGGCGATCGCCTCGCGGATGCGTCCGTTCTCGAACAGCATCTGGCCCTTGAGTTCCCGGTAATAGGGGTTGTTGGGGAAATCGCGGATCAGCCCGTCGATCGTCGGCAATGCCTTGTCCAGATCGGGCACCCGGTAATAGGCGATGGCCCGCGCATAGCGCGCAAGCTCGGAGGTATCGCTCGGCGGATAAGCCGCCAGCGTGGTGGCGGCGGGGTCGAGAAAAGCGTGCAGCTTGACCTGGATCAGGTGCAAGAGCGCGGCCGACCCGGGCCGGTCGGGGCGTCGGAGCACCGCGCGTGTTCGACATGGTCGCGCACATAGTCGATCCGCTGGGCGGTCAGCGGATGGGTGGTGGTCCAACTATCGGCCTTTTCGCCAGTCAGGAATTCGTTGCTCTGCAGAATTTCGAAAAATTGTAATAGGCCCCGGGCCGACAGGCAGGCGCGATCGAGAAAATTGAGCGCAGCGTGGTCGGCGGTCGCTTCCTGGGCGATCGAGAACTGCAGAAAGTGGCGCTCGCCCACCCCCATCGCGCCGAGCAGCGGCGCGCCGCTGCGCCCGGCGACCGACGCCCCCGCCGCCAACACCATCGCGATGATGGTCTCGATGCTGGCGTTGCGCAGCTCCTCCTTGGTGCGCAGGATGTGCCCGCCGGCAATGTGTCCGGTCTCGTGCGCGATGACGCCGATCAGCTGGTCGGGGTTTTCCGCCCGCTCGATCAACCCGGTGTTGATGAAGATCGCCTGGCCGCCGGCGACGAACGAGTTGATCTGATCGTCACTAACCATGTAGACCCCGACATCGCCGGGATCGAGCCCGGCGGCGCGCCAGATCGGGCTGGCCAGCGTGCGGATGTCGTTCTCGATTTCGGTATCGCGGATCGCAGTCGGGCCGCCCTGTCCCTCGTGAGCGCGAGCCCGGGGCGCACCGCAGACAACCGCAGCGAGCGATGCGACCAGCACAAGAGCCCGCAGCGAACCGCCCGATAGCGCCGCTCTCACCGCCGCAGACTCCACCGTCTGCGTCGATGATAAAAACCACTCTCACCGGTTCCACAGGCCGCGTTTGCGGCATTAGCCCGACGCGGTGGCAGCGCGGCGGTAGCACCCCGCCAAGCGTCCGTCATGAGCGGAAGGCTCACGATTGGGTCAGCCGTTGCCACCATCCCCGCCGCGGATTTGCCGGCCGCTCGGTCACCGGGTGCACCGCGTCCTCGATGACCGGCTCGGGGATGACCGGCGCAGGCGCGGTGTGCAATGGCTCGTCGCGCGGCTCCGCCGGGGCTTGCGCCAAGGCTTCCTCAAGCACCCGCTCAGCCGGGCTCTCAAACGGAATGCCCGCCTCGGCTTCAGCGGTCGGCACCATTGCCGCCGCTGTTTCCTGTTCGTCTTCGTCGCGCGCCTCGCCGATCAGGGCTGGTTCGGGGGCTGGTTCGGGGGCGGCGTCGGTGTTGTCGCCGGCAAAGGGCGCGACGCTGGCGGCGGCGATCTCGGCAGCGGTGGGCCAGGGCTGTGGCGCCGGCACGATCTCGGCCACGCGCTCGATATCCCCCGCCTCGGCGAACGGCACGATCTCGACGAGCGTCTCGTCGGCAGCAGGCGCACCGGACCGGGCAGTCTCCGTCGCCTCGTCGCGCCGGGGTCGCGCCCGTCCGCCGCGCCGCCCACGGCGACGACGACGACGCTCGGCCTCGGCGTCGCGGTCGCTCTCCATCGCGTCGCGGGACGGGTTGTCCGCCGCCTCGCCGGCCGGCACGGTCTCGCCCCGCTCGGCGACCGGTTGTGCTGCCGGGGCCGGCCGGGCCTCTCGCGGCTCTTCGGTTCGCCGGCGGCGGCGGCGGCGGCGGCGGCGGCCGCGTTCTTCCTCGCCCTCCGGTTCGAAAACCGCTTCGTCCGCCACGGCGGCACTCTCGCCAACCTTCTCGTCTTCGCCTTCGTCTTCCTCTTCCTCGACCAGGGTTGGGGCCTGGATCGCCCGCAACGGCGGCGCCTCGCCCGCGCTATAGGGGCGCAGCCGCTCCATCCGGAAGTTCGGCGGGATCAGCGAATCGTCCTGCGCGACCATGACCTTGACCCCGTAGCGGGCCTCGATTTGGTTTAGCGATTCGCGTTTTTGGTTGAGGATGTAGAGCGCCACATTCGTCGGCACATAGAGGCAGATCTCGGCCGCGCGCCGGCGGATGCCCTCTTCCTCGATCGACCGCAGCACATAGAGCGCCGTCGATTCGACCGACCGGATGAGGCCAGTGCCACCGCAATGTTCGCAGGGCTGGGTCGAAGCTTCGGCCAGCGAGGGCCGCAGCCGCTGGCGCGACATTTCCAAGCAGCCCGAACGGGCTGATCCGCCCGACCTGGATGCGGGCGCGATCGTTCTTGAGCGCTTCCTTCAGCCGGCGCTCGACCGCCCCCTGATTGCGGTGCTCCTCCATGTCGATGAGATCGAGCACGATCAGCCCGGCCAGGTCGCGCAGGCGCAACTGGCGCGCAATCTCGTCGGCCGCTTCCAGGTTGGTGCGCAGCGCGGTTTCTTCGATGTTGCGCTCGCGCGTCGAGCGCCCGGAATTGACGTCGATCGCGACCAGCGCTTCGGTCTGGTTGATGACGATATAGCCGCCCGAGCGCAATTGCGCGACCGGCGAGTGGATCGCGTCGATCTGGCTCTCGATCTGAAATCGGTGGAAGAGGCCGATCTGCGGATCGCGATACGGCTGCACGCGCTTGGCATGGCTCGGCATCAGCGTGCGCATGAACGCCTTGGCGGTCTTGTAGCCCTCCTCGCCCTCGATCAGCACCTCGTCGATGTCGCGGGTATAGAGGTCGCGGATCGAGCGCTTGATCAGATTGCCTTCTTCGTAGATCAGCGCCGGCGCCGTCGATTTGAGCGTCAGCTCGCGGATCTCGTTCCACAGGCGCAAGAGATATTCGTAATCGCGCTTGATCTCGGCCTTGGAGCGCTCGGCGCCGGCGGTTCGCACGATGACCCCCATCCCGTCGGGAATGTCGAGGTCTTCGAGGACATCCTTCAATCGGCGGCGGTCGGCGATGCTGTTGATCTTGCGTGACACGCCCCCGCCGCGGCCGGTGTTGGGCATCAAGACGCAATAGCGCCCGGCGAGCGAGAGATAGGTGGTCAGCGCCGCGCCCTTGTTGCCGCGCTCTTCCTTCGCAACCTGGACCAGCATGATCTGGCGGCGCTTGACCACTTCCTGGATTTTATAGTGGCGGGTCGGCTGCGCGCGGCGGCGCTCGGCGTCGGCCTCCTCAACTTCTTCGACTTCGTCGCCGCCGAAGGTCTCGACGCTCTCGCGCCCGCCAATCTCCAATTCGCCGGTCCGGTAGGCCTCGTTCTCGACGAGCTGAGTGGCGTCCATCGTGAGGAGCAATTCTTCGGCGGCGCGCAGCGCAATTTCGCCCGGCTCCGGGGACGGTTCGTCCCAGGAACTGGCCGGCGCCTCCGGCAGCCACTCTGGGCGCTCATCGAGCCGAACCGCTTCGGCTTCGGCTTCGGCTTCGGCTTGGGCCTCGGCCTCGGCTTCGGTTTCGGCGACCTCCGCCGCGCTGGGCGGGAGAGCCATGGGCGCCGCCTCGTCCCGATCCGACTGAACCTCGTCGGCACGCGAGCGGTCGCTGGCGTCGAACGCAAAGTCGGCGCTCCATACGGGTTCTTCGCCGCCGCCCTGCACGCCGGCCGCTTCGTCCTGCGCGCCGGCGCCGTGCGGGACCGACACCGTCTCGGGCAGTGCCGCTGCAAGCGCCACGCCATCCCCGTCGCCGGTATCCTCACTCGGGTGCCCGCCAGCGTGCGGCTCGGCTTCGCCGTTCGGGCGATCGCTCACCGGGATGCGGTAATAATCGGGATGGATCTCGCTGAACGCTAGAAAGCCATGCCAATTCCCCCCGTAATCGACAAATGCCGCCTGCAACGCCGGCTCAACCCGCGTCACTTTGGCGAGATAAATATTTCCTTTTACTTGTTTTTTTGTGGACAACTCGAAATCAAACTCTTCGAGACGTGTGCCGTTGGTGACCACCACCCGAGTTTCCTCGGGGTGGGCGGCGTCGATAAGCATACGTTTTGCCATTCGGGCAGAACTCCCAGGCGCGCGGCTACGGCCACCTTAAAGGCGGCCGGCGACGCGGTGCTGTGTGGACGAAAGCTGTTTGGGAGATAGCCGGGGGCGTTTGAGATCATAGCGTCGCGGAAATCGGTTATCGGCGTCGCGTCAACAAACACGCTCGGCTTCGGGTTTCTAACAATCTGCGCAACCAGGCGCTGCGGCCCGGCGCAACGGCAAAGGAGCTGCCGGGAATGCGGTTGGGCATCACAGCACCGCCGGGCAACGCGCCCGGTCGGCAGATTCGCACCCGGTAATGTACCCGGCAAATGCCGCCGCCACAATGTTTTCCGCAGCGGCGCCGGCACTGGCGCGCGTCGCCGCGCGGCCATAGGCACGAAATCGCCTTGGAATAGCCATAGGGTTGCTGCATAAGGGGCCGCGCCGCGCGGGGGCAGCGACGCTGTCGCTGCGCCACAACGAAGGGGATCTGCGCCGTTGCGCGTAATGGTCAAGTTCGTTCGCTTCCTCTTCGTCTGCACGGTGCTGCTGGCCATCGCCGGCGGCGTCTTCGCCGGGTTGACGATTTGGTATTTTGGTCGCGACCTCCCCGATTACCAGCAGCTGGCGCATTATGAGCCGCCGATCATGACGCGGGTGCAGGCCGGCGACGGCAGGCTGCTCGCCGAGTATGCCACCGAGCGCCGGGTTTTCGTGCCGATCGCGGCGATCCCAAAGCAGGTCATCCGCGCGTTTGTCTCTGCCGAGGACAAGAATTTCTATACCCATCACGGGGTCGACCCGGCCTCGATTTTGCGCGCCGCCTTGACCGATGTCGGCCGATGGCGCAGCAACCGGCGGCCGGTCGGTGCCTCGACCATCACCCAGCAGGTCGCCAAGAACATGCTGCTGTCGAACGAGGTGTCGATCTCGCGCAAGGTCAAGGAGATCCTCTTAGCCACCCGTATCGACGAGGCGTTGTCGAAGGACCGCATCCTCGAACTCTATTTGAACGAGATCTATCTCGGCTCGGGGGCGTACGGTGTCGCGGCCGCGGCGCTGACCTATTTCGACAAGTCGCTCAACGAATTGGCTCTTGGCGAAGCGGCTTTTCTCGCCGGGCTGCCGAAGGCGCCGAACAATTACAATCCGGCGCGCTTTCCGCAGGCGGCGAAGGCGCGCCGCGACTGGGTCCTTGACCGCATGGGCGAGGATGGCAACGCGACACCGGCGGAAATCGCGCTCGCCAAAGCGGAGCCGCTGACGGTGCGCCACCGCGAAGAGGCCGAGATCGTCACCGGCCCTTATTTCGCCGAAGAGGTGCGCCGCGAGCTCCTCGCCCGCTACGGCGAAACCGCGCTCTACCAGGGCGGTCTCTCGGTCCACACCAGCCTCGACGCCCGGCTGCAAGGGGAAGCGGACAAGGCGCTGCGCGACGGCCTGATCGCCTATGACCGGGGCCATGGCGGCTGGCGCGGCCCGGCCGGGCATATCGATCCAGGGCCCAACTGGTCGCGCCGGCTCGCGGCGGCGCCGCTGCCGGCGGGCGCGGCCACCGCCGGCTGGGAGCTCGCCGTGGTGCTCCGCACCGAACGCGACGGCGCGGCGATCGGCCTCAAGGACGGCGAGACCGGCCGAATTCCGTTCGCGCAGATGCGGTGGGCGCGGCCGCTGCGCGATGACAGCTCGCTCGGGGCCTTTCCGCGAAGCGCGGCCGATGTCGTGAAGCCCGGTGATCTCGTGCTGGTCGAGAAACTGGCACCGGAGCCCGCTAAGCCCGGCCCTTCCAGGGCGCGCCCGGCGGTGCTCGAGACCAGCGCGCCACTTTACAACCTGTGCCAGATCCCCGAGGTGTCGGGTGCCCTCGTCGTCATGGATCCGCACACCGGCCGCGTGTTGGCGTTAAGCGGCGGCTTCAGCTACGAGATGAGCCAGTTCGACCGTGCGACCCAGGCCAAGCGCCAGCCGGGATCGGCAATCAAGCCGTTTGTCTATTTGACCGCACTCGAAAACGGCTTCACCCCGTCAACGCTGGTCGATGACGATCCGATCTCATTGAGCCAGGGGCCGGGTCTGCCGCCGTGGACGCCGAACAACTACGAGCACAATTTCATGGGCCCCATTCCGCTGCGGGTGGCGCTCGAACATTCACGCAATCTGGCGACCGCGCATGTCGCCGCGACGATCGGGATGGAGGCGATCGGCCAAACGGTTGAAAAATTTGGGATCATGGACCACATGCCACGGATGTATTCGATGGCGCTGGGCGCCGGAGAGACGACGCCACTCAAGCTGACCGCGGCTTATGCGATGCTCGACGAGGACGGCAAGCGCATCACCCCGACCCTCATTGACCGGGTGCAGGACCGCAACGGCAAGACGATCTTTCGCGCCGACAACCGCGTCTGCAAGAGCTGCAACAACGTCGAGTGGCACGACCAGCCGGTACCGACGATCCCGGACGATCGCGAGCAGATCGCCGATCCGGTCGCCGCGTTCCAGGACGTCGAGATGATGGAGGGCGTCGTCCAGCGCGGCACCGGCGTCGCCGTCAAGGCAGTCGGCAAACCGATCGCCGGCAAGACCGGGACGACGACCGACTGGCAGGATGCATGGTTTGTCGGGTTCACACCCGATCTCGCCGCCGGCGTCTTTGTCGGTTACGACGATCCGGTCAGCCTCGGCAGCGGCGAGCAGGCGGCGGTCGTCGCGGCGCCGATCTTCCGCGATTTCATGATCGCCGCGCTGAAGGATGCGCCGGCGACCGAATTCCGCACCCCGCCCGGCCTGCGGATGTACCGCGTGAGTACGACAACGGGTCTGCCCGCCGGCGGCGGCGAACCGGCGATCTGGGAAGCCTATCGGCCCGGCACCGAGCCGGGCCAGGATCGCAACCACGGCCTCCAGCCCGCGCCCGACGAGGAGGATGTCGGCGACGGCGTCACCGCCGGCGTCACAGCCGGGCCGGTCCGCGCCGCTCCGGCCGGCGGCACAGGCGGGCTCTATTGAATTTATCGTTTAAGTTAATCGTACGAGGACGAGATCACATGCGCGCTGAGACACAGGCGATCGTGGACGACATCAGGAAGTCGTTGGCGCTGCTCCGGAGGCATCTTTGACTGGGAGTCGGCCCTCCGCCGCCTCGCCGAGCTGAACGCCAGATCCGAAGACCCCAAGCTGTGGGACGATCCGGCCGCCGCGCAGTCGGTGTTGCGCGAGCGCATCCGGCTCGAGCGGGCGATCGACAGCTATCGCCGGATCGAGCGCGAGGTCGACGACGCGATCGAGCTGATCGAGCTCGGTGACGCGGAGGGCGATGCGGGGATCGTCGCCGAAGCCGAGGCGGGCCTTGAAAAGCTGCGGGCGGAGGCCGAGCGCCGCGAGGTCGAGAGCCTCCTCTCGGGCGAAGCTGACGGCAACGACTGCTACCTAGAAATCCATGCCGGCGCCGGCGGCACCGAAGCCCAGGATTGGGCCGAGATGCTGTTGCGCATGTACGTGCGCTGGGCCGAGAAGCACGACTACAAGGTGGAATGGCTCGAAGAGAGCGCGGGCGACGTTGCCGGGCTCAAATCGGCGACGGTCAGGGTCTCCGGCGGGGACGCCTATGGCTGGCTGAAGACCGAAAGCGGCGTCCACCGCTTGGTGCGCATTTCGCCGTTCGACTCCAATGCGCGGCGGCACACCAGCTTCGCCTCGGCCTGGGTCTACCCGGTGATCGACGAGAAGATCGAGGTCGAGATCCTCGACAAGGAGCTGCGCATCGACACCTATCGATCGTCGGGCGCCGGCGGGCAGCATGTCAACAAGACCGACAGCGCGGTGCGCATCACCCATCTGCCCTCCGGCATCGTCGTCCAATGCCAGAGCGAGCGCTCGCAGCACCAGAACCGGGCGCATGCCTATGCGATGCTGCGCGCACGCCTCTACGAAGCCGAACTGCAAAAACGCGAGGCCGCGACCGATGCGATGAACGCCACCAAGACCGATATCGGCTGGGGCCACCAGATCCGCTCTTACGTCTTACAGCCCTACCAGATGGTCAAGGATCTGCGCACCGGGGTCGAAACCGGCAATCCCGCCGCCGTCCTCGACGGCGACCTCGACCGCTTCCTCGCCGCCGCGCTCGCCCAGCGCATCGAAGGCGCCGACGCGCGTGCCGGCGGTGGGTGACGGGGGCGGCTACTGCGCGAGAAACCCGCCATCGACCGGGAGGGTGTGGCCGGTGATCATCGAGGCGGCGGGGCTCGCCAGGAAGAGGATCGCGAGCGCCACCTCCTCGGGCGTGGCGAGGCGGCGCATCGGCGTCAGCTCGGCGATGCGCTCCATCACCCCAGGCCGATCGAGGACGGCGGCCGTCAGGTCGGTGCGCACCCAGGTCGGCGCCACCGCGTTGACCCGGATCCCCGATTGCGCCCATTCGACCGCCAGCGCCCGCGTCATGTTGACGACGGCGCCCTTCGTTGCCTGATAGGACACGTTGGGATAGATCCCGCCGCCGGAAAACCCCATGATCGAGGCGAGGCTGACGACCGCGCCGCCGCCGCGGCCGATCATGCTGCGGGCTGCGATCCGCGAGCACAAAAAGACGCCGGTCAGATTGACCGCGACAACCTTGTCCCAGTCGGCCATCGGGTGATCGACCGCGGCGTGGCGCAGGCCGATGCCGGCGCTGTTGACGAGGATATCGACCCCGCCATGACGCTCGACGACCGCGGCGAAGGCCCGCTCGAGCGCGGCCTCTTCTGTGACGTCCGTGCCGTGCGCCGAGACCGAATTTCCGATCGCCTGCGCGGTCGCCTCGGCTGTCGCCTTGTCTCGATCGAGGATCGCCACGCTCGCGCCCGCGCCCACGAGAGCCGTGACGGTGGCGCGGCCGATCCCGCGCGCACCGCCGGTAACCACTGCGATCTTGCTATCGAGGCGAAGCGCATCGAGCGGATTGGCGGCGGCGTTCATGGCGCATCTCCTGTGGCGAGGCGTCCGGGCGGATTGCCGTCATTCCCGATATCAGAAAGCGGCGCGGCGTGCTAATCCCGCGCGGTTCGCCGGCGGGTGGTCCACCTCCGGCTTGAAATCCGCTCGCCTCTGCCGAGATTGCTGCGCTATGCCCCTCGTCCTCTACAATTCGCTGACCCGCCGCAAGGTACCGTTCGTCCCGATCGACCCGAATAATGTGCGGATGTATGTCTGCGGCCCGACGGTCTACGACCTCGCACACATCGGCAACGCCCGCGCGGTCGTCGCCTTCGATTTGCTCTACCGGGTGCTGCGCCACGAATACGGCGCGGAGCACGTGCGCTATGTGCGCAACATCACCGATATCGACGACAAGATCATCGATGCGGCACGCGCCAACGGTGAGCCGATCGACGCGCTGACGGCGCGCACCGCCGATATCTTTCACAAGGACATGGAAGCACTCGGCAACCTGCCGCCCAACGACGAGCCGCGCGCCACCGCGCACGTCGGAGAGATGAAGGCGCTGATAGAACGCCTGATCCTAACGCAGCATGCCTATGAAGCTGAAGGCCATGTGCTGTTTTCAGTCGCATCCTGGCCGCGCTATGGGCAGCTGTCGCGGCGCAGCCGGCAAGAAATGATCGCCGGCGCGCGGGTCGAGGTCGCGCCTTATAAGCGCGACCCTGGCGATTTCGTGTTGTGGAAACCATCCTCCCCCGACCAGGAAGGTTGGCCGAGCCCTTGGGGTTATGGCCGTCCCGGCTGGCACATCGAATGCTCGGCGATGAGCGAGAAGTATCTGGATCAGCATTTCGATATCCATGGCGGTGGGCTGGACTTGATCTTCCCGCATCACGAGAACGAACTGGCGCAGAGCGAAGCGGCGCACGAGGGCCGGAAGTTCGTCAATTTCTGGGTGCACAACGGCTTCGTGACGGTCGGAGGGGCCAAGATGGCCAAGTCAGAGGGCAATTTCGTCACTGTCGAGGACGCGCTCGCCAAGGCGCCACCCGAGATCATCCGCCTCGCGCTCCTGATGACGCATTACCGCGATCCGCTCGACTGGACCGATGACCGGCTGAGAGAGGCGGAAACAACTCACGGCCGATTTTATCGAGCGTTGGCTCATGGCGGTTTTGCCCTCGGGGATCGGCCTCTGGAGGCCAACGACGCCGTTTTTCCGCTACTCGAAGCGCTGAGAGACGATCTGAATGTGCCGCAAGCTCTCGCCACAATGCACGGTCTGACTAATGCGATTTACAAGACGAGCAATACGGCTGAGCTGACCATGCTCAAGAGAGCGCTCAAGTACGGGGGCTCTGTGATGGGGCTGCTCGGACGCCGTGATCTTTCGAATTGGTTGAATCCCACCGATCCGAGGGATGGACAAATCCTTGAGCGGATTCGAGCGCGAACCGCGGCGCGTGGGGAGCGGCGGTTTGCAGATGCCGACCGCATTCGCGATGAGCTTGCTGCCGAGGGCATCATTCTCGAAGATAAGCCGGACGGGACGACCGAGTGGCGCCGCGCGTAGGGCGGGTTTGCGGATTGGCAGCACCACTCCCTTTGTCATACCGGCGAAAGCCGGTATCCATCCCGCGCATGGGTCCCGGCTTTCGCCGGGACGACAAATCTTGCGGTCAGCGTGCTATAAATGGCCGGCACCGACCATAGCCGCGCGTCGGCCTCCGGCGGGCCGGCGATCATTCTCGTCGAGCCGCAGCTTGGCGAGAATATCGGAACTGCGGCGCGCGCCATGTTGAACTGCGGGCTCGGCGATCTGCGCCTGGTGCGGCCGCGCGACGGCTGGCCCTCGGAGCGGGCGATCGCGGCGGCGAGCGGCGCCGATGCGGTGCTGGCAGCGGCGCGGCTCTATCCGAGTGTTGACGCGGCGATTGGCGATCTCGGGCATGTCTATGCCGCGACCGCGCGTGACCGCTACATGGTGAAGCGCGAGGTGACGCCGCGCGCCGCCGCTGCGGAGATGAGCGGGTTTCTCGCCGCCGGCGAACCCTGCGGCGTCCTCTTCGGGCCGGAGCGGACGGGTCTTGTCAACGACCAGATCGCGCTCGCCGATACGGTGCTGACGGTGCCGCTCAACCCGGCCTTCTCGTCGCTCAACCTCGCGCAGGCGGTGTTGCTGATCGGCTATGAATGGTTCACCGCGCACACCGCACCCACGCCCGAAATCATGCATACCGGGCACAGCCGGCCCGCGAACAAGGCCGAGCTTGTGCGTTTCTTCGAGCATTTCGAGGAGGCGCTCGTCACGAGCGGGTTCCTGCGCCACCCCGACAAGCGCCCGAGCATGATTCGCAATCTGCGCAACCTGTTTCAGCGCGCCCAGTGCACCGAGCAGGAGCTGCGCACCCTGCACGGCGTCATCACCGCGTTTATCGGCCCCAGAAAGCGGGGCGGAAGCTCAGGGCAATAGCGCTCGCCGCCACCGGCGCCGCATCCTCTTCATCAACCAATTCTCAGGAGGTCGCGCGGCCGGTACAATTGCGCCATGCGCGTCCTCTATCACCTCACCTTGTCGCCGTTTGCACGCAAGCTGCGCATCGTCCTCGCCGAAAAGAACCTCGAATTCACCCTGAAGCTCGAAAAGGTGTGGGAACGCCGTCCGGAATTCCTCGCCCTAAACCCGGCCGGCGAAGTGCCCGTGCTGATCGAATCGGACGGCACCGTACTCGCCGGCACCGAGGCGATCGTCGAATATCTCGACGAAGCCTATCGCGAAAAGCTGTTGATCGGCATCAACCCGGTCGACCGCGCCGAAGTGCGCCGCCTCACCGCCTGGTTCGACATCAAGATGAACTTCGAGGTCACCGAAAACCTGCTCGGCCAGAAAATGATGCGGCGCTACCAGGGAAGCGGCACGCCGAACTCGCAGGCGATTCGCGCCGGGCACGCCAACCTGCCCTATCACCTCGATTACATCGGCTACCTGGTGGAGCGGCGGCGCTGGCTGGCGGGCGACCATTTCTCGGTCGCCGACATCGCCGCGGCCGCGCACCTCTCGAGCCTCGATTATCTGGGCGACGTGCCGTGGGAGGCGCACCCGGCGGCCAAGGAATGGTACGCACGGATCAAGTCGCGCCCGAGCTTTCGCTCGATCCTAGCCGACCACGTGCCCGGCGCGCCGCCGCCCAAGCACTACGCCGATCTCGATTTCTAGACGCCCGGAAACTCCGCCGCCTCACGGCTCGATCATCAGCCGCTTTGCCGCGAGTTCGTCGGCGGTGAGGATCCCGGCGTCGTGCAGTTCCTCGAGCATGCGCAGGTGAATGCGCCGGCCCGGCGCGGCGACCGCCACGACACCGCCGTAGCGCAACTCGACCGGCTCCGTCCCCTGCTGCAGCAGGAGGAACGCGAAACCGAGAGCACCCGCTGCCAACAGGAACAGCACCCCCTGATAGGGATAGCCGGTGACGAGATCGCCGAGCGCACACAGGACGAACAGCACCGCAACCGTCGCGGCAACTTCCTTGGCCGTCACGATCGTCGCCTGATTGCGGCCGATCAGGCAATAGATGCCGATGGCGACGGCGAGCACCAGCACTGCGGCGACGATATTACCAGGACCGGCGAGGGCGCGGACGATCGCCGCGACCACCGTGATCCCGACCGCCGCGACGACCGCATAAGTCAGGCTTTCCGACATGCTTGGCATTGCGATCCGCATCGAGATCTCCTCTGCGTGTCGCCCGAAAATACCGCACCCCCGTGCCGGGATGCGATAGGATCTTGGGCACTCAGCGGGCGCCGCCGGTCTTGGTCTGCGGCGATCCAGCGCCCGTCTTGTCGAGGCGTTCGATATTCGCCTCGGCGGCGGCCTCCTCGGTGCTTCCGGGAGCCAGGGTCGCCACCCGCAGCCAATCCCGCCTCGCGCCATCGATGTCGCCGGCGAGCCGGCGGATGTCGCCGCGCTCCAGGAGCGCGGGCACCGAGTTGGGCGCCAGCGTGAGCGCCTTATTGATGTCGGCCAGCGCCGGATCGAGCCGACCCTCCTGGCGATAGGCCGAGGCGCGGTAGATCAGCGCGTCGACGCGGGCGGGATCGGCCTTTAGCACGGCGTCGAGATCGGCAACCGACTTGTCGAACCAGCCGGCGCTGCCCGCCGCCTCGGCGCGATCGACCAGCAGATCGGCGTCGCCAGGGCGTAGCCGTAAAGCGGCGCCGTCGGTCGCATAGGCGCGCGCCGGATCACCGGCGAGGAGCCAGGCCTGCGCGGCTTGCCCCAGGACATCGGCGCGCAGCGAACTGGGCGCGTGAATCATCGCTTCCGCCAGCTTTTCGAGGCGAAGGGCCCCTTCCTTGTATTGTTTGAGCCCGATCAGCGCGACGGCGAAACAGTGATCGGCCGGGTGGGCGCCGCCGCGATCGTGCCAGTGCTCGGCAAGGGTGCGCGCGGCGCCAGGATCCTCCTTGGCGAGCTTCATGCAGTGCTCGTAGGTCGCCGCGTCGGCATCCTCCGAGCGCGGCGCCTGCCGAGGCTGCGCTCGTTGCGGTGCCGTCAATAACGGCGGCGCAGGGCGCGTCGGCGCAGTGAGCAACGGCGGCAGCGGCGGTCCGGCCGGCTCGGCCAGTTCGGCAGCGAACGCCAAGCCCGGGATGACGACGAACGATGACAAAAAGACGGTGCGCAGAAGTCTCACGCAGCCCACACGGCAAAGTTTGCAAGGGTAGTCTAACACCGAGCCGGGGGGGCCGAGTTGACAGAAGCGCGATTTCCTCTACGATGCGCCGCCTGTGAGGCCGCTGATCGGGTGCGCATTCCATTGGCTTTTGAAGAGCTGCGCCGTCCCCTCGGCTCTGCCCCCACCCTTCCCGCTCCGGCAATCCCCGGGCCGGACCCGGGGAGGGGCGGGCTCGAAAGGGGGCGGTTCGACAACATCTCGCGCGCCTTTGCGCAGCGCAACTACCGCATCTACGCGATCGGCAACGGCATCTCGCTCATTGGCTGGTGGCTGCAGCGGGTCGCGGTTGGCTGGCTCGCCTGGACACTGACCCATTCCGGGACCTGGCTCGGGCTCGTTTCGCTCGCCGATTTTCTGCCGGTGCTGTTTTTGAGCCCGTTCGCCGGGGTTCTCGCCGACCGCCGCGACCGGGTGTGGATCATCCGCATCAGCCAATTATGCGGGTGCGCGCAGGCGACCCTATTGGCAATTCTCGTCGCGACCGGTTGGATCACGGTCGAACTCTTGTTCACCCTGGTGCTGCTGCTCGGGATCGCCAGCGCCCTCGCGCAACCCTCGCGCCTGGCGCTGATCCCGACCCTGGTCGATCGCGCCTCCTTGCCCTCGGCCCTGGCGATCAACTCGGTAATTTTCAACCTCGCCCGCTTCGTCGGACCCGCGGTCGCCGGAATCCTCATTGCCAACGTCAATATCGCCGCCGCCTTCGCCGCCAACGCGGTCGGCTACATCGCGTTCCAGATCTCGCTGGCGCGGCTGCGCGATCTCCCGCCGCGGCCGGTCGTCGAGCGGCAAAACGCGATCTCCGCCTCGATCGAGGCCTATGCCTACTGCAGCCGCCACCCGGGGATCGGGCCGATGCTGCTGCTCTTTGTGGTGACGACGATCGGCACCCGCGGCTTCAACGAGCTGTTTCCCGGCTTTGCCGACAGCGTTTTCGCACGCGGCCCGCAAGGCCTCTCGATGCTGACCTCGACCGTCGGGCTGGGCGCGATCTGCGGCGGCGCCTGGATGGTGATGCGCCCGGCGATCACCGGCCTCGCCGCCGTTGTCCTCAGTCATACCCTCCTCATGTCGCTAGCGATCCTGGCGTTTACGGCGACCGATCGGTTCTATGTTGCGCTGCCCTGCGTGCTGGTTGCCGGCGCGGCGATGACGATTACCGGGACCGGTGCGCAGACCCTGATCCAGGCCGCCGTCGACACAAGAATGCGCGGTCGCGTCATGGCGCTGTACGGGATGATTTTCCGGGCCGGGCCGGCGGTCGGCGCCGTGGTGATGGGGACGGCGAGCGAGCATCTCGGGCTCCGCCTGCCGCTCGCGATTGGCGCATTGGTGTCCTGCGGCTTCTGGTTCGTGACGCGGTTGCGCCACAAGGAGATCGCTGCCGCGCTCGAAGAGGGCGCCGCGCCTCCGGGGAAACCGACGGGCGCCGCGACAGCGGCCGAACGCGGCCAGTGACGATGGAGCACCGGCACCTGCTGTGCTTCGGTCTCGGCTACACGGCGCGCGCGCTCGCCGAGCGGCTCGCCGCCACCGGCTGGATCATTGATGGCACCTCGCGCAGCGCCGCGCAGAGAGCGGCGCTGGCGGCCGCGGGCTACCCATCGCACCACTTCGAGCGCGATCACCCGCTGACGCCGGCGGCGTTTTCCGGAGTAACCCATATTCTGGTCTCGATCCCGCCGGACGACCGGGGCGATCCGGTGCTTGGCCGGCACGGCGACGATATTGCCGCGCTCCCCGGCCTCGCCTGGCTCGGATATCTGTCGACGACCGGGGTCTACGGCGATCGCGCCGGCGGCTGGGTCGATGAGCGCTCGGAGTTGCGCCGGAGCGGTCCGCGCGGCCGGCGCCGGGTCGCCGCCGAGGCCGGCTGGCAGGATTTGTGGCGAGGGCGCGGCGTGCCGGTGCACATTTTTCGCCTGGCCGGCATCTATGGGCCGGGCCGCAGCCCGTTCGATACGCTGCGCGCCGGCACCGCAAGACGGATCGACAAACCCGGCCAGGTCTTCTCGCGCATTCATGTCGAGGATCTGGCGAGCGTGCTGATCGCCTCGATCGCCCGACCGCGCCCCGGTGCGATCTATAATGTGTGCGACGACGAGCCTTCCGCATCCGAGGCCGTCATTGCCCACGCCGCCAGCTTATTGGGGATGGCGCCGCCGCCGCTGGTGCCGCTCGACCAAGCCGGGCTGTCCTCGATGGCGCAAAGCTTCTACGACGACAACAAACGCGTCTCGAACAGGTTGATCAAGGACGAGCTCGGTGTGGCGCTGCACTATCCGAATTACCGCGCCGGGCTGGCCGCGATCCTCGCGGCAATGGCAGAGCGGCGGCAGCCCGGCAACCCCGCTGGATGAGCGATCCTCCTATAGCCACCAGGAACTGGAGAACCACCTCCGCCACAGCGCGCCGGTTTCGATATCGGCCAGCAGATCGATTCTCGGAGCCGTGTCGCTCAGCGCACCAGCACCCTCTGCGAGGGCGTGAGATTTGTCGAGGCGGTCGCGATTTACGAGCTGCAGCAGGTCGGTCGCCGAGGCGCCGCGATAAAATACGATGCCGGCATTGCCGGTCAGGCTTGCTGTCTCAACCGAGCGAGCGGTCAAGGTGCGGGAACCGCGCGGCGGCCCCAATGCGTCTGCAACATATCCTTTCGAGATCATACAGCGCCCGGTCGCCTCGGCAATCGACCGGCATTGCTCGACGTCGCCGCTGAACTCGGCCGGTGTCGTGCCTGGCCTCTCCCAGACCGTCGGCGCGCATGCCGGCAGCGAGACGATCGCGGCCAGCGACAGAAACGCCCTGATCGTACCCATGTGCTTCCCCCACGTACGACTTAGCCCGACGGCACGGTTAACGCATGATGTTTAAGAATGTATTTAATTTGTCATAGTTTTTCGGGGTATCTATCGATAAAGCGTGGGTGATGCTTGCTGATGTTTGCGCGGAATTCGCCGGGCGCAGCCGGGGCCTGCCTCGCGGTGGGGCTGGTCCGGCCCACGGGCGGCCGCGGGGAGCTTGCGCTGACGATCGCCTCGATGAAGGAGGCCAGATCCGATGCGCCAGGTTCTCCCGCCCGCCGTAAGGCTGATGCCGGCGGGAGGCGACGGCACTTCTGGCAATGGTGCATCCAGAGGCTCGGGGCTATCCGCTTTTGAAATGCGCCAGCCGGTAGCGCGACGGTCCGATTTGATACTGATGTGTCCGCGCCGCCCAGTCATGCTTCCAGTTCCGGCCGCTGATCGCTTCGAGCTGCGCCGCGTCATGCCACTCGCGCAGTAGCGCGTACTGCGACGGACGGCCGCTCTGAAGCTTGCTGGTCACCGCTTCGATCGCCCGAATTTCGGCTTCGCGCAGCAACCGAACCTGGTCTTGGCCTTCGACCTCCAACCAAAACGCCACCCGAAGATCGCCGGTGGTGTTACCATTGGCGTAGTCGTCGAGGAGGATCTGTTCGAGCCGGCGCTGCACCTCCAGCAAACCGCGTTGGCGACAGGCGATCGAGAAATCGACCTCGTCGAGACAGACGGTGACTGTAAAAGCCAGTGACACATCGACCGGCAGGTTCGTCGGGACGGTTGGCTCTGGCGGCAAACGGCTGGTGCCCGAGGCCACCGCCGAAATGTGCATCGTGACGGCGATGACGCAGACAGCGACAACCAAACCCGTGCTGGTCCGCAAAGGCGACACCAGGATCTCACCCGGTCGCGCGGCTGGCGAATTCACGCAACGCCGGCAGGATGCGATCGATCAGCTCCAGCGGACGGCGCTCGCGCGGCGCGTGCATTTGTATGCAGGCGATCAGTTGCTGCTGCGGGACCGGGCCCATGACATTGGCGATGTCGGCAGCTCGAATTCCCTGGCGGATCAGGCTGCACAGATAGGTGTAACGGAGCGCGGCCGGGGTTACATCCTCCGGCCGATCGAGCCCGGAATCATAGGCGGCATAGAGAACGAGCTTGTTGATCTCGGCGATTTCCAGCCGGCCGCTTTCCGCGTTGTGAAGAACCCAGGTGGCATCGGCATCGACGCTTCGGCGCGCTGCCAGCAGCCCCCGGAGCGGCTCCATCAGCGGCCTGGTACGGGCCGCCTTGCCGGGAACGCGGACCGCGTTACCCGGCAGGTCAATTTCCTCCCAACGCAGCGCAGCGAGTTCCTCCTCTGCCACGCCCATCAGCAACGCCACAACCGCCAACCGGGAGTTCTCCGTCGCGGCGTTGACGAGCGCCGCGATCTCGGCACCGCCAAGCTCTCGCGCTAGCGGTTCGGGTGCGGGCAATTGGACGACACTGCCGCCGGCCGCCGCCAACGACAGGTTCGCCCTTGCGCCGCCAAGCATTGTCGGCACCCAGGCGTGCTGCACCAGTATCCCTGTCGAGGCCGGCGGTCCGGCGATCAGCTCACTGAACCAGATCGCAAACAGCCCGAACGTGAGCGAGCCGGCGGCGGCAATCAGCGCATCGAGGCGATAATTGGGCCGCCACGGCTGGCGACTGGGCACGGCAGCTTCCACCAACTCGACCCGCGGCGCTCTCTCCTGCTCGCTTGCCTGCAGTTTGGTCAGCCGATCGAGCGCGGCGCGATGCATGCTCTCGAAGTGGTCGAGGTCCTCCCGCAGGGCTTTGTACTCGTTCAGGTGCGTCGCAAACTCTTTTGCTTGCTGCTGGTTGGCGGCGACGTCGCGGCGCAACTGCGCAACCGTCGTCTGGGCGGCCGATACGTCCTCCTCTGCCTCGGCTAGCGCCGCCTGCACGCTTGCCGCGCGCTGCGACGTCACCTGTTGTTCGAGGTTTTCCAGCCGAGCCCGAAGTGAAGTTGCATCGGGATCGACCGCTAGGTAGTTCGACGTGTAGCGAAGCTGCTGCTCGCGCCATTGCTCTCGCAGCTCCGAGACGCGTCGCTCCAGATCGGCGAGCGTCGGGTCGTCCTTGGCCTTGACAACGCCCTTCCCTGCGGCGGCGGCTGCCTTGAGGCTTTGCAAGTGGGCCTGCGCCTTCGCCAGTTGGCCGTTGGCGTCGGTATAAGATTGGCTCAAGCCTTCGATCTGAGCGAGGACGTCGTTTTCCTTGTGCTCGATCGACACGATGTCATAACGCCCCCGGAACGCGTCGACCGCCTGTCGCCGCTGCGCCACCTGCTGTTCGAGGGCGCTGACCTCGTTGGTGAGATCGCCGTAGGTGGTGGAAGCCTGCGCTTTATAGGCATCGGCGATGTATTGGCGATAGGCGTCGATCACGGTATTGGCGAGACGGGGCAGGAACTCCAGCGACTGCCCCTCTGCCACCAACTCGACGATTTGAGTCCCGGCAATTGGCTCGACGTGCAACATCTGCTGCATCGTGCCGATCGGGTCGGGGCCCAGTTCGGGTAGGGGACCGTTGCTTTTGAGGCGCCCGATGACGTCCTCCAGCAGCGGTCGGCTCGTCAGGATCTGGACTTCGGTCAAAAACGATTTTGCGTCTGTGGTCAGCGTCGGCGTGCTCTGCGCCCCGGTCGGTTGAGTGACAGCGGCGGCAGGGGCAATCTGGAGCCGTGCTGCGGCGCGGTATTCGGCCGGCCGTAGGTAAACGTAAGTCAGGCTCGCGATCAGCGCGGGGATGAACGAACAGAAAAACACCACTGCACGGCGGCCGGAACGTCGTGGCGGCGGCGATACGTCAATCACGACAGTCGTTCCAGCAACGAAGATCCCGCCCAATCGGCAGCCGCACAGTGAGGCGGCCAGCGAATTCTACCGCTCTTTCGCAGCAGACCCCATAACGCACGTCGACTCGCAGCAAATTGTGATCAAGGCGAGGCTGAGCGATGCAGCAGCCGCCAGCACGTTGCAATACTGCTACCCCGCGACCCCGGCATATCCATACTGCCTATACCCAAATTACCCGAACTGCGGACTTTGAGCGGTTTGGCCCAATGGGAATCGTAGCCGCTTTTTGACACCCATCGGCACCTGTTTTTCCCCAGTATTAACAGGTGAAACAGGGCAAGGCGAGGTGGCCGGGGAAAGGTGCGCGCCGGGCCGCATCACGCCATCGGGTGGAGAGGCTTGCCCTCTGGGCCGCCATCCGGCAAGGTCGGCGGCGAGATTTCGCGCATGGCGCCGCTCGCTCGGGAGGATTTCATATGCCCGCGTACAACGTACTCACCCTGGGGGCCTCCTACGGGTCGCTCTTGGCGACCAAGCTGTTGTTCGGCGGCCACAAGATCACGATGGTGTGCCTGCCCAACGAGGTCGAGGCGTTCAACAGCGAGGGCGCCCGCGTGCGCCTGCCGATCCGCGGTAGGAAGGAACCGATCGAACTCGACTTCGCGCAAATTGCCGGGTAGCCTCAGGGCGGCCGGGGTCGCCGACGTCAAGCCGGCCGACTACGACCTGATCGCGCTCGCAATGCAGGAGCCGCAATACCGCTCGCCCGGCGTGCGCGAATTATTGGATGCGGTGGCGCGCTCGAAGGTGCCGTGCATGTCGATCATGAACATGCCGCCCCTGCCTTACCTGAAGCGCATCCCCGGGCTCAACACCGACCCCTTAAAGCCGGCGTATACCGATGCGAGCGTCTGGGACAATTTCGAGCCCGGGCGGTTGACGCTGTGCAGTCCCGACCCGCAGGCGATCCGCCCGCCGGGCGAAAAGATCAACGTGCTGCAGGTCACGCTCCCGACCAACTTCAAGGTGGCGCGCTTCGATTCCGACACAGCAACCGCGGTGCTGCGGCAAATGGAAAAGGATGTCGACGCGGCCCGCTACAACCCGGGTGACGGCGCGATCGAGCTGCCGGTCAAATTGCGGGTGCACAATTCGATTTTCGTGCCGCTGGCCAAATGGGCGATGCTGCTGACCGGCAATTATCGCTGTGTCACCAAGGACGGCGCGATCGACATCAAGGATGCGGTGCACCACGACATCGCCACCTCGCGGGCCGTCTACAACTGGGTGTGCGGCATCTGCGAAAAGCTCGGCGCCTCGCCCGACGATCTGGTGCCGTTCGAGAAATACGCCGCGGCCGCCAATGATCTGGTGCGCCCGTCTTCGGCCGCCCGCGCGCTCAACAACGGCGTCCCCAACATCGAGCGGACCGACCGGCTGGTGCAGCTGATCGCAGCGCAAATGGGCGTGCGCAACGCGACCGTCGATCAAACGGTCGCGCAGGTCGATGAGCGGCTGGCGGCCAATCGAAAAGCCGCCGCCTGACCGCTATCGGCAAGCAGCGGCGAGGACAGGAAAGCGGAGCGTCGAGCCGCCGCCGATTCCGCGCCTAAAGGCTTGCGCCGATGACGCAAATCCCCCCGGTGACGGCCCGACACGACCCGGCCGAGGGCGATGCCGCCAAAGCCGTCTACATCCTCTATCTCGTCAGCCTGATCGCCGGGGTGACCTCGATCATCGGCCTCATTATGGCTTACGTATACCGGGCGGACGCGCCGGAATGGGTCAAAACCCACTACCGATTCCAGATCCGTAGCTTCTGGATCGCTCTTCTCTACGGGTTTCTCAGCCTGTTGACGGCGATCCTCATCGTCGGCCTTTTTTTTGCCGCCTTCATTTTTATTTGGTGGATCGTTCGGTCCGTTAAGGGGCTGAAATTATTGTCGGAAGGGGCAGCACATGAAAACCCTGCAACTTGGCTTTGGTAGGTGCCGGGCCGCCTGACCGGGATGTTCTTCACGCAATCTAGGGTTACGCCGGGGGCGGCATATTTGCGCAGAAGCGGTGCGTCTGCTATCCTTTTAGGCACCGGCGTGGAGGAGGCTCCCGTGAGTGAATCTGGCAGCATCGTTAGCGCCAACGATCCGGCGCAATCAGGTACGGCGAAGGTCGTATACATCCTTTACCTTGTCGGGTGGGTCATCCCCGGTATCGTTCAGATCGTCGGCGTCATCCTCGCCTACGTAAACCGGGACTCGGCGCCGACCTGGCTGCAGACCCATTACGAGATGCAGATACGAACCTTCTGGATCGGCCTCTTGTTTGGGGTCATCAGCCTGCTGACAACGATGATTTACATTGGCTGGCTTCTCGCTGTTCTCACGGTGATCTGGTGGACGATCCGCTGCATCAAGGGGCTGAAATTGATTTTCGAGGACTCCCCCTACGACAACCCGACGACTTGGCTTTGGTAGGTGCCGGACCGCCTTACCGAGACATACTTCACGCAACGTAGGGTTACGCTGGAGGCGGCATATTTGCGCAGAAGCAGTGCGTCTGCTATCCTTTTAGGCACCGGCGTTGTGTGAACCGGACCGTCCCGCCGAAAACCGAGGAGGCTCCCGTGAGCGTATCTGGCAGCATGGTCAGCACCGGCAATCCGGCGCAGATAAGAACGGTGAAGGCCATCTATATTCTTTACCTGGTTGGCTTGGTTACCGGCCCTGTCGTCCCCCTGATCTGCGCCATCTTCGCCCTCATAAACCACGACGCCCAGCCGGCCTGGGTGCAGTCTCACTATGAGCTCCAGATCCGGACATTCTGGATAGGGCTGCTGTTCGCCCTGATCAGCGCACTGACGGCTTACATCCACATGGCCGTGTTCTGGGTGCTCCTCCTTCTGACGCTGATCTGGTTCACCGTCCGCTGCATCAAAGGGCTGATCGCGGTTTTCGACGGCCGCCCCTACGACAACCCCGAGACCTGGCTCTGGTAGTCAGCTACAGCGCGCCTCGTTAAGCTTCAGCGTCGAACCGCCAGCCGGGGGCATTGAGCCCCCGGCTGGTCGCGTTTCAGCAGGACGAACTGTCGCCGCCGCCGCCGAAATCACCGCCGCTCGAATCGCCACCCCCGCCGAAATCGCCGCCACCGCCGAAATCGCCGCCGCCCGAATTGCCGCCACCCGAATTGCCGCCACCGCCGTAGTCGGTCCCGCCGCCGCTGTCGCCGCCGGCATATCCGGCATCGCCGCCCCCGCCGTAATCGGTGCCAGCAATACGCAACTGTAGTCGAGCAACAACGCCAG
>CAVTGB010000069.1:0-11889 GCA_963734125.1 uncultured Alphaproteobacteria bacterium
GCACCTTTTCCTCGTGCCAGCGCGCGCTCGCCCGCCATCCCCAATTGGGCTCTTTCACCGGCTCCAGCGGCACATTGCGGATCGTCTCGCCGTAATAGACGAGGATGCCCGGCATGTTTTCGTGGTGATAGAGCTCCTCCTGGTCGTCGCCGGCGACAATGAGGGCGTCGAGCCTGGCTTCGCGCAGAAAATCGCCGAGGCGAGAGATCGCCCCCTGGACGGTGGCGTGCCGTGCCTCCATGCGCTGGGGGGTGATCTCGCCCTCGATGCCCGCCGGCGCGTGCTTCAACTGCGCCTCATAGCTGGTCAGCCGCCCCTCGACATCGAGCAGATTGGTGCGCTGCGAATCGCGCTCGATGAAGCGCGGCCAGTCGGTCGGCGGTGCGTTCAGCATCGGGGTGTGCGAGCTACCCATCCCCAGGACGATTCGCGCCATGACAATCCTCCACTTCCAGCTCTCGCCGACTATACGGCAGTTTACGCCCGGGTGGGTATCGCTGCTCCCGCGCCCGCGCTCAGCGCCCTATTTCCCGCATTTGACGACCGCGGTGTCGCTCGCCGCCTGTGCCGCCGCCAAGGCCCGGAAACCGCTCGGGTCGAGGGCGCTCGCCTGCTTCATCAGGGCCACCGATTGCTGGCAGAGCTGCAAGTTGCCCGACTGCTTCGACGCCGCCTGGTTGGCGAGCGCGGTGTTCCACCGGTCGAACCCCGCGGCGCCGTGGAAATGCGCCATCAGCGCCTTCTGATACCCCAGGATCACGTCCCGGTTGCGCAGGCGGAATTCGGCATAAACCGTGTCCTGGCACACCGAGCTGACAATCATCAGATCGTTCATGTAGCGCAGCCCCGCATCAGCCTCGAGCGCGCTCTGCGAATAGCAGCTGCTCGCCGCCTTTTTTGCCGCCAAGGCCGGCTGCAGCGCCACTGCCGCAACCAGCGCCGCGAGCAGAACGATTTTTTTCATGCTGTCCCCCAATAAACAAACTCCCCACGCGAGCGACGATACGCAAACCAGCGATTTTTTCAAGAACCGGCCAGCTTGTCGCGGTGCAGATGGCGGCGCCATAGTCATCCGATGATTGTCCTGTTCACCGATTTCGGGCTCGCCGGCCCCTATACCGGGCAGGTCCACGCGGTCCTGCACCAGCGCGCACCCGGCGTGCCGGTGATCCAGCTTTTTGCCGACGCCCCGGCGGGGCAGCCCCAGCCCGCGGCGTATCTCCTGGCGGCTTATGCCGAGTGGTTTGCGGCGGGGACGGTGCTGTTGTGCGTCGTCGATCCCGGGGTCGGCGGCGCGCGCCGCGGCCTGATCGCCGAGGCCGCCGGCCGCGTCTATGTCGGGCCCGACAATGGCCTGTTCGAACTGGTGCTGCGGCGTGCCGCGAGCCCCTGTTGCTGGGAAATCGGCTGGAATCCGCCGGCGCTGTCGGCGAGCTTTCACGGCCGCGACCTGTTCGCGCCGGTCGCGGCACGGTTGGCGCTGGGCGAGCCGGCCGCCGCGCTGGGCAGCCGCATCGCGCCGGAGCGCCGCCCCGACTGGCCCGACGATCTGGCAGAAATCGTCTATATCGATCATTACGGCAATGCCCTGACCGGACTGCGCGGCGAATCTTTGAGCCCAAGCGTGCGGCTCGGTGCCGGCGGGCACACGATCGCCCACGCGCCGACCTTCTCGGCAGTGCCGCCGGGTGAGGCGTTCTGGTACGTCAATTCGAATGGCCTCGTCGAGATCGCGGTCAATGCCGGACGCGCCGAGCGGACGCTCGGCCTCGCCATCGGCAGCCCGATCACAATCCTCGCGTAACCCCGCCCCGGTCAGGTCGGCGGCAGCACGACGTCGGCGCCCGGCAGAATACTCGGCTGGCGGCGGCGCTGGCGCCGATGCAGCAGCCACACGCCAAGGGCGATCGCGACGAAAACGCCGAGCATTACGAGACTGAACGAACGGGCGAGATCGCCGAGAACGGCGCGAAACGCATTACCGAGAAAATAGCCGACCGCGACAAAGCTCGCCGCCCACAGCCCGGCGGCGGCGAAGTTCAAACACAGAAAGCGATCCCAGCGAACCGTGCTCAGCCCCAGGGCAAACGAGGAGACATTGCGCACGCCGTAGATGAAGCGGAACGACAGGATGAAGCCGGCATCGTAGCGTTCGAGCCACTGCAATGCGGAGGCGACGCCCTTGCGCCAGCGCGGGAAACGGTCGAGCAGCTTGACGCCAAAGTGGCGGCCGATCCAGAAATAGCACTGATCGCCGGAAAAGCTGCCGAGCCAACTGGCGATCAGCAGCAACAGCGGATCAACCAGACCCTGCGCCGCGGCGAACCCGGCAAAAATTACCACGGTCTCGCCTTCGAGAAACGTCCACGTAAACGCGATCAAGTAGAAAAACGCGCCGTGCTGCGCAATGAGCTGGTTGATATTCATCGGCGATTATTGCTGACCCCGTCTCCCCTTCCCGGGCGGCCGGCCGCGGACCGGCGCCGCACACTCGCGACCGGCAAGTCTTGCATGCTAGAGTGTTCGCCGACTCCGGTCGAGCGGATTGTCTCCCGCATGCGCGCCTCAATGCGGTACGGGCCTGCCGGGGAACAGACCGCTTGATCCTGCCGGTAAGCGAGAGGAGAAGAGGTGGAAGCGCACGAGATCGCCGAGCAGATCCACGAAACCTCGGAACACGACGCTCACGCCGAACCTGCCCCCGACTGGTTCCGGCGGCTGACCGCGATCTATGTCGGCGTCGCCGCGATGCTGTTGGCGATCGCCGCGCTGGGCGGGGCCGACGCCACGAAGGAAATGCTGAGCGCCAATATCCACGCCTCGGATACCTACGCGTTTTACCAGGCCAAATATATGCGCCAGCTGCAGTACCAAATCGCCGCTGACCAGCTCGAAGCGGCGGCCGCGGGCGCCCCGGGACTGTCGCCCGAACGCGGCGCCCATGTCTCCGAGCTCGTCAAACGCTACCGCGACACCGCGGCGCGCTACGAGAGCGAGCCGGCGAAGGCGCCCGGCAAAATCGGTACCGGCAAGAAGGAGCTGCTGGCGAAAGCGCAGGAGTGGGACGCCGAGCGTGACCACGCGGCGGCGCAAACCCCCAATTTCGAATACGCAGAGGCGCTCCTCCAGATCGCGATCGTGCTCGGGTCGGTCGCTATTGTGGCGTCCTCGCCGACGCTGCTCGGGGTCAGCGGCGTCCTCGCCATCGGCGGCATCCTCTTGACCCTCAACGGCTACCTGCTGCTGGTGCCGCTCGGGCACGGGTGAGCCGGGGCGGGTGCCGCCCCGCCTCAGCCGGCGGCGAATTCGCCAATCAGCGCGTTGAACCGCTCGGGCGCCTCGTAGGCGACCCAGTGACCGGCCCCGGGCACTACGGCAAACCGCGCATTCGCCTGAAAGCTGCGCAGGATCCGTGCGCGCTCGTCGAGATGGGGAACCGCGGTCGCGTCGCGCTCGCCCCAGATGCCATCGAGCCGCGCGGTCACTCGCGGCAGCGCCTCGACCAGCGCGCCGGAGCGCGAAAACCGCCGGCTGCGCATGCGGGCGCGCGCGTGGTTGGTCTTTTGCAGATAGAGCGCGAGCTCGTCGATCTTGTCTGGATCGGCGATCATCAGCTGGTTGAGATTATAGCGGTGCGTGGCGAATTCCTCCTCGTCGCCCGCGCCTGGCGCGACCCGCTTGAGCGGCGTCGGCGAGCGCTCGAGCCCGAGCCCGTTCGAGCCGACCACGGTGAAGGTGGCGACCCGCTCGCCAAGCTGCGCGGCGACATTGCCGCCGATGACGCCGCCGAACGAGAACCCGGCGAGGTGCACCCGCTCGCCCCGCGGCACGACGATCCCGAGGCCCTCGGCGATGATCGCCGCCAGGCCCTGCGCACTCCACGGCTCGGGCGGGGTCGCCAATTCGCCGAGGCCCGGCAGATCGGGCGCGATCACCCGGAACCGCCGGGACAGCGGCATGACGTTGCGGATCCAATGCGTCCATGAGCCATAGCCGCCATGCAACAGCACCAGCGGCGGACCGCTGCCCCAGGCGCGCCACACCATTGCGCCGTCGCCGCACGGCGTCGCGATGCGTTCCGCCTCGGCGGCGATCCCCTCGACAAGCGCCACCGTCGCTTCGCTGATCAAAGCCACCATCGCCTCACAAATTATCGCGGGCACGCTGATACCCGGTTTCGCGCCGCTCGCCTATGCCCAACGACAGGAAATTAGCGCGGCGGTCGCCGAACTAGCCGCTTCACCCCCACCCAACCCTCCCCCATCGAGGGGGAGGGCGATTGAGATGATGCTTGCGATCAGCGCAGCAGCCCGCAGGCCGCACGTCGTCTATATAAAGTGCCGGACGAAAGCCCTCCCCCTCGATGGGGGAGGGTTGGGTGGGGGTGATCTCTCGCGCCGCAAGTCCCGCCATGAAAAAGCAGCTGATCGACGGCAGCGCATCCTCTGCAATCGTTCCCCGATGTGTGCCTACAATGGCATCTGGCTAGGCGATGGTGCATTGAACTGGTTGAGCGGCGATTTCACGGAGCATGGCGATGGCGGCAATCTTGATCGGCAATTGGGGGGCGCTGGCGCTGCGCGGCGTCGCGGCGATCCTGTTTGCCCTCATCGCCTTCTTCTGGCCGGGGATTACCGCGACGGCGCTGATCCTGTTGTTTGGCGTCTATGCGTTGCTGGACGGCGTCTTCGCGCTAATCGCCGGGCTGCGCGTGGCGCGCCGGCATGGCCGCTCGGGTGCGCTTGCTGCTCGAGGGCATCCTCGACATCCTGTTGGCCGTTGTCGTCTTCACCTGGCCGGGGACGGCGCTGGTCGCGCTGATCTACCTGATCGCGCTGTGGGCGCTGCGTCACCGGGGTGGCGCTGGCCGCCGCGGGGTTGGCTCTCATCCGCTTCAGCGGCGAATGGCTGCTGGTGGCATGCGGCGCCCTGTCGTTCCTCCTCGGGATTGCCCTCTTCGTGCACCCGGCGGCCGGGGTGGTGGCGCTGTCCTGGTGGCTGGGCGCCTATGCGCTCCTGTTCGGGATCGCGCTCTTGAGCGCCGCCTTCCGCATCCGCTACTACCCGATCTGATGGGGCGGCGCGCGATCGCCCGTCGGCGCCCCCCGCTCCTTCCACCACGAAATTTCAGCATCATATGATGGGGCGCCGAACCCGGCGGTTGACGGCGCGGAGTGGGTCATGCCGAAACGCCAGCTTGATGCATTGATGTGGGCCGAGGCCTGCGCGGCGATGGAGCGCGCCGAGCGCCTGCGCCGGCAGTTCTTTCACCACGCGACGCCGCACTGGGAGGCGCCGATCGACGTCTTCGAGACCGAGGAAGCGCTGACCATCCTCATCGCCCTGCCCGGGGTCGAACTCGACCGCGTCAAGGTCACCTTGAACGCCGGCACCCTCGTCGTCAGAGGCGAGCGCCCGCTGCCGGCTGAATTGCAGCAGGCGCGGATCCTGCGGATGGAGATCCCCTACGGGCATTTCGAGCGGCGGATCGATTTGCCGCCGGTGCCGTTCACGATTTCCGGCCGGCATCTTGCCAATGGCTGCCTGATGCTGCGCCTAGAGAAGGGAGTGCGGTGATGGACCGCGAAGAACCCCGGACGGCGATGCCCGACGCCGGCACGCCGCCACCCGCCGCTGCCACCGCAGCCGCGCCGGCTGGGCTTGAATCGGTTGCTTCGGTCCCGGCCGATGCGCTGATCCTGATCACCACCCGCAACCTCGTGCTGTTTCCGGGGATCGTGCTGCCGATGACGCTCGGCCGCCAACGCTCGGTCGTCGCGGCGCAGACCGCGATCCGGCTCAATCGCCCGGTCGGGCTCCTGTTGCAGCGCGAGGCCACGGCCGACGACCCGATGCCGGTCGATCTGCATCGCATCGGCACCGAAGCCAACCTGCTGCGCTATGTCACCAGCCCGGACGGCAGCCATCATGTGATCTGCCAGGGCGAGCGCCGGTTTCGCGTCATCGAGTTCCTCGACGGCTATCCGTTTTTCGTGGCGCGCGTCGAGCCGATACCCGAATCCGCCGAACAGAGCACGGAAATCGAGGCGCGCCTCGTCAATCTGCGCAATCTGGCGCACGAAACCCTGCAGCTGTTGCCGCAGACCCCGGCCGAGCTGGTCAATGCCGTACAGAGCGTGACCTCGGCGCCGGCGCTCGCCGATCTGATCGCCAGCTTTATGGACATCACCCCGGTCGAGAAGCAGGAGATCCTCGAAATAATCGCGATCGAGCGTCGGCTGGAACGCGTCTCGGACCTCCTGGCGCACCGGCTCGAGGTGCTGCGGCTGTCGCGCCAGATTAGCGACCGCACCAAGGAGACGATCGACGATCGTCAGCGCGAGTTCCTGTTGCGCGAGCAATTGAAGACGATCCAGCAGGAACTGGGCGAAGGCGACGACGCCAAGAGCCAGGAGATCGCCGAGCTGCGGCGCAAGATCGAGGCGGCCAAGATGCCGCCCGACATCGAGGCCCACGCCAGGAAGGAGGTCTCGCGGCTCGAACGCATGCCGGAGGCGGCCGGCGAGTACTCGATGGCGCGCACCTACCTCGAATGGCTGATCGAGCTGCCCTGGGCGGTCGAGGACGAGCCGCCGATCGATATCGCCGAAGCGCGCCGCATCCTCGACGAGGACCATTACGGCCTGCAAAAAGATCAAGCGGCGCATCCTCGAATTTCTCGCGATCCACAAGCTCAACCCGGGCGGCCGCAGCCCGATCCTGTGCTTTGTCGGGCCGCCCGGGGTCGGCAAGACCTCGCTCGGCCAGTCGATCGCGCGCGCGACAGGTCGCAAATTCGTCCGGGTCAGCCTCGGCGGCGTGCATGACGAAGCCGAGATCCGCGGCCATCGCCGCACCTATATCGGCGCCCTGCCGGGCAACATCCTGCAAGGCATCCGCCGCGCCGGCAGCCGCCAATGCGTGATGATGCTCGACGAGATCGACAAGCTCGGCCGCGGCTTTCAGGGCGACCCCAACTCGGCCCTCCTCGAAGTCCTCGATCCCGAGCAGAACTCGACCTTTCGCGACAATTACCTGGGCGTCGAGTTCGACCTCTCGCGCGTCATGTTCATCACCACCGCGAACGTGCTCGACAGCGTCCCGGGGCCCCTGCGCGACCGCATGGAGGTCATCGATCTGCCGGGCTACACCGAGGACGAGAAATTCGAGATCGCGCGGCGCTATCTCGTTGCCCGCCAGCTCGCCGCCAACGGCCTCAAAGCCGGCCGGGCCGAAATCAGCGACGACGCGCTGCACGCGATCATCCACGACTACACGCGCGAAGCCGGGGTGCGCAACCTCGAGCGCGAGATCGGCACGGCGTTGCGCAGCGCCGCGATGAAAATCGCCGAGGATAGCGCCGCCCACATCCGCGTCACCGCCGAGGATCTGCACGAGATCCTCGGGCCGCCCCGGTTCGAGAACGAAGTGGCGATGCGCACCAGCACCCCCGGGGTTGCGACCGGTCTCTTCTGGACCCCGGTCGGCGGTGGCATCCTGTTCGTCGAAGCGACCCGCATCCCCGGCAAGGGCGGCTTCATTTTGACGGGGCAGCTCGGCGACGTCATGCGGGAGAGCGCACAGGCCGCGCTGTCCCTGGTGAAGGGCAAGGCCGCCGGCCTCGGCATCGACGCCAAGCTCTTCGACAGCAGCGACATTCACATCCACATCCCGGCCGGCGCGATCCCCAAGGACGGCCCCTCCGCCGGGGTGGCGATCTTTACCGCGCTCGTCTCCTTATTGACCGGCCGCACGGTCAAGAGCGACACCGCGATGACTGGCGAAATCAGCCTGCGCGGCCTAGTCCTCCCGGTCGGCGGCATCAAGGAGAAAATCGTCGCCGCCGCCGGCGCCGGGCTCGGCACGGTCATCCTGCCGGCGCGCAACCGCCGGGATTACGAAGAGATCCCCGAGGCGGCACGCGACGCGCTCCACTTCATCTGGGCCGAGAAGGTCGAGGATGTCATCGCCGCCGCGCTAGAACCAGAAGCGGCAAAGGCGCTCGAACCGGCCGCGGATTGAACTACCGGCAATCGATCTGGCGTCCGGCGAACTGGCAGCGGGCGATGACGGTATCGTCGGGGGCGTAGAGCGTGCCGGTCCACCCGGCGCTCGCCCGCTCCATGATGAAATAGCCGAAGCGCTCGGTGGCGAAACCCTGGCGCACGCTCATCCCGTCGATCTGCGCCCCGGAAATCGGCGTGCGGCCGAGCGTCAAAAGCGTGTCGCCGCCGGTGCCGACGATCAGCTGGGCCGGGCGCTTCGGCCCGAAATCGTAGCTGATGAAATCGTGCAGATGGCCGGCCAGCACCATGTCGAGCCCGGGGGGAACATGGCCGCGGATCGCCGCCTGCTCGGTCAGGTTGGTCGTCAGGCCACTCAGCTCGCCCTGCGCCATCGCCCACACCGGTCGATGCGTCACGAGCCAGGAATGCGGCGGCGCGTTTGCCAGGAGCGAGGCCAGCTGTTTGGAATAGGCGGCGACCTTGTCCGGCGGGGCAACAAAATCATCGGCATCGGCGCCGTCGAACGGTAGGAGGTCGAGCCCACCGATCGACAGATGGTAGGGCTCGGTGCGGTCGGCGCAAGCGGAGGGCGCGGGATGGGGATCGAGGAGGCGAAACCAGCCCGGCCCGGCGCGCCGACACACCTCGTGATTGCCGCGTACCACGACCCACGGCGCCGCGGCGAAGAGCGGCGCCGCCGGATCGAAGAAATCGGCCTTCCAGGTCGGCCAGTTGTCGCCGAAGGGGCTGCCGGCGCAACCGGCCTGCCCGGCCGGGCAGGCACCCTCGCGGTAGAGGTAATCGCCGACATGGATCACCAGATCGGGCGCTTGCGGCGCCGCCGCCCTTGGCGATGACCGGAAACGGCCACTGGTTCGGGTCGTTGCAATTCTGCACCGCCTTGCCGGCGATCCGGCACCCGGTATCGCCGAAGATCGGCGATCCGCTCGATGCGCGCCGGCAGCGTCGGCAGCGGCTTATCGTCGATCGTCAAGGCGGCGGTCGCGGACGGCACTCGGCGACGCATACGGTGACGGCGAAAGTCGCCGTCGGCGGCCCCGCGCTGGCGGGCCTCGACCGGGGCGCCGTCGGCGATCACCCGCGGACAAGCGGCAACGTCCGAGGCGCACCACGACCCG
Source organism: uncultured Alphaproteobacteria bacterium (assembly GCA_963734125.1). GTDB lineage: Bacteria > Pseudomonadota > Alphaproteobacteria > ATCC43930 > CGMCC-115725 > DATARH01. The sequence goes on from CAVTGB010000069.1 coordinate 9,146, forward strand.
CACCGAAAGCCGGCCGTCGGCGCCGAGTTCGACCCACGGCGCCGGCCGGCCCAGCGGCATCAGTCGAGCCCGCGAGAGCGCGGTCGCGCTAGCGGCGCGCAGAATCAAGCAGCGATTCGACGTCTCAGAACAAATCTCATTGGGGAGCACGTCATCTGAGGAGCCCGCGCAGCGGGCGTCTCGCGTCCGCCGGCATTCACGCACCGCTCAGTTTTCGAGCTTCATGCCCTTCTGCACGCCGGGCCGCGCGCCGATCCGGTCGCCCCAGGCTTTCAGGTGGTTGAGCCCGGCATTGTCGGGGAGCGCCTTGCTGCCGGCATAGATCGGGTAGACCGCCAGATCGGCGGCGGTGAGCTCGTTGCCGGCCAGGTAGGGCGTCTTGGCGAGCTGCTCGTCGGCAAAGCGCCACAGATTGACGAACCGGTCCTCGTAGAACTTGACCGCCGAATCCGGCACCTTTTCCGGCATCCGCGCGCCGAGGAAGAAGATCGTCTGGTTGACCGATGCGTAATCGGCCGCACCCTCGGCCATCCACTGGAACATCCGCACCCGCGCGATTGGGTCGCTCGGCAGGAACTTGCCGGTCTTCTCGCACAGGTACATGAGGATCGCCCACGACTGGGTCACGGTGAACGGCTTGCCGCCCGGGCCGTCGGGATCGATCAGGGTCGGGATCCGCCCGGTCGGATTGAGCTTCATATAGTCCGGCTTTTTCTGGTCGCCCTGCCCCAGATTGAGGACATGGATCTTGCAGGAAACGCCGCATTCGTTGACCGCGATCGCGGCGCGCTGCCCATTGCCGGTGCCGGCGGTGTAGAGCTCCATCGCTGCCCTCCCGTAGTTGCTGGTTCGACCGCCGCATCATAGCGCCGGTTTATGACAAAGCGAGGAGCGGCCGGATCTTGGCCTTGACCTCCGGCCCCGCCGCGCCCTCGGCCTTAGCCAGCGCGGCATGTGAGAGCCGGGCTCGGCCACGACTGGCCGGCGGCCGCTTCATAGGCGCGGCAGGCCTGCAACACGGCGAGGTCGGCGAAGAGCGGCCCCGTCACCTGCAACCCCAGCGGCAGCCCGCCGTCAAACCCGCACGGGATCGAGGCCGACGGGTTCTTGGTCAGGTTGAAGGGGTAGGTATAGACCACCCAGGTCCAGGAATTGCTCGTGCTCGGCAGATCATCGCTGCGCGGGTCGGCATAGGCCGCCGGGATCGGCATCGTCGGCGACAGCAACAGATCGTAGCGGTCGAAAAACTGGCGCAACGCCTGCCCGAGCGCGACCCGCTTGCCGATCGCCTCGACATACCGCTCCTGGGTCACCGCTTCGCCGCGCCGGCACATCTGGACAAGGCCCGGGTCCATCACGCGCGACCGCCTCCGGCGTCTGCGCCCGCAGCAACGCCCAGAAACCGCCGAGCGCCAGCGTCTCGAAGATCGGCATCGGCGACTCGGTAAACGGGTCGGCCTCTTCGACCATGGCACCGAGCCCGGCAAAGACCTGGGCGGCGCGCTCGACCGCCTCGCGCACCGCGGGCGCCGGCTCGTGATAGCCAAGCGTCGGCGACAGCGCGATGCGCTTGCCCTTGAGCGAGCCGTCGCGAACCCCGGTCGCGATAGGCAATGCCGTCATCGGGCAGGCTGAACCAGTCGCGCGAATCCGGCCCCTTCATCGCGTCGAGCATCAGCGCGGCGTCATCGACCGAGCGCGTCATCGGCCCGACATGAGCAACGTCACCAAACGCTCCCGGCGGGTAGGCCGCGACCCGGCCGAATGTCGGCTTCAGCCCGAAAATCCCGCAGAACGAAGCCGGGATGCGGATCGAGCCGCCGGCATCGGTGCCGACCGCGAGCGGGCAGATCCCGGCCAACAGCGACAGCCGCGCTGCCGCCGCTGCTGCCGCCGGGCGTGCGCTCGAGGTTCCACGGGTTGCGGGTGATGCCGGTCAAGCGGCGAGTCGGTCGCGCCCTTCCAGCCGAATTCCGGGGTCGTGGTCTTGCCGAAAAACACCGCGCCCGCGTCGCGCAGCCGGGCTGTGGCCGGCGCATCCTCGGTCCAGGTCTGGTTCGGGTCGATCGTGCGCGAGCCCATGCGGCGCGGCCAGCCGCGGGCGAGGAGCGTGTCCTTGAGCGCGACCGGGACGCCGTCGAGGAGCCCCTGCGGCGTGCCCCTCTGCCAGCGCGCCTCGGATGGCGCGCGCCGCCGCCAAGCGCACTCTCCGGGTCGTACAGCACGAAGGCGTTGACCGCGCCCTCATAGCGCTCGAGCCGCGCCAAGGTCTCATTCATCACCGCAACCGGCGACAGCTGTTTCGCGCGGTACAGCTCCAGGAGCCGCGTTGCCGGCAGATACGCCAGATCCTCAGCCATCGCCCCCTCCTCCGCCGTTAAGTGTTCATCATCACATTGATCAGGCTCTCGCCGCGGGCAAGGCGGTCGAGATTGCTGGCGATCGCGCCCATTCGCCGGTCCCGCGCGCCGTCGGTTGCGCTCGAGCAGTGCGGCGTCATCAGCACGTTGGGCAGCTCGTGGAACGGGAAGTTCGAGGGCCGCGCGTTGGCGTCCGCCGCGCTCGGATAGCGCCACCACACATCGATCGCGGCGCCACCGATCCGCTGGTCGCGCAACGCCTCGTAAAGCGCCTGTTCGTCGACGATCAGAGCGCGCCCGATATTTATGAGGAGCGCCGTCGGCTTCATCAGTGCGAAGCGGCGGGCATCAATGAGGCCGCGGGTTTCCGGCCCGAGACCGGCG
>CAVTGB010000070.1:0-42376 GCA_963734125.1 uncultured Alphaproteobacteria bacterium
AATGAAGGCAAACGAATCGGGACTCTCTCCGACTTTATGCGTTTTGGGAAGACATTGTGATCCCCCCTTACGTAAATAAGAGAATCAAGAAAGCGCGGCTGAAAGAGAATCAAAGATAGACACGAAATTAGGTGGAACGAATGGTCAATGGGTCGGCATAAGTTCGATAGAGACTGCAAGTTGCTATCGGGGAAAGTATCGCAGGCATGTAACGAATGAGAAGTTAAGGTATTATTACAAGGACTTGGTGCTGGCCGGATTTGTGACGGAAAGGGACAATACCGAAGATAGGCGAAAAATGCTGTACCTGCCTGTGATAAATTCTGATATGGTTTTTGCTCGAAAAAAAGACGATTTGCAAGAAAGAGACCTGGCGCACGACGCCTTCCGAAATACCTTGGAGGGTCTGGAATTAGGAAGAAAGTACTCTTGCAGACCGTTGTGCGCCTTCCTCAATAATAGGAAAGGCGTCGAAATATATATCCAATTTTGCTATTACGAATAAAGAGAAATCAAGATGAGAAGAGAGTTTGAGCAGATGTATCTTCAGTGGGAACTCGAGATAGCCCTCTATGATCGGGAGATGGAAAAGTCTCGCAAGCTTGCGGCGGATTGGATTGCATTGGCTAATCAAAGTGCCAAAACCTTCGATGCCTATACAAAACTTCTCGTGAAGCCTGAAAATGGAAAATGGGAGCGATACAATCATAATACTCTCAAATGAGGATGAACTTACCGAAAGGAAAACCAGCCAGTAGAGAATCCCGCGAATAGGTGCAACTTCGTTCGTGTTCTAATTCGTTGAACATGACATCTGATGGCAGTTTTGGGCGCTCTCTCAATGCCGTGTGCGTACACACGGAAGCGTATGTGCCATTTGGAGAGTGATAAGAAGAAAATGTCCGCAATTCAGTACATGAAACTCGAAGTAATTTTGGCCCTTTTCAACTCGTTTTCCCCATTTCAAGCCTGGGAAAGGGCACGGGTCATGTATGCTCATCATATTTTAGACGAGATGAATACGCAGATAGGACATGCTCTGTGATTTGTACCAACCCTTTTTCTTGAAAGATTCATCTTGAGGATCAGCGGGAGTGCGCAAATTCCGCCTATTCAAGTCATCGACAAGCAAGAAGGCGATTCCGTACAAAAAAGTGAAAGGAACGTCACAATACATCGGACTCAGTCTACCTCTGCAGCGGCTACATTCGTGATAATCGATAGGTCATTCTTAGTCTACTTTCAGAAAACTTCGACGTACTGCCCTTGATTCTCGGTATCTGCTCTCTGCAGGCTTCGATGACAAATTCAGCCTTGCTGCGATAGCCCAGACTTCCTTTGTTTGATCACTTTGTCAATTTCCCTGACTGGTGCTTTCATTTCACTATTGCTAAAAAAAGTAAAATCTACATGAAAATAGTTCTGAAGTGAAAGTGTAACCCCCGGTCCAGGTTTCCGGTTACTCATGGTCCTTTTCGGCCGGCTGAACGCCGTGACACCGCGGTGCGGTAGGCTGGGGCGCTGTCCTTGCCGCTTTCCCGCGGCGCCTTGGTGATATGGTCCTGTTGGGTCATCTGGGGGTCGACTCGATGAGGATCCAGTTTCCCGTCCTCGACCGGCATATATGGCGAGCGGCAACGCCAATGTCAGCCTCTCCTGCGCTCAATCCGTTAGCCGCGCCGGTTCCTCACAACTGAGGGGTCAGTGATTGGACGGCACTCATGTGTCAATTTTTAGGCAGGGTGTGCCGCGGCCACGCCTGCGGCACCGCCCCGTCGCGCTTGCATGGCGCCCCAGCGGCGTTCCCGTTTGACAGGCTCCCCCTGGCGGTGATACCGACGCCCGGTCTGGCGATGGCAGATCGATGCCACGGATCGTAATCGGCGACGGCGCGCTCTATTACGAGCGGCAAGGTGTCGGGTTCCCGGTCATGTTCGTGTCGGGGCTGCGCCGGGTTTGCCTCGTTCTGGCACGATCAGGCGGTCGCCTTCGCCAAGAATTTCGACGTCATCACCCACGATCATCGCGGGATCGGCCAGAGCGACCTGACGCGCAGCGGGTTTACCGTCGACCGCATGGCGGCCGACGTGATCGGGCTGATGGACGCGCTGGAGATCGAGCGGGCGCATATCGTCGGGCATTCGACCGGCGGGGCGATCGCGCAGATTCTCGCGATCGAGCATCCCAAGCGGCTCGCCAGCGTGGTCCTGTCGGCAACCTGGACAAAGCCCGACGCGTATTTCCGCCGGCTGTTCGGGTTGCGCAAGGACATCCTGCTGCGGCTCGGTCCCAGCGCCTATGTCCAGGCCAACACGCTGTTCCTCTATCCGAGCTGGTGGGTCGCCGCAACAACGAGCGGCTGCGCCAACTGGAGGCGCAGAACCTCGCCGTCTTTCCGCCGACCGAGATCGCGGCCAGCCGGATCGACGCGATCCTCGCCTTCGATCGCACCGAGAGCCTGTCGCGCATCAAGACGCCGACCCTGGTCGTCGGCGCCGAGGACGATATCGTCACGCCGGCCTACTTTTCCGAAGAGCTGGCGCGGCTGATCCCCGGCGCCGAGATCAAGATCTTCCCGCGCGGCGGCCACGCCTTCACCCAGGTCCGGGCGCGCGAGTTCAACCAGGCCGTCCTGCCGTTCCTCGCCTCGCACACCCCGGGATAGCCGGTGCGGCTCCGTTCCGCCGGCGTCGCAAAAGGATCGGCATTTAAAGGTTCTTAAACATCTGCGGGCTAGGGTTGTCGTGGCTCCCCCGGGGCGGAGCCGCTGACGAGCCGCGAATCCGATCGAGGTTGTAGCTGATGCCCGTTAGCGACGACGAGCTGGCGGTCCGCTTCTCGACCGCCCTCGAGGCCGCAGGCGATGTCGCCTATTCCTGGGACCTCGATGGCGATCGGCTGGACTGGTCGGGGCGTCTGGCTGCCGCGGAGTTCGATTTTGCGGCCGAGCTGGCGACCGGACGCAGCTTCGCCAACCGCATCCATCCCGACGATCTGGTCCAGCGGCAGACTGGCGCTCGCCGAGCATTTCGACGCCGAGGACCCGTTCGACTGCGAGTATCGCTTGCGCGACGCCGCCGGCGGCTTCGTCTGGGTGCACGAGCGCGGCCAGGGCGAGACGCGACGGCGCCGGTCGGCCGCAGCTCATGCTCGGCGTCATCCGCGCGATCGGCGACCGCAAGGCGCAGCAGACGCGTCTCGAGCGGCTGGCGAATTACGACGAGCTGACCGGCCATTTCAACAAGAGCCGGCTGCGCGAGGCGGTCGACCAGATCATCGCGGCCAATCAGCGCACCGGCAGCCCGGCGGCGTTCCTGTCGGTCGGCATCGACAACATGACGATGATCAACGACATGTTCGGCTATGAGGCGGCCGATACGGTGCTGATCGAGATCGGCCGTCGGCTCGACAGCTGCCTGCGCGTCAGCGATCTGATCGGCCGGCTCGGCGGCGACCGCTTCGGCATCGTCTTGCCGCATTGCCCCGAGGAGAATATCGCCGCGGCCGCCGAGAAGATCCTGGCCGCGGTGAGCGCGACGCCGGTGATGACCGCGCGCGGACCGGTCTATGCGACCGTGTCGATCGGCAGCGCCGTCGTTTCCCGATCAGGGCCTCACCTCCTACGACGTCATCACCCGGGCCGAGAGCGCGCTCGCCGAAGCCAAGCGCGCCGGGCGGCGACTGCCACAACCATTACCGGATGACCGGCGAGCAGCGCGAGCGCCAGCGGCGCAGTCTGTCGATCAGCGAACAGGTCCGCGCGGCGCTGCGCGAGGACCGCATCGTATTTGCCTTCCAGCCGGTGGTCGCGGCGACGACCGAGGAAGTCGACCATTACGAGTGCCTGTTGCGCATGCGCACCCCGGACGGGCGGATCATCGACGCCAGCGAATTCGTGCCCGTCATCGAGCAGCTTGGCTTTATCCGGCTGATCGACCGCTTTGTCCTCGATAAGGTCGTGGCAGAGCTGGCGGCGCATCCCGAGGTCAGGCTCGGCTTCAACATTTCCGGCCTGACGGCGGCCGACCGGCCGTGGCTGCGCGCGCTTGTCTCGCAGTTGCGCAACCGGCCCGACATCGCTTCCCGCCTGATCGTCGAGATCACCGAGACCGCGGCGCTATACGATATCGAGGAATCGGCCCGGTTCGTCGCCGCGTTGCGCCACGCCGGCTGCAGCGTCGCGCTCGACGATTTCGGCGCCGGCCATACCTCGCTGCGCCACCTGCAGAGCCTGGCCGTCGATACCGTCAAGATCGACGGCTCGTTCATCCACAATCTCGCATCGAGTAACGGAGAACCAGGTTTTCCTGCGCCACCTGCTCGGACTGGCCAAGGGATTTGGCTTCCACACCGTAGCCGAATGCGTCGCCACGGCGGAAGATGCCGCGATCCTGCGCGACGAGGGCGTCGGCCTCTTGCAGGGCTACTATTTCGGCCGCCCGTCGCTCGATCGCCCGTGGCTCGAGCAACCGCGCTCCCCGGTCGCCGCGATGACCATCGCCAGCACCGAACTCGCCGCCTAGCCGGGCGACCGCAACCCCACCGCTTCAGTCTTTCTTCGGTCGCGGCCGAGCGCCTCGAGCTGCCGGCGCAGCGCCTCGATCTGGGTCTCGAGGCGGTGCAGGCGAGGATCCTCCCCCTTTGGCGGCTCGCCCTTGGAGTGGGCCGCGTCGGACGCGGCCGGTTTCGCCTCGCCCGCATAGGGCGACAGCATCTTCAAGGCGCGCTGGAACAGCGCGATGTTCTGCTTGCCCATCTGCTCGAATTGGCCGAACGGAAAGATCCCGAAGGTGGCGCGCAGGCTGTCGCGCATCTGCTCCTGATTGCCGGTGAAGGCCTTCATCGCCTGCTCCAGATAGCCGGGCACCAGGAACTGCATGCTGTCGCCGTAAAAGCTGATCAGCTGCCGCAGAAAGCTGATCGGCAGGAGGTTCTGCCCTTTCTGTTCCTGCTCGACGATGATCTGGGTCAACACCGAGCGGGTGATGTCATCGCCGCTCTTGGCGTCGTAGGCGACGAAATCGCCCCCGTCCTTGATCAGCTGGGCGAGATCGTCGAGCGTCACATAGCTGCTCGTGGCCGTATTGTAGAGCCGCCGGTTGGCGTATTTCTTGACGATCGTCGGCTTCCGGGCGCCGGATTGCTCGCTGGTTGGATTGGTCATCGGCCCGCTGTCCCACCGCAAATCATGTGCTGCAATGCAACAATACAGCGATTCTCCCGATCCGCCTCATCAAACCGGATGCGCCGCCGCGGCGGGTGCTGCCGCGCGCGCGTCAACGCCCTATAGTGGCGCCGATGAGCGAGGAAGACGATCTGGCGCGCCGTTTTTTCGGCTTGTGGGCGGAGTATCTGGCAGCGCTGGTCGCCGATCCGGAAATGACCGGGCTACTGCGCCGCTGGCTCGCCGTCGCCGCCCGCTCGCTCGACGAAGCCTCCCCGGGTGATGCCGGCGCCGGCGTCACCCCTCGACCGGCGGCTGATGCCGCGGCCGCTGCCGGCCCATCTGGCGAGCGCGCTTCTGTTGTGGCTGAGCTCGCGCGCCGCGTTGACGAATTGCACGAGCGCGTCGCCGGGCTCGAGCGCGCCGGGAAACCCGGCAGACGACCGGCTGGCGGCGCTCGCCGGCGAAATCCGCGAGCGCGGTCCTGAGCGGGTCGCCGCTGCCCTCGATGCCGAGTTGAGGCGCCGCGCCGAGGCGTTCCTCGCCGGGCTCGAGACCTACCGCCGCCACCCGTTCCATCGCGCCTCCACGCGCGTGCCGGTGCCATGGCGACATGGCGCGGCACGGCTGCTCGACTATGGCAGCAGCAGCGCCGGGCCGGCGGTCCTCATCGTGCCGTCCTTGATCAATCGGCACTACATCCTCGATCTCTTGCGCGAGCGCAGCTTTGTGCGCCACCTCGCGGGCGCCGGTTTGCGGCCGCTGGTGCTCGACTGGGGCGAACCCGGCGCGGCCGAGCAACAATTCACCTTGAGCGATTACATCACCGGTCCCCTGAGCGACGCCCTCGCCGCCGCCGTCGCGCTTGCCGAGGGGCCGGTCGCGCTTCTCGGCTACTGCATGGGGGGACTCCTGGCCCTCGCGCTCGCGTTGCGCCGGGCGGCCGACATCGCGTGCCTCGCCCTCCTCGCGACGCCGTGGGATTTCCATGCCGAGCGGCGCGGTGCGGCCGAGCTCCTCGGATTGCTGGTCGAATTTCTGCCGCTGTTCTGCGGCGCTCATGACCCCGTCCCGGTGTCGGTGATCCAGACCCTGTTCATGGCGCTCGATCCGTTTCTGGCTGAGCGCAAATTCATCCGCTTCGCCGCGCTCGATCGCGAAGGCGCCGCGGCAAAGGGCTTTGTCGCGCTCGAGGATTGGATCAACGACGGGGTCCCGCTGGCGCGCCCGGTTGCGCTCGAATGCGCGCGCTCCTGGTACCGCGACAATGACCCGGCGCGCGGCCTCTGGCAGGTCGCCGGCCAACCGGTCCGACCGGCGGAGGTGAGCACCCCCACCCTCATCGTGCTGCCGAGCCGCGACAAGATCGTGCCGCCGCGCTCGGCCGAGCCGCTCGCCGCCGCGATCCCTGGCGCCGCAATCCTGCGCCCGCCCTTTGGCCATATCGGGATGATGGCCTCGCTCGCCGCCCCCGAGGCGGTCTGGCGCCCGATCGCCGAGTGGCTGAAGGGGCAATTCGCCTGAGGCTCGTCCCGGCAATCTGGACTTGCATCGGACACGGCTTTTAGATTTCGCCGGCCCTGCCCACATAACGTGCCTTATATTTGCCAGGAGATCCCCAATGAACGACATCGTCATCGCCGGCGCCGCCCGCACCCCGGTCGGGGCTTTCAATGGCGGGCTCGCGGGCCTCTCCGCGCACCAACTCGGCGAAGTCGCGATCAAGGAGGCGCTGCGCCGGGCCGAAGTTGAGCCGCGCGAGGTGTCGGAGGTCATCCTCGGCCAGATCCTCGCCGCCGGCGAAGGGCAGAACCCGGCGCGCCAGGCGGCCGTCGCGGCCGGCATCCCCTATGAAACGACCGCCTACGGGGTCAATCAGCTGTGCGGCTCGGGGCTGCGCACGGTGGCGCTCGGCTATCAGGCGATCCGCAACGGCGATTCGGAGATCGTCGTCGCCGGCGGCCAGGAGAGCATGAGCCAGGCGCCGCACTGCATCCATCTGCGCAACGGCACCAAGATGGGCGACGCGCAGCTGGTCGACACGATGATCAAGGACGGGTTGTGGGACGCCTTCAACGGCTACCACATGGGCAACACCGCCGAGAACGTCGCCCAGCGCTGGCAGATCACTAGGGAACAGCAGGACGCCTTCGCCGCCCGCTCGCAAGGAAGGGCCGAGGCGGCGCAGAAGGCCGGCCGCTTCAAGGACGAGATCGTGCCGGTGATCGTCAAATCGCGGCGCGGCGACACCACGGTCGACACCGACGAATACCCCAAGCACGGCACCACGCTCGAGGTCCTGGCGAAATTGCGCCCGGCCTTCGACAAGAACGGCACGGTGACCGCCGGCAACGCCTCGGGCATCAATGACGGCGCCGCCGCGGTCGTGCTGATGACCGCCGAGGCCGCGGCGCGGCGCGGCCTCAAGCCGCTCGCGCGCATCGTCTCCTGGGCCACCGCCGGGGTCGACCCGGCGATCATGGGGACGGGGCCGATTCCAGCGTCGCGGACCGCCTTGAAAAAGGCCGGCTGGTCGGTCGGCGACCTCGATCTCGTTGAGGCCAACGAAGCCTTCGCCGCCCAGGCCTGTGCGGTCGGCAAGGAACTCGGCTTCGATCCCGACAAGCTCAACGTCAACGGCGGGGCGATCGCGCTCGGCCATCCGATCGGCGCCTCGGGCGCGCGGGTCCTCGTCACCCTCCTCTACGAGATGCAGAAGCGCGACGCGAAAAAGGGGCTGGCGACGCTGTGCATCGGCGGCGGCATGGGAATTGCGATGTGCGTCGCGCGCGATTGATGCGTTGACTGTAGGGTGGGTTGAGCATGGCGAAACCCACCGTCTGCCGGAATGCCGAGTGGTGGGTTGCGCTGCGCTTAAGCCACCCTACGAAGACTACGAAGACGGTTGCGAATAGGGGAGGAAGCCATGACGAGGGTGGCGATGGTTACCGGCGGGACGCGCGGCATCGGCCGGGCGATCGCGGTGGCGTTGAAGAGCGCCGGCTATAAGGTCGCGGCGAATTACGGCAGCGACGACGCCAATGCGCGGCAATTCGCCGAGGAAACCGGCATCCCGGTGTTCAAGTTCAACGTCGGCGACTTCGCCGCCTGCGCCACGGGCGTCCAGGCGATCGAGGCGGCGCTCGGCCCCATCGAGGTCCTCGTCAACAACGCAGGCATCACCCGCGATGCGACGATGCACCGGATGAGCTTCGAGCAGTGGAACGCGGTCATCCAGACCAACCTTTCCTCGTGCTTCAACATGTCGCGGTCGGTGATCGAGGGGATGCGGGCGCGCGGCTTTGGCCGGATCGTCAATATCGGCTCGATCAACGGCCAGGCCGGGCAGTACGGCCAGGTCAACTACGCGGCGGCGAAATCGGGCATCCACGGCTTTACCAAGGCGCTGGCGCAGGAGAGCGCGGCGCGCGGGATCACCGTCAACGCCGTCGCGCCCGGCTATGTCGATACCGAGATGGTGCGCGCCGTCCCCAAGGACGTCCTCGAAAAGATTGTCGCGCGGATCCCGGTCGGGCGCCTCGGCAAGGCCGAGGACATCGCCCGCACCGTCCTCTTCCTGGTCGCCGACGACGCCGGTTTCATCACCGGCTCGACGCTTTCCGTCAATGGCGGCCAGCACATGTATTGAGGCGTGAGACAGCCGTCGAACCCGATTTTTACGATCGGCCATTCGACCCGCTCGGCCGAGGAGCTGATCGCGCTGTTGCGGGAGGCCGGGGTCGAGCGCCTCGTCGATGTGCGCTCGGTGCCGCGCTCGCGCGCCAACCCGCAATTCAACGCCGACGCGGTGCCGGGATCGCTCGCGGCGGCGGGCATCGGTTATACCCACCTCGCCGCGCTCGGCGGCTTGCGCCATCACCCGAAAGGGGCGCCCGCTTCGCCCAACACGCTGTGGCAGAGCGCCGCCTTCCGGAATTACGCCGATTACGCGATGACCGAGCCGTTCCGCGTCGGCCTCGATGAATTGTGCGACCTCGCGCGCACCGAGCGCTGCGCGATCATGTGCGCCGAGGCGGTGTGGTGGCGCTGTCACCGCCGCATCATCGCCGATTACCTGCTGGCGCGCGGCGCCGCCGTTCTACACATCATGGGACCGGGCAAGCGGGACCCGGCCACACTGACGCCGGGAGCGCAGCCCTTGCCCGACGGCAGGGTCCTCTACGGGCGGTAGGTCAGGGCAATCGCATTTGGCTCGCATCCCCTCCCCCTTGATGGGGGAGGGCCGGGGTGGGGGTGCACCGGCCGCGTCGCGCGCGCTGCAATGGAGAGAGCTGCGGCATCACCCCCACCCAAACCCTCCCCCATCCAGGGGGAGGGTTTCCAGACGCGGTCGCCCTGGTGGTTGTCGCAGACCGGTCGGCGCAGTCCGATTGAATTGACCGCCGCGATGGCGCAATTTTCGTACCCGTGGCACCTCTCAGACGGATCTCGGCAGACCTGATGCTGCGCAGCTTGTTGACCCCCTTCTGGCTCGCGCGGGTGCTGACCCAGGAGAAGTCGTTCGAGCGCAATCCGGTCATCGCCAACCGGTGGCTCAACGAGCATGGGCTTCATGCCGCGCGCGTCGCCGCCGCCCACCGGCTGACGCAGGCGCGGCGCAATCGGCTGGCGAAACGGCTGCGCCCCGAGGACCGCGAATCGCTGGATCGCGACGGCTTTATCGTCAAGCGCGATTTTCTCTCGCCCCAGGTTTTTGCCGATCTCGTCGCGCAGGTCCGCGGATTGCGCACGAGCGCGCGCGAGATGGTCGAGGGCGACACGGTCACCCGGCGGATCGCGCTCGAGCCGAGTGTGCTCGACCGGCTGCCGGCGGTCCGCCAACTCCTCCAGATGTCCGACTACCGCAACCTCATTCGCTATGCCGGCTCGTCGGCCGCGGCGCCGATGGTCTACCTCCAGACGATCCTGACCGGGTCGATCGCCGGGCCGCGGGACCCGCAGACGGCGATCCACGCCGACACCTTTCACCCGACGGTCAAAGCGTGGCTGTACCTCAACGATGCCGCGAGCGAGGCTGCGCCCCTCATCTACGTCCCGGGCTCGCACCGGCTGACGCCGCAGCGGCTGGCGTGGGAACGGCGGATGGCGCTGTCGGCCCCCAATTCGCCGGACGCCGATACGCGGCAGGGGTCCTTCCGCGTCGATCCGGAGGAGCTGACGGCGCTGGGGTTGCCCGGCCCACGCATCCTCAACGAGCCGGCAAATACGCTGATCGTCGCCGATACTTTCGGGTTTCATGCCCGCGGCCAAAGCCCCGGGCCCTCGACCCGGGTCGAGATCTGGGCCTATGGCAGACGCAATCCCTTTCTGCCGTGGCTCGGGCTCGACCCCTGGTCGATTCCCGCCTTCGGGTTGCGCCGGCCGGTCATCCATTGGCGTCTTCTCGATCTCGTCGAGCGCGCCGGTCTCGGCCGCCACCGGTGGCGTCCGAGCGGGGTGGTTTCAGCATTCGATCCGCACGCCGCGCCACCAACCGAGACAATACCCGCCGGCGCGGCGCCGGCGCCTCTTCGCGCGGCCTCTTAGCAGCCGGATTTTCGGGCGGTTCAACGCCGCGCTGCCAGCCCGGCGAGGGTGCCAAATAACAAGCGCAGCGCGCCGACCGGATTGGCGAGGATGTCGGTGATGGCCTGGAGCGGCGAAATCCGCCAGGCGTCCACGCGACGGATTTCACGGACGATGGGGTCGCGCGTTGCGCTGCCGCGCAGCGCGTCGGCAAACCTCGCGAATTCCGAATATTCGTCCAATGAGAGGCGGGCGCCGAGCACGCCCCGCCCGAGCCAATCGACGAAGGCGGCGCAATCCTCAAAAACGTGTGTGAACCCCTCGCTGCCGATCAGCGCGCGGCCGATCTGCACCGGCTTCAGGCCGCGGCGGCAGCCCACGACGAGGGCGGGGGAGGCAAAGGAGACCAAGAGATCGACATCGCCCAGGAGCGCATCGAGCGGCGCGGCCTCCACGACCCGGAACCGGGGCTGGCATGCCGCCGGAAGCTGCTGCCGCCAGCGCTCGATTGCTGCCGCGGTCGCCCTGTGGTCGCGATCCCGCCTAGTCGTATGAAAGACGACATTAAACTCACTGCGCGCGAGGATGCCGGAAAGCAGCTCGATATAGATTTGAGGCTGATCGCTGTTGCGCGGCTCTCCGCCGATCAAGGGCGAACAGATCACCGCCTGATCGCAGATCAAGATGACGCCGCGACCCGGGGGGTCGATCGAGGGTGCGGCTGATTGTTGGTCCACCACTGACGGCATCCCCGGCCGAAACGAGCGGCCTCAGGCCGCCGAGAGCGCGGCGGCTTGCCGGTAAAGCTGGTGCCATTCGGCCATCACCGCTTCCCATGCCGGAATTGTCGGCGCCGCGGCGAAAGCGCCCTCGTTCAACGCGCTCATGCCGCGCCCCTCCGCATCGAGGAGCGCCATGATGCGCGCGCCGTCGACCGCGGGCCGCCCGCTAAGCAAGAGCCCGTTCACCCCGTCGCGGACAAAATCGGGACACATGCCGACATCCGTACAGATGACCGGGACCCCGCTGCCCAGCGCCTCCGGCAGGCTGGCCGGTCCGCCCTCGAACGAGCTGAGGATCAACAGCGCATCGATTCGTCGATAAATCTCGGCCATCAGCGGATAGGGCAGCCGCTCCCAATGGGCGACGTCAAACCCCTTGGCGCGGGCCTCGCGCGCGTCCGGCGCCCGCCCCGCGCCGACCAGCACGAAGGAAACGCGGGCCGGATCGAGATGCCCGAGCAGGGCCGCGAACCGGTCCTCACCCTTGATGCCCGAGGGATGCCGCCGCGAGCAGATGCCGAGAGATAAGCGGCTGCCGCTCACCCGCCGGGGTTCGCTCGGCACCGGCAAGACCCGGCGGTCGACACCGTGCGGGATCACCCGAGCGTGCGCGATCCCGTGTTCGGCGAGGATTGCCGCTTGCGTCCGATTGAGACAATGAACGGCAGAGGCTTCGCGATAGCGCGCGAGGAATGACCGCATCGTCATCCACGCCCGCTCGTCGCGCAGATCATGGTGCACCGTCACCACCGAGCGCGGCAACAAGCGCCATTCGAGATTGGGGCGGTGGTAATGCCGGACATCAGCGCTGCGGTCCGGCCGGTCGGAACTGGTTAGCCGTGTCGCACGCGGCGCCGCGGCGGCAGCGCGATCGATCAGGTCGGCGAAAATCCTGCTGGTGAGGAGGCACGTCGACAGCACGTGATTTACATGGAGCGGGGTCATCGGGGGTCCGCAAAAAGCCGCGGTGCCGCGCCGCCCATCCTCGTCAGCTCAGCGCCGGAAACACGTGCTCGCCGTCGGGGCCGATCGGCAATAGGACGACGCTCGCCGCCTCGCTTGGAGAAAGCGGGCCATAAAGATGCGGGAAGAGGGTGCCATCACGCGAAGGCTCCCAGCGCAGCCGCGCGCCCAGCCGCGCCGCCTCGACCGCGACGAGGACGAGCCCGGCCTCTCCGGCGCGGTGCCGCCGCGCGCTCTCGGCCAGATGCTCGGCGGTCGAGAAGTGGATGAAGCCGTCGCGCTGATCCGCGGCCGAGCCGAGATACCGGCCCGCCCTGACCGCCTCCGCCCATGCCTCCGCCGGGCACATGTGGTAGATCATCGGGTTCATGCGACAAGGATACCGCAACCGGCGCGGCGGGCGAAGGCGCCCCGTTCGATCCGTCATTCCCGCGCAAGCGGGAATCCGGAACCGCGAGACCGAACTGCTCGCGCCGGATACCCGCTTACGCGGGCATGACGAGGCGGGACACGGGTGCTAGGGCCAGCGCCCAATCGCGTATTGGTGCCGCGTGCACCGGCGCTGGTCGCCGGGTTCCGCGAGATCCTGTGGCTGTCGCCCGAGGGCGAGATCGAGGCGCTGTCGCCGGATGAGGCCCGCGCCCGCCTCGATGCGCACCACGGCGGCGAGTGCGCGATGGTGTGCCATATGCGCGCCGTCGCGCGGCGCCTCGACCTGGCCGGCTTTGCCGCGCTCGACCTCCTCGAACTCTTCGCCTTTGTCCGGCCGGCGCAATTCTGCGTGCCGACCCCGCGCGGCCTCGCCGCCGCGCTCGGCCTCGCGCCGCCCTCCACGATGGCGGAAGCCTGCGTCACCCTCGCCACCGCCGCGCGCGCGCTCCTGCAAGAGCTTCGGGGCGAAACCGAGCCCGATATCCGGACGATTGCCGAGGCCGCCGACCATGCCGGCTGGGCCTGGGGTCCGGCTGTGCTCGCCGCCTTGCCGCCGGCCGAACCCGGGGGAATCCGCCGCGCTGCCGGGTTGCGCGTCTGGCAGAACCTCGCCGAATGGCAGGAGCGCCCGCCCCCGCCCCCTCCCGGCAACGCGCTGGTGTCGCCGGGGGATGCGCGAACGCGGCTCGCCGAGCTCCTCGGAGACGGCGCCGAGGCGCGGCCGCAACAGGCCGATTACGCCGCGGCGGTCAGCGCCGCCTTTGCCCCGCGCGAGCGGCCCGACGCACCGCAGGCGGTCCTCGCGGAAGCCGGCACCGGGGTCGGCAAGACCTTGGGCTATATCGCGCCGGCGAGCCTGTGGGCCGAGCGCAACCAGGGCGCGGTGTGGATCTCGACCTTCACCCGCAACCTGCAGAGCCAGATTTCCGGCGAACTCGACCGGCTCTACCCCGATCCGGTGCAGAAGCGCCGCCGCGTCGTCATCAGGAAGGGACGCGAGAATTTCCTCTGCCTGCTGAATTACGAGGACGCGGTGCGCGCGGCGACGGCGCGCGGGGCTCAAACGGTGGCCCCCCTCGCCCTCATTGCCCGCTGGATCGGCGCGACCCAGGCGGGCGACCTCGTCGCTGGCGATTTTCCGGGCTGGCTCGCCGAGCTGATCGGGCGCGGCCGGGTTAACGGGCTCGCCGACCGCCGCGGCGAATGCATCCATTCGGCCTGCCCGCATTTCCGCCGCTGCTTTGTCGAGAAGAACGTGCGCGCGGCGCGCCACGCCCGCCTCGTCGTCGCCAACCACGCGTTGGTGATGGCCCAGGCCGCGCTCGGCGGGCTCGACGATGCGAGCGTCCCCACCCGCTACGTCTTCGACGAGGGCCATCACCTGTTGGACGCCGCCAATTCGGCGTTTTCGGTGCGGCTCTCGGGCCAGGAAGGGCGGGAATTGCGGCGCTGGATCCTCGGCGCCGAAGCCGGCCGCTCGCGCGCCCGCGGCCTCCAGCGCCGCGTCGGCGACCTTGTGGAAACAGACGACGAAGCCGGTCCGGCGCTGATCGAGGCCCTGGTCGCCGCCCGCATCCTGCCGGCCGACGGCTGGCATCAGCGCGTCGCCGAGGGCCGCGGCCTGCCCGGGTTCGAGGCCTTTCTCGCGCTCGTCCGCCGCCAGGTGCTGGCCCGCGCCTCCGCCCTCGACCAGGGCTACGGCATCGAAGCGGAGGCGCGCCCGCCGATCGAGGGCCTCATCGACGCCGCGGGGCGGCTCGCCGCCGGGCTCGACCGGCTCGCCACGGCGCTGCGCCGCCTGTCGCAATGTCTGCGCCACCAGCTCGAGGATCCCGAGAACCCACCCGAGCCGGGTCTGCGCCAACGCCTCGACGCGACGATCCGCGGCCTCGACCGCCGCGCCGAGATGCAGCTCGGCGCGTGGAGCGCGCTGTTGCGCGACCTCGGCGAGGTGCCCCGCGCGGAAACCGTCGAGTGGCTCGCACTCGACCGTGCCGACGGCGCCGACTCCGACGTCGCGGTCAACCGCAACTGGATCGATCCGGGGATCCCGTTCGCCGCGGCGGTCGCAAAGCCGGCGCATGGCATCCTCGTTACTTCGGCGACCTTGACCGATGGCGGCGCCGACCCCGGCGAGCCGGGGACTGCGTGGAGCGCGGCGGAAGCATCGACCGGGCTGCGCCACCTCGACCTGCCCCCGAGCGCGGCGCGCATCGCCTCGCCCTTCGACTATCCCGCGCAGACCCGCATCTTTATCGTCACCGATATTCCGCGCGACGATATCGGCCAGGTCGCCGCCGCCTTCGCGGCGCTGATGATCGCCGCCAAGGGCGGCGCACTCGGCCTCTTCACGGCGATCGCGCGGCTGCGCGCGGTGCACGAGCGGATCGCCCCGGTCCTGGAGGCGCAGGGCCTCTCGCTCCTCGCCCAGCATGTCGACGCGATGTCGACCGCGACCCTCGTCGACATCTTCCGCGCCGAAGAAGAATTCCTGCCTCCTCGGCAGCGATGCCGTGCGCGACGGGGTCGATGTGCCGGGGCGCTCCTTGCGCCTCATCGTCTTCGACCGGGTGCCGTGGCCGCGCCCCGACATCCTGCATCGCGCGCGAAAGCCGGTGTTCGGCGGCGCCCAGTATGACGACCGCATCGCTCGGCTCAGGCTGCGCCAGGCTTATGGGCGCCTGATCCGCCGCGCCGACGACCGCGGCGTCTTCGCGATCCTCGACCGCGCCTTGCCGTCGCGCCTCCTGGCCGCCTTCCCCGCGGGAGTGCCGGTCGCTCGGGTGCCGCTGGTCGAGGCCGCCGAAGCCACCGCCCGGTTCCTCGACGAGCCGGCTTGACAGAGCCGGCGGGGTTTGGTTTGTGCAGCGCAGCATGCCGAAGACCGGCACGCGCAAAACAGGAACTCCAATGCTCGACCCGCACGC
This sequence comes from uncultured Alphaproteobacteria bacterium, assembly GCA_963734125.1. Taxonomy (GTDB): domain Bacteria; phylum Pseudomonadota; class Alphaproteobacteria; order ATCC43930; family CGMCC-115725; genus DATARH01. Next base: position 15,795 of record CAVTGB010000070.1, read on the forward strand.
GGCGCTGATCTACACGATGGTGATCGTCTCGGCCGTCGAGGCCGATTTGCCCGAAGCCGAACTGCAGATGATGGGCGACATCGTCGGGCACCTCCCGGTGTTTGGCGGGTTCGATCGCCAAACATTGCCGGCGGTGCTGAACGACTGCGCCGAGGCACTGGCCCGCGACGGCGGGCTCGAGCAAACGCTGGAAGCAATCAAACAGGCGCTGCCCCCCAGACTGCGGGAGACCGCCTATGCGATCGCCTGCGATCTCGTCGCTGCCAGCGGCAAAGCCGGCCAGGGGGAGCTGCAGGCGCTCGAACTCATCCGGCACCGCCTCGATGTCGATCGCCTGACCGCCGCCGCAATCGAACGCGGCGCCCGCGCGAGGCTTCAGAGGTTGTAGCGGCCGGGTTGCGCATTCGCCATCACGCCTTCGGCAGGGCCTGGCGGATGGCGTCGCGGATGTCGGGGGGCTGGGATTCGAGGGCATCGCACAGGCGGCGCATCTGGCGCCTGAGGCTATAGAGCTGATCGAGGAGCCCCAGCACCAGGGAGATCGCCTCGTCGTCGACGGCGAATTCGCGCCGGATGTCGAGGATCAGTTCGACCCGGGCGATGTCGACCTCGTGAAAGCGGAACTGGCTGTCGGCAAGGTCGGGCAGGATCCAGCGGTTTTCGATCCAGCGCTGGAGTTCGGCGCCGTCGAGTTCGGCAAAGCGCCGGATCAGTTCGTCGCGGCCGATCACGAGGCGGCCTCCTTGTCAGCCGAGCCGGGATGCGGGCCGCCGCCCATCGCGTGGCGCGGATCGCTCGGGTGGGTCTTCGCCCACTGTTCGAGGAATGTCGCCAAGTCCGCATCGCCGCTCGCGCCGATCATCACCTTCAAGCTGACATACTGGTCGCCGGTCGTTTCCTGGTGACCGTGCCGCCGGTGATGGATGCCCTTGCCGCGCAGCCGCAGCCGCGTGCCGGTATCGGAGCCCTTGGGGATCGTCATCGTCACCGGCCCCGAAACCGTCGGCACCGCCACCCGCGCACCCAAAACCGCCTCGGCAAGGCTGACCGGCAGTTCGAGATGGATGTCGTTGCCCTCGCGGCGGAAGAAGGGGTGCGGCGCGATATGCACTTCAATGAGGGCGTCGCCCGGTGGGCCGGAGCCAAAGCCCGCGCCGCCCTTGCCCCGCAAACGCAGCACCTGGCCCTCGTCGATGCCCGGCGGGATCGTCACGTCGAGCCATTCCCCGTGCGACAGTGCGAGCCGCTGCTTGCCGCCGGTCGCGGCCACCGCGAAATCAATCGTCAGGGTGAACTGGCGGTCGGGTCCCGGCATGTTGAGCCCCGCATCCCCCCTGCCGGAATGGCGCCCGCCGCCACGCCCGAACATCGCGAACAGGTCATCCAGATCGCCGATATCCATCTCGCCCTGCGGCTGGTATTTCCGGCCCTGCGCGCCCTCGGCATGCGGACGATAGGAATAGCGCGGCCGCTCGGCGCCGGTCTCGTCGATTTCGCCGCGATCGTAGCGCGCCCGTTTCTCGGGGTCGGACAGGATGTCGTTGGCCCCGGTCACCGCCTTGAAGCGCGCCTCGGCCGCAGGCTTGCCCGGGTTGAGATCGGGATGGAACTCCTTGGCGAGCTTCCTATAGGCCTTGCGGATTTCAGCGGCACTGGCCCCGGGTTTGAGCCCGAGCACCTCGTAGGGGGTTTGCGCCGCCATGGCGATCGGCCCCGGGCGCTCAGCGCTGGAGCGCGTGCTGGCGCTGCGCGCTCGGCCCGGCGGGGTCGACGTGCACCGCGACCGTCTGCTCGGCCCCGCGGCGATCGACGGTCAGCTCAACTTCGCTGCCGATGCGCGTCAGGCCGATCGTGTTGCGCAGCTGGGTGCCGCTGTTGACCGCGACGCCGTTGACCGCGACCACCAGATCGCCGGTGCGCAGCCCAGCACGCTCGGCCGGCGACGAGGGCTCGACGCGGGCAATGACCGCGCCGGTGGTGTGGGCGGTGTTCATCGCCTGCGCCAGATCGGGGGTCAGATCCTGGATCGCGACGCCGATGCGGCCGCGCTTCACTTCGCCAAAGCGGACGAGCTGCTCCATGACGCGCCGCGCCATGTCGATCGGCACGGCAAAGCCGATCCCGATATTGCCGCCGCCCGGGGCCAGGATCGCGGTGTTGATCCCGACGCACTCTCCCTCTAAGTCGACGAGCGGGCCTCCAGAATTGCCCGGGTTGATCGAGGCGTCGGTCTGGATGAAGTCCTCGTAACCCTCGATCCCGAGGCCGCTGCGGCCGAGCGCGCTGACGATCCCCGAGGTCACGGTCTGGCCGAGACCGAACGGGTTGCCGATGGCGAGCACGAAGTCGCCGACCTGGAGGTGGTCCGAATCGCCCATCGGCACCGCGGTCAGGTTGCCGGCCGGGACCTGCAAGACGGCGATGTCGGTTTCGGGGTCGCGCCCGATCAGCTTGGCCGTCAAACGCCGGTTGTCCTTGGTGGTGACCTCGATCCGCGTCGCGTTCTCGACGACATGGCCGTTGGTCAGCACGTAGCCCCGCGCGGCATCGACGATGACGCCGGAGCCGGTGGCCTGGGTCTCGCGTTCCTCGGTCTGCTGATTTTGCGGAACGCTGAAAAAGCGCCGAAAGAACGGGTCCTGGAGCAGCGGGTTCTGCTCGCGGACGCGGCCGCGCACCGCGATGTTGACGACCCCCGGGGTGACCCGGCTCAGCATCGGCGCCAGGCTCGGCACCGCGCCGCCGACCTCGGGGATCAGCCCGGCGGCCAACGCCGGCCGTCCCGCTGGAAGAAAGGCGACGGACGCGATGGCGGCGACGGCACCCGCCGCCAGGGCCGCTGACAACATCCTGATCATCGTAGCGCGATCATCGTAGCGCGGACCTAGCCGAGAACATGCTGCGCCCCTGGCAAAACGACGCGTGATATGAAGGGTTTCACCACGGCCATAATTTAAACCACCGGGAGCCGGCTTCAAGGAGCGCCCAAGGAGCTCCCGCACCAGGCCTGGCAGCACTTCGGCGTCCTGGCTGCTAAGACCCTGTTTTCCCTCGTGCTTTCCTATTGCCCCGGAGCGCTCCAGGGGCCATTGTTGAGCGTCTGGACAATCGAGCCATCGCGAGGCGCTGACATGACCCTCTACGAGCTGCAAGTCAGGGGGTACCGGCTCACCACCGCGGAGATCATCTACCGGCTGCCGGACCACCCCACGCTCTTACAGAGCTTCATCTGGCAGAAATTCGACCTCGCCCCCGATTTTCCCGAGCTGAACAAGTTCCTCGAATTCTGGCGGAAGAATATCGAGGGCAAGCTGCATTCGGTCAACGTCAAGCAAAGCAGCCGCACCGCGGGCAACCGCGTCCGCCACGTCAATCACACCCTGACGCTGCACTAGCCCCGATGGGTTCCCGCGGCGACCGCGAGGTGCTGATCGTCACCGACCCGCAGCTCGATTTCTGTCCGGGCGGCGCGCTCGCCGTGCCGGGGGGCGATCAGATCGTCCCGGCGGTCAACCGCCTGGCGCGGTCCTTTGACCACGTGATCGTCACTCAGGATTGGCACCCGGCCGGGCATCTTTCGTTTGCCAGCGCCCACCCCGGCCGGGCGCCGTTCGAGACGATCGAGGTGGCGTACGGCCCACAGACGCTGTGGCCCGATCACTGCGTGCAGGGCACCCCGGGCGCTACGTTCCATCCGGCGCTCGATCTCGCGCGGGTCGAATTGATCATCCGCAAGGGCTACCACGCGACTATCGATTCCTACTCGGCGTTTCGCGAAAACGACCGCAAGACACCGACCGGGCTCGCCGGCTATCTGCGCGAGCGCGGCTTCGAGCGGGTGACGCTGTGCGGTCTGGCCAGCGATTTCTGCGTGTACTATTCGGCGATCGACGCGCGCGAGGCCGGTTTTGCGACCGCGGTAGCGCTCGGCGCCAGCCGCGCGATCGACATCGACGGCTCGCTCGCGCAGGCGCTCCAGGCGATGCGCGAAGCCGGAGTCGAACTCTTGGAGTGAGCTTACACCCGGCGCGGCAGCGGGCGGCGCTCGACCTGGAAGCTCGGCGTACCGCGACGGATCGGACGGCGCACGACCTCGAAATCGCGGCGCGGCGGCGGTTCGAACTCGGGCAACCCCTCGCGCGCCAGCTGGCTTTGCGCCGACTGGCTTTGTGCCCGTTGGCCCGGCTCCGATCGGCTGGGCAGGGCGAGCGGCGGCATTTCGGCGCCGGGCGCCGGGCGCCGGGCGGAAGCGGCCGGGTAGGACATCCCATTGTGCGTCGCAGCGTGAGGCGCGCCGTTTGGCGCTGCGGCGCGCGACGCCGGCGGGCGCGGCCGCCCATTCGCCGGCTTCTTGGCCCCGGCGGGCCGCTCGCGCGGCTTCACATTGAGCTTGCAGCCGTCGATCTCGCTGCCATCGAGCGCGGCGATCGCCTGGGTGGCGGCCTTTTCGGTGGCGATGTCGACAAACCCGTAGCGCAGGCGCGCTCCCGTAGAGGGATCGCGGGCCACCGCCGCGGTCAGGACGATGCCGAACGGGTCGAACGCCTCGGCCAGCCGCTCATCGGAAAAGTCGGACGGCAGATTGCCGACGAACACATTGCCTTGGTTGTTACGCACCCACATGCACCCGCCAGTCGCGGCACCTCCGCTGGAATTAACGCAAATTGCGACGCCATTCCGGGCGCGTCAACTCGGCATCCCAATATGGCGCCGCATTGCTACAATGCAATGACAGCAGACCGGGGCCCCAGCCGGTACATCGGGCCGGGTCAACCCGCGCCGGAAGAGGCCGGCATTGCGCCCGGGCATTGTGTCGAAGCCCACCCCCGAGTCACCATCTTCGCAAAGTGAACACCGGGAGGGAGCAATGATCCCGCGCGAGCGCACCCCTTTTTCCGCGATCGTCGACCGGCCGCCGCTCAAACTGCCCGGCGGCGCGCGGCTCGCGGTCTGGACCATCGTCAATCTCGAATTCTGGGACATCGCGCGGCCGATGGCGCGCCAGGTCTTGCCGGCGCCGACGGGGCAAGTGCTGCTCCCCGACGTCCCCAACTGGTCATGGCACGAATATGGGATGCGGGTCGGGGTGTGGCGCTTTTTCGACCTGTTCCGCCGCTTGCGGATTGCCCCTACCGTGTCGATCAACGCGCGGGTCTGCGAGGATTACAAGCGGGTCGCGCAGGCCGCGCTCGACGCCGGCTGGGAGTTCATGGGCCACGCCTACGAGCAGGGGCCGATCCACAAGGAGCCCGACCAGAAGGCGATGATCGAGCGCTCGGTCGGGGTCATCGAGCGCTTCACCGGCGCGAAGCCGGTCGGCTGGCTCGGCCCCGGCCTGACCCAGACCGAGGAGACGCCGGAGCTTCTGGCCGAAGCTGGCATCCGGTACATCGGCGACTGGGTCTATGACGACGAGCCGACCGAGATTAGGACCGCCAACGGCCCGCTCGTTACGCTCCCCTACACGGTCGAATTGAACGACATCCCGATGATGCTCGTGCAGCACCACGAATCGGCCTATTTCACGACGCGCTGCATCGACACCTTCGACCGGCTCTACGCCGAGGGTAAGGACCGCGCCAAGGTGATGGCGATCGCCATCCACCCCTATATTTCGGGGCAACCCCACCGCATCAAATACCTCGAAGCCGTCTACGACCACATCGCCCGCCACGCCGGCATAATCCACTGGCAGGGCCGCGAGATCCTCGAATGGTATCTGGCGGCAAAAAAAACGGCGTGAATGCTGCTGGGAGGCATCTGCCATGAAGCCGTTCCGCTTTGGCGTGAATCTCCGGGGAGCGTCGTCGCGAGCCAAGTGGCGCGACACGGCGCGGCAGGTCGAGGATCTCGGCTTTTCGACCCTGCTGTTGCCCGACCACCTGACCGATCTGATTGCGCCCTTTCCCGCACTGGTCAGTGCCGCCGAGGCGACCACGCGCCTACAATTGGGCACCAACGTCCTCAACAACGATCTGCGTCATCCGATATTGGTCGCGCGCGAGGCGGCGGCGGTCGATTTTCTGAGCGACGGCCGGCTACAGCTTGGCCTGGGAGCCGGCAGCATTCGATCCGAATACGAGGAAGCGGGGCTGCAGTTCGACGCCGGCGGCAGCCGCGTCGAACAACTCGGCGAAGCAGTCACGATCATCAAGGGGCTGCTGAGCGGCGAACGGGTGACGTTTGCCGGACGGCACTACAAAATCAGCGGACACGCGATCGCGCCGCTGCCGGTCCAGAAGCCGCATCCGCCGGTGTTGATCGGCGGCAACGGCCGACGCCTCCTCGCGCTCGCCGCGCGCGAAGCCGATATCGTCGGCTTGTCGGGAATCACCTTCCGCGACGGCGGCGCGCAGCCGCCGGACCTGTCGGGCTGGCGCGTCGCCGCTGTTGACGAGCGGATCGAACATGTTCGCGAAGTGGCCGGCGAGCGTTACCCAAGCCTTGAAATCTGCGCGCTGGTGCAGCGGGTGATCGTCACCGAAAATGCCCGCGGCGCCGCCGAGGATCTGACACGCGGTTGGCCTCAGCTTCGCGCGGACGAATTTCTGGGGAGCCCGTACGTGATGATCGGGACGGTCGACCAGATCGTCGATAGCCTTCAAGCGCGCCGCGACCGCTGGGGTATCTCCTATTACGTGATCCAGGAGCCGTATCTGGAGGCGCTCGCCCCGGTCGTCGCCCGTCTCGCCGGCCGCTAGAGGAACAGCCATGCTCCCCACCGAACGCCTCGATTATTCCGCGATTGCCGAGCGCCGGCCGCTCATCCTGCCGGGCGGGGCGCGGCTTGCCGTCTGGGTCATCGTCAATGTCGAGGAATGGGATCCGACCGAGACGATGCCGCGAACCGTCCTCACCCCGCCCGCCGGCGGCGCGCCCTTGCCCGACATCCCGAACTGGGCCTGGCACGAATACGGCAACCGGGTCGGGTTCTGGCGGATGATCGAGATGTTCGACGATCTGCGCATTCCCGCCGTCTTGGCGATCAACGGCTCGGCGATTGCCCGCTACGGCGCCATCGTCCGCGCCGCCCACCAGCGCAACTGGGAGTTCATCGGCCACGGCTTCTCACAGAAGAACATGCAGAAAGTCGCCGACGAGCGCGACGACATCCGCAAAACTTCGGCCGCCATCCGCGAAGCGACCGGCAAGAACCCGCGCGGCTGGCTCGGCCCCGGCCTCACCGAGACCTGGGAGACCCCCGACCTCCTGGCCGAAGAGGGCTACGAGTATGTCTGCGATTGGGTGCTCGACGACGAGCCGGTGGTGCTGAAGACCAGGGGCAGGTCGATCGTCAACCTGCCCTACACGCAGGAATGCAACGATGTCGCGATGATGCTGATCCAGCATCACAAGGCGAGCGAGTATTACGACCGTGCAATCGACCAGTTCGCACAGCTCTACGCCGATGCGCGGCATTCTGCGCGGGTGATGGCGCTGGTTCTGCACCCTTACATCATGGGAGCGCCGCACCGGCTCAACTATGTCCGCAACGCGCTCGCCCATATCGCCGGTCACAACGACGTCCTGTTCTGGACCGGCGCGCAAATTCTCGACTGGTACCTGGCGCAAACGCCGCGGCGCTGAACGCCCGCCGCCCGAATTTTCTTGCTCATCGCGCGCGTCAACCCGAGGATCCTCCGAAAAGCTCGGACATTCGCCAAGCGACGGATTGCCCGGCGGTCACGACAATCCACGCAGGGAGCAGGGGATGGCACGGGTCGCCGGGCATGCGGTAGTAATCGGCGCCAGCATGGGCGGCCTGTTGGCCGCGCGCGCTTTGGCCGATCATTACGAGCGGGTGACGGTCGTCGAAGGCGATACGCTGCCCGAGGCGCACGTTCCGCGCAGAGGGGTGCCGCAGGGACGGCATGCGCACGGGCTGCTCGCCCGTGGTCGCGAGGTCCTCGATCAGCTGTTTCCTGGTTTCAGCGAAGAGATGGTGGCGCAGAGTGCACTCTACGGTGATGTCGTCGACGACGTGATGTGGTTCAACTACGGCGTCTATCTCGTCAACGCGCCGAGTGAACTGGAAGGACTGCTGATCAGCCGGCCGATGCTGGAAGCCGGCGTGCGGCGCCGGGTACGGCAACTTCCCAATCTGCGGTTGCTCGAAGAAACCAGTGCGGTCGAGCCGATGTTCGACCGCGCACTGCGCCGCGTGACCGGGGTTCGGATTCAACCGCGCGGCGGATCGGGCGATTCCGAGACGATCGCCGCCGATCTCGTCGTCGATGCCGGCGGCCGCGGCTCGCGCAGCCCCGCCTGGCTCGACGGCTGGGGTTATGTCCGGCCGCGGGAGGAGAGCATCGAGGTCGGCATCGGCTACATGACCCGGCTGTACCGGCGCCGGCCGGAACATCTGAACGGCAAGCAGGCCATTATCATCGCCGCCTGCCGGCCCGATTGGCGCCTGGGCGTTATTCTGGCGCAGGAGGATAACCGTTGGATCGTGACGCTCGGCGGCTATCTCGGCGATCATCCGCCGTCGGACGAATCCGGCTATGTCGAGTTCGCGCGCAGTCTGCAAAAGCCGGAGATTTTCGAGGTCATCCGGGACGCCGAGCCGCTGACCCCGCTGAGCCCCTACCAGTTCAGCGCCAACCTGCGCCGGCATTACGAAGCGCTGAACGATTTCCCGCAGGGGTTTCTGGTATTCGGCGATGCGTTGTGCAGCTTCAACCCGATCTACGGCCAGGGAATGACGGTCGCCTGCACGGAAGCGCTGGCGCTGCGCGAGTGTCTCGCGGCCGGACCGCAGGATATCGCCCGTCGTTTCTTCCGGGCTGCGGCTCGGTTGATCGACGTTCCCTGGCAGATCGCCGTGGGCAGCGACCTGCAGCACCCGGCCGTTCAGGGCAAGCGCCCGGCCCAGGTGCGCTTTATCAATTGGTACTTGGCAAAACTCTATCATGCAGGCCAACGTGACGCGGTACTGGCAACGCGATTTCTCGAAGTGGCCAATCTGATGCGACAGCCGACGGCGTTGATGGAGCCGAGGATCGCGTTCAGGGTGTGGAAAGGCAGGCATACGGCCGCCTGATCGCGACGACACCCGAGCAGACAGATTGAGGCTCATGCCGGGTCGCGCGCGGCGCGAGGCCGCTCGTGGCAGCATCGCCGTCGCCGGCCGCGGAGGGGACAATGTCGGTCGAGAACGCGACGATCGCAGAATTGCAGCAGGCGCTGAGCGCGGGTCAAACCACCGCCACGGCGCTCACCCGCGCCTATCTGGCGCGGATCGAGGCCTATGACCGGGCGGGACCGGGGCTCAATTCGGTGCGTGAGGTCAATCCCGATGCGCTCAGTGTCGCCGCCGGCCTCGACGGCGTCCTGCCGAGCCGGGAACAGCCGCTCGCCGGCATCCCGATCCTCCTCAAGGACAATATCGCCACCGGCGACCGGCAGCACACCACCGCCGGCTCGCTCGCTTTGGCGGAGGCACGGGCCACGCGCGACGCGACCTTGGTCGCCCGCCTGCGCGCCGCCGGGGCGGTCATCTTGGCCAAGACCAATCTGACCGAATTCGCCAACATCCTGGCGATCGACATGCCGGCGGGCTACAGCTCATTGGGCGGGCAGGTCAGGAACCCTTACGCCCCGGCGCTCGACGACAACGGCGTGCCGCTGGTCTCGCCCGGCGGATCGAGCTCGGGCTCGGCGGTCGCGGTGGCGGCGGGGCTGTGCGCGGCGGCGATCGGGACCGAGACCTCGGGTTCGCTCCTCTCGCCGGCGACGCAGAACGGGCTCGTTACGGTGAAGCCGACGGTCGGCCTCGTCAGCCGCGCCGGCATCCTCCCGATCGCGCACAGCCAGGACACTGCCGGTCCGTTGACCCGCAGCGTGCGCGACGCGGCGATCCTGCTCAACGTCATCGCCGCCCGCGATCCCTCCGACCCGGCGACCCGGCGCCTAAAGCGGCCTCCGGACTACACCAGTTTTCTTGATGCCGATGGCCTCAGGGGCGCCCGCATCGGGGTGCCGAGCGATCCCACCGACCCCGGCGACGATGTCTATTACGGCAGGCTCGGGCCGCGCGCGAGCGCGGTCATCGGCAACGCGATCGCAATCCTTGAAGCGCGCGGTGCGGCGATCATCCGCGCCAACATGCCGACCGCGGGCTGGATCGGCGGGCCCGGCACCGAGATGGCGATCCTCAACCGCAACCCCCTGAGCCCGAGCCGCAACGAGCCGGTGCGGCGCCCGATCGTCTTCGTCTATGAATTGAAGCACGACCTCAACGCCTATCTGCGCGACTGGCTGGGCGCGACGCCGATCGCCAGCCTCGCCGACATCATCGCGTTCAATGAGGCGCATGGCCCACGGGCGCTGCGGTTTGGGCAGGACATCTTTGTCGCGGCAGAGGCGACGCAGGGCGACCTGCGCGAGCCCGAATACCGCGCCGCCCGCGCGATGGATCTGCGGGCCAGCCGCGCTCAGGGGCTCGATCTCTATATGGACCGGCACCGTCTCGACGCCGTCCTCTTTCCCGGGACCGCCGGCGCGGCAATCGCGGCCAAGGCGGGCTATCCCAGCGTCCAGGTGCCGGCCGGCTTCATCGCCGGGTCGGGCGGGCGCGAGACGCCGGAATATCCGCTCGGCATCACCTTTGCCGGGCGCGCCTGGAGCGAATCCCTGTTGCTGCGCCTCGCCTACGGGTTCGAAGAGGCCAGCCAGGCGCGGCGCCCGCCGCCCGGCCTGCCGCCGCTTGACGACAGATGACGAGGTTGACGCAGGATTAGAACAATTCTAATTTAATGGCCCGAGGCAGAGGAGATCCGCCATGCGCGTTCCCTCATACGCGACGCTCGACGACGCCCTGGACCGGCTCTGCGGCTATGGTACCGAGCTCGTCAACGGCAATTTCAACCATGCGCCGATGGTCGCCGAGGCGCTGTGCGCGATGGAACGGCCGCAAGCGGTCATGCCGTGGATCGAGCGCTATCAGGCCCGGCTGGTGGCGCGCGCGCCGGCCGGCGAACCCGTCTCTGCCGCCGCGTGGCGCGGTGCGTTGGGGAACCGTGATCGCTTCCCGGCATGGAGCGCGCTGTTCGCCGAGGAACTGCGCGGTCACTCGTGGCGCGAGGTCCTCGATCGCTGGGCCGGCCGCCTTGCCCCGGGGATCTCGGCCGCGGCGACGCACGGGGTCATCCGCGTCGGCCATGCCGTGCGGGCGCTGACGGCGGACGAAACGCCTAAGCGCGTGGCCGAACTCGCCGATGCGCTCGCCAGCTGGGCGGCCAGTTACAGCGAACTGCCGACGGCGGGCGGCCTTGCCAATGGCGTGCTGCCGCCCCGCGAGGCGATCGCCAGGGTCGCGATCCTGCCGCCCGAGCGGCGCCGGCCCGGCAACATCGTCGCGGCATTGGCGGGGCTCGGAGACTTCCCCGAATTCGCGCCGGCGATCGGGCTGGTCGATCTCGGCGGCGACCTCGCTGGATTGATCGCGCAACTGACCGAGCTGTTCGCCCGGGTCTATCTGGCGAACGCGAGGAATGGCCTGACCGCGATCGTCTTCATCCACGGCGTCACCAGCCTCGCCGCCCTCGGCCATATCGTGCCGCATGTGAGCGAGCCGACCGCCCGGCTCCTGGTGCGCTATGGCTGGCAGGCCGGATGCGGGCTTTACGCCTGCTTCGGCAGCGGCGCCGCCGTCTCCGGGGAGGTCGCGGTGGATGCGCAATCGCGGCCCGAAGCGCTGATCGAGCGCGCGCTCGCCCACGGTGACGAGCATGTCATCAAATTCACCGAAGCGTGCGTCGGCCGCGATGCGCTCGCTCCCTCGCCGGCCTATTCAGCGGCGGTCGCCAACGTGCTCGAGATGATCGGACGGCGCTGAAGCCGTTTTTGCCTTATTTCGCCGAACGATCAACGTCGTGTTGCCGCAAACCGCGTATAGTATACGTGCTGCTGCTCGGCTCTCGGGGGATTGCCGGGAGGCAGCGTCGTGGATCGGCCCGGGGGATTCCTGCCTGTGAACGAGATCATCGCCAAAATCGCCCGGATCGCGGTCAGCAAAGGCGCCGCCTTTTCGTATGCCGTGGCGGTCGGGGTCGCCGGTAATGTGATTTTCCATTACGTGCAGCCGTCGGAACCGGTGCCCGTCGTCGCCACCGTGTCGCACACGTCCCCGCCCGCTGGTGGTGTGGCGACGGCTGGGGCGGCCCCGTCCGCGGTGATCGCGCCTGTGATCGCGCCTGGGGCGCCCGCCCGCGTCGCGCGGCCGGTGACGCCGCCTGCACCCCAGCCGGACGCGACCGCCGCCGCCCTCCCCGAGCCGCCCGCCGCGATCACCCTGCCCAGCCCCGCCGTGCTGCCGGTCCCGGCGCTCCGGCCGACCGCCGTGCCACCGTCCCCCGCCCCTTCCCTGCCCGCGCCCGAGGGTGGGACGGGGGTCGTGGCGATCCCCACCCCGGCCCTGGCCGCGCCGCCCAATGCGGAACCGCCCGCGCCTGCGCCCGCCGCCGCATCGCCGCCGGTCAGCCCGGTGCCGACCCAAACGCTCGAGGCGGCGCTCCCGTCCGCGCCGCCGGCGCCAGCGCTGGCGTTGCCGCCGATCGGCCCGGCGATCGAGATTGGCGCTCCGCCAACCGCGCCTCAATCCGCCGACAGCCGCCTGGGGGCGCCGATCCCGCTGTTGCCGCCGGCGACCAAACCGGACGGGACAGAAAATGCCGAGGCGTCGTCCCAGCCGCATAAGCCGGCCGCGCCCGGCCCCGGCAGCGGCGGGCTTTACTGAGAGCTGGCCCTCGCGCGCCGCACCGGAGACGAGCGCTACGCGTGCGGCTTGGTGCCGACCGCGTAGTGCAGCGGGTTCGCCATCATCAGGAGGCCGGTGGATAGATGGATCCCGGCCTTCGCCGGGACCCTGGTTCGGTCATGCGATGACCCCGGCTTCGCGCAGCGCGGCGATCTCGGAATCGGCGTAGCCGGCGTCGCGCAGCACCGCATCGCTGTGCTCGCCGACGCGCGGCGCGTGCCGAGGCGCGCACCTTGTCCTGGCCGCGGATTTCAATGGGGCTGTTGACGGTCATGAAATCGGCATCGCTGAACGCCACGAGGTGGCCGGCGGCGAGCACCTGCTCATCTTGCGCCACATCGTGAGTTTCGGCGACGATGCCGAAGATGATGCCGGCCTCGTCGAGGATCCGGCGCCACTCGCGCAGGTCCTTCTGGGCAAACAGCCGATCGAGAATGGCCACCAGCTCGCGTGCATTGGCGTCGCGCAAGGGCGAGGTCGCGAACCGCACCTCATCGAGGACCGGCGCCCCCGAACAGGCGTCGAAACACGATTTGAACTTGTCCCAGCGCCATTCGTCGGCGGCGATCGAGAGGAGCAGCCATTTGCCGTCGCGGCATTGGTAATGCACCCTGAGCGCACTCAGCGCCGCCTCGCGCGGCGGTTGCGGCACGACCTCGTCGCCGCAGAGGGCCGCCTGCACCGAGCAGCCGTTGGCCCAGAGGCCATTGGCAAGGAGCGAGGAACTGACGTAATTGCCCTTGCCGGTGCGCTCGCGCTGATAGAGCGCGGTGACGATCGCGCCGTAGGTCGCCATCGACGAGGGGTGGTCGCCCATGCCGGGGAGCGAGCGGGCCGGGGTTGCCTCCTCGCCGGCGCGCACCAGGTGCATGAGCCCGGTGCGGGCCCACCACGCGGTCGCATCGAAGCCGGGCTTGTTGGCTTCGGGACCCACTTCGCCATAGCCGGTGAACGAAGCGTAGATCAGCCGCGCGTTGAGCGGCGCCAGATCGTCATAGGTGATCGCCAGGCGCTGACGCACCGGCGGCGGGTAGTTGGTGATGAAGACGTCGGCCTCGCTGACCAGCCGGTAGAGCACCGCGCGGCCGGCCTCGGCGCGCAGATCGAGCGCGAGCGACTGCTTGTTGCGCGCATCGAGGATAAAACCCGGATTGAGCGGCCGCTCGGGCAGCGGGATCGCGCGGCGGCGGTACGGGTCACCCATGCCGGGCGGCTCGATCTTGACGACATGAGCGCCGAAATCCGACATCACCGTCGCCGCCGCCGGCCCGGCGATAAAGCTGGCGCAGTCGATGACCTTCAACCCCTCGAAGATGCGTTCGCTCACGCAATCGGTCCTTTCAATGATTTGCGATCAAACCGCCAACCGATAGGCGTCGCCATCGCGCACGATGCGGCCGGCGGTGGCGCCGGCGAAATGGGTGCCGATGACGAGGACCGGGCGCTCGCACAGCTCCGCCAGCATGCGCTCGCGGGTGCGGCGCGCCGCGTCGGGGTCGCTATCGGCGGCCGATGACCAGTGGGGCCGCGCGATCTGGCAGGGATGGTGCATGAAATCGCCGGTGATCAGCGCTTCCTCGCCCTCCGATTGGATCCGCACGCTGACATGGCCCGGGGTGTGGCCGATCGTCGGGACGAGGCTGACTTCGTCGCAGATCCGGTGATCGGTCTCGACCAGATCGGCGAGGCCGGCCTCGTCGATCGGCGCGACCGAGTCGGCGAAGACCGCAGCCATGTCGTCGCGCTCGTGCTGCGCCCGCCAATGCTCGAACTCGACCCGGCCCATCAGATAGCGCGCTCGCGGAAAGGTTGGGACCCATCTGCCATCGACGAGCATCGTGTTCCAGCCGACATGGTCGACATGGAGATGAGTGCACAAAACCGTGTCGATCGACTCGCGCGGGAACCCGGCCGCCGCGAGGTCGGCGAGGAACGGCCCCTGCAAGTTGTTCCAGGTCGGGATGCGGCGCCCTGCCTTGTCGTTGCCGAGGCAGGTGTCGACGATGATGCGGCGGCCGGTCTTTGTGCCATCCGGGGTTTGGACGACGAGTGCATGGATGCTCATCCGGAGGCGCCCGCGCTCGTCGGCGAAATGCGGCTGGAGCCACCCGATCGGCAGGATTTCCTCATAGGTCGCCTGGGGCAGGATGAAGCGGCTGCCGCCGGTCACCTCGAGTTCGACAATCTTGGTCACGGTGACCTTGCCGATGCGCCATTTCATCTGCGGGGCTTTCATGACTTGGCCGCTTCGCCGGCGACGGCGGCGGTTTTGCCGGGCTCGCTTTCGGCCGTGGAGGTCGCGGCGCCGGGTTTGCGCCGCCCGATCGCACCCAAATATCGCGGCAGGTACAATTTGACGGTGGTGCCGCGCCCCGGCGTGCTGTCGATGATACAGCGCCCCCCGGAACGCGTGACAAAGCCATTCACCTGAGAGAGGCCAAGGCCGGTTCCCTTGCCCGCCCCTTTAGTCGTGAAGAACGGGTCAAAGGCCTTGTCGCGGACCTCCTGCGGCATGCCGCAGCCGGTATCGCCGATCGATATCGTGACATACTCTCCCGCGCCGACGCCCGGGTGAGAGGCGTCATCGCCTTCCTCAATTTGACAATTGGCGGTTTCGATGGTCAGGCGGCCGCGTCCGGCCATCGCGTCGCGGGCATTGAGGGCGAGATTGAGGAGTGCGCTCTCGAGCTGGTTGGGATCGACGAAGACCGGCCACAAATCGTCTGCCAGCCGGAACTCGGCCGTCACCTGGTCGCCCAGCGAGTGCCAGGCCAGGCTTGACGTGCGCGAAATCACCTCGTTGACGTCGAGCGGCTGGGGATCGACCGGCTCGCGGCGGGCAAAGCTCAACAGACGCCGCGTCAGATCGGCCGCTCGCTCGCAACCGCGCATCGCCGAGGCGATGAGCCTCTGGCGCCTCGCATCCCCGGCGTCGATCGACGCTTCAAGGAGCGTGATGTTACCCGAGACGATCGTCAGCAGATTGTTGAAATCGTGCGCGATACCCGCGGTAAGCAAGCCCACCGCCTCCATCTTCTGCGCCTGGTGCAGCTGGGCTTCGATCGCGGCCCGCTCGGCAACCGCATCGTGGGCCTCGGCGAGCGCCTTCTGCTCGCGGCGGGTGCGGCGCAGCGCCACGAGGCTCAACAGCATCAACCCGATCGCCGCGGGAACCCCGATCGCGGCATAGCCGGCCATTGTCTGCAGCCATTCGTCGAGGATGGAGGCTCGGCTCCGCCCGATCGTCACGTAGACCGGATAATTGGCCAGCCGCTCATAGGCGACGAGGTTGCCCTCTCCGTGGAACGCAGAACCGCTGGCGATCAGCCCTTTTGTCGCCTTCGCGGCGAACGCCGCCGCCAGGCGTGCATCCTGTTTGGGGGACGAGGCGGGCTCCGCGGTTTCGGGATAGCGCGCCAGGCTGGTGCCGTCCTCGCGCAGGACGCTGGCGGCGTATTGCGCCGAGCCGCCGAGCAGCGAGTTGTAGAACGAGGCGACATAGGCGCCCGACACGGCGACGACGATCATCCCGCGGAAACGGCCGTCGGGGGTCTGCCGGCGCTGGCTGACGGTGAAGTAGGGCTGGTAATCGCCGCCGCCGAGGCTTCGCGCGCGTAGCGCCCAGATGAAGGTGTTGAAGCTTGCATCCTGCAGCGCACGAAAATCCTCGCGGCCCGACCAATCAAAATTGCGATCCACCGGAAAAACCCGCGCGCTGACGAGTTCGTGCCCGGCAGCATCGACCACCCAGGCCGCGGCAATCTGAGGGAGGCCCCCGATCTGTTGGGCGATCCGCTCGTGCAGCGTTTTTTCCTGGGCGCGGATCTGCGGATCGGTCAGCCCGCCGAGCAGATCCTCGATGCGCGCGGCGACGAGCACGTGCGTGTCGAGTATCTTGGTCGTATTCTCCGCGGCGACGGCAACCGCCTCGGCAAGCGAAGCGGCGGCGGCCTTGTAGTTCGCCTCGTAGGAGAAATATCCGCCGACCGCTGCGAGGAGCAGAGGAACGATGATCGTCCCGACGACAAGGGCCCGCAGCGTCCGGATCGCGCCAAACGCCGCGTCGCTCCGCGATGCCGGATTTTCAGATCCGGGTGATTTGGCCTCACCGGAACTCTTGGGAGCTGCCATGTACCGCATCACAACGACCGTTCATGCGCCATCGGCCGACTGGGGAGCGGCGCCGCGCCGTCGCGGGCCACTCGTCCAGGTCGCGCCGATTCTCAGCACAGCCGGCCTGCCGCGGTCAATGTCGAGGACCCGGCAAGGGGCGGACGCGGCGGTGGCGGCGCGATAGGTCGACCTTTCGAACCCGAGCCAGGTAATTTGGCGATGCACAACTGGTACTTTCGAGGCCTCTTAGCAATTGCATGCGTGAGTGTGGCTGGTTGCGTCGAGCAGGTCGACACCGCAAAACAGGCGGAAGCCCTGGCTCAGCTGCAGGCCGGCAGGGCGGTCCTCGGGTGCCACGAACCCTGTCTGGCCGGATGGCGCGATGCCCAGCCCCGGGCCGCCCAGCTCGATGCGGGGGCGCGCTGGCAGGACCTGGCGCTATTGGTGATGCGGGCCGACTACCAGGACGATCTGTCGCTCTATTATCTCGGCCGCGCCGCCGAAGGCATCGGCAATCCGGGGGCGGCGGCTGTTTATTACCGGCAGAGCATACGGCTTTCGGGTACCGCGGCCTCCTGCCGGAAGCTGAGCGGGCTGTGCGGCGGGGTGAGCCTGCCGCGGGCGGCGGCGTTGCGTGCCGCATCGGTCGAGCGGGAACTCGTCGGAGCCAGGGTACGGCGAACCGGGCCGCCGCCGCGCGGGGCCGGAACGCCGGAGGCGGCCCCGGAGGACGTCGAGGCAACGACGCCAACCCCGCTCGCCAGCCCCGCCAGGCCGGCGGCCTCCGAGTACATCGAGCCGCCTCCCGCGCCACGCTGAGCCGGGCGCGTTGTATCGTCAGGGCCGCGTGACCGAACGCATGCGTCGCGCTAGTATCGTGCACCCAGGGAGGAGCCTCTAATGAAAGCCGCCGTCTTTCACGCACCCAACCAGCCGCTGACGATCGAAGAGGTTGCGGTCGAAAAACCGAAGAGCCGCGAGGTCTTACTGCGCACCGCCTTTGCCGGGCTCTGCCACAGCGACCTGCATTTCATGGAAGGGCTATACCCGATCCCCACCCCTTGCATCCTAGGCCACGAATCATCGGCCGTCGTCGAGGCGGTCGGCGACGGCGTCACCTATGTCAAGCCCGGCGACCACGTCATCACCTGCCTCTCGGTGTTCTGCGGCACCTGCTCGCAATGCCTGACCGGGCATCCCAACCTCTGCGAAAATACCGACGTCAAGATGCTGCCTGGCGTCGCCAAGCGGATGACCTGGAAGGGCCAGCAGATGAATCAGGCCTTCAACCTGTCGTCTTTCGCCGAACAGATGCTGGTGCATGAAAACTCGATGGTGAAGATCGACGACGACACCCCGCTCAACATCGCCACTCTGGTCGGCTGCGGCGTGATGACCGGGGTCGGCGCCGTCTTCAACGCCGCCAAGGTCGAGCCGGGTGCAACGGTCGCGGTCATCGGCTGCGGCGGGGTCGGGTTGTCCGCCGTCAACGGCGCCGCGCTCGCCGGCGCGGAGCGGATCATCGCGATCGACCGGGTGCCCTCCAAGCTCGAGTTGGCGCGCGAGATGGGCGCCACCGACACGATCAACGCCAGCAACGTCGATGCCGTGGAAGCGGTCCGCGAGATGACCAAAGGCGGGGTGCACTATTCGTTCGAGGCGCTCGGCACCAAGGCGACCGCCGAGCAGGCTTTTCAGATGCTGCGCGCCGGCGGCACCGCGACGATCATCGGCATGGTTCCGTACGGCACCAAGATCGAGCTGCACGGCTTCGACTTTCTGCGCGACCGCAAGATCCAGGGCACCTCGATGGGCGGGAACCGCTTCCGGGTCGACATGCCGCGCCTATTGTCGTTGTGGCGGCAAGGGCGCTTGAAGCTCGATCACCTGCTCTCGGGCCGGCTCAAGCTCAGCGAGATCAACGACGGGTTCGCCGCCTTGAAATCCGCCGTGCCGGTGCGTCAGCTGATCGATTTCGCGGGGTAATTCAGCCTGGCCGGACGATCAGGCGGTGGTCGCCGGCCGCGACAGCGCCGCCGCGAGATGGCGCAGCACGTGGAGGGGCGACAGCAGGCGCACCAGCACGAACGCCACCGGGGCGAACAGCGCGAGGGCAAGGGGTGCCTCGCCGCAGCTGTCCAGAATGTCAAAGCCGATGCCGATCGCCAGCGGGACCGCGAAAATCACGACTATCGGACTGAACAGTACGATGAGACCAGCAAGACCCCAGTTCGTGTAGATGCGAGCATTGTTCATCAGTTGCATCCCGGTAGATCCTTCGGGCGCATCCTAGGTCGGGGTTCGTTAATGAGATATTGCTCGCGGTCCGCGTAAGTGCAGCATTTGATCTAAAGACATAAAGGCCGTATTTTACCTAGATGGACAAATACAGCAATTGATCCAAAATCTATTGAGGCTCGACCGGATCGAGCGGGGGCAGCAGCGGATGCTTCAGCGAACGCGGCAGAATGCCCAGGGTGCGCGGGTCTTCAAAGCGCAGTTGGTGGCGCGCGTAGACGACAAACCCGGCACGCTGATAGTGCCCCAGCGCCTTTGGGTGATCGAACGTTCGGGTGTGCACCCATAGCCTCGCGATCGGCCGCGACCAGGCCCGATCGATCGCCGCGCGCAACAGGAAAGGCCCGAGCCCCTGCCCGATGAATTCGGGGATCAATCCGAAATAGCACAGCTCGGTCTCGCGCGGCCGCGCCGCATCCAATTCGAAATAGCCGGCCGGAACGCCGCCGACATAAAGGACGAAGATCTCGGTCGTCGGCTTACCGATCTCGGCGGTGAGCGCGGCATCGTCGAGCATCCGGCGCGCGTACCACAGCCACGGCGTGCCGACGGTTTCATAGAGATAGCGATAGAACGAAACGGTACAGTTCTCGGCCTGCATCAGGGCAAGCCTGGCGTGCGGCGCCGGCAGGCGGGGCGCGGTCGGCCGCTCGCGCATTTCAAGATAGGTGATGACGTCGTCGAGGAGGGCCATCACTGGGCGCTAGTCGCGGCCTCTTATGGGTTTGGCGGGGCCGGTCTCGATCGCCGGACCGTCGGGCAGGCCCCATTCCGACCATGACCCGTCATAGACCGCGGCGCCCGGGTGGCCGATCAGATGGAGCGCAAAGGCGAGCGCGCAGGCCGTCACCCCCGACCCGCAACTGGCGACAACAGGGCGATCGAGGCTGACCCCAGCTTCCTCGAACAGGAGCCGCAGCTCCTCGGCGTCGCGCAGCTGATGGCTGCGCGGGTCGGTGACCCGGTCGAACGGCAGATTGCGGCTGCCGGGGATGTGGCCGCGCCGCCGCCCGGGCCAGGTCTCCTCGGCGGTGCCGTCGAAGCGGCCGGCTGCCCTCGCATCGACGACCTGCTCGCGGGCGCGCGCCGGATCGCCGAGCAGCGCCTCCTTATCGCGCACCAGCGTGGGGTCGAAGCGGGCGACGAAACGGCGCGGCGGGATGGCGGGCGCGGCGGTCTCGAGCGGTCGTCCCTCGGCCCGCCAGCGCGGCAGCCCGCCATCGAGGAGCGCGACGTTGTGATGCCCGAAGAGGCGCAGCATCCACCACGCGCGCCCGGCCGAGGAGAGGCCGGCACTGTCGTAGACGATGACCCGGTCGTCATTGCCGATGCCGCGCTCCGCCATCTTCGCCGCAAAGCGTTCGGCCGAGGGGATCATGTGCGGGAGGGTGGTGCGGGGCTCGGCGACATCGTCGATGTCGAAGAACACCGCGCCGGGGATGTGGCCCCCGTCGTAATCGGCCCGCGCGGTCGGGGTGACGCCAGGCTGCTTGTACGAGCTGTCGAGCACCCGGACATGCGGGTCGGCGAGATGCGCGGCCAGCCACTCGGTGCCGACCAGCGCATCGGGGCGGGCATAGGGCATCGGCTTTCCCCTCGTTTTACACCGCGAAGACGATGTTGATCCGGCGGTTCTGGCGGCCCTTGTTCTCGATCTTGCCGATCGTCACCGGGCCGATCTCGGCGGTGTTCTTGACGTGGGTACCGCCGCACGGCTGCAGGTCGATCTGGCCATCGGGGCCGGCGATCTCCAGAAGCCGCACGCGGCCGGCGCCGGTCGGCGGCTTCACCGACATCGTGCGCACCAGTTCTGGGCGGGCCTCCAGCTCCTCGTCGCTGATCCAGCGCGGCCTCACGCCATGCCCGGCGGCGATCAGCGCGTTGAGCCCGGCAGCGATTGTGTCCCTGTCGAGGCTCGACCCGGGCACGTCGAAATCGAGCCGGCCGCGTCCGTCCGACACCTGCCCGCCGGTCACCGCGCCCGGCACGACCGCGCACAGGAGATGGAGGCAGGTGTGCATGCGCATCAGGCGATGCCGGCGATCCCAGTCGAGTTCGGCGGTGACCTCGGTTCCGGGCCCGGGCAGGGCGCTGCCGGGGGCGGCAACGTGGATCACCTCGTCCGGCCCCTCGCCCTTGCATGTATCGACGATCGTAATCACCGCCCCCGACGCGAGGCGCAAGGCGCCGGTATCGCCGGGCTGGCCGCCACCGGTCGGATAGAACACGGTGCGGTCGAGCCGGATGCCGCGCTCGTCGGCCCCAACCACCCGTGCCGTACAGGAGCGGGCGTAGGCATCGTCGCGGAAGACGAGTTCGGTCATTCCGATATCCGCCAGACGCAACACGGTGTCGTCCCGGCAAAAGCCGGGACCCATTTCCGTTGCGGAACCGATCTTACGGAGATAGTCCCTGGTATAAATCCAGCCAACGAGGGTCGTCCTTTTCGATCAGCTCGATTTTCCAATTACGCTTCCATTCTTTGATTTGCTTCTCGCGGCGGATTGCCGACTCCCAGTCCTCATGATGTTCAAACCACATGAGATTATCCACTCCGTACTTCGCCGTAAAACCTGGAACCGCTTTTGTCTTATGTTCCCACACGCGTCGAACAAGGTTCGTGGTCACGCCTATATACAATGTTCCGTAAGGTTTGCCGGCGAGGAGATAGACGAAGAACATCGCGCGGGTTTCGGAATGGGTCCCGGCGTTCGCCGGGACGACAAATCATTCATCGGACAAATCTTTTCATTTGTCGAGCCAGGGCGGGGTCGGCAGGTTCTTTTCCTTGAGGAAGGCGGGGTTGAACAGCTTTGACTGATAGCGGGTGCCGGAATCCGCCAGGATCGTGACGATCGTGTGGCCCGGCCCCAATTCGCGCGCGAGGCGGATCGCGCCGCAGACATTGATGCCGGTCGAGCCGCCGAGCACCAGCCCCTCTTCGACGACGAGATTGAACAGGACCGGCAGCATCTCTTCGTCGGTGACCCGAAATTGCCCGTCGGGGGCGAAGCCGACGATGTTGCCGAGCTCGTGATTGTTGCCGATGCCCTCGGTGATCGAATTGCCCTCCGGCTTCCACTCGTGCCGCGCATACCAGCTGTAGATCCCCGACCCCATCGGATCGGCGAGGTAGATCTTGACGCCGGGGTTGCGCTCCCTGAGCGCGATGCCGACCCCCGACAGGGTACCGCCGGTACCGACCGAGCAGACAAAGCCGTCGACCTTACCCTCGGTCTGGTCCCAGATCTCCGGACCGGTCGTCTCGTAATGGCCGCGCCGGTTCGCGAGATTGTCGAACTGGTTGGCCCAGATCGCGCCGTTGGGCTCGGCTTTCGCGATCTCCTCGGCGAGGGCCCCGGAATAGCGCGCGTAGTGCATCGGGTTGGCGTATGGCACCGCGGGGACGAGCCGCAGATCGGCGCCGCACAACAACAGCATGTCCTTTTTTTCCTGGCTCTGCGTCTCGGGCATGACGATGACGGTGCGGTAGCCGCGGGCGTTACCGACCAGCGCGAGACCAATCCCGGTATTGCCGGCGGTGCCCTCGACGATGACCCCGCCCGGCCGCAACTGCCCCTTCTCCTCGGCGTCCTTGATGATGGCGAGCGCGGCGCGGTCCTTGACCGAACCGCCGGGGTTCAAGAACTCGGCCTTGCCGAGGATCGTACACCCGGTCTCCTCCGAGGCGCGGCGCAGCTTGATGAGGGGCGTGTTGCCGACCGAGCCGATAAAGCCGTCGCGGATATCCATGCCTCGCCCTCCGTATCGGCGCTCTTGTTGCCGCACCCCGTGGGCGTACCCATGGGCGCAACATTGGCGCAACATTATCGGGCGACAGCAAGGAAGGGCAAGCCGCGGTTGGCTTGCTCGCCGGCGATCCCGCCACGAGCGCCTTGAATCGCGTCGCCCCGCGGGCCTAAGTTCGGGCCAACAAGAGGGCGAGCACAGCACAGGAGAAAACGATGGCCTCGATCCCGCGGCGCAGGCTTTTGCAGCTTTCCGGCGCCGGCGCGCTGGCGGCCGGGTCAGGCGGTCTCGCCGCGATCCTCGCCTCGGGCCGCGCGCCCGCCTTCGCCCAGGGAGCCACGGTGCACTGGCTGCGCTGGTCCGATTTCGTACCGGCCTCCGACCAATTGCTGCGCGACAAGATCGTGCCGCAATGCCAGAAGGACCTCGGCATCAAGCTCGTCTTTGAGGCTGTCAACGCCAACGACATCCAGGCGCGGATCACCTCGGCGGTGCAATCGGGGACCGGCCCCGACATCATCATGGTCGTCAACAACTGGCCGCGGCTCTATGTCGAGAGCGTCGCCGACGTCACCGACGTTGCCGAGGAAATCGGCAAGACGCAGGGCGGCTACTACGACATGTGCAAGACCGTCGACAACATGGCCGGGAAATGGATCGGGGTGCCGTGGGCGATCGGCGGCGGGCTCATCACCTACCGCAAATCGTGGTTCGAGGAGATTGGCTACAAGGACGGCAAGTTCCCCGAGACCTGGCCGGAATTTCACGACGCCGGCAAGAAACTGAAGGCCAAGGGCCGGCCGATCGGGCAGACGCTCGGCCATACCTTCGGCGACGCACCGGGCTGGTGGTACCCCTATCTGTGGTCATGGGGCGGCAAGGAGGTCGAGGCCGACGGCAAGACCGTCGCGCTCAACAGCAAGGAGACGATCGAATCGGTCAAATGGGCGGTGCCGTTCTGGAAGGAATGCTGCGACGAAGGCGGGCTCGCCTGGGACGATTCGAGCAACAACCGCGCCTTTCTGGCGGGCACGATCAGCGCCACCAACAACGGCGCCTCGATCTATCTCGAGGCCAAGAAAAAACCCGACAGCTACCTGACCGAAGACGGGAAACCGATGTGGAAGGACATCCTTCACGCCAAGATCCCGAAAGGCCCCGGCGGCCAGTACGCGCTACCCGGTCCGTTCACCGACATGCTGATGAAGTATTCGCAGAACCAAAAGCCGGCCAAGGAGTTCCTGCGCTGGGTGCATTCCAAACCGGTCTTCGAACAGTGGTTCACCTCGCAGCAGGGTTACACCGATGGCCCGACCAAGGATTGGGAAAAGGACCCGGTGTGGAACATCGATCCGATCCTGTTACCCTTCCGCGACCTGCCGGCGATCGGGCGGCTGGTCGGCTACGCCGGGCCGCCGAGCCGGAACGCCGCCGAGGTCGCGACCAAGTACATCATCGTCGACATGTACGCCAAAGCGGTGCAGGGGATGGCGGCCGAAGAGGCGGTCAAATGGGCGCATGACGAGCTGGTGAAGATCTATGCCTGAGTTCAATCAATTCGAGAAAGGCCGGCTATGACCCGGATCGCTCGGCGTCGCGTTTTACAGCTGTCGGGGGCGGGCCTGGCGTCGGCGGCGACGGGCGGTCTCGCCGCCATCCTCGCCTCGGGCCGGGCGCCCGCTTTTGCCCAGGGCACCACGATCCACTGGGTTCGGGGTTCGGACTACGTACCGGCCTCGGACCAGATGGTGCGGACCAAGCTCAACGAACTCGCGCAGAAGGACCTCGGCCTCAAGATCAACCTCGAAGGAGTCGACGGCCTGACGATCCAGGCGCGGGTCACCTCGTCGGTTCAATCGGGTTCCGGCCCCGACATCATCTGCGCGATCAACAACTGGGCGCAGCTCTACGCCGACAGCGTCGCCGACGTCAGTGATGTCGCCGAGGAAATCGGCAAGGCCCAAGGCGGCTATTACGAAACCGCAAAGGCGATCGCCTATGACGGCAAGAAATGGCTCGCCGTCCCCAATACGATTGTCGGGCTGCAGATCGTCAACCGCACCTCGTGGTGGAAGGAAATCGGCTTCGACGCCGAGAAATACCCGCAGACCTGGGAGGAATGGCGTGCCGCCGGCAAGAAATTGAAGGGCAAGGGCCATCCGCTGGGCCAGACGCTCGGCCACGCCTTTGGCGACGCCAACGCCTTCTGGTACCCGTATCTCTGGTCATGGGGCGGCAAGGAGGTCGAGGCGGACGGGAAAACCGTCGTGCTCAACAGCAAGGAGACGATCGAATCAGTCAAGTTCGCCGTCGGACTGTGGCGGGATGCCTGCGACGAGGGCGCCTTGGCGTGGGACGATTCGGGCAACAACCGCGCCTTCCTCGCCGGCACGATCAGCGCCACCAACAACGGCGCCTCGATCTATCTCGAGGCCAAAAAGAGGCCCGATACCTATCTGACCGACGACGGCAAGCCGCTCAAGGATGATTGCTTCCACACATCGCTGCCGAAGGGTCCGGGCGGCCAGTTCAGCTACCACGTGCCGTTCGCCGACATGGTGATGGGCTACGGCAAGCAGCAAAAGGCGGCGAAGGAATTCCTGCGCTGGTTCCACTCGGCCAAGATCTACGAGCAATGGTGGGTCACCCAGCAGGGTTTCTCGGTCGGACCGACCAAGATGTGGGAGAATCACAGTTTGTGGAAAGTGGACCCGATCATGGCGCCGTTTCGCACCGCGGCGGAAAGCGGACGCTTTGCCGGCTATGCCGGGCCTGCCGGGCGCAGGGCGGCCGAGGTCATCTCGAAATACCTGATATCCGACATGTATGCCAAGGCGGTGCAGGGCATGCCGGCCGAGGCCGCGGTCAAGGCAACCCACGACGAACTGGTGAAGATCTACGCCTGAGACGATGGGGACAAATCACCTAGGGTGGCCGGTGTATTCACGGCTTCTTCGAGAATGG
Organism: uncultured Alphaproteobacteria bacterium; assembly: GCA_963734125.1. Lineage (GTDB taxonomy): Bacteria > Pseudomonadota > Alphaproteobacteria > ATCC43930 > CGMCC-115725 > DATARH01. The sequence continues at coordinate 41,680 of CAVTGB010000070.1, forward strand.
CGAGCACTTCAACGTCCAGCGAACGTTGATTGATTTGCGCTCAAATTTCCAATTGCGCCACGATTTCGTCGGGAACGTTCTCGATTATCAACCCGGTCGGCATTGGAGGCCCTCATAAATGCCGCCAAAATCGGGGCATCGCCGATGGCGCTGGTGGATACCAAACCTCGGCGCTAGGGCGACAATCTCCTGGCCCGCAACGACAGCGACAGCGGGAACGCCACGTTGCTGTCCGGCAGGCGCCACATGCGGTCCGCCCCGCGCTCGCACATCGGAAAGGGCGGCCACGGCAGACTCGGGTGTTCATGCAGAAAATCTAGGGTAAGCCCGGCGCCGAGCAAGGCGCCAATAATGCGGGATAGCGAGTGGATCCACTGGTAGGTCCGGCTCGCGACGAGCTGCGCCTTGTCGCCGCTGTAGGTATGGGGCTCGTCGAAGACGAGCGGCAATCCGGCCGGCGTGTCGATCGGGTATTCGTGCACGAGGCGGCCGTCCTTCTCTTCAAGGATCAGCATGTTCGGGTGCGCGTCGGCGAAATAGAGATACCCGCCCGGCGCCAGTAAGCCGGCGATCGTCTGCGCCCAGCCGACAAGCTCGGGCAGCCAGCAGATCGTGCCCCAGGTCACTTAAGCGATGTCGAAATAGCCGGCGACCACGCTCCGCGCATCGTAGACATTGGCGCAAACGAATTCGGCGG
>CAVTGB010000071.1:0-5257 GCA_963734125.1 uncultured Alphaproteobacteria bacterium
TGCCGGCCGACAAATTGGCGACGCCGTTCACCACGCTGGTCGTCAATACCGGCAAAAAACTGGTGCTCATCGACACCGGCACCGGCGGCCAGATCGCGCCCTCGGCCGGCGCGTTGCGGGAGAACCTCACCGCCGCCGGCATCGATCCGAAGGCGGTCGATCTCATCGTCATCTCGCATTTCCATCCCGACCACATCAACGGCATCAAGGACAAGGACAACGGTGTCGTCTTCCCCAATGCCGAGATCATGGTGCCGGCGGCAGAATGGACGTTCTGGATGGACGACGCCAACATGAACGCGGCGCCGGCCGAACAGAAACTCACCTTCCGCAATCAGCGGCGGATATTTTCCGATATCGCGCGACGCGTTGCGCGCTTTACGCCGGGAGCGGAGGTCGCGCCCGGCATTTTGCCGCTCGCCGCGCCCGGCCACACGCCGGGCCACACCGTGTGTTCGATCCATTCCGGCGATCAATCGGCTGGTGCTCGGCGATACCGCGCAGCATCCGGCCGTGTTCGCGCGTCATCCTGATTGGCAGGCGGCCTTCGATATCGACGGGGACGCCGCGGTCGCGACCGGCAAGAAGCTGTTCGATCGCGCCGACCGCCGATCGCATGCTGGTGACCGGCTATCACTTCCCCTTCCCGGCCTGCGGCCATCTGATCAAGACCGCGACCGGCTACGAGCACGTGCCGGTCGAGTGGCAGCTGACGCTTTAGCAGTCCTGCTGCACTTGACGAGGGCCGTGGCGAGACGATCGGAGCAACCGACCACCCGCTGGAGGAGGCGATGTTCGAGAACCTCTGCGCCGCGCTCCTGAAGCACGAGCAGATCAGGACGACGCTGCCCAAGGCCAAAGATCTGCGTCCGGTCGTCGAGCGGCTGATCACGCTCGGCAAAACCGGCGGGCTCCATGCCCGGCGCCAGGTGATTGCCCGGTTGCGGGATGCCGCGCTCGCCGACAAGCTGCTGACGACCCTCGCCCAGCGTTACGCCGGTCGCCCGGGGGGCTATACCCGCATCGTCAAGGCCGGCTACCGCTATGGCGACGATGCGCCGATGGCGGTCATCGAGCTCATTGACCGCGATCCCGACGCCAAGGGCAAGGATTCGGGCCCGCTCCCCGGCGACGACGAGGCGGAAGCGGCCGCCTAGAGCCTCAACCCGGGGGGCCGGGGACGGGGTCAAGGCGCGAGGTGCGCGAAAAAGGCGCGGCCACTCGCGGCCGCGCCTTTCATCGTTCGGCAGAGCTTACTTTCGAGGTGAGGTTGCGCTGCGCTCGGACTGCGCGAGGACGTCATGGCTCGACTTGCTCAGCCGGATCGTCTGCCCCTCCACCGCAGCGACCCAGTCGAGCGGGATCGATTGGTCGTGGCCCAGGGCACCGCCGGTTCGCCCGAGCTTGAAGCGCGAGGTGCCCTCCAACTCCGTGACCGAGCCCAGCTGTTGCCCATCCGAGGCGACAACCCGCATGTGTTCTCTGATCTGAGAGGCTTGGATCATGGTATACTCTCCTGACTGACATCAAAGGAGAACTTGGCAACTTCTGGTATAAACCTGATCGACGCTAAGTTCTCGACCGCAAACTACCGACTTTTCTTTAGGTTCCGATAAATTATCTAATAGTTGTTTTACGTTAGAGTTATGCATTCTCCCGATTATCCGGATCGGGACGATCCGATTGTGGCCGCGTTTGCGGTGCAGAACTCCCCCCCTTGCGACGAGCCGGCTTATGCTGCATGAGCAAACCCAGGATCTGATGGTCGACATGCACGCCCTATTGCCGCTGATCGTCACTCACGCGCTCAACGCGCTTGGCGCGATCGTCATTCTGTTGATCGGGCTGTGGCTGTCCGGCAAGGCCAGCGTCTTCGTCGGACGCATGCTTGGCCGGACGCCGCATTTCGACGCGATGCTGAAGGGGTTTTTCGGCAGCCTCGCGCGCTACCTGGTCCTTATCGTCACCCTCCTCGCGGTTCTGTCGCAATTCGGCATCCAGACAACCAGCCTCATCGCGGTCCTCGGCGCCGCGGGTCTGGCGATCGGTCTCGCGCTGCAGGGCACCCTCTCCCATCTGGCCGCCGGCATCATGTTGTTGATCTTCCGGCCGTTCAGGATCGGCCATATGGTCCAGGTCGGCGGCATCACCGGCACGGTCACCGAATTGTCGCTGTTCTGGACCGAGCTCGTGACTGACGACAAGGTCCAGGTCATCGTCCCCAATGGCGGCGTCTGGGGCCAGCCATTGCGCAATTTCAGCACCTATCCGGCGCCGTCGCTCCATCAGGGCGAGGTACGCTTCCGGGTGCCCGAGGAGATCGACCTCGACGCGGCCATCGAAACCGTGCGCGCGATCGTCGGTGCCAATCCGCTTGTGCTGGAGGACCCCGCCCCGAGCATCCTCCTCGACCGCAGCGCGGCCGACAACGCGCTCGAGATCGTCGTCACCTTTGCCATCGCCGACAACCAGGTTGCCGCAGTCAAGAGCGACCTGATCAAAGAAGCGCACGCTCGCCTCGCAACGCTGATGGAGTCGGGAAACTCGGATCGGCCGGGAGAAGGCGGGCCGAAATCCCCCCGCTCAGCCCCCGAAGTGCCCGACCTCACCCTGCGCCGCGAGTGAGGAGCATCTGGCCGTAGGGAGCCATCGCGGCCTGGCGGCTGGCCGCGGTGTGGGTCATGACCGTCATCAGATCGCGGCGGATTTCCTGGAGCGGGTCGCTGTCATAGACCCAGCGCGCGCCGCACAGTTCGCAGAGCCGCTCCACGGCTGTGCTGACCTGGTGCTGGGCATAGGTCATGTCGCGACGGGCCCGCAGCGCCTCGGCCTCGGTGATGCGGCGCCCGGTGCTGACCGCCGCGGTGCTCGCCTCGCGCCCGGTGTGAAGCGCCAGGGTCGCCAGGTCGACCGCGGCGGCCGCCTCGCCGAGCGTCATCTGCACGAATTCCAATTCGGCGAGCCGTCGCACCCCGCGCGACACCCGGGTGGCGAGCGCCCGGCAGGCGATATCGAGCGCGCGGCGGCCGAGCGCGATCGCCACGGGGGGAAGCGAATAGGAGACGAGGAAACCGCGCGGCGCCCGCAGCACCGGATAATCGGGGTGCACCTTCGCGCCCGGCGGGGTGCCGGCAAAGAGATCGCTGACCATGACGACCCGGTGCTCGGGCACGAACACATCATCCACCATCAACGATTTGCTTCCCGTACCGAGGAGTCCGAGCACCTGCCAGTCGTCGACGATCTCGATTTCGGCGAGCGGCACCAGCAGATAGGCGATGCCGCGCGGGTCGCCCGCTTCCCCGAGGAAGGCGCCAAGGATCGCCCATTGCGCGTGGTCGCAGCCGCTCGAAAACGAGTAGCGCCCGGAGAGGCGCCAGCCGCCGGCGGCAACGCGCTTGGCTGCCGCGCGCGGCGCCAGCGAGGATGAGGCGACCGCCTGCGGATCGTCGCCCCAGACATCGATCTGCGCGGCTTCCGGATACTGCGCGATGATCCACTGATGCTCGGCCAGGACCGCATAGACCCAGGCCGAGGAGGCGCAGCCGAAAGTCAATTCCTCGACAATCCGCGAGAAGAGGCTGAAGCGGCCCTCCATCCCGCCGAACCGCCGCGGCTGCAAAATTCGCAGGATCCCGGCCTCGCGATAGTCGGCGATCGTCTCGGCCGGCACCTGACGCGCATCGGTAGCGGCGGCGGCGCGTTCGGCGAGGCGCGGGATCAGCACGCGCGCTCGCTCCAGCACCGCACGTTCGCCGGTCGGCAGGTCGCTGTCGTCGCCGGAGAGCGGGAGCGTGCCTGCGCTCTCGGCCAGGGGGCGTCTCAAGCGGCCAGCGGCACCGGGATCGGCGCCTCGCCTTTGAGCATCAGGCGGTAGAGATAGCGGCGTTCGTTCATGTCGTAATCGGGGTTGGCCTTGTGCATGACGCTGCGGTTGTCCCACAGCACCATGTCGCCGTATTGCCATTGGTGGCGGTATTCGAACTCTTTCTGCGTCGCGTGCGCCATCAATTCGGCGACGAGGTCGAGCGCCTCGTCGTCGGGCATGCCGACGATCGATTCGATCCGCACCGGGTTGAGAAAGAGGGCCTTGCGTCCGTTCTCGGGGTGGACCCGCACCAAGGGGTGGACGCCCGGCGGCGGCAGGACTTTCAGGCTCTCTTCGTTCAACGGCTTCAGCTCGCGCGGGCTGTATTTGCTCAAATACACGTGCACCGCCTTCAGGGGATCGATCCGCCGCTGCATCGCCGCCGGCAGTTCGTCATAGGCGAGGTGCATGTTGACGTATTGCGTGTCGCCGCCATGGCTGGGCAACGACACCGGATAGAGGATCGTCGCCTTGGGCGGGGCGGGGTGGTTCGAGTGGTCGGTGTGGAAGGTCTCCCCCGAGATGTAGCGCTTGCCCGGCACCGTCTGCTCGTTCGAGACGTAATACATCTGCGGAAAGCCGGGAACGTGCATCTCCTTCTTGTCGTGCGGCTGCAGCTCGCCCCACAACTGCACCGCTTTCAGGAAATCCGCAGGTCCGTATTTCTGGTCGCGCACGACCAGCACATGGAATTGCATGAAGGCGTGGTTGAGGACCGAACGGGTCTCGGGATCAATCTCCTGGGTCAGGTCGAGGCCGTGGATCTCGGCGCCCGTATGCCCGGTGAGCGGCGTGACATTGAAGGTGAACGCCATGATGGCCTCCTCGAAAGCGATTGCCGAGTTTATGGCCTTGCCGCGGCAGCGTCAAACGACGCGCTGCCGGCGGCACCGGGGTTTCGATCGCCGCTGACGACACCATATAATTCCGATGGCACGGACACACCCGCACTCAGAGGCGACCTACACGGTGGTTCCGTCGCAAGACGGCACCTTCGGCGTCAAGGTCGCCATCCCCGATACTTATCCGACGACGGTCAGCCCCTTCGCCAGCGAAGCCGAGGCCGAAGCATGGATCGCCAAGCACAAGACCCAGGTTGAAGCGGGCGCGACGTCCGGCCAGTGGTTTCGCAGGACCGGCGGCGGCCGGCGCGGCTGACCTGACGACGTGACCCGGGGCGCGATTCAAGAGAGCTCGGCGAGCTCCTTTGCCCGCACCGAGTGGGCGGCGGCGGCGTGGTTCTTGGCCAATACCGTATAGACTGCCGGCAGCACGAAGAGGGTAAAGAGCGTCCCGACCGACATCCCGGCAACGACGACGACGCCGATCGAGAAGCGGCTCGCCGCGCCGGCGCCGCTGCGCCGGTATCCTCGGCAGGCAGCCGCGACC
>CAVTGB010000072.1:0-35165 GCA_963734125.1 uncultured Alphaproteobacteria bacterium
AGGAACCAAATTTAAGGTCGATCCGTTGGCGGGTGGCCCGGACTTTCGCGTCCATCCCAATTCTGAAGGGTGCCCCGTCCAAGCTTCGCTTGGGCGGGGCCTTTGACTTTTTTCACTCGTCCGGGAGGCCCTGCCCCCCAAATAAATGACTTCCGTAATAATTACAGTGTAATAAGTACCCGCTAGTGTCTATTTAACCACACGACCCTGAGCATTATCAATGACTTACAACCACCCCGAGCGTGATAATTGTGACTACACAGGATCACGTCCGGCCCCGGTTATACGTATGTTTATGTACGTACATTATTACCTGCCAAAGATGTTTCCACGTGGAACATCGTTTCACAACTGAGACTTGCCCCTAGATCGGAGTGCTCCCCTTCAACAGCCAGATCAAGTCGATGATCAGAATAATTACCACCATCAGTTCCAGCACGAACACGCAGCTCTGGTGGAATTCGTCAACCATGAAGCGGTAGAGCTCTTCGGCGGTGTGGACTTTCTGGACGTCGACCGGTCTTTGTAGTCGGTGACTTCCGATCTTGGACGCGGCTACTTTGTCGAGGCGGGCGGGACATGTCGCTCAGGAACTTGATGGCGTGTCGGCGCGCTCGGTCAGTTCGTCCACGTCGACAGGACGTGTGCAGGCGGCTGGCGCGTTTGGCGGTACGCCAGCGGGCGGCGATGCCCGTCGGCCGTGGTCATGAAATCGTAGACGCTTTCCAGTTCGCGGGTCAGCAGTTCGTCGTAGTCGCGGAATTCGAGGAGCTGCGAGTTGGCGTATTTCGATCGAAAACGCCAGCATGGCCGGAAATCGGATGCGCTCGGCATACGCGCCGCAGATCAGCGCGGGCGTGATGACGGCGAACATCATCTGAAATGCCATCCAGGTTGTGTGGGGAATGGTGGGGGCGTATTCCGACGGTCCGGCCCCGACGCCGCGGAGAAATGCGAAGCGAAGACCGCCGATGAACGGGCTGCCAACGTCGAAGGCGAGGGGATAGCCCACCAACGCCCAAAGGACGCTGACCAGATTGCCGGCCTTGCGCAGCGCTCGGCGCGTGAGGCGATACGGCAGCAGCCGGAAATAGCCGCCGCCGGCGGTCGGCAGATTGCGCCCGAAGATGCGGACCGTGGTGAGCGGGATTTCGATAAAGCCCGGCTGCGGGCAGAACGGGGAACGCGGGGCGTCCGGCTCGCCGTATAAATCGTGCCTGATCGGATAGACACTTGAACTGTAACGGTAACCTTCTTCAGCCAGCACCGCGTGAACCCAACGGTTCTGGTGTCCGACCGAAAATGTCGGCGCGCGATACCCCAAGACCGGAACCCCGCCGGTGTCCTCGAGCAGCGCCTTCGAACGGCGCACGTCAGCGCGGAACTCGTCGGGCGATTGCTGATCGGCGCGATAATGGTCCGAGCCGTGGCTGGCGATCTCGTGCCCCTCCGCCACGATCCGCCGCACCAGCTCGGGATGGCGCTGCGCGACCCAGCCGAGCATGAAGAACGTCCCGGTAGCCCCTGCCTCGCCCAGGATATCGAGGAGCCGACCGGTGTTGCCTGCGACCCGCCGCGGCTGCGTCTCCCAATCGTTCCGATCGATGACCCTGGCAAAGGCCTCGACGTGAAAGTAATCTTCGACATCGATGGTCAGAGCGTTGCAAGGCGCCGGCATGATATCGGCCGGGGTGCTGGCGACCGGACGATGCAGCCCATCGCCCCCAACTCGTTCTTCTGCGGCGCTAGCGACGCTCATCGGCTTCCGCCTTCTCGAAATAGCTCGCCATAATTTCGATCACCCGCCTAATCGCCCGACCATGCCCCTCGATCGTGCGCTCAATGCTATCGAGTCGCTCGCAAATGGCCGCGACAGGCACCGCGTTATCCCCTGCTGGGGAGGAAAGCGCTACCCCGTTGGGTATCCGACCGGCGGTCGTCACCGCCAACAGTTCGCTCTTCAAATCGACCGCCACCTGCTGGATGTCGGCAGCCGAGATCTGATGGCGGCCCTCGATGAAGCCGAACAGCATGAGTCGGGAGCACAGGCCATTGATCCGCCGCGGTACCCCGGCGGTATGATGAAAGATCGGCGGAAAGCAATCGTCGGCAAACTCCGGATCGCCCTTCCAGCCGGCACAGCATAGGCGATGCTCGATATAGCCCCGCGTATCGGCCTCACTCAGAGGCCCGAGATGATAGGAGGCGGTGATGCGCTGCCGTAGCTGGTCAAGCGCCGGGTTTCCCATAACCTGGCGGAATTGCGGCTGACCGAGAAGAAAACTCTGCAGTGCGGTCGCTGTGCCAACCGTGATGTTCGACAGCATGCGAAGCTCTTCGAGCGCCTCAAACGACAGGTTCTGAGCCTCGTCGACAATCAGAAGGGCGCGCCTGCCCGCCGCAAATTGGGCGAGCACGTATTCCTGGATGCGAGTGAGGAGCGTCGCTTTCGGCAATCCCGCATGATCCAAGCCAAAGGCGGCGGCGGTCATGCGCAGCATGTCGTCCCCGCCGAGTTGGCTCGTGACGATCTTGGCGGTCACAAACGAATGCGGGTCGATCTGCGACAGCAGGCAATCGACCAGCATCGTCTTGCCGGCGCCGACCTCTCCGGTGATGACGATGAAACCCTCTGCATTGTGCAGACCAAAAGTCAGGTGCGCCATCGCCCGCCGATGCTCAGCGCTCTCGAAGAAAAACCGCGGATCGGGCGTCAGCTGGAATGCCAGCGCATCGAGCCCGTAGAATTGGGCATACATGAATAGGTCAAAAGCTCCGCGTCACGCCGATCTCAACCTGGTTACGCCGATACGAACCGTTGATAGACCCACTGGTAAGAGTGGGGGCGTCGACGTTAATAAATTGATAATCAAGGACGGCATTAAGCCTGTCGTTCAGGGAGTAGGTCAATCTTAAATCAGCTGTCACCGTCTTCTGGTCGCTGGCAACCGTACTGGCATAGCCGAGCGCGGCCGCGCTGCTCAATCTCGGGGTCAGCGATCGGGCCCACGTGAAGTTGACACCCCTCGATGTGTCGTTGCCCGACGAGGCCTGCGCGACACCGGCGATGGGGAGCGGAACCCCCACCGCAGACCGGTGATCGAGAAAGGCGAATAACCCGTAGGTATCGCTATTGAGGTGCGTCTGTATTCCTATGCGCGCTTGCTCTTCCCGTGATACGCTATTGGACAAAGAAAACTCGGGGTTTAACAAAGCGGAAGGCAAGCCGGTAGCCTGGTTGACAACATTTCCATAGGCATCCACTTGAGAAGAATTGAGATTGGTGAGTATATCTTGTTGCGATGAGGACAGGTTATGCTGCAAGGAGGCGAGCAGTGTGGTCGAGGCGGTCAATTGATAGCTTAACGCGCCGTCGACACCATAGAATCCGTCCTGCAGGCCGTAGCGTAAGAAAAAGTAGCTGCCTGGATCCAGCGTCACCCGGCCGCCGATCAACCAAATCGGCCCGGTGGTGCTCGCCGCCGGCTGCAGTGGATAATGAAGACTATCATAGCCGATCCGGCCGAGTGCAGAAAATTGCTGGTTAAATTGATATTCCACATCGTCAAACCCGCGCAACTGCGTTGATTTCGCCGCGGACTGCGAATCAATGTTGGTTGCGTCCAGGGTCAATTTCGAGCCGAAGAACGTGAAGCGGCGGCCGGTCGCAAGGCTCAGAGTCGCGTCATTCACGGTGGAATTCGAGAGCGAACTCGATGGTGCAGTCGCGCTCACAGGGATAGTGGTCGTCGCGTTGTTGAGCAAACCGCCGTTTTGGAACAGGTTCAATCCGTAGTTGTAGCGGAGTTCGCCATCCACATAGCCGTCGAATGATTGCCGGATGATCGGGGTAAGGGAGAGCACTTCAACTTGGGTCTGTTGCGACGGCTGGAGCAATGTCGGACTGGCAAACCCGAGGCCGCCATTGCGCGACAGCTGCGTCATCGTCGCGCGCCCATCTATGAAGAGGTGGTCGGGGACGATGGTTCCCAACCCGTACCCGAGCAGATTGATGTTGAGGGCATCCAGATCAGTGGCGCGTGCGTATTTCTGGTAGTCGACCGAGCCGCTGAGCTGGCCCTGCAGCCGAGCGCTGTCGACGGAAATGGCGGTACCTGCGTTGAGATGAGTGAGCGAATCCGAAAGCGTGCTCGTGGTGTTGCGCGGATTGTCCGTGTAAGCCTCGGAAAGAGTTGCTGTCGGCACAATGAGGATCGGCGGTGCGCGATTGTCCCCCGCCTGAACCGGAATCGCACCAGGTTGTAGAGGTTGAAGACCGATGGTGGTCGGGGGTGCCGGTGGCAGCGCAGGCACCCCAGCCGCTCCACCTACGCCAAGCGCTGTTGGGAAGCCAAATCCGTACCCCGGTGTCAGGAACGGCGAGGCGGCATTGCCCAGGGCAGGCTGGGTACCAGGAAACGCGCCGAGGGCGGGGCCGAACGCAGATGCCGGCTGTTCGGGCGTCGCACTGGTCGAGGGGGCGGAGGGAACCTCAGGGGAGACGCCAGGAGCGGGCGCGAACGGAGAGGGCGGCTGCTCGGGCGTCGCGCCGGTGGCAGGGGCGGGGGAAATGCCCGGGGAAAACGCCGGGCGCGGGCCCAAACGGAGATACCGACTGCTCGGGAGGTTCGGGGGAGATCGTCGGGAAGACGCCGGGAGCGGGCCCGAACGGTGATGCCGGCGATTGCTGTGTGGCAGCGGTAGAGGGGGCGGCCGAGGTCGCGGATGAGGGCTCCGAGGGAGAAACGAGCGGGGGTTCGGCTGGCGACGCAGCCGAGCCGTTGATCGCCTGCGCCAGCGCCGGATATCCAGCCAGCACGGCAAGCAATCCCGCAGCGATACGCCCGAATTGCGGCCTCATCCTTGCGGTACGGCGCCGTGTTGCAGGCGTCAATTTTCTCCCGCCTTGGCTGCCGTTGTCTCGGGGTTATAGTAATAGGAATAGGCGCCGAAGTTATCGCTCGCTCCAACTTGCGTTTTGTTAAGAATGAAGCTGATATTTCGACAGCCACTGATCAGACTCAGAGACGACTCTATTTCATTTCGCTGCGTATGTTCGGCCTCAATTACAAATACGACTTGACTGACGATCGGGGCAAGCGCCGCTGGGTCCGTGCTCGCCAGACATGGCGGCGTATCGATAATAATCACATGCTCGGGATAGCGGCTGGCAATCTCGGCAAAAATCAGGTTTGGTCCCCGCCCCGCGAGCAGCTCGGGAACATGGGGGCCGTGAGCGCCGGGAGGGAGAACCACCAGATTCGGGATATCGCTCTGCATCAGTACCTCGTGCAGACGCGATTCACCGTTCAGGATGTCGGTGAAGCCGGGTGTGGAAGCAATCTTCAGCACTTTCGCGGCATCCCCTCGGACGGCGTCGCCATCGATCAGCACGGTGACGAGGTTCTCCTCGGCCGCAAAGGCCAGTGCTAGATTGATCGAGCAGTAGGTCTTGCCTTCGCGGGGACGCGAGCTCGTCACCATGACAACCCTCGGCGCTCGGTTTTGCGCCTTCGGATACTCCGGCGATTGCCAGGGAAACATGATCCTTCGCTTGATGATGCGAAACTCCTCGACGACCCGTGCCGTTGTCGTCCACGGCATCATGATGCCGGACTGCGCGAGGTGATTGCGGTCAAGAACGATGCTGCGGCTCAATGGCAACGCCAGAGGCGCGGCGGCCGCCGGCGATCCGGGCATGCCGAGGGCACCTAGCGCGGGCTCACGGCTGATGCCCTCCCGCAACCGGGCTGCCGCACGCTCTATCAGGCCACCTCGGTCGCTCATCAGCTCAGGCTCAATCGGTATAGGTTGACACTGATTGTAAGCAGCACGCCGTAGACGACAACGAGGATGCTTGCACTGGCGCACAGCGCTGCGATTTGGAGTCGGACACGGCGACGAGCGTCCGGGAACGCCACCCAAGACACGCTGCCCAGAACCGGTAGGCCGAGAGTACGAAGGTTAGTAACAGTCGTGAACGATCGATTGAACTGCAGCAGCAGCAGGGGTACTCCGACCGCTCCGGCAAGGGCGAGCGCGAAGACGCCCGACAGCAGCAGGGGCTGGTTCGGCGCCGCCGGTATGACCGGGATTTGGGGCGGATCGATGATGCGGAACTGGATCTTGTCGGCCGTCGTATCCGCCGCCTCGCCGATCCGCATCTGCTCGCGCCGTTGCAGCAACTCTTCAAAGTCTTTTTTCTTGACCGCGTAATCCCGATCAAGGTCCTGCGCCTGGGCCTGCACCCCCGGAGTGTCCCGCGCCGTCTTCTCCAGCGCCACCTGCTCGAGCTCGGCCTGTTGCAGCCGCCGCTCCGCCGAGGCGAGGGCGGTCTCGGCCTCGACCACCTGTACTTTCACCTGATTGTACACCGGGTTGGCAATCTCAGTCTTTTCTTTGCTCGCCGGGTTGGTCGCCGCTCCCGCAGCTTGTGCCTCGAGCACGGCGATCTGGCGTTGCAGCGCGATGACGTCGGGATATTGATCGGTAAATTGCATCCGCATTTCTGCCAGCCTTCCGCGTGCCTCATCGAGTTGTGCGCGGGGACCGATTGCCTTACCTCCAATAATCACTTGTGGCCCGGCGGCATCCACGCTCAGAAACTTGGGAACCGACTCGATCTCCCGCTGCAACGAATCCAGCCTGGCGTGTGCATCCGCGACATCGAGCTTCAGCTTGGTCACGGCGTTTCGTGCGGCGTCGAGATGCGACACTGCACCGTCAAGCCCCGGCAACAGGTCAATGTACTTCTCATGAAACTTAGCCGTCTGCTGCTCAGCCAAACGCAATTGATTTTCGTAACTCTGGATTTGCTGGTCGAGGAAGCGCGTAGCGTTTTCCATTTCCTTGCGGTTGCTGCCGGTCGAGTTTTCTGCAAATACGGTGAGCAGCGCCTGCACGACGTTCTTTGCCGCTGCCGGATTAGAGTTCCGATAGCTTAAAGTAATCAGGTTCGCCGTTTGCGGCTTGATCGACACCTCTTGCGCCAGTGCGCGCAACAAATCCTCCCGGTCGCTCTCGCTGATCTTGGTTCGATCGGAGAGATCGAGGTCGCTCAGATGGATAACCTGCTCCAGGTTGGGCCGACTGAGCAGGGTCCGCTGTAAAAATTCTACCTGACGCAGCGGGTCGGCGTCGACCGCGAGACCATGCAGCAACGGTGTCAGGAGCTGATCGGCATTGACGTACACGCGCGCCGACGACTCATATTTGGGCGGGATGAAGGCGACGATCACCCACCCAACCGCACAGATCGCCCACGCCAAACCGATCGAGAGCCATTTGTGGCGCCACAGTTGCCGGGCATAGCCCAGCGCCTGTTCGTAGAGAACACCCTTCATTCATTCACCGCTCATCGGTAGCCAGTCCGCGTCAGCGGCACCCCAACAAAGGTCATCGAGCCACAGCGTTAATCTAAAATGATTAAAAATAACTTTGCGGGATGATCAGAACGTCGCCCGGCTGTAGAGCCACGTTGCTGGTGATATCACCATCGTTGATCAACCGATCGAGAGGCAACGCGTACGATTCCTGAACATTGTTGACGGTCCGGACAAGGGTTGCGCGGTTCCCGGCAGCATACTTCGTCAACCCGCCGACCTCGATCAACGCGTCAAGCACCGTCATATTCGCCCGGTAAGGGAGCGCACGGGGCGTGGCCGCCTCGCCGATCACGCGCACCTGCTGGGCGAACGGGCCGATGAACGACTTTGGCATGATCGTCACGATCGGATTGGTGACGTATTTGGACAGCCGCTTTTCGATCTCGCGAGCCAACGCCGTTGGGGTCTTCCCGACTGCGACGACATCCTCCGCGAGCGGGATCGAGATCCGGCCATCCGGACGCACCGGTACACTAGTCGACAGCTCCGGGTTTCGCCAGACGAAGATGCTTAGCGAATCGCCCGGCCCGATCTGATACTCTGCGGTCGCTTCAGCAGACCCCGGCGGTGCCGGCGGCAATGACTGCCCATACTGGCACGCCGCCAACGCAGACGCAATCGCGATCACCCCGGCTCGAAGGCCCCTACTTCGCACCTCATGTCCCCCTTGTGCCCCGCACCGGCTGCTCCCGAACCCACGACACCCCGCGCCGCTGGTAATCGCCGATTATCATCTCAAATCCAGTTGGACAAATACCCGAAAACAAAAATGAAATCAACCCATCGTGCGCACGAAGTCGCGAGTTCCGCCTCACACTACAAAGAACGCGTCGCTTGGGTCATCCACGTTTCGCACCACGCTTATTGCCTAGCGAGTTGCCTAGCGAGGCGCGAAATCGCAAATGAGGGTGACGAGGGAGAAGCGGTGCTGCCGGTCACAAAGGCTTGACAAGATCGATGCGAAGCTGTTGAGCCCCGCGGCGGCGAGAATTGCGGAGGCTCGCAGCGACAGTTACTGTATTGATCGCTACTGCCGTATCAGGGACACTCGCAATCGTTCACTCGACTTTTGCCTGTAGTATGTCAATATTAGTATTAATATGTGGCATTGATGGATCTCGCTGTTCGATACCGAAATAGCAATAGAGCACCAGTGATGTTGCAATCTTCTGTCAATCCACGAGCCCATCCGACCGGGCCGACTTGTGCGGCCGGAGCACCGGGGTGATCAAATTCACCCATCGCGAGGGGGGCCACCCGATCGGCAGCGAATCGGTCGTTGCGTGAGAACGACCAGATAGGGGGGGCGGGTCCGCCGGCTATGCGCCAGCTATGCGATAGAATAGATGTGCTCGGGCGAGGGCGGTGCCTGGCCCAATTCGACGCGCCTTACGGCGGCGATAAGCTTTTCGTGCGTCGGTGCCGGCAGGCCCACCTCGCGTCCCTTCTCGACGATGACGCCGTTGATGAACTCGATCTCGGTCCGCCGTCCCTTTTCCATGTCCTGCCCCATCGACGGGCGCTGCTGCTCGCTGCGCTGCTGCGAGTTCCGCAGCGCCAGCATCAAGGATTCAACTTCGTCGAGCGCCCCCCGCTCGCCCTCTGAGGCGCGGGCCAGTGTGTCGGCGTCCTGTCCGGCGATGTCCTCGAGCCGGTAGCCGAGCGCCTGCCCGATACGCACCGCTTCGCCGCCGAGCTTGACGATGACGCGCCGGATGCGCTCGTCCTGCCGCATCGCGTTGCCCGATAGCCCGCTCGCCGCCGACACCCCGTTATGCATGCCGTTGACGCACAGTTTCGACCAGCGCTCGCCCCACAAATTGTCGGTGACCTTGCAGGTGTCGACGGTGCGGATCATCGCCCCCAGTTCCTCGATTCGGCGGGTCATCCGGCCATGTACTTCGCCGACCCGGTAGACCTCGTGGCCGGGCGGGTTCTTGCCGCCGGTGCGGCGGATCTTGCCGGGCGCGTAGAGCTCGGCCGAGAGGATCGCGGCGATCGCGCCGACGGTGCGGCCCCAGCCGACGACCCCGGCGATGCGCTCCTCGTTGATGCAGTTCTGCAACGAGACGACGAACCCGGTCGCCGCCAGGTATTGGCGGATCATCATCGCCGCCCATTCGGTGTCGTAGGATTTGACCGAGATGAAGGCGATGTCGATCGGCCGCTCCTTGGCGAGGTGCTGAATCTCGGTCAAATGCAGGGTCTTCGGCCGGGCGAGCACGAATTCCTCCAGGGTGACGCCATCGAGCGCCAACCCGTCCCTGCGGATCGTCTCGACGTGCTCGGGCCAGGGGTCGATCAGCGTGACGTCGAACCCGTTATGCGCGAGGTTGCCGCCGGTATAGCCGCCGATCGCCCCCGCCCCGACGAATACGATGCGCTTGTCCATGTGATCCCCCATTGCCGCAACCCGCGCCTCACCTTAAGGGGCGATCCGGTGGCAAAGCAATCTCGCCTGGCGACCCGCCCCCGACCCGGACCTTGCCTCCGTCGACATCTGATGTATGATGCGTGATGCAGATGCAAATGCGGGGTCTGCGGTGCGGACCACTCTTGCCATCGACGACGACGTCCTGGCGGCGGCAAAGGCCATCGCGCGGCAGCGGAACCGAACCGTCGGTCAGGTCGTCTCCGAACTGGCGCGCCAGTCGTTGCACCCGCCGGCCGCCTCGTCCGAACGAAACGGCATCCCCCTCCTGCCGGTACGTAATCGGGACGCCGTCGTCACGCTCGACGTTGTCAACGCGTTGCGGGACGAGGTTTCGTGACCTTCCTGCTCGACGTGAATGTCCTGATCGCGTTGATCGATCCGACCCATGTCGGGCACGAAGCGGCGCATCGGTGGTTCGCTGCGACGGCGGCTGTCTCGTGGGCGACCTGCCCGCTTACCGAGAACGGCGTCATCCGCATCGTGGGTCACCCGAAATACCCCAATTCGGCGGGCTCGCCGGCGGCGGTCGGCCCGTTCGTCGCGCGTCTCCGCATGCTGCCCGGCCACGTGTTTTGGCAGGACGACTTCAGTCTGGTCGATTGCGATATCGTCGATTCGGCCCGGATCGCGACGCCGGCTCAGGTCACCGATACCTATCTCCTGGCCCTCGCGGTCGCCAATAACGGATATCTGGCGACGTTCGACCGGCGCCTGTCGCCGAACGCCGTCCGCCGCGGCAGGGCCGCGCTCCACCTGATCGAGGGTGTTGAGTAGATCGGAGGATCGAATAACGGGCAAACATGGGTCTCCGGCAATGTCGAGTTGCCGTCGGCATTTTTTACACCTGCCCGGAAGGGTCGTGTGGAGGCGGTATCTATTTGATCCTGAACGAAATTCGATAGATCAGAGCACCAGCTCGCTTCACAATTCCGGGTTGCCGACCACCCGGATTGTTTACATCCGCCTCGCGATCAGAAACCATACGCTATTGAAATAACGTATCATTTAACGATGGCGCGGTTTTTGCGTCAATAACACGTAGGTGTTAGCGACCCGAGGGCCGGGCCGCCCCCTGCGCCGACGTTCTGGAGGGGCTCTATGAAATTCCATCGCAATTTTGTCGGGTTCGGGGCGGCATCTGCCGTGCTTGGCATTATCGCCGCAGGCGGGCCGGCGCTGGCGGGCGTGCTGACGATCGACCCGACGTTCGACAGCTCGATCACCGGCGATGCCCACGCGAGTGGGATCGAGGGGGCGATCAACGCCGCGATCAACGCCATCACTTCGCAGGTGAGCACGCCGCAAAGCAGCCTCACCGTCGACATCTACTTCGGCGAGATGAGCAGCGGGCTGGGCGAAAGCGTGACCGGCCTTTACGGAGGCAGCTACGGCGATTATTACAACGCGCTGGCGCCAGTCATGACCCAGCCCAACCAGGTGACGGCGCTGGCCTCTTTGCCGAGCAACGGCGTCAATCCGATCAACTCCAGCGACGGCGTCGCGATCACGTCGGCCGAAGGAAGGAATTCGGGCTTGCCACTGCGGGCATCGCAACGCCGCCGGATTTAGGTTTCGTCGGCTCCGGCACCTACGACACCATTATCGGGTTGAATACGTCGATCACCTACCCACCGGGGCCCAACAACGGCAGCAACTACGGCCTGCAGTCGGTGGCGAATCATGAGATCGACGAGGCGCTGGGCATCGGCGGCGCCGGCTCGTTGATCGGGGGTACCGGCCCCTTTTTTGGAGCGAATGTCGGCGATCTCGACCTCTATCGCTATTCCGCGCCCGGCGTTCGCAGCTTTTCGACTTCACCGACGGCCAGCTCCTATTTTTCGATCAACGGCGGGACCACGGTACTGTCTTACTTCAATCAGACCGCGGGGGCGGATTACGGGGACTGGCTGAGCAACCCGATCCCGGCAGGCTTTTTGCCGCAGGTGCAGGACGCCTTCGGCGAGCCGGGGGCGGATCCGAGCCTGGGACCGAACGAGCTCACCGCGCTCAACGCGATTGGCTATGACGTTAACACCGCGCAGCAACCGCCGCCGGTGCCGGAGCCCGCTTCCTTGACGTTGCTTGGCGGCAGCCTGCTGTTGTGGCTCGGGTGGAGCGAGCGGCGGCGGCGCAAGACGGAGCGTGACGCTTAATCGCGACAGATAACCCGACGGCGATGCGGCAGGGTCGCGGGTTGATCCGGCCGCAAACCGTTACCGGCGCTATCTCCTGGCGCCCGTCCCTCGGCGTTGTGGTGCATTTCCCTATTCCGATGCAAAAATAGCATATGAGGCGGGCGATAACGCCGGGACGAGCATCACGGGTCAGCCCATGGGTGCTGATGGCCGCGATAGTCGTCGTGCTGTCGTGTTCCTGTATCCCCCATCGCGGAATTGCCGAGGAGCGGCCTCCCGCCAATCAACAGGCGCTCAATGCGGCCTTTTTCCTCCTGTATGGGAGGTACACGGTGATCGCTTTTATCGGCGAATGCGCGATCGTCGATGCCAAGACTGCGGAGCAATACCAGGCCGTTTTGTCGCAGTATTCCGCAGAAAATAAACCCCTGTTGGATCGGCTCGACACGATCGTGCAGCAGGAAGGCATCCGATCTGGCAAATCGCCGACTTATTACCAGACGGATTTACAAAAAAGTAAAGAGACGGTGAAGGGTCTGGTCGAGCAGCGGTGGGCGGCCGATAAGGAAAAATTCCTGACGGGATGTCGCGCATTGCCGACCGAGGCGGCTCAGCACGGCGGCGTGCTTCGCCCCGCGGCACAGGAGTATCCCAACGCCATGCGCATCATTGACGAGTGGCGATAGCAGGGCAAATCGAGCCTGGACCCAGCCGCTCCGTGACAAGCCGCTGGGTCGTGGTAAGCTCCGGTGCCTTACCGTTAATGGGGAGCTGGAGACGATGGATTGGACCGAACGACGCACCCGCTTTCGCGCGCTATTGGCCGGCAACCGGTGCGTCCACACCGGCTCCGTCTACGACGCGATTTCGGCCCGGATCGCCGAGGACCTCGGGTTCGAGGTCGGCATCTTCTCGGGCTCGATCGGCTCGATGGCGGTGCTCGGCGCCCCCGATCTCGTTGTCATGACGCTGACCGAGTTCGCCGCCCAGGCCAATCGGGTCTGCCGCGCCGGCAATCTGTGTCTCCTGGTCGACGCCGATCACGGCTACGGCAACGCGCTCAATGTCCGCCGCACGGTCGAGGAATTGGAGACCGCCGGGATCTGCGCGATGTCGATCGAGGACACCGTGTTGCCGCGCCCCTACGGCCCCTCCGGCACGCCGACCCTGATCCCGGTCGAAGAGGGGATCGGCAAGATGAAGGCGGCGTTGTCCGCCCGCCAGGACAAGAACCTCGCGATCGCCGGCCGCACCAGCGCCTTGGCGATCACCGGGCTCGACGACGCAATTCGCCGGGCCAAGGCCTATGAGGCGGCCGGGGTCGATGCGATTTTCCTCGCCGGCGGCGTCACCGTCGCCGGGATCGAGGCGGTGTCGTCGGCGATCAAGATCCCGCTGATTACCGGCGGCGGCGCCGGCCCCCTCGCCGACCTCGACTGGATGGCAGCGCACGGTGTTCGCGTCGCCTTGCAGGGCCACGCGCCCTTCAGCGCCGCGGTGCAGGCGGTCTATAACACGCTGAAGGCCTTGCGCGACGGCGCGAAACCGAGCGAGCTGACCGGCATCGCCTCCCCTGAACTGATGCAAAAGGTCACTCGCGCCGCCGACTACCGGCAATGGACCAAGGACTTTCTGGGCGGGGCCTGATGCCGCCCAGGCGCTTCTCTCTGTCACTCGGGAACATCCTCTCGCCGCACGACGCGGCAGAGCGCTTATAAAGGGGGATTGCGTGCGCTTTCTTATCGTTTCGGCGATGCTCGCCGCGACCGTGTCCTGCGCCTGGATGCCGCCGCCCGCGGTGGTGATAGCTCCCCCTCCCTCGCCGCCGCCGATTGCGCTGACCACACCCCCGCCGCCCCCGCCGGTCGCGGCGGTTGCGCCCGCGCCGCCCCCACCGGTCGCGGTAGTTGCGCCCGCACCATCTCCGTTCTGGCCGCTCGCCGGGTTTAATGGCCCGCCGGGGCCGGGGCGTCTGACCCTGAGCAATTTCAATTTCGACAATGCGCATGTCGAGGTGGCGATCACCACTGCTCCGGATTGCGGGGCGCTGGCGGGGACCCCGACCAGCGATTTTGTGCTGCCGCTCAACGGCACCCGGATCATCCAATCGCCACCAGGGGCCGACATCTGCTGGCGCCGCGCGATCGAAGCCGAGACCGCACCGGAAGCGGCCCCATCAGCGGCGCCATCGATAGCCGGCTGGACCGGGTGGAGCCGCGCCTTCCTCTCCTCCGGGCGCTCGGTCGACGCGCAGCTGTGAGCCCAGATCCATGACCCGCATCGCCTCGATCGCGACCTACCCGGTCTCGGTGCCCCGCTCGCCTCCGGTATGGACCGCGCAGGAGGAAAGCCGGGCCTGGTCGGTCATCCTCACCGAAGTCAAGACCGATGACGGCCTCATCGGCTATGGCGAGATCCACGGCGCGCCGATGCCGCGGATCTGCGAGTGGGTCGCGCGTTTCGCCGATCTCGTCGGCGGGATGGATGCGCTGGCGCATGAGGCGGTGTGGGACAGGCTGTTCGCGTTGACCTGCCCGCGCCCGGGCGCGATCGACGGCGGCAATGTGCCGCCGCCGGTGCCGCGCAGCGAGCGCACCGCCGTCATGGCGGCGATCGCCGGCATCGACATTGCCCTCTGGGATCTGAAGGGCAAGGCCGCCGGCCTTCCGGTATGGCGCCTGCTCGGCGGCGAGAACCGTCCGCTCTTCACCTACGCCACCGGCGGCTATTATCGCCCGGGCGCGAGCGACGCCGACTATGGCGCGGAGCTGGCGCGGTTTCTCGACCTCGGCTATCGCGCGGTCAAATTGAAGACCGGCGCCGGCAGCCCCGTCGAGGAAGCCGCGCGAGTTCGCGCTGTTCGCAAGGCGATCGGCGAGACGACGACGCTGATGCTCGACATGAACGCCCCTTACGATCTGCCCGAATGCATCGACTTCGCGCGCCGCGTCGAACCGCATCACATCTTCTGGCTCGAGGAGCCGTTGCACTGGTATCTGCAGCCGGCCGATTTCGCCCGGCTCGCCGCCGCGACGCCGATCCCCTTGGCCCATGGCGAGCGCGAATTGACCCGCTTCACGGTGCGCGATTTCATCACCGAGGGTGCCGTCCGCTATGTGCAGTTCGACGCAACCCGCGCCGCCGGCTTCACCGAGGCATTGCGCGTCGCCGCATTGGCCGAGCAGCACGGCGCGATAGTCGCGCCGCACACCGCGCCCGAGATCCACGGCCACCTGGTGCTCGCCCTGCCGCGCTGCGCCTTCGGTGTCGAATCGCACGGCGGGCCCGAGACCGACCCGCTCGCCCATGGCCTCTTCCGCGAGCACCCCGAATTGCGCGACGGCCATATCCACATCGGCGACCGCCCCGGCTTCGGCCTCGACCCCGATTGGGCTTTCGTCGAGCGCTATCGGGCTGGCTGACCTCAAGTCGCCGGCAGGGCGGGTCTCGACCCGTCGATGCGGCCAATGCAGATCGAGATCCGCCTTGCGCAATGCCTCTAGAAGATGGCCGAGCCCGCCATCAGTGCGGCGATCAGCAGGGCAACAAAGATGACGATGAAAATGAAGAACAGGATCTTGGCGATCCCCGCTGCCGCCGCCGAGATGCCGGTGAAGCCGAACAACGCGGCGACGAGCGACACGACCAAGAAAAATAACGCTAATCTGAGCATGCCCACCTCCGCGGCCCGTCCCCTGCCATAAACACCGCTCGCGGCAAAGGATTGCGTCAGCGGGCTCGACTGTGTTGCCCGGCCGCCCGGATCGCGCGCCACAGGCGCTCGGGGGTGGCTGGCATCGGCACATCGCGGATGCCGAGCGGCTTCAGCGCATCGACCAGCGCGTTGCCGACCGCCGGCATTGCGCCGACGGCGCCCGCTTCGCCCGCGCCCTTGACGCCGAGCGGATTGGTCTTGGTCGGCACCGGGTTGCTCCTGCAATGGATCGCCGACAGATCGTCGGCGCGCGGCATCGCGTAATCCATAAAGGAGCCGGTGACGAGTTGGCCCGAGGCGCCATCGAAATGGATGTCTTCCATCAATAATTGCCCGATCCCCTGAACGATGCCGCCGCAGATCTGGCCTTCGAGGAGGAGCGGGTTCAACACCGTGCCGACATCGTCGACCACGCTGTAATGTAACAATTCGACCGTGCCGGTTTCGGGGTCGATCTCCAGTTCGCAGATATGGACACCGTTGGGGAAATTCTGCTGCTTGGCGGCGTAGGCGGCGCTGGCGACCAGGCCGGGCTCCATGCCGTCGGGGAGGCTCGGCGGGTCCCACGCCACCGCGGCGATATCGGCGAGCGAGATGGCGCGATCGGTGCCGGCGATCGCGAAGACGCCGTCGGCAAGTTCGATGTCGGCTTCGGCCGCCTCCAGCAGGTGGGCGGCAATCGCCTTCGCCTTGGCGACGATTTTCTCGGTGGCGAGATAAACCGCGGAACCGCCGAGGGTCGCCGTGCGCGAGCCGCCGCTGCCTTCGCCGATCGCCACCTTGTCGGTGTCGCCCTGCAGGTATTGCACCTGGTCGGGATGGATGCCGAGGCGGTCGCAGACGAGCTGTTTGTAGATCGTCTCGTGGCCCATGCCCTGGGTGATCGAACCTGACAGCAGGGTCACGGTACCGCTGTGGTCAAAGCGGATCTCGGCGGCTTCGAACCCGCCGGCGGCCGCCCGCTCGATCGTGTTGGAAAGGCCGATGCCGCGCAATTTGCCGCGGGCACGCGCTTCGGCCCGGCGCTGTTCGAACCCGGCGACATCGGCGAAGTCGAGCGCAAGCTCGAGGTTTTTCGCGAACTGGCCGCAATCATAGGTGAAAATGAGGCCGGTTTTGAACGGCATCGCCTCGGGCGGGATCATGTTGCGCCGGCGCAATTCAACCCGGTCGATGCCGAGTTCGGCGGCAGCTTCGTCGACCATCCGCTCGATGACGTAGCCGAATTCCGGCCGCCCATTGCCGCGATAGGGCCGCATCGGGTTGGTATTGGTGAAGACGGCGGTGACGTCGGCATGGATTGCCGGCGTGCGGTAGACCCCGGCCAAGGTCCCCAGGTTCATCACGAACGCGTTCGACCCGGCCTGCGCATAGGCGCCGACCGCGGCGGTGACCGCGACCCTAAAGCCGAGGAAATGCCCTTGGCCATCGAGCGCCAGCCCGGCTTCGGTGACGTGGTCGCGGGCTTGGGCGTCGGACAGGAAGGCTTCCGAACGCGTGCTCGTCCACTTGACCGGGCGCCCGAGCAGGCTGGCCGACCACAGGACCAGCGCCACCTCGTTGTAGATCGCCGATTTCATCCCGAAGCTGCCGCCGATATCACCGGCGACGACGCGCACCCGGCTCTCCGGCACCCCAATAATGTGGGCGAGCTCCGCGCGGTAGGAATGGGTGCGCTGCAGCGTCGTATAGATCGTGTAGCGTCCGTCCGATGGGTTGAAATCGCCGATCGAGCCGCGCGGCTCCATCGCCGCGGCGGTCACCCGGTTGATCACCATCCGGCGCTTGACGACATGGTCGGCGCCGGCGAAGGCGGCCTCGACTGCCGCCTTGTCGCCAACCAGGTGGACAAAGCAGATGTTGTCCGGGCAATCCTCCCAGACGCGCGGCGCCCCCGGCTCGGTCGCGCCGGCGGTCGATACGATGGCCGGCAGCGGCTCGTACTCGACCTCGATCAGTTCGGCCGCGTCGGCCGCCTGGTGCTTGGTTTCGGCGACGACAAAGGCGAGGTAGTCGCCGACCCACCGCACCCGGTCGCGGACGAGCGCCGGAAAGCGCGGCCGGTACATCGGCCCGCCATCGCGCCGCCGCATGCCGTCCGGCACCGGCAGGTCGCCCCACCCCAATTGTTCCCAATCGGCCCCGGTCAGCACCGCCAGCACCCCCGGTGCGGCTTTGGCGCGGGCAACATCGATCTTGGCGATCCGCGCATGGGCGTGCGGGGAGCGCAGCACATGGCCGAACACCATGCGCGGCAGCACCATGTCGTCGACATAGCGGCCGCCGCCCCGCAACAGCCGCGGATCCTCGAACCGCGGTACCGGCTGACCCACTGCGAATTCGCCCATAGTCTCCTCCGCAATTAGCCGGCGCGCCGCGTCAGCGGAACGGGTTGATGATCAAGACGCCGTCGACCTGTCGGCCGTGGCTCATGTCTTCGGTATAGAGCTCCGCGCAGCCGAGCGCCCGCGCCGCCGCGATGATCGCGCTGTCCCAATAGGAAAATCGGTGCGCCGCGCGGATCTCCAATGCTGCACTGAGGATCGCGAGCGTCATGTCCTGAACGCGGAAGCGGGTCCAGGCCGTGATCAGACCCACGGCCATGTCGTGCGGGATCCGGTGGGGCCGCGTCGGGCGCGTTGCCTGGGTGTAAAATTCCTGGAGCACCTGAATCGACAGGGCGCCGTTATCGCGCTGCAGCAAAGCAGTTGCGCGCTCACGCTTTTCGGCTTCCAACGGGTCGCGGCTGATCGAGTAGATCAGGATATTCGTGTCGAAAAAGATCGACACGCTCAAAATCGGCGATCATAGAGGTCGTCGCGCGGCAAGTTCTCGGATGCGCTGAAGTCGGTAATCCGCTCGCGTATTTCCCGCTCTTCGCGCTTCAACCGTTCGAATTCGGTCTCGCCGGAGCCCAATTCGACGAGAAAGCGCTTGACCAGCGCGGATACCGAAGTGTCACGCTGGGCAGCGACCATTCGCGCCCGCCGGTATGTTTCGTCATCAAGTGATACGGTGATGTTTTTCATAGTTTCACAGTAAGGTGAGCAAGCCGCGCTGTCAACGATGCCCGGCACGCCGTGTGGTTCGGTCTGTGCTCGGGTGGGCGTGCGCTGCAACGCCGATTGAGCGCGGGTTAGCGGCAGGGTAGGATCGCGGCTTATCGTTGTGCAATTGAGGAGCATCGCCGCTTGGACGGCACGGTCGATAAACTCGAGATCCCCGGCGCTCCGATCGCCGGGTTAACGCCCTTAAGCTCCGCCGCGGCACCTTCGGCAAGTTCCGCCGCGCCGGTGCCCCAATCGGCGGACGCTGCGCCGGCCAAGCCGGCCTATCCGCCGCCCGCGCCGGCACCGACCCAGGAGGCCCCCAGGGGGCTGCGCTTCGATTTCAACGAGGGCTGTCGGGTGGCGCTGCCGGAGAGCGAGCACCCCTGGCGGGTGCGGATTTCCGATCTCGACACCGGCAACATCCTTTACGAGACCGAGATCAAGGCCGGGCGGGTCAGCAGCACCAAGCGCTATTACGTCCGCTTCCGCGTCGAGGTCTGGCAAGCAGGGCGAGAGCGTCTTTGCCCATGACTATTCGGCCGATGGGCGCGACGGTGCTGATCCAGTTCCCGGTCGGCACCCTCGGCGACACGCTCGGCTGGTTTCCCTATGCGGTGAAGTTCCAGGAGCAGCACAATTGCCGGCTGACCTGCGCGATGGCCGAGCGGCTGATCCCGCTGTTCCGCGACACCCATCCCCGAGATCGAGTTTGTGACGCATGAGGAGGTCGACCCCGAGCGCTATTACGCGACCTACAGCATCGGCCTCTTCTTCGACGACAAGGACGGCATCTTCCAGCCCTGCGATTTCCGCCATGTCGGGCTGCATCGCACCGCCGGGTTCATCCTCGGGGTCGACCCGACCGAAGTGCCGCCGCGGATCGCGCTTGCCGACCGAGCCTCGGCCGCTCGCCGAGCCTTACGTCTGCATCGCGGTGCAGAGCGACGACGCAGAGCAAGTGCTGGAACAATCCGCTGGGCTGGCACGACATCGTCGCGCTTTCTGAAGGAGGCCGGCTACCGCGTCGTCTGCATCGACCAGAAGCCGGTGCACGGCACCGGGCTCGTGTGGAACCACATCCCGCACGGCGTCGAGGACGAGACCGGCGACCGGCCGCTCCTGGAACGCGCGCGCTGGCTGCGCCACGCCGATTTCTTCATCGGTCTGTCGAGCGGTCTCTCCTGGCTCGCCTGGGCGGTCGGCACGCCGGTCGTGCATGATCAGCGGCTTCACCCACCCGACCAACGAATTCACCACCCCCTACCGGATCATCAACTACCACGCCTGCAACAGCTGCTGGAACGACCCGCGCCACCGCTTCGACCACCACGACTTTCTGTGGTGCCCGCGCCATGCCGGCACGTCGCGCCAGTTCGAATGCACCCGCCTCATCACCGCCGAGCAGGTCAAGCAGGTCGTGCGCAGGATCCCGGGGTTCGGGATGATCACGCGCTAGGGAACAACGTCTCGGCGCCGCCCCTGTCCAGCGCGATGGCGATCCGCTCGAAACGTATATAATCTACCTATATAATCTAAAGTTACCGCGAGCCCCTGTCTGTTAATCACAGGTGCGGCTCGGAACCGACCGCCAGGGGGCGCAATGACCGCGTCGGCATATGTTGTCAGCCCGGGGCAGGAGCTTGATGGGATCACGCTCTCCAGCGGCGATTCGATGCAGGTCGATAATGGCGGAAAAGCCGTTGGCACGACGGCGCTCAGCGGCAGCTTTATGGACAATTTTGGGGTCACCAGCGACACCAACGTCAACGGCGGCCTGTCCTTTGTCGAGGGCGGCGCCATTGCTATCAGTACCACGATAAATGCCGGCGGGGTCGACGTAGTCTCCGCTGGCGGCACCGAGAGCAATACCAAAGTCAACGCCGGCGGCGATCTTATCGTTTCCTCGGGCGGGACGGCCCTCAACCTCGTCATCAGCTCGGTCGTCAACGACACCTTTGCCGACATCTACACGACGATCAGCGGCGTCGTGGTGCGCGGTAAAGGGCAGGAGAACGTCATCCAGACCGGCATCGACAGCGGTGCTGTGATTTTCGGCTATCAGTGCGTCCACAATGGCGGCATCGCGATCAGCGCGCTGGTGATGAGCGGCGGCGATCAGCGGACGTTTTCGATGCCCGGCTTCAATTCGAGCTACGTCAGCAACGCGGTCATCAGCAGCGGCGGCGAGCAGGATGTGTCGGCCGGCGGTATCGCGGTCAACACGGCGTTGCACGGCAGCGCGTTCGTCTATTCCGGGGGCGTCACGAGCAAGACCGATATCACCAGCGGTGCGCTCCAGACCGTCTCGTCGGGCGGCGTGGCGAGCAACACGACGATCAGCAAGGGCGGCCTCCAGAACGTCCTCGGATCGTCGACAAACACGAATGTCAGCAGCGGTGGCCGCGAGGTGGTTTCCTCCGGCGGTTCGGCAACCTCGGCGACGGTCCACAGCGGGGCCAGCCAGATCGTGTCGTCCGGCGGCACGACAACTTCGACGCGGGTTGACAGCGGCGGCAGCCAGACGGTGCTCGGGTCGGCCAACGCCACCTTCGTCGACAGCGGCGGGCTACAGGTCGTTTCGAACGGCGGGGTCGCGAGCGGGACGATCGTCAATTTCGGTCAGTCGGCCGGCAACGGCGGCAAAGAGGTCGTCTCCAATGGCGGCATCGCCTCTAACACCTTCTTGAGCGGCGGGCAGGTCAGCGGCGCCGGCGCGACGATGGAGGTCTCGGCCGGCGGCAGTGCGGTCAGCACCACCGTCGATGCCAGTGATCCGGCGGTCGGCGCCGGCGCCACACTCACCGTCTTCGTCGGCGGCTCGGCAACCTCGACAGTCCTGAAGGGCAGTCCGGTCAGCGGCGGCGGCGGCAAGCTCAATTTGTCGGGCGGTACCGCTATCAGTACGACCGCCAACGCCGGCACCGGCAACGGCGGCGGCGGCACGGTGAATGTCTTCGACGGCGGCTTCGCCAGCGCCACCGTGCTGAACGGCGCCGCGGTCAGCGGCGGCGGCGGCAAGCAGAACGTCTCGGCCGGCGGCAGTGCGGTCGAGACCAGCGTCGGCGCCGGCACGGTCAGCGGCGGCGGCGCCAGCGAAACCGTCTTCGACGGCGGTTCGACCGACAGCACCGAGGTCAGCGCCGGGGTCGCTGGCGGCGGCGGCAAGCAGAACGTCTCGTCGGGTGGCACGGCGGTCGGCACGATCCTCAGCGGCGGCCCGGTCAGCGGCGGCGGCGGCGCCCAGACGGTTTTCGACCAAGGTTTCGCCCAGGACACGATCATCGAGGCCGGCACGGTCGGCGGCGGCGGCGGCAAGCTGACGGTCTCCTCGGGCGGCCACGCGGTGCACGCGACCGCATCGGGAGCCGCGGTCAGCGGCGGCGGCGGCAAGGTGACGGTGCTGCGCGGTGGCAACGCCAGCATCACGATTCTGCTCGGTGGAACGAAGAGCGGTGGCGGCGGCACTCTGACCGTCAGTGCCGGCGGCACGGCGATCGGCACCCATGCCGACGAAAGCACAATCAGCGGTGCCGGTGGCAAGCAGACGGTGTTGAAGGGCGGCCTGGTGATCGACACGGTCTTGCAGGGCGGCCTGGGGAATGGCGGTGGCGGGTTGCAGACCATTTCCTCCGGTGGCCGGGCGTTCAGCACGATCATCGGCAACAGCCCGGTCAGCGGCGGTGGCGGCAAGGAGAGCGTGTCCAAGGGCGGCCTCGCCAGCGGCACATTCCTCATCGGCGGCTCGGTCAGCGGCGGCGGCGGCGCGCAGACCGTGTTCTCCGGCGGCACGACGTACACGACGAAAGTCAGCGGCGGCACGGTCAGCGGCGGCGGCGGCAAAGAGACCGTATCGAAGGGCGGGGTCGCCAGCGGCACGATCCTCCTCGCAGGCACCGTCAGTGGCGGCGGTGGATCGCTGTCGGTCAGCTCGGGCGGCAAAACCATCGGCGCGAGCGCCAGGGGCGGCGCGGTCAGCGGCGGCGGCGGCAAGGAGACCGTGTCAAACGGCGGCGTTACCAGCGGTACGCGGCTGTTGCCCGGCACCGTCAGCGGCGGCGGCGGGTTGCTCTCGGTCAGCTCGGGCGGCAAGACCATTGGCGCGAGCGCCAGCGGCGGCGCGTTCAACGGCGGCGGCGGCAAGGAGACCGTGTCGAAGGGCGGCACGGCCAGCGGAACGCTCCTCCTCGCGGGGGTGGTCAGCGGCGGTGGCGGGGCGCTGTCGGTCAGTTCGGGCGGGAAGACGGTGGGCGCGGTGGTCAGCGGCGCCCTGTTCAGCGGCGGCGGCGGCAAGGAAACGGTGTCGAAAGGCGGTGTCGCCAGCGGCACTTTCCTCCTCGCGGGCACGGCCAGCGGCGGCGGCGGGTCGCTGTCGGTCAGTTCGGGCGGGACGACGGTCGGCGCGATCGTCAGCGGTGGCCCGGTCAGCGGCGGCGGCGGCAAGGAGACCGTGTCAAAGGGCGGCACGGCCAGCGGCACCGTGCTGCATGGCGGTTTGGTCAACGGCGGCGGCGGAGCGCTGTCGGTCAGCTCGGGCGGCAGAACCGTCGGCGCGATCGTCAGCGGCAGCGTGGTGAGCGGCGGCGCCGGCAAGGAGACGGTGTCAAACGGCGGCGTCGCCAGCGGCACGGTGCTGCGTCGCGGTTTGGTCAACGGCGGCGGCGGGTCGCTGTCGGTCAGCTCGGGCGGCAGAACCGTCGGCGCGATCGTCAGCGGCAGCGTGGTGAGCGGCGGCGGCGGCAAGGAGACGGTGTCAAACGGCGGCGTTGCCAGCGGCACGGGGTTGTTCGCGGGCACCGTCAGCGGCGGCGGCGGGGCGCTCTCGGTCCTCTCGGGCGGGACGACGGTCGGTGCGATCGCCAGCGGCGGCGCGGTCAACGGCGGCGGCGGCAAGGAAACGGTGTCGAAGGGCGGCGTCGCCAGCGGAACTATCCTCCGCGCAGGCACGGTCAGCGGCGGCGGCGGATCGCTGTCGGTCCTCTTAGGCGGGAAGACGGTCGGCGCGATCGTCAGCGGCGGCGCGGTCAGCGGCGGTGGCGGCACGGAGAGTGTGTCCGCCGGCGGGACGGCGAGCGGCACGATCGTCGACAGCGGTGGGACCGAGACCGTGTTCAGCGGCGGCCGGGCGAGCGGCGGCATGATCAACGGCGGTCTCTTCAAGGTGGCGAGTGGCGGCACCGCCGGCGGCACGGTGACTTTCGTCAGCGGTGGCACGTTAGAGCTTGATGCCGGAGCCAGCTTTACCGGGGCCATCAAAGGTTTTGGCAAGCCCGGTCTGGCGGATCGGATCGATTTGCGGGGGATCGCCTTCGGGGCGGGGACAAAGCTAAAATTCGTCGAGGCGAAGAGCAACACGAGCGGCACCCTCACCGTCACCAGCGGCACGCACACCGTCCAACTGGTGTTGCTCGGGAAGTACGCGACGACCAACTTCAAGCGGGCCCCCGACGGGAAGGGTGGAACCTTGGTCACCGACCCACCGATTGCGGCCGGTGCGTCGCGGACGACCTTCGCCGACATCGCTCCGGCCCAGCTGCCCGCGACCGCGCCACAACCGGGCAAACGGCCCGATCACTTGCCGGGCGCTCTCGCGGGCGGCGAGCAACCCCACGCCGGCCAGACGCTGCTCGCGACCGGTCCTCCCGATGGGCGGCTCCTCCCGGCGACCGCAGGCGCCGGCCATCATCCGTGGTCGCCGGATTCCTCCTGAGGTGCCCTCGGGACCGAGGGGCTGCACGATCGAACCCGTAAAACGACTCGATCGTTCGAACGACCCTCACCGCTGTTCTCAGCTATCCTCACGCGGTTATGAAGCCGCCCCGCCTGCCGCTGCTGTTGAGCCGGCGGCTCCCGCTGTTTTACGGGTGGATCGTGCTGGCCTGCGTGTGCTCCGCCGGGTTCGCACGCCAGGGTCCGGCGGTCGCCACGCTATCGATTTTCGTCGAGCCCTTGACCCGCGAGTTCGGCTGGTCGCGCACCGCGCTCTCCGGCGCGGTTTCATTGGGGGGCCTGCTCGCCGCGCTCGTCGCCCCGTGGATCGGCCCGCGGCTTGACCGCCACGGATCCCGGCTCGTGTTGTGCGCTGCCGTGCTGGTCAACGGCGTCGCCCTGATGCTGTTGTCGCTGACCGGGTCGCTCTTGGTGTTTTATCTCCTGTTTTGCGCGGCGCGGATGAATTGGGCGGCGCCGTTCGATCTCGGTATCTACGGTGCGCTCTACAACTGGTTCGTTCGACGCCGCGCCTTTGCCAGTTCGCTGGCGACGCTGGCGCAGCAGGTCGGGCTCGTCGCGATGCCGCTCGTTGCGCAGTTGGCGATGCTGCGCGAGGGCTGGCGTGCCGGTTGGCTGGCGATCGGAGCGACGACGCTGGTGGTCGGCTTTGTCCCCACTTGGCTGTTGATGGTGCGCCGGCCGGAGGATCTCGGCCTCACCCCCGACGGCGTGGTTTTGCCGATACCGGGCGAAGTTGGCGCGAGCGGGGTAAGCGGTGCGTCGCCCGAGCCCGCCTTCTCGCGACGTCAGGCGCTCGGCACCGCCTCGTTCTGGCTGCTCTTGCTCTATACCGCACTGGTGTTCCCGGTGCAGGCCGGGGTCAGCCTGCATCAGGCGCCCTATCTGATCGAGTGCGGCATCAAACCAGTGATCGCCGCCACGATTGTCAGCACCTTCTCGGCGCTCTCGGCGGTCGCCACGCTCGCCTGCGCCGCGCTGCCCCGAACCGTGCCGATTCGCTATCCGCTCGCCGCCACCGGCGCCATCCTTGCACTCGGTGTCGTCCTCATGCTCCCCGTTCGATCGGCCGCCGAGGGCTACCTCGCCGCGAGCGTCTTCGGCTTTGGTATCGGCGCTCTTCTGACGCTGTTGCCGATCGCCTGGGCGGATTATTTCGGCCGCGTCAATTTCGGCGCTATCCGCGGCCTCGCGCTCTCCGCTCAGGTGCTGGCCCAGGCCGCCGGGCCGCTGTTATCCGGCGTCCTGCGCGACATGACCGGCAATTACCGCCTCGCGCTGCAATCGTTCGCCGTGCTGGCGGCGCTCAGCGTCGCGGCGGCGCTGAGCGCGCGCCAGCCGTGGACGCCGGGCGATCGGGTGCGGCGGCCGGCCGGCGCCAATGCCGGCTGAGGCGATCGCGTCAGTCCTCGTCACCGGGCCATTCCCAGTCGAGGAGCCGGCGGACGGCACCGCGCAATTCCTCATGCGGGCGTACCAGGCCGAGCTTTGCCATCGTGCCGTCCCATGCGGCGGCGAGGCTCTGGGCGGCTTGGAGGGCAGGAGTGTCGCCGAGGCGTTCGGTCCACGTCACCAGGTCGCGCGAGGCCAGCATCGCCAGCACCAGCGTGCCGACAAGGGTGATCGCGAACACCTGGCGCGGTGAGCCGCCCTCCCGTCGCAGCCGGGCGGGGATCGCGTCGGCGGTGGGCGCAGCCGTCGGCATGTCCTCAACCGTCATCACGGATCAGAACCGAAAATAAATGAACGGGGCGACGCCCTCCGGGCCGAGGGCGTTGATCGCGGCGACGACGATGCCGGCGGTGGCGCCCAGACCCCAGCTCGGCACCCGGCCGAGCACCGCAACGGCGCGCTCGAAGAGGGCGGCTGACGTGAACTGGCCGGCCATGCCGATCGCGATCAGCGCCACCATGAACGGGCCGGCCTGGTGCACCCCGTCGCTCCAGCCGGAACCAAACCCCGCAATATAAAGCCGCGCTACCTCAAAATCCTCGGCCCGGAAGAAGATCCAGCCGAGGCAGACGAAATGAAACACCACGAATGTCGCAATCACCCGCGTGGCCAGATGGCGCGAATGGCGCCCCAGCCAGGGTTCAAGCAAGCGCTCCAGCGCGAGCCCGCCGCCGTGCAGCGCGCCCCAGGCGACGAATTTCCACGCTGCGCCGTGCCAGATCCCGCCCAGGAGCATCGTCACCATCAGGTTGCGATAGGCCTTGAGCTTACCGTACCGATTGCCTCCCAAGGGCTTATAGAGGTAGTCGCGCAGCCAGGTCGACAGCGAGATGTGCCAGCGCTGCCAGAACTCGCGCAGACGCTCGGCCCGGTAGGGCTGGTTGAAATTCGCCGGAAAACGGAAACCGAGGAGCGCAGCCACCGCGATCGCGATGTCGCTATAGGCGCTGAAATCGCAATAGATCTGCACCGCATAGCCGTAGACGGCGAAGAGCAGGTCCGGCGCGCCATAGCCGGTTGGCGCGGCGAACACCGGGTCGACGAGGCCGGTGGCGAGATAGTTCGCGATGACGACCTTCTTAAAGAGGCCGCCCAGGATGAGGAGTAGAGCGGGGGCGATCGGGATCGGTTCGGCCGATCGCCGAGCCAGCTGCGGCAGAAAATAGGCGGCGCGCACGATCGGGCCGGCGATGAGCTGTGGGAAGAACGACATGTAGAGCGCCATGTCGAGCGGGTTGCGGCAGACCGCGACGTCGCCGCGATAGACATCGACGATGTAGGAGATCCCGTGGAAGGTGAAAAACGAGATCCCGACCGGCAGCAGCACCTCGAAGAACGGCAGCTCGTGCCGGAGGCCGAGGAGGCGCGCCAGCTCATTGGCGCTGAGCACAAAGAAGTCGAGATATTTGAAGGTCCCGAGCAACCCCAAATGCAGCGCGATCGCGATGCCGACGACGAGGCGCCGGCGCTCCCGATCTCCGGTTGCGCCGATCAGCCGGCCGGCCGCGTAACTGACCGACGAACTGAAGGCGAGAAGAAAGCAGAACCGCCAATCCCATTGGGCATAGAAATAATAGCTGGCGATGACGAGCACCGCCTTTTGCGCAGCGAAGCGCCTCTCCAACAGCATCATCGCCGCCGCGACGACGAGAAAGAACAACAGAAAGCCCGATGTCGGGAACAGCATCAGGCGCAACCGGCCCGCTGGGGCAGCGGCGGGCGCACCGCCCCATCCCTCGCCCTCCCCGGGCTTGACCCGGGGATGGCGGGGAGAGGGCTGGGTGAGGGGCTGATCGCTGGCCGCACCAGCATCCGTGTCACAAACAAGAAATCCGAGCCGAGCGCGAATCGGTTCTATCGACTGCTGCGAGTCCGGGCAAGTCGCCGGTCGTCGACCGAATGGCATCCTGGGATGGCGTAAAGGACTCCAACGCGGCGCGGCAATTCGGTTTGCATCGCCGGCGCCGACCGATCAATATTCGATCTGAAGTTGGGTGCTGGTGGCGGGGGGTAGGGCGCCGTGCGCGGATACTGTCGGCTGTACGGCGCCGCACGGGTAATCGTGCGATCCGCGCTCCTTATTGTCGCCCTAGGCCTTGCTTCGATCTCGGCGCGCGCCGATGAGCCCGTCAGCCCGACGACGATCGTGGTCTTTGGCGACAGCCAGGCGCAGGGGCTTGCCGGCGGGCTCCAGCGCGTGCTGATCGAGGATCCGCGCTACCATGTCATCAACCGCACCCATCCCGGTGCCGCGTTGGTGCATGCCGAAAATGAGTGGCTGGCGCCGGTCGAGCGCTTTGCCGGGCACGACAAGGCCGATATCGCGATCGTCATGTTTGGCGCCAATGACCGGCTCGACATGCGCGACGAGCACGGCACCTATATCCATTTCCGTACCGATCAGTGGCGCTCGGCCTATGCTGCGCGAGCCGACAAGATCCTCACCCTTCTCGCCAACGCCAAGCTCAAGGTGATCTGGTGCGGCAATCCGATTGCGCGCAGCCCGACCTATTCCGCCGATATGAGCTACATCAACGATATTTACGTCGAAGAGACGGCGCGTTTCGGCGCGCAATTCGTGCCGTTATGGACGGTGATCGCCGATCAACAGGGCGGCTATGCCGCATACGGCAAGGACCGCGACGGGATGACCGAGCGGTTGCGGGCCGATGACGGCATCCACATGACCGCCGCCGGCTATGAGCTGGTCGCCGAAAAAATCGTCGGCCTGTTCTCGGTCGCGGCCGCAAATGCCCGGTAACCCCAGCGCCGGAATGGCGCGGCATTTCGGCGTCCGCATCATTGCCGAGGCGAAGGACAAGGTGGTCGGCGAGATTGATGCCGATGACCGGCACCTGAACGCTGGAGGCATCGTCCATGGCGGCGCGTACATGGCCTTTGCCGATGAGCTCGGCGGCCACCTTGCGGGGTTGCATCTGGCGCCGGGGATGGGGACGACGACGATCGAATCGAAGACCAATTTCTTCCGCGCGTGCCGGCCCGGTCGCCTGGTTGGCGAGGCGGTACCGTTGCACCTCGGGCGCCGCATGATCGTGGTGCAAACCTCGATCTACGGGCCCGATGGCAGGCGGGCGGCGATCGTGACCCAGACCCAGCTGGTGCTACCGCGGAAGCCGGACAACCCGCCGGAATAGAGAGCGGGCGATGCAGGGGTTCGACCCGCGGCTCAACGCCTGTCGCCCCGACCTGGCCGATCGACGCCTAGAGGGGCGTGTCGCCGCGGCCCGCTATGTCGACGGACGCGAGGCGCGCGTCGTCGCCGGGTGCGCAGCGGTGCGGCCCCGCCCGACGCCGTCAGCCGCAATCGACACCTTCTACCACTATGGCGAACCGGTGCTGGTCTTCGACGAGGCCGGCGGATATGCATGGTGCCAGTCGCTGTTCGACTGCTATGTCGGCTATGTCGACGCCCGCCATGTCGCGATTGGTCCCGCGCCTGCCGCGAGCCATTTCGTCGCGACCCTCGGATCCTACGCCTATGAGGCACCAGACCTGAGGTCGGCGGCGCGCGATTTTCTGCCGCGCCATAGCGGGGTCGTCGTCGCCGAGAGCGGCCTTGTGACCCGCGGCACCGAATATGCCCGGCTCGACGCCGGCGGCTACCTGCCCCGGGCCACTTTGTCGCCGCACCCTCCGCGCTCCCCGGATGTCGTCGCCGCCGCCGCGCTCTATCTCGGCTGCCCTTATCTGTGGGGCGGGCGCAGCTGGCTCGGCATCGACTGCTCCGGCCTCGTTCAGAACGCGTTCCGTGACGTCGGCCGCACCGTGGCGCGCGACACGGATATGCAGCGGGACACGATCGGCGACCCCGTGCCGGTCCGCGGGCAAGCCGACCTGCGCCGCGGTGATTTATTGTACCTGCCCGGTCATGTGCTGATCTACGGGGGCGACGGCACGGTCATCCACGCCGACGGCGCCACCATGACGGCGCGCCGTGACCACCTTGGGCGGCTGATGCGCGAGCGCGGCCTCGATTTCGCCGGGTTTGCCGTACGGCGCCCTTAGACTGATTCCCGATCAAGTTGCACCGCGCTCCCCCCACCTGATCCTCCCCCATCCAGGGGGAGGGAGGGGAGAGCCGAATGCGATTGCCCTGCCGCGGGACTGTCCCCGGATTACGCGGGAACCGGGATTGCCCGCTGGTTGTACATGCGCTTCCGGATGGCGGCGCGCTCGGCCTCGCTGATCGTCGCGGGATCGGGCGGCAGGTCCTTGCCGGCCGCCATGCCGCGCTGCACCGCCGGGCGCGCGCTCAGCTCATCGAACCAGCGCTTGAAATGCTTGAATTCCTCGATGTCCTGGCCCTGGGCCTTCCAGTTGACGGTCCACGGATAGGAGATCATGTCGGCGATCGTGTATTCGTTGCCGCACAAATACTTGTTCTTGTAGAGCCGGTTGTTGAGGACGCCATAAAGCCGGTTGGCTTCGTCGGTGAAGCGGGCGATCGCGTAGGTCAGGTCGCCGGCATCGGGACCGGCGCGCCGGAAATGCCCGCATTCGCCGAGTTTGGGGCCCTGATTGGCCATCTGCCACATCACCCACTGGGTGACCTCGTACTTGCCGCGCAGATCCTGCGGCCAGAATTTTCCGGCTTTCTCGGCGATGTACATCATGATTGCCCCCGATTCGAAGACGCTGATCGGCGCGCCGCCGCCCGTCGGCTAGTGGTCGACCATGACCGGCATGCGGTGGTTCGGGTTCATCTTGAGGAACTCGGGGGTGAACTGGCCGCCGCGCTGGATGTTGCATGGCACGATTTTGTAGGGGAGCCCGCATTCCTCGAGGAGGATCGTCACCTTCTTGCCGTTGGGCG
This sequence comes from uncultured Alphaproteobacteria bacterium, assembly GCA_963734125.1. Lineage (GTDB taxonomy): Bacteria > Pseudomonadota > Alphaproteobacteria > ATCC43930 > CGMCC-115725 > DATARH01. The sequence continues at coordinate 30,733 of CAVTGB010000072.1, forward strand.
TCGGCCAGTAATGCACATCGATCATCGCAAATTTCCCTTTCGGCTGAACGCGCTCGCGTCTTTCGACGGCGCGATTTTGGGGCGCCGGACACTAGCGCAGCGGACGCCGGCTGACTAGGCGGGATCCGCCGCGCTCGGCGATCGCCCAGGCGAGGAAGTTCCGGGCAATCCGATCGCGAATTCACGCGCGCGCTTGACCAGGCCCAGCGCGAGCCCGGTGTCGGCGGGGAGGCCCGCGAGGCTGGCGAGGGCAATGAGGGCGCCCTCCTGCGCGCCCCAGCCGGAGGGGATCAGGAACGCCGCGCTGCGCGCCGCCAGCGAGAGGCTTTCGAGGAAGACCGCGTTGGCGAGGCCGGCCGAAACACCCATCAGGTAAAGCGTCAGCCACACTTCGCCGGCATGGCCGATGAGGCTCGCCAGGTGCAGCGCCAGCGATAAGCCGAGCGCCGCGCGGCTCGTCGCAATGAGCCCGAGCGCGGCCCCGAGCGCCGCCAGCGTCGCACCGAGGCGATGCTGTCCGAGACGCTCCGCCCAGCGCGCGGCGGCGGACAGGAGCCGCCGGCGCACCAGCAGTTCCCAGCTCAAGACCGCGAATGCCGGAACCGCAGCCGCGCTCAGCGCCGCCGACCACCAGCCGGCGGCATCCCCGAGCCGGGCAAGGAGAATAAATCCGACGAGCGTAAAGAGGATCTGGGCGAGCAGCGCGAGGGTAAAATCGACCGCGACCGAGGCTGCGCCCTGCCCAGCTGGATTTGATCCCGCCGCGCCGATCCGCCGTTGCAGCAGCCGGGCGCGCACCACTTCGCCGCCGATCTGCGCCACCGGCAGCGTGGTATTGATCGCTTCGGCGATCCAGCGCAGCGGCAGCATCACCGCGAAGGACGGCCGCTCGGTGCGGGGCAGGAGGCAATGCCAGGCGGCGCAATCGACGATGATGGTGGCGCCGCGCGCCGCGAGGATCGCGACAAAACCCCAGCCGATCCGCGGAAAGACGCCAAACAGCGCCGCCGGATCGGCCTCAACCACCAGCCAGACGACAATCGCGACGCCGAGTACGAGGCCGAGGAGGCGCAGCGAGCGGTTCAAAGCGGCGTCACGGGCCGCCCGATCGCGTCGAGGCAGCCCTGCAGGATATAGGCGGCGGCGGTACGGTCGACGATCCGGGCGCGGTGTTTGCGGGTGAGGTCGGCGGCGATCATCGCGCGGGTGACCGCGGCGGTCGACAGCCGCTCGTCCCAGAAGGCGGCGGGCAGGTCGCGCAGCGATAAGAGATTGCGCGCGAACTGGCGCACCGACTGGGTGCGCGGGCTATCGCCGCCGGCCAGCGTCAACGGCAGCCCGATCACCAGCCCGCCGACGCCGTGCCGGTCGACGAGCGCGAACAACGCCGCCACATCGTCACGCCAGCGGCGCCGCCGGATCGTCTCGAGGGGGCTGGCGATAACGAGGCGCGTGTCCGACAGCGCGGTGCCGATCGTCTTGGTGCCGACATCGAGGCCGAGCAGCCGGCCGCCGTCCGGCACCGCGTCGCGCAAATCCCGGGGGTCGGCGAGAAGCATCAGCGATCATAGCCTGTTTACCGTCATCCCGGCGAAAGCCGGGATCCACCAGTTATCCACTCTGCCACGGATAATTGCGTCCCGGCTTTCCTCACGGATCAAGTCCGTAGGCTGAAGGCCCACGGGAATGCGGCGAGATTGCAAAATCCCGATTATCGCGCCATCTGTGACGGGTTGTTGACACCTGGAGAGGCTCGATGGCATTGGACAAGGCGACCGTGGCGCGTATCGCCGCCTTGGCGCGCATCCGCCTCGATGAGGCGGAGCTCGAGCCGCTTGCCGCCGAAATGTCGCACATCCTGCGCTGGGTCGAGCAGCTGGGCGAAGTCGATACATCTTCGGTCGCGCCGATGAGCAGCGCCGCGGCGACGGGGCTGCCGATGCGTGAGGACGAAATCACCGACGGCGATTGCGAGGATGCGATCCTCGGCAATGCGCCGCGCACCGAACGGGGCTTCTTCGCGGTGCCCAAGGTCGTCGAGTGAGCGGGCTCACCGCGCTCACCCTCGCCGAGGCGCGCGACGGGTTGCTGGCGAAGCGGTTTTCCGCGCGCGAGCTGGCTGAGGCCTATATCGCCGCGATGGAGGCCGCCCGCCCGCTCAACGCCTACATCACCGAGACCCCGGAGCGCGCCCTCGCGATGGCGGAAGCAGCGGACGAGCGGCGGGCGAGGGGCGCGGCGCGCCCGCTCGACGGCATCCCGATCGCGGTCAAGGATGTGTTCTGCACCAAGGGCGTCCTGACGACGGCAGCGTCGCACATCCTCGACGGCTTCCATCCGCCTTACAAATCGACGGTCACCGAAAGGCTGTGGGCGGCCGGCGCCATAATGCTCGGCAAGACCAATCTCGACGAGTTTGCGATGGGTTCGTCGAACACGACGAGCCATTACGGGCCGGCCCTCAACCCCTGGAAGAGGCCCGGCGACAACCGCCCGTTGGTGCCGGGCGGCTCTTCCGGCGGCTCGGCCGCCGCGGTCGCCGCGCATGCCGCGCTCGCCGCCACCGGCACCGACACCGGCGGCTCGATCCGCCAGCCGGCGAGCTATTGCGGCATCGTCGGGCTGAAGCCGAGCTATGGCCGCTGCTCGCGCTGGGGAGTGGTCGCCTATGCTTCCTCGCTCGACCACCCCGGGCCCCTTGCCCGCACCGTCGAGGACGCCGCGATCCTCCTCGGGGCGATCGCCGGGCACGACCCCAAGGACTCGACGTCGGCCTCGCTTCCCGTGCCCGATTACGAGGCCGCGCTTTCCGGCGACGTTCGCGGCTTGCGCATCGGCGTGCCGCGCGAATACCGCGCCGATGGCATGCCGGCCGAGATCGAGAGGCTGTGGGAACAGGGCGTGGAGTGGTTGCGCGAGGCCGGCGCCGAGCCGATCGAGATCAGCCTGCCGATGACCCGCTACGCGCTGCCGGCCTATTACATCATCGCCCCGGCGGAGGCCTCCTCGAACCTGGCGCGCTATGACGGGGTGCGCTTTGGCTTGCGCGTGCCGGGCGACAGCCTCGAGGAGATGTACGAACTGACCCGCGCCGCCGGCTTCGGGCCCGAGGTCAAGCGCCGGATCCTCATCGGCACCTATGTGCTGTCGGCCGGCTATTACGACGCCTACTACCTGAAGGCGCAGCGGGTCCGCGCGCTGATCGCCCGCGATTTCGCTGCCGCCTTCGAACAGGTCGATTGCCTCCTGACCCCGACCGCGCCCTCGGCCGCCTTCGCGATCGGCGAGAACATGGACGATCCCATCGCGATGTATCTGAACGACGTCTTCACCGTGCCCGCCAACCTCGCCGGCTTGCCGGCGCTGTCGGTGCCCGCCGGGCTGTCGGATGACGGGCTTCCCCTCGGCCTGCAGGTGATCGGCCGCGCCTTCGACGAAGCAACCGTGCTGCGCGTCGGCGCGGTATTGGAAACCGCCGCCGGGTTCACCCATCGCCCCGGTTTCCTTGCCGGGAACAGGTGATGCTTTTCCATTTCCGCACTCTTCATCGTCATGGCCGGGCTCGACCCGGCCATCCACGAAAAGAACCACGTGGATGCCCGGCACAAGGCCGGGCATGACGGAATAAGTTGAGATGATTCGCATGTCACGACCAGGCCGTAGTTGTCGGCTCTCTGCACTCGCAATACTGATGGCCGTTCTCGTGCCGCATCCCGCCGCGTATGCCGACGACTGTCTTGTGGTTTTTCAACGAAAAATCTTTATAGATACGGGAAATGAAGTGACTGTTTCGGGAAGTCTCCCAGACGTTTTAGGATACAAATATAATACGGTCACCATCGATTGCCATAAAGATCAAAACATGTGCTCAGTTATTGACATGGAAAGTATCGGCTCAGCCACTAACGGTGTTTGCCAGCTCTCCAGGATTGACCCTCCGTTGCTGTTCGATGTCCAACAGTGGTCGGACATCAAGATCGTCGCGAATTTGCCCGGCTTGCTGTGCGGTGGCGGCGACACCTGGGTGATCGATCGTCGGGCCAAGACCGCGGAAGTAACTTCGTATCCCCCGGGATGCCTCGGCCCTGCTGAGCAAGCCTGGAGTAACCAGAAAAAGGACCTCGAAAAGATGCTCAAGGAGCGGCCCGATCTTGCCCACGATCCCTTCTTCACCAAACAAATAACTCAGCTCAATGAGGGGCTAGCAGCGGCCACCAAGTACAGGAACACGATTTATCGCGCTGCAATCGACGATCCGCCCTTCTGGCAGGAATGGAAGAAGAAATTTAAGCGGATTACCGGCCACGAGCCGCAATAGGGTCATGCACAACGGAGCACGTTTGATATGTTCGCATTGATCGAAGGCCGCACCGGCATGTGGGAAACCGTGATTGGCCTCGAGGTCCACGCCCAGGTCACCGCCCGGGCAAAAC
>CAVTGB010000073.1:0-13744 GCA_963734125.1 uncultured Alphaproteobacteria bacterium
TGCCTCACGATGATATGCTGAGCAACTACCGCATGACCGGCGAGTCGCTGCTGTCGCGCGCGCCGATCCCCGCCGGCAACATCCATCCCATTCCGACCGAAGGCGTCAGCCCTGAGGCAGCAGCCTCCGCCTATGAACGCGAGCTCAAATCCTTCTACGGCGCGGCGCGCTTCGACCCGGCTCGACCGCTTTTCGACGTGACCCTTCTGGGGTTGGGTCCGGACGGGCATACGGCCTCGTTGTTCCCGGGCACGGCGGTGCTCCCGGAACGCGACCGATGGGTCGCCGCGGTCGTCGGCGCCAAATCCGAAGCGCGGATCACGCTGACCTATCCAGCGCTCGAGAGCAGCCAGCGCGCGGCCTTTCTAATTGCTGGAGAAGAGAAGCGGGCAATTTTCGCGCGCTTCCGGCGGGGCGATAACGACCTACCGGCAGCGCGCCTGCGTCCGACCGGCACGCTCTGGCTGTTCGGCGACGCCGCTGCGACACGAGAGGCTGCCTCATGAGGCCTCCGCCAACCATTAGAGCGGAGCGCGTGGTCGCGACCACCTGAGGTAGATCGACCCGGAGATCCCTAACGTCGGGCTCATCCATGAGCGCTCAGACCTGACCCTTATCGGGCAAGCTGCTCGATCGATCCGGACGCGGCGCGCGGCGCCCGCCACGCCAGCAATGCCGTCGCTGCGGCGGCGATCACCGCAAACAGGCAGGCTGTCAGAAAGACATGCCTCGGCTCCATCCCGCGTGCCAACAGGAAGCCGCCAAGCGGTGCCGCGGCAATCCCGCCCAATCGTCCGATGCCGAGGGCCCAGCCGATGCCGCTGGTTCGCATACGCGCCGGGTAGAGCGCGCCGCAAGCTGCGTTGGCACCGGTCTGGCTGCCGATGACCGTCATGCCGGATAGGAAGACGACTGCCAGCAGGATCGCGTAGGGCATCGCGGCCAATGCGATCAAGACGATAAACAAGATCCCCACGGCAAAATGCAACGCCAGCGCCCGCTCTGGGCCAAAGCGGTCGATCAAATACCCAAGGTAGAGCACAGCGGCGATCGCTCCCAGCGCATGCAGGCTGGTCGCGAAGACCGCCTCGGAGGGAGTGAGGCCGGTAAGATGCAGGATCTCCGGCAGCCAGAAGACGAACAGGTACAAATTGACAAGATTGCAGAAGAAGATGATCCACAACAGCACGGTTGGTAGCGCGAAGCCCTCGCCAAACAGCATCTTGACAGGATTCCCGCGGGCGAGATCGAGGCCCGTCGTGGTTTCCTGCCCGATCGTTATGTCGAGCCGCTGTAACAGCTGCCGCTGGCGCCACGACAAGTTTGCACTACTATGCGCCAGGAAGCGAGGCGATTCGGGCAACCATAGGGCGATAATGAGTATCAACAACAACGGAAATAAACCGCCGATGACGAAGATGACCGGCCAGTCGAAGCCCAGGTGCAACAGCAGCGCGACAATCTGCCCTCCGAGAAAGCCGCCAAGAGGTGCCCCGGTGAAGGTCACCATGATCATCGTCGCCCGCAACCGTTTGGGACTGTAATCGCCGGTGAGCGCGGTGGTCCCGGTAAAGCCACCAGCGATTCCGAGGCCGGTGAAGAAGCGCAGACCGGCTAGAACCCCAAGCCCGGGAGAGTATGCGGAGAGGAGCGAAGCAATCCCGAAGATCGCGACGCTACCGAGCAGCAGCGGTTTACGCCCAAAGCGGTCGCCGATCGGCCCGGAAACCAGGGCCCCCGCCATGACGCCCAGATTGGACCACAGGAAAGCCAGGGCAAAGGCCGCCGGGGGGAGGTGCCAGGCGTGGGTCAGGGACGGCACCGCCCAACCGATCGATCCAACGTCGTAACCGTCGCACATCTGAATGAGGGCACAGATCGCGGCGACGCGGATCTGCAACCCGCCGAGCCGCTGGTTTTCCAGCACGGTTTCTGTACTCGATACCGCCCCTTCGGCCATCTAAAGCCCTCCCCTGTTCTTCTACGCGGTCGCAGCCGGTATTTTATTTTATCGTCTACATATTACCGACAGTTACGTTTTCCGTCACCTGTGGTGGCAGCGCGCAAGCGGCCGCGTCAACACGGGTAATTGGCAACTTGATCAGGAGACCGGCGAGACAACTCAGGTTGAGGATGATGAGCCCGATCGCCAAAACCATCAGGAACGGATTGACCTCGCGGGCAGCGCGGTCGATACGGCGCCAGAGCGGCTCCGATACGGACTGTCCTCGCCGGGAGCGGTATCTCATCTCCTTTGCGCCTTCGTCGCCCGCTGATCGGTTGGTAGGTTCGGGGCTGCTGTCGTCTAGGCCGACGCCGCCCCCTTCGCGCCCGATCGCACCGATGAAGTCAGTTCGGCGTCGATCTCGTCGATCGTGCGCCCGCGCGTTTCCACCGCGATGAAGGCGAAGGCGATGGCGCCGAGCACGTACCACGAGGCGAAATAGGCGAACCCGGGGATCAGCGCGTCGAGCGTCGCTTGCGGCTTGACGTAGTTGGACGAGCCGGCAATCAGCGCCAGACCGGCCGGGCCGATGAACTTGCCGAGATTGCCGACGCCATAGACGAGGCCCATGCCGCTGCCGCGCAGCCGCGCGGGCCATAGTTCACCCATGTAGGGACCAACGATCGAGTAATTGCCGCTGCCGAAGAAGCTTTGCAGCAGGATCATCAGGAAGAACATCGACAGACCGCTAATGAACACGCTGTGCAGATAGCCCGCCATGAACATGAAGAACGCCGCGGTCAGGCAGCTGAAGATGCCCGACGCCCGGCGCCCCCACGCATCCGAGATCCACGAGCAGAAGAAACGGCCGGCGATCGCCGCCAGGCTGATCCAGATGACCAGCTTGGAGGCCTCGGGCGGGGTGATCTTGAGCACCATCACGAACAAGGTCACCTGCCATAAAGCGAGCGCCACCCCGCCGGTTTGCGTCAACCCGGTCAGACAGCCGGCGATGATGCTGCGCGGATATTTGAAGAGCTCGAGCCACCGCGTCCGCTCGACCGGGGGAGGAACCGCCGGTAAGGTGATTTCCCGAGGATCGATCATCAGCGCCCAGGCCAGCGATTGGCGCGCCTCTTCGAGCCGTCCGCGGCGCAGCAGCCAGTGCGGCAACTCGGGGACAAAGGCGCGGATGTACAGCGTCAACAGGGCCGGCAACAAACCGACGGCAAATAGGCCGCGCCAGCCGATATAAGGCGTCGCAAAGGCTCCCAGCAACGCACCGAGCAGAAAGCCGGCCGGCAGCATCGTCGTGGTCAGCCCGGTGATCCAGCCGCGCTTCTGGGATCCGGTGAATTCCTGCATCAGGGTGATGTCGACCGAATAGAGGCCAGTCGTGCCGAAGCCGACGATAAACCGGCAGACCAGCAGGTAGATCCACGCCCCGTACGGCGTCAGCGCCATCGCGCCGGTGGCGACCGAGACGTTCAAGACGCTGCTGATCAGCGCGGTGCGGCGGCCGACCTTGTCGGCCAGCCAGCCATAGAACAAGGAACCGAACGGCGCGCTGACACCCGAAGCGAGCAGGATCGCCCCCGACTGGCCGTAGGTCAGATGCCACTCGTTCACGATGAATGCCAGAACAAAGCCGATCAGAAGAAAGTCGAAGAAATCGAGCATGTCGCCAAGTGTCGCGGCGCCGGCGATCAGCCATTGGTTCTTTGTCAGCTTGGTTTGTTGCTCCAGCAACTGCAGCATGGGTTATCTCCCACCTAGGCGTGCTCCTCGGAGATGTCGGCGCCGGTGTAATCGGGCATCAGAGCCGTGGCGATGATGCTGATCACCGCGCACAGCGCGATATAGGCGGCGATCACATAACCCGAGCCGTAGGCCGCCAAGAGCGCCGTCGCAATCAAGGGCGCCGGCCCGCCGGCGGTGAGCGAGGCGAGCTGATAGCCGATCGAGGTCCCGCTATAGCGCAGCCGCGGTGTAAAGCCTTCGGCAATGAGGGCCGCCTGGGGGCCGTACATTATGTCGTGCGGGATGAACGCCAGGATGATGGCGATGACGATCAGCCCCGGCACCAGCGAGTTCAGAAGCGCGAAATAGATGAAGCCGTAAATGCCGGTCAGCACCGAGCCGATGATGTAGACGCGCTTTCGCCCGAAGCGGTCGGAGAGCGCACCCGCCGCCGGGATCGAGATGAACGAGATGAGCCCGGCGCAAATCAGCGAGGTCAGCACAAAGTCGCGCGACAGGTGCATGACCTGGTTGTTGTAGGTGAAGATGAAGGCCAGAAAGATGTAGGCCGGCGCCTGCTCGGCGGTGCGGGCGAACATCGACAGGAACACCTGCTTGGGCTGGCGCCGCATGACCTCGATCGCCGGCACCCGCTCGACCCGCTCCTCGGCGACAATCCGCCGGAAGACCGGGGTTTCGAGGATGCCGAGCCGGATGTAGAGCCCGATCCCGACCATGATGATGCTGAGCCAGAACGGGATGCGCCAGCCCCAGGCAAAGAACTGGTCGCCGGCGATCGCGCTGCCGATCAAGACCGCCATGTTGGCGAGGAGGAGCCCTGCCGGTCCGCCGAGCTGCGGCCAGGAGGTGATGAAGCCACGGTGGTTGTTGGTGCGCGCCCACTCCATCGAGAAGAGGACCGAGCCGCCCCACTCGCCGCCGACGCCGATGCCCTGGATCATGCGGATGATCGTCAAGATGACCGCGCCCCAGACGCCGATCGAATCGTACCCCGGTACAAAACCGACCGCGAACGTCGCCAGCCCGGTGATGAGGAGCGTCGCGATCAGCGCCGCCTTGCGGCCGATCCGGTCGCCGAAATGGCCAAAGATGAAGGCGCCGATCGGCCGCCCGACAAAGCCGACGAAATAGATTGCGAACGCCTCCAACACACCGATCAGCGGTGCCGATTTGGGGAAGAACAGCTTGCCGAATACGAGGGGGGTGACAACGCTGTACAACAGGAAGTCGTACCATTCGATCGTCGTGCCGACGGTGCTGGCGATCACCGCCTTCTTCAGTTGCGCGCGGTGTTCGGATTCCGACAGCGCGCCTGACAGAATATCGGTCGCTGCCATGGCGATGCCTCCGCAGAATTCCTGGCGATCCTTCAGGCCATTTCGGGAAGCGCCTCGGTGACGGTTTCGAGGTTGCCGAGGGTCTCGCGGCCAAACAGCACCGGGATGAAGGCGCCGGCCGCCACCACCAGCACCATCGTGCCGAAGAACACCGTCGGCGACCCGGTATAGGGCTCCAGGAGGAACGGCACGATCACACCGGCGAAGACGCGCCCGAACGACTCGCCGAAAAAATGCCCGCGCCCGCGCAGCGACGTGGGGAACTGCTCGGAGAGGTAAACCCGCACCGCCGGGAAGCACGACAAGACGGTGAACCCGGTGATCAGCGTTCCGACGATAAAGACCGTCGTCGCCGACGACCCCGCGCGATGCGCCAGCATCATCAAGAGAAGACCGGGTATCGAGAGAACAAACGCGCCGGTGATCGTCCAGCGCCGCCCGATGATCTCCATGATGTAGCCGTTGAACAGCTTCCCCGGGATGCTCGCGGCAAAGACGATTGTGCTCAATCCGAAGCTGAGGCTGACCGCCGCGCCCTGATCGACCAGCGCCTTCGGCAATAGGATCGCGATGATGTAATAAGCGGTGCCGCCGCACAGACCGCAGCCGATGCCCACCGCGGTCCAGCGCAACTGACCGGGGGCGAACAGCTTCCAGAACGGCGGCAGCTCTTCGTGCCGCCCCTCGCGGCCCGCTCCCAGTTCGGCGACCGTCATCGGCGCGACGCGGCCGCCGCAGCGCCGGATGATCAGGTTCACCGAGTCGACGGCGGCCTGCTTCCGGCCCCGGCGCAACAGCCAACGCGGACTCTCGGGGATCAGGAAATAGATCAGCACCGGTGCGACGAAGAGAGTCACCCCACCGGGCAACCCGATCAGCCGGAAGCCGTTCGGGTGATCGGCCAGCACAAAGCCGACAAACGGCAATAAGGTGAAGGCGCTGGCGAGCATGACCTCGTAGATCGCAGCATAGGTGCGGCGGTGCTGCGCCGGCATCAGCTCGGCGGCGATCGGAAACGGCGCCGAGATCGTGAACCCCAGCCCGATGCCGGTGATCAGGCGCAAGATCAGGAGCTCTTCAAAACTCTGCGCCAGGAGGATCAGCAATGTGCACGCCGTGCTGACGATCACACCGATCTGCATCACGGTCACACGGCTGATGCGGTCGGACATCGCTGCGGCGGAGAACCCGCCGAGGACGACGACAAAGGTCGGGTAGACCGCCAGGGCGCGAACCTCTTCGGGCCCCAGATGCAGCGGCCCCTTGGCGAGCACGAGCAGGGAGCCCGAGAGGGCCAAGTCGTAGCCCTCGATAAAGCCGACGAACCCGAGGACGATGATCAAAACCACGTGATACCCGGCGAACGGAATGCTATCGAGCTTCTTCCCCAGCACAAGGCTGGAACCAGTTGCCGGTTTGCGAGTGGCCGGGTTCGCCGTCATCGCGCTTCCTCCCTCCACGGCCCGTCAAACCGTACCGGACAATCCAGTCGCGCTCGCCCGGCTGGCCCAGTCTTCTTGGCGGACTCTGTAGATCGAGATTATCACCGGCCGTGTTGGCCGATCCTTCCCCTAGGTGAATAACCTTGGAAAAGGCGACGGCGAGACGGCGGTTGTTAGGTATTCCGCCGCCACGCTTCAAACGGCCTAACGGGATGCCGGTCGTGCCCCCTTTTGAAGCTGCCTGCCGTAAGACCCTGGTTCGGAACCTGGTCGATTTCCCCGTGGGTAGCTTTGCCTTTGTCATGGCGACCGGAATCGTTTCGGTTGCCGCCCGTCAGCAGGGACTTTCGCATCTCTCGCTATTGTTGTTTCTGCTCAACGCGGTCGTGTTCCCGGCGTTGTGGCTGTTGACCTTCTTTCGTCTGGTCCGTCACCCTCGGGCCTCTCTCGCGGACCTGGAGGATCACCAGCGCGGTCCAAGCCTATTGACCGTTGTCGCCGGCACCGGCGTCTTTGGCACGCAACTCTCGCTGCTGACGCCCTATCAAAGTCTTGCAGCCGCCCTCTGGCTCGGCGGTCTGGGGTTGTGGGTCTGCATAACCTACGCTCTCTTCGCAGCGGCGACGATCCGGGCCGCAAAACCCCCGCCCCCCGCCAGCCTCAACGGCAACTGGCTGCTGGCGGTGGTTGCGCCGGAATCTCTGGCGGTCCTCGGAACGTACGTCGCAGGGGTATTTGCAACCCCGGCGATGGCCGACGCCGCTTCTCTGTGCCTCTTTCTGTTGGCCGGTTTTTTCTACCTGCTCATCGTCACGCTCATTCTCTATCGCTGGCTCTTCGAAGAGACGAGACCCGACCAGTTGACGCCCTCCTATTGGATCAATATGGGCGCGGCCGCCATCACCGCGCTCGCAGGTTCGCGGCTCGTGTCGGTGGTTGTCACCACCCCGGCGCTGGCGGACATTCGTGGCCTTATTATCGGAGTGACGATCCTCTTCTGGACGGTGGCCACCTGGTGGATACCGCTCCTTCTCGCCCTGATGATCTGGCGCCATCTCGTTCGCGGTGTCCCACTCGTCTACCGGCTCGAGTATTGGTCCACTGTATTCCCGCTCGGCATGTATGCCGCTGCAACTTGGAGTTTGTCGCACACGGTCGAAGCGGATTTTCTGCTCGTCATTCCACGAATTTTCGTCTGGGTAGCCGTCGCCGCGTGGGGCGTCACGTTTATCGCCATGATGCAGTCGGCTTATCAGCTCCGTGCCAGCATCTCGGCGAGATGGAACCGGCTCAGGTAGGTTCGTTCGAACTCCGCCAACGCGGCGAGGCCGTCGAGGTCCTTGATCGTCACCCTTCGCTTCTCGATCGCAACCAGATCGGATTCGCGGAGCTGTCGCAATGCGTGGTTGACGCGGGGTAGGCTGAGGCTGAGTGCGTCACCGATCAGGTCCTGGGTTAGCGGTAGTTGGTAGGAGCGTTCGTCCGCCAGCCCAATGGCTTGGAGCCTCGTCAGCAACTCGAGCAGCAGATGCGCGACACGTTCCAAAGCCGACCGGCGGCCGACATCGATCAAGTGCTCGGCAGACATCGCCGCTTCGCATGAGAACGACCAGAAAATCGTTGCCGCCAGTCGGGGATGCGCCTCGAACAGGCTAAAGACCTGCGCGAACGGAATGGCCGAGACCACTGTCTCCGAGAGCGCGGCGATGGAGTACAGCGCTCGGTCGAAGAAACACCCGGGGAACCCGATGAAATCGCCCGGAAAGATGATGTTCAAGACTTGCCGGCGGCCGTCGTGGAGGACCCGGTAGCGCATCGCCGAGCCCTCGATCAGCACCAATAGGCCGTCGTATTTGCGACCTTCGGTGATGATGTCCCGCTTGCGCGCAACCACCCGGGTCGCGGATTGGAGATCGCGCAGCATGGCGACCTCCTGCGGTGACAGCGTCACCCATTGCGCCAGCTTGCGGGTGAGGGGGTCGGTAGGGGTTACTTTCGCCGTGCGCGGCGGTTGTGGCCCCATCTGCCCGATCACCGGCTGTTCGCCTCGATTAGAAGAGGTTACGGGGGCGCATCGCCGCCTGTCAAACTAATGGTAACCGAGGGCATCGAGACGGCATTGGCAGCAATGCAGGGAACCAGCTTCAAGCGGTCGATATTCGCGCCTGCCGTCTACATAGTGTCTACACGATCGCCGGCGGCCTTGGCCGGTTATTTCTATCTTTTTGCAAAGACTGGCGCGCCCGAGAGGAGTTCGAACCCCTAACCCCCAGATCCGTAGTCTGGTGCTCTATCCAGTTGAGCTACGGGCGCATCGCCTGCCGCGTTGGCGCGGCAGGGGCGGCAACAACTACTCCACTGGGTGCGGCCAGGCAAGGGCCTGCCCCGGCGAACGCCGGCTCCGGCGCGCAGCGGTCGAGCGGCCGGCGGGGACGCGCCGGCATTTGGTTTGGATTGGAGCCGCGTTGTGGTAGGTAGCGCGGCGGCAACTCGGCGGTCACCGCACCGCGCGCCGCCCTGTCGCCGCCGGCGCGACCCCGGTGCGGCAGACCGGCGCGACAGACCAGCGCCACAGATACAGACCAACGCCACAGATAAGGTGGAGAGAGCACATGCATTTCGATCTGGCGGCGATCCCGCAGAGCGACGCCTACAAGCTCCTCGTCAGCACGGTGGTGCCGCGGCCGATCGCCTTGGCGACGACGGTCGATCGCGAGGGCCGCGTCAATGCGGCGCCGTTCAGCTTTTTCAACGCGGTCAGCTCGATCCCGCCGGTGGTCGTCCTCGGCATCAGCCCGGGCGCGGGCGACGATGGCGGCCCCGGTGACGGCTACAAGGACACCGAGCGCAACATCCGCGATACCGGCGAGTTCGTGGTCAATCTGGTCGATGAGGCGCTGGCCAAGCAGATGAACATTTGCGCCGTTGATTTCCCCAGCGCCATCGGTGAATTGGGCGAAGCCGGGCTCACCCCCGTCGCCTCGGTCGGGGTCCGCCCGCCGCGCATCGCCGAAGCGCCGGTCAGCTTCGAATGCCAGCGCATCACCGGGCTCTCGCTCGGGGCGCGCTCGACCCTCGAAGTCGGGAGGGTCATCCATATCCACATCCGCGACGATCTGGTCGATCCGCAACGCTACTACGTCGCGACCGACAAGATGCGCCTGGTTGGCCGCATGCATGGCCGCGGCTGGTACGCGCGCACCAGCGATCTGTTCCTGATGGAGCGGATGACCCTCGCCGAGTGGAAAGACACCAAAGGATGAGTCTCTCCCAGCGCCTGGGCCCTCGCCTGCACCCTCTGGCGCTTGCCCTCTGCTTCGGGCTCGGCGTGGCCGTGGCGGGCGGGCCGGCCGATGCTGTCGAGGCGCCGCCGGGGTCGAAGAACTTTACCCCGCCCCCTGAGGTGCCCAACTATTTCAGCAACGAGAGCGGGCCGTTCCACAGCGGCGCCATCGCCCGCAGCGCAGAGCCCGGCGCCGTTCCGATGGTGGCCGCTCCGGCCTCGCGGGACGGGCACGCGGTGGCCTCCCGCCGGGCTGCCAGCCGCCACCATCCGGCGCACCTCGCAAAGGCGACGGGACGCACCCGGCTGGCGCACGGCAAGGTGAGCGCACACCGGCAGGTGGCCCATGCCGGCGCCGCGCGACGCGGCCACGCGGCGGAATTCGAAGATCGCCCACGCCGGTGCGACGCGGCGCGGCCATGCGGCGGAGCCGAAGATCGCACATGCCGGCGCCGCGAGGCACGGCCATGCAGCGGAGGCGAAGGTCGCCCACGCCGGCGCGGCGCGGCGCAGCCATGCAGCGGAGCCGAAGGTCACCCATGCCGGCGCGGCGCGGCGCGGCCATGCGGCGGAGCCGAAGGTCGCCCACGCTCCGGTCAGACACATCGCCGGCAAGACCATCGCGGCTAAGAGCCACGCGGCGTCGAGCAAGACCAAGCACCCCGCCCGGGCGCACGGCTAGAGCCTGGACCGGCGATCTCGGAGCCGCCGGGTTGGACATGGCTGCATCGGCCGCCATATAAGCGGGCCATGGGCGCGAATGCCGGTCACAGAATCGCCTTTCGCAAGATGCACGGTCTCGGCAACGATTTTGTCGTGATCGATCGGCGCCGCGCCGATATCGGGGTCGGCGTCAGGGCGGCGCGCGCGCTCGCCGACCGCCGCACCGGGATCGGCTGCGATCAGGTGATCCTGATCGACCGGCCTCGCGATCAGAGGGCGCAGGCCTTGATGCGGATCCTCAATGCTGACGGCAGCGAAGCGGAAGCGTGCGGCAACGGTACCCGCTGCGTCGCCCGGCTGATCGCCGAGGAAACCGGCGACAAGCGGGTGCGGATCGAGACCGTGGCGGGGCTCCTCGACGCCGAGCTGTTGGCGGACCGGCGGGTCGCGGTCGATATGGGGCCGGCGCGCACCCTGTGGCAGGAGATCCCGCTGGCGCGCCCGATGGATACGCTCGACGTCGACCTCGCCGTGGGCGCGCTGGCCAATCCGGTCTGCACCAGCATCGGCAACCCCCACGCCACATTTTTCGTCGCCGACGCCGATGCGGTCGATCTGGCCCGGCTCGGCCCCGTGCTCGAACACGATGCGCTGTTTCCCGAGCGCGCCAATATCGGGGTCGCGACAGTCCAGGGCCGCGAGCGGATCCGGGTGCGCGTCTGGGAGCGCGGCGCCGGGATCACCCGGGCGTGCGGCACCGGCGCCTGCGCCGCGCTCGTCGCCGCCCATCGCCGTGGGCTGAGCGAGCGCCACGCCAGGGTCGCGCTCGACGGCGGCGAACTCGACATCGTGTGGCGTGACGATCAGCATGTGATCATGACCGGGCCGGCGACGCTCGCCTTCGAGGGCACGATCGACGCCGCATTGCTCGGCGGTTGACGCAATGGGTGTCGAGGTCATCACCTTCGGGTGCCGGCTCAACGCCTTCGAGAGCGAGATTATCGGCTGCGCCGCCGGCGAGGCTGAGCTGGGCGATGGGGGGCTGGGCGACACGGTCATCGTCAATACTTGCGCGGTCACTGCCGAAGCCGAGCGCCAGGCGCGCCAGGCAATCCGCCGGGCGCGCCGCGAGCACCCGGACGCCCGGATCATCGTCACCGGCTGCGCCGCGACCCTCGCGCCCGAGCGGTACGCCGCGCTCGCCGAAGTCGACCTCGTGCTCGATAACGACGCGAAGCTGCGGGTGGAGAGCTATCGAGACCCTCACCCACCGGCCGTCAGCGCGGCCGGTCCCCCCTCTCCCGCGATGCCGGCGAGGGTTGATGCCCGCGTCAGGCCCCTCGCCCGCACTGAGGGAGAGGGTGCCCCCGGGCTCGACCCGGGGGCAGGTGAAGGTGTTTGCGGCGCCTCCCCCCGCGCCCGCGCATATCTGCAGGTGCAGCAGGGCTGCGATCATCGGTGCACGTTCTGCATCATCCCTTACGCCAGAGGCAGGAGTCGGTCGGTGCCGATCGATACCATCATCGAGGAGGCGCGACGGCTCGTTCTGGGCGGGGTTCGCGAGATCGTGCTGACCGGGGTCGACCTGACCGCCTACGGCGCCGATCTGCCGGGTGCCCCGAGCTTGGGCGAAGCGGCCCGGCGCCTCCTCGCCGGCGTCCCCGACCTCGCCCGACTGCGCCTCTCCTCGCTCGATCCAAGCGAAATCGACGAAGTGCTGTGGGCGCTCCTCGGCGCCGAACCGCGCCTCATGCCGCACCTCCATTTCTCGCTGCAGTCCGGCGACGATCTGATCTTGAAGCGGATGAAGCGGCGGCACACCCGCGCGGCGGCGATCGCGGCGGCGCGCCGGGCCCGGGCGCTGCGTCCCGAAATCGCGATCGGCGCCGATCTGATCGCCGGCTTTCCGACCGAGAGCGAGGACATGTTCGGGCGCAGCCTCGACATCGTCGAGGAATGCGGGGTCGCCTTCCTCCACGTCTTCCCGTACAGCCCACGGCCGGGAACCCCGGCGGCACGCATGCCGCAGCTCGACCGGGCGATCGTTCGCGAGCGCGCCGCCCGGCTGCGCGCTGCCGGAGCGGCTCGCCTCGGCGCCGAGCTGCGTGCCCGCATCGGCAGCCGCAGCGGGGTCCTGATCGAGCGCCCCGGCCTCGGGCGCAGCGACTTCTATGCGACGGTCGACTGCGACGCCGCGTTCCCGGTCGGCGCGCTCCGGCCGATGCGGTTTGTCGCGGCGCAGGGCCGCAACCTCGTCGGAGTGACGGCGCCATGAGGTTCTGGCGGCGCAGCGTTGCCGATGGTGCTCCCGATGGCGATGATGGCGATGGCGATGGCGCCCTCGATCCGCCGGATGCCGCGCCGGCGGTGGAGACGGCGCCGCCGCGCGCCTGGCTCGGACAGCTGCGCGCCGGCCTCTCACGCAGCGCGGCGCGCCTCAGCGAGGGGATCAACGCGATCTTCCTGCGCCGCCGGCTCGACGACGCTGCGCTCGGTGAGCTCGAAGATCTGCTGATTGCCAGCGACATGGGCGTTGGCGTCGCCGGCGAAGTCGTTCTTTCGCTGCGCCGCACCCGCTTCAACCAGGAAGTCTCGCCCGAGGAGGTGCGGGCCGCGCTCGCCCTGGAGATCATCCGGCTGGTCGAGCCGGTGATGAAGCCACTCCGCGTCGACCCGGCGAAGAAGCCCTTTGCAATCCTCGTCGTCGGGGTCAACGGCAGCGGCAAGACGACGACGATCGGCAAATTGGCCAGGCAATACCGCGACGAGGGGAAGTCGGTGATGCTGGCCGCCGGCGACACCTTCCGGGCAGCCGCCGTCGAGCAGCTGGAGATCTGGGGGACGCGCGCGGGGTGCCCGGTGGTAACCAGCCCCACCGGCTCCGACGCCGCCGGGCTCGCCTACGACGCCCTCGTTCGGGCGCGCGAGGAGGGGGTGGATGTCCTCCTGATCGACACCGCCGGACGCCTCCACAACAAGTCCGACCTGATGGCCGAATTGCAGAAGGTGGTGCGCGTCCTGAAGAAGCTCGATCCCTCGGCGCCGCACGCGGTGCTCCTGGTGCTCGACGCGACGGTCGGGCAGAACGCCCACGCGCAAGCCGAGATCTTCCGCGCGATGGTCGGCGTCACCGGCATCGTCATGACCAAGCTCGACGGCACCGCCAAGGGCGGCGTCCTCGTCTCATTGGCCGAGAAATACGGGATCCCGATCCACCTGATCGGCGTCGGCGAGGGGATCGAGGATCTCCGCCCGTTCGAAGCCCGCGCCTACGCCCGCAGCCTCACCGGACTCGATGCTTGATCGTTTCCGA
>CAVTGB010000074.1:0-17630 GCA_963734125.1 uncultured Alphaproteobacteria bacterium
AAGATGAGGCGGATCGTCCACAGCCCGATCTCGCGGATTGCCGCGGTATGGGGCCGCGGCTCGAGCCACCCCATGGCAAACGCCAGCCCGGTCCACAGCGCCGGGACGAACAGCAGGACAAAGACCGCCAGCTTCAAGAGCGACGTGCGGCCGTTATAGTCCTTCCACGGGTACAAGCATCGCTCCGCGAATCTGAGACTTGGTTACATCGGCGGCTTGATGCCGTCCTTTTCGACGTACATGAACATCGCCGTCACGGTGCCATCCGGCCCCTTGGGCCCGGCGAGAAACACCGCGGCGCCCGGCTTCAGCAAACTCTTATCCCCCGGGGCCGGGGCAAGAACCGGCACATCCGGACCGATGCTGTATTCCGACTCACCGTCCTTGAACTTGACGTGCACGACTTTGCCCTGGGGGGCCTCGGCCACCGTGCCAACCGTCGCGTTGGTCATCACGCTGTCGGAGCCCAGATCCCATGCGAACTGCCGGCCGCCATCGGGCATGGCCTGCGGGAAGATCCGCACCTCGATCGCATGGATCTTGCCATCGGTGCCTTTCATCCCGGTCGACGCAAGAAAGTCGCCGGCCTTGACGTCCGCGAGGCTTTTCTTGACCAGGCTCTGGATCCTGGTGGTCGGCGTCACCGCGACCTTGATCTCAGTCCCGTCGCGCGCCTTGACCGCGAGGTTGTCGGCGTCGACTTTCTCGATCGTTCCGCGCACCCTCACCGGTGGGTTGGCGGGTGGAGCCTGCGCCAGGGCAGGCACGACAAACCAGCCGATCATGGCGGCGGCAAGCGCGATCTTTCGCATGGGTCACTTCCTCCCGGTTCGTATCGTCGACGAGTTCCGCAGAAATGGCGCGCCACCTCCTGCTTTTCCGCTCACATTCCGGTGAGCCACGACAGGAGCGCGGCGTGGCGCATTGCTCGCCGTGGCGCTAAGGTCCGCCCAGCACTATAGCACGATCAAGGAATAGCCAGATGAGCGACCGGCACACCACGGGCGGCGTCGATTGGAAGCAGAACGGCGTCAAGGTCATCCCGGGCAATGAGCTCGACACCAATACGCTGCAGACGCCCGGCATGAACCGCGCCGCGGCGATCAATTTCGCCCGCGTCGGGGCGCAGAAGATCTGGGCCGGCACGGTCCACATCCACGCCAACGCCAAGACCGGCGCCCACCACCACGGCGCGCTCGAAAGCGTGATCTATGTGTTGAAGGGCAAGGCGCGGATGCGGTGGGGCGAGCATCTCGAATACGTCGCCGAGGCCGGCCCCGGCGATTTCATCTTCGTCCCGCCCTATGTGCCGCACCAGGAGATCAACGCCTCCACCGACGAAACATTGGAATGCGTGCTGGTGCGCAGCGACAACGAGGCCGTCGTCGTCAATCTCGACATCGAGCCCGTTGAAAAACCCGAAGAGGTGCGCTGGATCGACCCGATCCACAAGCACGGGTGACACCCGCGCCCAGCCCCGCGGGGATCGCGAAAAATTTTTCCGGTTCCCGGCGAAGGCCGGGACCCACGGCGCCAATCGCTCGAACGGTTGAAGGATGGATCCCTGCCTTCGCAGGGAACCCCGAGATTACGTGCCCGCCTCGCCCATCGCCAGTCTTAGGCTCGACACAAACAGCTCGCGGTGCTCGGGGTTCCGCAAGAAGCCCGTGTCGGGCATCACGACCGGGTTAACAGCCCTCAGCCGCGCGACGATCTCCTGGGCGTCGTCGAGCCGGCCCATCTGTGCGTAGCAGGCGGCGAGAAAGCGATACGGGTTGGGGTTGCTGGGGTCCTCCCGGATCGCGAGGAGCAAGTTCGGCATTGCCTGATCGAAGCGCAGAGCAAGGAAGTGCACGGTGCCGATCATCAGGAGCGAGGGGCCGACGCGGGCGCGCGGGCTGAGGCGCACCGAATTTTCGATATGCTCCAGCGCGATGTCGAGTTGGCCCGCGCAGGCCCTGAGATTGCCGCTGACGTGCCAGCCGCGCGCAAAATTCGGATTGAGCATCAGGGCGCGGTCGACCAATGCGAGTGCTGCCCCGATGTCCTCGCCGAGATAGGCCAGCGCGAAGGCGGTGTTCGCCAGGACTGCCGGATCGTCACCGGCCACTTCCAGGGCACGCCTCGCGAAATCGGCGCCCTTCGACCGGTAATGCTCGTTCCGATCATTGAAAACCTGCCACATGCAACAGTACGCGGCCCAAGCGAGCGCCGCCCCGTAATGCGGATCGCGGGCGATCCCCTGCTCCATTAGGCGGAGCGCCTCCGGAATTCGCTGCGCCGACGAGAAGAACATCGCATAGCCGCGAAGATAAAGATCGTAGGCGGTCAGATCGGCGGTCGGCCGGGCGGCCGAACGGGCGGTCTCAGCGGCCTGCAGCGCCGGCTCGATCACGCCGGCAACGCTGGCGGCCACCTTGTCCTGCAAATTGAACACGTCTTCGAGCGAGCCATCGAAACGGTCGGCCCACAGATGCGCGCCGGTTTGGGCGTCGATCAACTGCCCGGTGATGCGCACGCGGTTGGCGGCTTTGCGCACCGAGCCTTCAAGCACGTACCGCACGCCGAGTTCGCGGCCGACACGTTTCACATCGACGGCCTGACCCTTGTAAGTGAAGCTCGAATTGCGCGCGAGCACGAACAGCCAGCGGATACGGCTGAGCGCGGTGATGATCTCCTCGACCATGCCGTCGGCGAAATATTCCTGCTCCGGGTCGCCGCTGATGCTCTGGAACGGTAATACCGCGATCGACGGCTTGTCGGGGAGCGGCAGGGCGGCGGGTTCCGGCATCGGCTTCTCCTGCGCGAGCACCCGGAAGACATGTACCGGCTGCGCGATATTCTTGAGCGCCTGGTCGCCGAGGTCTTCGACCGGAAAATCGAGCTTGCCCCGGGTCTGGGTCAAGACCGCGTGCGAGACGCAGATCCCGCCCGGCTCAGCCATCGCTTCGAGCCGGGCGGCGATGTTGACCCCGTCGCCGTGAATGTCGCCTTCGTCGATGATGATGTCGCCGAGATTGACCCCGATGCGCCAATCAATTCCGCTCGCGGCGCGCTCGGTCATCGCCGCCTGCCACTGGATCGCGCAACGCATCGCGTCGACGACGCTGGCAAATTCGGCAAGCAAACCATCGCCGGTAGTCTTGACGATGCGCCCGTTATGCCCGGCGATCGCCGGATCGATCAGCCCGGCGCGCAGCGCTTTGAGCCGCGCGAGCGTGCCCTCCTCGTCAGCGCCCATCAGCCGCGAATAGCCGGCGACATCCGCCGCCAAGATCGCGGCGAGTCGGCGCTGAACGGGCGGATTATCGGCCATGCGAGCCCTCCCGCCGCATTATAGGCTGGGAATCGCGTCAGAAGCGGCCAAATGCGCTCTCGACGCGGGCGAGAAAGGCGGCGCAACGGGCGCGGCTGGCGGCGTCGATGTTGTAGAGCGCGAGGAACCGGGTGCGGACGCCCTTTCCGCACAGCCGGGCGAGGCCACCGACGATCACCGCGCGCACCGGATCGCGCAGCACCAGGCGAATGAGCCACCACGGCGCGCCATAGGTCGTCACCACCCAGAGCCTCCGGATGTTGCCAAGGGCGGGGAGGATCGCGCCGCCGCCGGCGGGGAGCTGAAAGGCGACGCCCTGGGCCCACACCCGGTCGAAATACCCCTTGAGGATCGCCGGCATGCCGTACCACCAGGTCGGGAAGCACAAGACCAGCGCCTCGGCCGCCTGAAGCCGCGCGATATGCTCAGCGACGCCGGACAAATCGGGGCTCGGCGTGTTGTAGGAGGCGCGCTCGGCGGCGCTGAGGACCGGATCGAAACCTTCCGCGTAGAGATCGCAATCATCAACTTCGTGCCCGCTGCGCATGAGCGCCGCCACGACCGCGCGATGCAGCGCGCCGGCAAAGCTGTCGGCCAGCGGATGGGCATAGACGACGAGAACCCGCATTGCCGCGCGGCGCGCGGGGCTATTTGAGGCTGTCGCTCAGCACCCGCGCGAGGCGCAGCCCGGCCTTGGCGAGCTGCTGCTTGACGGTGGCGAGCGCCTTGGTTTCATAGTCGAGACCGACCCGGTAGAGATCGACCGAGGGGCAGCTCTCGACTTCCCCCTTGCCCGGCGGGAAGGTGTGCTTGCCCTGCGGCGGTCCGGCGGTAAAGCTGTAGGTGAGGCTGCGGGCGACCTCAAAGGTGTCCCGGGCCCAGGTCTCCGGGGTGCCCTCGGCCAATTTCTGCGCCTCCGCCACCGGCACCGAGGCGGCGATGCGGGCCGCGCCCCGGGCCGGATCGGGACCGGCGACCTCGGTGGCGAGCGTGTTCTCCCAATAGCTCGACAGCCGCACCGGCGGGTTCGACCCGACTTCGACGGCAACGCACTCGCCGCCCTGGTCGCCGCGGTCGATCGCGTGCAGCGGGTCGTTGAGATCGCCGACCAGGTTCAAGAGGAATTGCAGCGCCGCCAATTTTTCAAATTGCGAGGTCTCGGGGTTTTTCAGTTCGCTCGCGAACTGTTCGATCTTGTCGACGCTGCAATTTTCCCGCGGCCCGTGGCTTGCCGGGTAGCCGGCGGGGAGCGCGGAGCGGCCAAAGCAGGCGGTCGCGAGGTCCGGACTGTCCGGCTTGAACCGCGTCGAATGCCAGGGAGCGGTGGCGTCGCGCGCCTCCTCGCTCTTCTCGCGCAAGACATCCGCCCAGGTCGCTTCGCTGGCGATATCGGGTTTGGTCAGGCGGTCGCCCTTGTCGGTCGCCAGGATCGCGAGGATCTTGGCGCGGGTGCCGGGATCGCTGCGCTGCAGCGCAATGAGCGCGATGACGCGATGGCCTTCCGGCCCCCAGGCAAGGCTCGGCCGCAGCGGCAGCACGGTCAAAGCCACCGCCGCGCCGATGACGCCGACAACCCCGATCCAGCGCCGCATTTTTGCCCTCCGCCTGCCAGCCGTGCCGCGATTGCCTGACGACCCGCCAGCATCTCATGCTAGCATTGAGATAATAGCGATGTAAGCCGAGGAGGAAGCGATGCGCGGGGTTGTCTTTACCGGCGAACGCCAGCTCGAGCTCATGGAGTTCCCCGACCCGACGCCGGGCGAGGGCGAAGTCGTCGTCGAGATCAAGGCCTCCGGGATGTGCGGCAGCGACCTCCATCAATATCGCCGTCCGAAAGCCGGTGGGGCGACCGGGGGCCTCGCTGCGCCGAGCGAGCCGACGATCGCCGGGCACGAACCCTGCGGCGTCATCGCCGCGGTCGGCCCCGGGGTCAGCGCGGCGCGCGCGCAGGTCGGCCAGCGCGTCATGGTGCATCACTACAAGGGCTGCGAGGTGTGCAACCACTGCCGCTCGGGCTGGTCGCAGCTCTGCCAGGAACAGCCGGTCCTGGTCTATGGCAACAACGCGCATGGCGGGCACGCCAAGTATCTGAAAGTGCCGGCCTTCACGATTGTGCCGCTGCCCGACGAGATGTCGTTCGTCACCGGTGCGGCGGTCTCCTGCGGCACCGGCACGGCATACGGCGCGCTGCGCCGCATCAGGGTGTCCGGCAACGACACGATCGCGATCTTCGGCCAGGGGCCGGTCGGGCTGTCGGCGACGCAATTGGCGAGCGCGATGGGCGCGCGCGTCATCGCCCTCGATGTCAGCCCCGAGCGCCTTGAGCGCGCCAAGGAATTCGGCGCGGCCGAGACCGTCAACCCGCGCTCCAACGATCCCGTCGGCGCGATCAAGGATCTGACGCACGGCTACGGCGCCGAATTCACCCTCGATACCTCGTCCCAACCCGAGGGCCGCATCGCCGCGGTGCGCGCCACCAAGGTCTGGGGCACCACCTGCTTTGTCGGCGAGCGTAACCAGGTGACGATCGATGTCAGCCCCGACATGCTGCGGAAACAGCTGACGATCGTCGCGTCGTGGACCTTCTCGCAGATGGGCCAGGCCGAATGCGCGCAATTCATTGTCGACCGCAAAATCGACGTCGAAAAGCTGTTCACCCACCGCTGGGCGCTCGACCAGGCCGATGAGGCCTACAAGCTCTTCGACACCCAGACCACCGGCAAGGGCGTGTTTGTGATGTAGCCGGGCATTGTCATTCGCTGCGATCCGGCGCCCCGGGACGACAAATCGAGGAGACGAGTATGACCGCAACGACGCCCCACCTTACGAACGAAGACATGCTGGGGCCGCTGGCCTCGCGCTATGTCAGGGTCGACAGCCTGCCGTGGAAGCCGACTCCCTGCCCTGGGATCGACATGAAGATCCTGCTCGAAGACAAGGAAACCGGGCTCCTGACCGCGCTTTTCCGCTGGCAGCCGGGCTCGGAGCTCACCCTGCACGAGCATGTCGAGGTTGAACAGACCTTTGTCCTCGAAGGCAGCCTCATCGACGACGAGGGCGAGGTCACCGCCGGCAACTACGTCTGGCGCCCCAAGGGCAACCGCCACATCGCCAAGTCACCCAACGGCGCGCTCGTCCTCTCGGTCTTCCTCAAGCCCAACATCTTCCTCACCGGCGACACTGAGGGAACCCAGCTGCGCTAAATCACCAGTTTGTCGTCCCGGCGAAAGCCGGGACGCATCTCCGCCATGGATACCGGCTTTCGCCGGTATGACAAACGGGTGAGGAACGGGAGAGACAATGCCCAAATCCAAAGTCTTCGCCACATTTGCCGACGCCGTCGCCGACATTCCCGATGGTTCGGTCGTGGGGTTTGGCGGGTTCGCCGTCGTCGGCATGCCGATCAACCTTTACGCCGCGCTGACGACACAGGGCGCCAGGCGGCTGACCTGCGTCTCGAACGGCACGCGCGGCGGCGCGACGATGCCCGAGGATGCGCCGACCATGGAATGGCTGATCCGCAACGACCAGGTGACGAAGGCGATCTGCTCTTTCACGGCGCCGACCCGCGCCTCGCAGCGTCTCGCGCTCAGCGAATATGTCGATAAGGGGCTGATCGAGGCCGAGCTGGTGCCGCAGGGGACCTTGGCCGAGCGCATGCGCGCCGCCGGCGCCGGCATCCCGGCCTTCTTCACCCCCGCCGCGGTCGGCACCGAACTCGCCGAAGGGCGCGAGACGCGGATTTTCCAGGGCCGCGAATACCTCCTCGAATACGCGCTCCCGCTCGATTATGCGTTTATTCGCGCCTACCAGGCGGACGATGCCGGCAACCTCCGCTTCCGCCGCTCACAGCGCAATTTCAACCCGCTGATGGCGATGGCGGCGAAGGTCACGATCGTCGAAGTCGAAGAAGAGATCCTGCCGAGGGGCGCCATCGACCCCGATGACGTCCACCTCCCCGGGATCTACGTCCACCGCCTCGTCAAGATCCCACCGCCCCCCGAGGGCTGGTGGCCGATGCGCCCCGCCGAAGTCGCCAGACAGGAAGCTGCAAGGAGTGCGCGATGAGCGATGCCAAGGGTCTCACCCGCCAGCAGATGTGCGACCGGCTGGCGATGGAGTTCGAGGATGGCTGGATCGTCAATCTCGGGATCGGCATCCCGACCCTGTGCTCGAATTATGATTTCGGCGACAAGGAGATCATCTTCCATGCCGAAAACGGCGTCATCGGCTACGGGCCCCTGACCGGGCCCGGCAAGGAGGATCTGCACCTCGTCAACGCCGGCGGCCAGCACGTGACGCTGCGGCCGGGGGCGGCGATCGTCAACCACGCCGATTCGTTCGGCCTCATCCGCTCGGGCCGCATCGACGTCACCGTGCTCGGCGCCTATGAGGTCGCCCACAACGGCGATTTCGCCAATTGGAAGATGGCCGGACAGAAGGGCGGCGGCATCGGCGGCGCGATGGACCTGGCGGCCTGCGCGAAGCATGTGTTCGTGGCGATGGAGCAGGTGACGCGCAGCGGCCGTCCCCGCCTCGTCGAGCGCTGTGCAATTCCGGTGACCGCGCCCGGCGTCGTCAACCTTGTCGTAACCAATTACGGCCTCTACGAGATCACGCCGCAGGGCATGGCGCTGAAGGAGATCGCCCCGGGCGTCACCGTCGACGAAGTCACGGCGACCACCGGCTGCCCCTTGAAGATCCCGCGCGAGGTCCCGCCGGTCAAAATGAGGACGTGACCGCGATGCTCGGGGTGATGGCGAATGGAAGTTTTGGGTCGGACCGAAGCCGACTGTTGGGGTCACCAACCCGGCCCAAGCCAACCGGCGCGGCCTGAGGCCGCCGCCCGCCGTTCTCTCGTCGACGCTACCGCACCCTTAAAACCCGGGTGAGACCGTCTCGGTTCCGCGCCGGCGGGCGCGCGCCCGCCCGGATCTACTCTGAAAGGCGCGTCGACTGCCAGGTCACCATCTGCCACTTGCCGCCCTTGTTGGCATAGACATCGGTGAAGCGGACGGAGAAATTCATCGCGTTGCCGCCGGAGTTGACGCCGATGCGCGCGACCCCGGTCAACACAACCGCATCGCCGCAATCCTGCGCCTTGACGTCGGACGGCACGACCGCGTTGTAGACCGTCGCGCCCGACTGCATCGCCCCGATGAGGCTCTCTTTGGTATCGATCCGCGCCGAGGAGTGGGTGTACACAAGCTCGTCCGACAGGAGCGTATTCAGCGTCGCGATGTCCTTTTGCGCCATCGCGGTCATTCGCTTCTTGTCGAGTTCGATGATCATCTGCCTATTGTCAGCCATGGTTCTCTCCTTGGTGAGTGGGGTTGAGGGTCAGCGGACGATCAGCACGAGCTTGCCCTGGAGGTGACGGCCCTCGCTGACCCGGTGCGCCTCGGCGGCGTCGGCGAGCTTGTACTCGTGGATCGCCGGCGGTCGCACGGCGCCCTCGTGCAAGAGTTCGATCATGCGCTCCAAATGCGCGCGGTCGCGGGCAACACGCGGGCGCAGCACCTCTACGTCGGTGCGGGGCGGCACGAACCCAGAGGGCGCCGGGGCGATCCATACCAGCCGCCCGCCTGGTCGCAGCACGGCATACGAGCGGACCTGGACATCGCCGCCGACGGTGTCGAACACCACGTCGCACCCGGCCGCCGAAGTGGTGAAATCCTCCTTGTTATAGTCGATCACCCGCGAGGCGCCGAGCATGCGGCAGTAGATGTGATTACTCGCGCTTGCCGTCGTGATGACCCGGGCGCCGATGTGTTTGGCGAGCTGGATGGCAAACCCGGCGACCCCGCCGGCGCCGCCCTGGATCAGGATGGTCTCGCCGGCCTTGAGGTGCGCAGTGTCCTCGAGCGCCCAGATCGCGGTGAGGCTGGTCAGCGCCATCGCGGCGGCCTGGGGATGGGTGAGGATGTCGGGCTTCTTGGCGATGATCGCGGCCTTGATCGCGACCTTTTCGGCATAGCAGCCCTCGATCCCGGCGTCGCACACGCCGAACACCGCGTCGCCCACCGCCAGATCAGTGACGCCCTCACCGCGCGCGGCGACGACGCCGGAAAAGTCGCGCCCGAGGATATAGGGGAACTTGAGCTTCGAATCGTAGCTGCCGAGCCGCACCTTGTAGTCGGCCGCATTGACGCTCGCGGCATGGATGTCGACGACGACCTCGCCGGGTCCGGCGACCGGGTCCGGCATATCGCCGTATTGGAACTTCTCCGGCCCGCCATGGCCGGTCAGAAATACCGCCTTCATCACGTCCTCCCTTGTCTCGCGGTCAGGCCGGCGGCGCCACCGACAGACGGCCGGTGACGCCGTGCCGCTCGATCAGGCTGGCGACGATGCCGGAGCGCTTCGCCTCCTCGACGAAATCGCGCAGGAAGGCAAAGCCGGCGGCGTTCTTTTTCGGCGTGCCGACCGCCTGCTGGACCGCGGTGAACTGTCCCGTCGAGGATGCGCGAGCCGGGAAGCTTCGCGGCGACGTCGATCAGACCCGGCCGCAGCCCGGCATAGGCGTCCATCTTCTGGTCGACAAAGGCCTTGATCGCCGCGTCGGCGCTGTCGAACTGCAGCAGTTCGCCCTTCTTGAAGTTGTTTTCGAGCCAGAGCCCATAGGCGCTGCGCGCGGTCACCGCGACGCGCTTGCCCGGCTGGTCGACCTCGGCGACGCTGCGGATCGGGGAGCCCGCCGGCACCAGATAGGTCGCCTCGATCTCGCAATAGGCCGCGGTGAAGTTGATGACCGCGGCGCGCTGCGGCTCGGCGCCGATATTGCCGATGTCCCAGAGCCCCTTCTCGGCGTCGTCGGCGATTTCGCCGGGCCGCGCATAGGGCAGGAACTTGACCGGCACGCCGAGCCGGGCGGCGATCGCCGCCGCCATGTCGGCCGAGACGCCCGGACGGATCGCCCGACGGGGTCTTGCCGGTGACCAGGAGGAAATTGCCCATGTTGATCGCGGCGCGCAGAACCCCGGTCGGGGCAAGCTCGGCGACAAGCGGGTGGCTGAGGCATGGCGGGGGATCCGGGAATGGTGAATGGGATCGTGCCCGATCTTAATCATCGCGGCCCGCGACGCACGCGCTAAATCGCGCGCCGCGCCGCGCTCTCCGCTATGCCGCGATCTTCGCCCGCGCGGCGGCCTTGATCATCGCGGCACCCTTCTCGGCGATCATGATGGTCGGCGCGTTGGTGTTGGTCGAGGTGACGGCCGGCATCACCGAGGCGTCGATGACGCGCAGGCCTTCGAGCCCGCGCACGCGCAGTTCGTCATCGACGACCGCGGTCTCGTCGATCGCCCATCTTGCAGCTGCAGCTCGCGTGGTAGACGGTCGAGCCGTTCGCCCGCGCGTAATCGAGGAGCTCGTCGTCGCTCTGGACGCCCGGGCCCGGCTGCTTCTCGGCGACGACGTATTTGGCGAGCGCCGGCGCGGCGAAGAGGCGGCGCAGGAAGCGGAGCCCGCCGATCATCGCCCGGCGGTCGGTGTCTTCGGCGAGATAGCGCGGGTTGATCGCCGGCTGGACCTGCGGGTCGGGCGAGCGCGCCAGCACATAACCGCGCGAGAGGGGCCGCATCTGCCACGGGCCGCCGGTGATGCCGGGCACGCTGTCGAGCTTCCGGATGAGGCCGGGCTTGTAGCTCGCCGGCGCGAACACGCATTGCACGTCCGGCGTCGCGGATTCCTCGAGCACCTTGACGGACGCCGCGCACAACGAGGCGCTGTAGGTCAGCATCCCCTCGCCGGCGCTGACATAACGCCACAGCTCGTTGGCGAAGGAGAGGCCGCGGCCGCGCTCGTTCAGGGTCTCGATGCCCTTCACCTCGCACGACATGCGGGCGATGTAATGGTCCTGGAAATTCTGCCCGACGCCGGGGAGCGCGTGGCGCACCGGGATCCCGGCCTGCGCAAGGTGCTCGGGCGCGCCGACGCCCGACAATTGCAGGATATGGGGCGAGCCGACCGCGCCGGCGGCGAGGATTACTTCGCGCGCCGCATCGGCGATTTCGACCCTGCCGTCGCGCGAATAGACAATCCCGATCGCGCGCGTGCCGTCGAACGAGATGCGGTGCACCAAGGCGTTGGTCACGACCTGCAAGGTTGGGCCGCTTCGAGGCCGGCTTCAGGTAGGTTTGCGCGGCGCTGGCGCGGCGCCGGCCGCCCCGGGTCTGCTGGCACCAGCCGATGCTGTCGCCGGCGCCCGGCGGCAGGTTGTTGACGTCGGCGCGGTATTCGACGCCGAGTTCGCCGGCAGCCTCGATGATCGCCTGGCACACCGCCGGCCGCTCGCTCATCGGCGACGTCGTAAGGTACCCGCCGGTGCCATGAATCTCCGCGGCATCGCCCTGCCAGTTCTCGGCCTGCTTGAAGTAGGGGAGCACATCGTCCCAGCTCCAGCCGCGATTTCCGAGCTGGCCCCAATGATCGAAATCCTCGGGTTGGCCGCGGATGTAGATGAGGCCGTTGATCGAGGAGGAGCCGCCGAGGACGCGGCCCCGCGGATAGGGGATCGCCCGGCCGGCGGTGCCGGGATCGGATTCGGCCTTGAAGTTCCAGGTCAGGGTCTTGTGGTCGAGCAGCTTCATGAAGCCGACCGGGATGTGGATGAGCGGGTTCCAGTCGCGCCCGCCCGCCTCGATCAGCACCACCCGGACGGCGGGGTCTTCGGTGAGGCGATTGGCGAGCACGCACCCCGCCGAACCGGCGCCGACGATGACGTAATCTGCCTGCATGCCCCATACTCCGTCCAAATCGCGTTCCCGGCGAAGGCCGGGATCCAATCGTCAGCGGTCTGAGCGCCGGATGAGTGGGTCCCGGCCTCCGCCGGGAAACCGGTTTAAAATCAAGCCGCCATCTGCTGCCGCGCCGCGCTCCTGATCATCGCGGCGCCCTTTTCGGCGATCATGATCGTCGGTGCGTTGGTGTTGGTCGAGGTCACCGCCGGCATGACCGAAGCGTCGATGACGCGCAGGCCATCGAGGCCATGCACCCGCAGCTGGTCGTCAACGACCGCCAGCGGGTCGCGGCCCATCTTGCAGGTGCAGGTCGCGTGAAACACCGTCGAGCCGGTCCGCCGCAGGTAATCCAACAGCGCATCGTCGCTCTCGAGCGTCCGGCCCCGGCAGGATCTCGCCGACGACATAGGGTGCCAGCGCCGGCGCGGCAAACAGCCGGCGCACAAACCGCAAGCCCCCGATCGCCGCGCGGCGGTCGGTCTCGTGCGAGAGATAGCGCGGGTTGATCGCCGGGGCCTCGCGCGGGTCGGCCGATTTCGCCTCGACATAGCCGGTCGAGAGCGGCCGCATCTGCCACATGCCGCCGGTCATGCCCGGCTTGTCGTCGAGCCGGCGGATCGGGCCCGGGGCAAAGCTGCCGTTGGCGAAGAGCACCTGCACGTCGGGGGTCGCCGCCTCCTCGAGCACCTTGACCGAGGCCGCGACCAGCGAGGCCGCATAGGTCAGCATGCCGGTGCCGCTGAACAGGTAGCGCAGGATCTCGCCGGCAAAGGGCAGGCCGCGCGACTTTTCGTTTAGGGTCGGGATGCCCCGGACTTCGCAGGTGACACGGGCGAGGAAATGGTCCTGCAAATTCTTGCCGACCCCCGGGAGCGCATGGGTGAGCGCGATGCCGACCCGGCCGAGATGCTCGGGGTCGCCGACCCCGGAGAGCTGCAACAGATGCGGCGAGCCGATCGCGCCGCCAGCGAGGATCACCTCGGCCGCCGCATCGGCCCGCTCCATTGCGGCACCACGCGAGAATTCGACACCGACGGCGCGCTTGCCGTCGAACAGCACGCGATGGACCTGCGCGCTGGTGACGATTGCGAGGTTGGGGCGCTTCAACGCCGGGCGCAGATAGGTGCGCGCCGCGCTCTGCCGGCGCCGTCCGCGGCGGGTCTGCTGGACCCAGCCGATGCCGCCGCCGGCGCCGGGGGGCAGGTGGTTGACGTCGTCGCGGTATTCGAGCCCGAGTTCCTTGCCGGCCTCGATCATCACCTGGCACAAGGCCGGCTTGTCGGCGGTGTGGGAGGTGAGGAGCGGCCCGCCGGCGCCGTGGAACGCGTCACCCCCACCTTCCCAGTCCTCGGCCCGCTTGAAATAGGGCAAGACGTCGTCCCACGACCAGCCGCGGTTGCCGAGCTGGCCCCAATGGTCGAAATCCTCGGGCTGGCCGCGCACATAGATCATGCCGTTGATCGACGAGGAGCCGCCCAGCACCCGGCCGCGCGGATAGAGGATCGAGCGGCCGTTTACCCCGGGGTCGGGCTCGGCGGTGTAGCCCCAGGTCAGGACCGGATGGTCGAGCAGCTTCATATAGCCGGCCGGGATGTGAATGAGCGGGTTGCGGTCGCGCGGCCCCGCCTCGATCAGGAGGACCCGGGTGGCGGGGTCCTCGCTCAAGCGGTTGGCAAGAACGCAACCGGCCGAACCGGCCCCGACGATGATGTAATCTGCCTGCATGCGCGACACTCCATCTCGATCCAATCGCGTTCCCGGCGAAGGCCGGGATCCACTTTTCAGCCGTCCGAGCGCCGGATGCGTGGGTCCCGGCCTGCGCCGGGAACACGGTTAAAAATTACGCCGCCATCCTCTGCCGGGCCGCACCCTTGATCATCGCGGCGCCCTTTTCGGCGATCATGATCGTCGGCGCGTTGGTGTTGGTCGAGGTGACGGCCGGCATCACCGAAGCGTCGATGACGCGCAGGCCCTCGAGGCCCTTCACCCGCAGCTGATCATCGACGACGGCCATCGGATGCGGCCCCATCATGCAGGTGCAGGTGGCGTGATAGACCGTGTTGCCGTTGCGCCGGGCGTAGTCGAGGAGTTCGTCGTCGCTCTCGACCTGCCGCCCCGGCAGTTTCTCCGGCCCGACAAAGCGCGCCAGCGCCGGTGCCGCGAAGATGCGGCGAACATAACGCAGTCCGCCGACGACGGCGCGCCGGTCGGTGTCTTCGGAGAGGTAGCGCGGGTTGATCGCTGGCGGGTCGCCGGGCCGCGGCGAGCGCGCTTCGACATAGCCGCGCGAGAGGGGCCGCATCTGCCACATCCCGCCGGTGAGGCCGGGCTCGTCCTCGAGCTGACCGACCTGGCCGTCCTTGAAGCTGCCGGGCGCGAACGAGCATTGCACGTCGGGGGTCGCCGACTCCTCCAGCACCTTGACCGAGGCGGCAACGAGCGAGGCGCTGTAGCTCAGCATCCCCTTGCCGTTATAGAGCCAGCGCAACACCTCCGCGGCGAGCGGCAGGCCGTGGGCGCGCTCGTTGGCGGTCGGTGCCCCATGGATCGGGTAGGTGATGCGCGTCACGTAATGGTCCTGCATGTTGCGGCCGACCCCCGGGAGCGCGTGGGTCACGTTGATCCCGGTCTTGGCGAGATGCTCGGGGTCGCCGACGCCGGACAATTGCAGGAGATGCGGCGAGCCGACGGCGCCCGCCGAAAGGATCACTTCGCGCGCCGCGTCGGCCCGCTCGACCACGCCGTTGCGGGAAAACTCGACGCCGACCGCCCGGGCGCCGTCGAACAGGACGCGGTGCACCAAGGCCTTGGTCACGAGTTGGAGGTTGGGGCGCTTCAAGGCAGGGCGCAGATAGGTCCGCGCGGTCGAGGCGCGGGTTCGCCCGCCGCGGGTCTGCTGGCACCAGCCGATGCTGTCCCCGGCGCCTGGGGGCAGGCTGTTGACGTCCTCGCGGTATTCGAGCCCGAGCTGTTTCCCCGCCTCGATCACGGTGGCGCAGATTTCCGGCCGGTCCATCTTCGAGGTGAAGAGCGGACCTTGCTTGCCGCGCAGCTCGGTCTCCTCGCCCTCCCAGCGCTCGGCCTTCCTAAAATAGGGCATGCAGTCGTCCCACGACCAGCCGCGGTTGCCGAGCTGGGCCCAGTGGTCGTAATCCTCAGGCTGGCCGCGAATATAGATGAGGCCGTTGATCGACGAAGAGCCGCCGAGCACGCGGCCCCTCGGATAGAGGATCGCGCGTCCCGCCGTGCCGGGGTCGGGCTCGGCCCGGTACCCCCAGGTCAGCGTCTTGTGGTCGAGCATCTTCATAAACCCGGCTGGGATGTGGATGAGCGGGTTCCAGTCGCGCCCGCCAGCTTCGATCAGCACCACTCGAGTGCCGGGATCCTCGGTCAGCCGGTTGGCCAGAACGCAGCCCGCCGACCCCGCGCCGATGATGACGTAATCCGCCTGCATGCCCCATACTCCGTCCGAACCGCGTTCCCGGCGAAAGCCGGGATCCATTTGTCAGGCGTCCGAGCGCCGGATGAGTGGGTCCCGGCCTCCGCCGGGAACCCGGTTTAAAATCACGCCGCCATCCGCTGCCGCGTGGCGCCGCGGATGAGGGCGGCGCCCTTCTCGGCGATCATGATCGTCGGCGCGTTGGTGTTGGTCGAGGTCACGGCCGGCATCACCGAGGCGTCGATGACGCGCAGGCCTTCGAGCCCGTGGACGCGCAAATCGTCGCCGACGACCGCCATCGCATGGCTGCCCATCAGGCACGTGCAGCTGGCGTGATAGCAGGTGCCGCCGTTGCGCCGCGCGTAATCCAAGAGTTCGTCGTCGCTCTGGACGTGGGCCCCCGGCAGGGTCTCTTCGCGGACGAACTGCGCGAGCGAGGGTGCCGCGAAGATCCGGCGGGCAAACCGCAATCCGCCGATAATGGCGCGCCGGTCGCTGTCTTCCGACAGATAGCGCGGGTTGATCGCCGGCATGTCGCCGGGCCGGTTCGACTTCGCTTCGACATAGCCGCGCGACAACGGCCGCATCTGCCAGGCGCCGGAGCTGAGGCCCGGGGTTTCCTCGAGCTCGCCGATCTGCCCACCCTTGAAGCTGCCGGGGGCGAAGGTGACCTGCACATCGGGCGTCGCCGACTCCTCCAGCACTTTCACCGACGCGGCGACGATCGAGGGGCTGTAGGTCAGCATGCCCTTGCCGGTAAAGAGCCAGCGCATGACTTCGCCCGCGAGCGGCAGGCCGCGCGAGCGCTCGTTGGCGGTCTGGGCGCCGACGACCGGATAGGAGACGCGCGCGGTATAATGGTCCTGCATGTTGCGGCCCACGCCCGGCAGCGCGTGCACCACGGGCACGCCGATCTTCCCCAGATGCGCCGGGTCGCCGACCCCCGACAGTTGCAGGATGTGCGGCGAGCCGACCGCCCCGGCCGACAGGATCACTTCGCGCCCGGCCTCGGCCCGCTCGATCGCGCCGCCCGGGCCGCCGCGCGAGAATTCGACCGCGACCGCGCGCTTGCCCTCGAAGACGATCCGATGCACCAGCGCGTGGGTTACCAATTGCAGGTTGGGGCGCTTCAAGGCCGGGTGCAGATAGGTCCGCGCGGCGCTGGCGCGGGTCCGCCCGCCGCGGGTCTGCTGGCACCAGCCGATGCTGTCGCCGGCGCCCGGCGGCAGATCGTTGACGTCTTCGCGGTATTCGAGGCCGATCTCCTTGCCCGCCTCAAGTGCGGCCGCACAGATCGCCGAGCGGTCGATTTTCGAGGTGAAGAGCGGCCCGTCCTTGCCGCGCACTGCGCTCCCCTCGCCCTCCCAGCGCTCGGCCTTCCTAAAATAGGGGAGACAATCGTCCCACGACCAGCCGCGGTTGCCGAGCTGGGCCCAGTGGTCGTAATCCTCGGGTTGGCCGCGGATGTATATGAGGCCGTTGATCGACGAGGAGCCGCCGATGACGCGCCCGCGCGTATAGTTGATGGCGCGCCCGTTGGTGCCGGGATCGGGCTCGGAGGTGAACCCCCAGGTCAGGGTCTTGTGGTTGAGCATCTTGAAGAACCCGGCCGGGATGTGAATGAGCGGGTTCCAGTCGCGCCCGCCCGCCTCGATCAGGAGCACCCGTGTGCCGGGGTCCTCGGTCAGCCGGTTGGCCAAGACGCAGCCCGCCGACCCGGCGCCGATGATGATGTAGTCTTGCATGATCCGCGCTCCTCCGGTGTTCCGGCCCGTGCTGCCGGTTTTAGTGTAGCGCATAGTCTAACGCATCGCGCCGCCGCCGGAAGCCGCCCGTGTCGGTACGGTTTGACAGAATGAGGGGCGAAGGCAAAAGTGGCGCCCTCCCTAAGAGCGGAGAGGTCCGAGCATGGCGATCCCGGTGCGCAAGAGTGAGGCGGCCTGTGGCGCCGAGATCGTGTTCGACCTCGCAACGCCGATCGACGCGGCGATTTTCGGCGAGATCGAACGGGCCTTCCACGACAACATCGTGGTCTTCTTCCGCGCCCAGCACCTGAGCGAAGAAGAGCACATCGCCTTCAGCCGTCGTTTTGGCGAACTGGAAATCCACATCGTCCAGAAATAGGCGATACGTC
>CAVTGB010000075.1:0-9245 GCA_963734125.1 uncultured Alphaproteobacteria bacterium
GGCGCCGGCCTCGCGCAGCTTTTTCACCGAATAGGCGTCGGCCTTGGGCACATGGTCCTGCATGACCTTGGAATGGCCGGTGGTGGCGACCCCGGCGGTCTCGTAGATGTCCTTGAGGCCGATCGGGATGCCGTGCAGCGGCCCGCGGTATCGGCCGGCGGCGATCTCGGCTTCGGCGGCCCGCGCGTCGCGCCGTGCCTCGTCGGCGAGGAGGCGAATGAAGCTGTTGAGCTTGCCTTCGAGCCGGGCGATGCGGTCGAGCCGGCTGTCGACGAGTTCGACCGGCGACAGTTCCTTCTTTTCGATGAGCCGCGCCGCCTCGGCGATCGTCAGGAAATCGGCGACCATGGCTCAGCCCTCCGGAAAGCGCACGACATGCGCCGGCTCGGCCGCGACATCGCGCCCGCCGGGCGGCCGCAGCCGCCGCTGCACGTCTTCAAGGAGCGGCGTCGCCGCGACGATCTCGTCGCGCTCCTTCTCCGGCACATTAAGCCCGAGCCGGACCAATGCCGCATCGAGTTCCGCCCTGGTCATGTCAAACCTCCCCGTTCGCGATTGTGGAGCGCAGTCCGAGGGAGATTGCTTCGCTTTGCTCGCAATGACAATTCTCGGGCGTCATTGCGAGGAACGGAGCGACAAATCAGCGCCAGTGTCCCTTCGCTTCCCTGAGCGGGGTGCCGGCTTCGGCTAGGCGGCGCAAGAAGGGTGAGGGGGCCCAGCGCTCGCCGTAGCGCTGATGCCAGGCGGCGATCTGGTTGTAGACCTCGCGCACCCCGATCCCATCGGCCCAATACATCAGGCCACCGCGATAGCGCGGGAAGCCGAAGCCATAGAGCCACATCACGTCGATGTCGCTGGCCCGCAACGCCTTCCCTTCGTCGAGGATCCGGCACGCCTCATTGACGCTGGCGAAAAGGAGCCGCCGCAGGATCTCCTCGTCGGTGAACACGCGCTGCTCGATGCCCATCTCGGCCGCGGTCTCCTTGATGATGCGGGTGACCTCGGGGTCGGGATGGGGCGTGCGGTCGCCCGGCTCGTAGCGGAACCACCCTTTACCGTTCTTCTGGCCGAGCCTTCCGGCTTCGACAATGCGGTCGGCGATCGGCTGTTTCCGGTAGTTCGGATACTGCGCCGCGCGGCGCTTCCGCGTGTCGTAGCCGATGTCCAGCCCCGAGAGGTCGGAGGTCGCGAAGGGCCCGATCGGATAGCCGAAATCGACCATCACCTTGTCGACCTGCTCGGGGAGCGCGCCCTCCTCGAGCATGATGATCATCTCGGTGCTGAAGGGTGCGCGGCTCCTATTGGCGAGAAAGCCGTCGCCATTGCCGGCGAGCCCGCTGACCTTGCCGATCTTGCGCCCCAGGGACATCGCGCTGGCGATCACATCAGGCGCGCTTTTGCTGCCTTGCACCACCTCGAACAGCTTCATCACATTGGCCGGCGCGAAGAAATGCGTGCCGGCAACATCCTGCGGGCGCTTCGTCGCATTGGCCATGATGTCGATGTCGATGCCGGAAGTATTCGAGAACAGGAGCGCGCCCGGCGGCATCACGGCGTCGAGCTTTTTCCAGACCTCCTCCTTGACCGCGATCTGCTCGAACACCGCCTCGATCACGACATCGCAATCGGCGAGATCGTCGATGCTGGCGACCGGGTGGATGCGCGCGAGCCGTCGCTCCATCTCGTCCTGTGCGAGGCTGCCGCGCTTGACGCTGGTTTCATAATTGCCGCGGATGCGCGCCATGCCGCGCTCAAGCGCCTCCTGTGTCGCGTCGGTGATCTTCACGTCGAAGCCGTTGTCGGCAAAGCTCATCGCGATCCCGCCGCCCATCGTGCCGGCGCCGACGACGGCCGGATGGTCGGTCGGGCGCAGCTTGGTGTCGGCCGGGATGTGCGGCAGCTTCGCCACCTCGCGCTCGGCGAAGAAAGCATAGCGCAGCGCCCGCGCCTCGGCGGAATTGACCTGCTCGTCGAACAATTTGCGCTCGAGCGCGCAGCCCTCGTCGAAGGGCAGGGTGGTGGCGGCCTCGACCGCCTCGATGCAGGCATAGGGCGCGCGCTGGTTGCGGGCGCGCCGGGCGATCGCCTTGCGGGTCGCCTCGAAGAGGGCGGGCGTGCCCTCGGCAAGCTTGTCGTTCTTGTCGCGGATCCGCGGCAGTGGGCGGCGGCCGGCAATGCGGCCGGCAAAGGCAATCGCCGCCGCCTTCAACCCGTCTTCGGGCAACATTTCGTCGATGATGCCGAGTTTTTCGGCTTCGGCCGCGGGTACGTGGCGCCCCGAGGTGATGATTTCGAGCGCGGCTTTCGGGCCGATCAGGCGCGGCAGGCGCTGGGTCCCGCCGGCGCCCGGCAAGATGCCGATCTGCACCTCCGGGAGGCCGACCTTGGCGCCCGGCACGGCGACGCGGTAGTGGCAGGCGAGTGCGATTTCGAGCCCGCCGCCGAGCGCATAGCCGTGGATCGCGGCGACCACCGGCTTCGGGCTGTCGTCGAGCACGTCGTAGGGCCGCCGCCCAGTGGGCGGGGTCGAGGGCCCGCGGCCGAACTGCCGGATGTCGGCGCCGGCGATAAAGCTACGGCCCGCGCCGATCACCACCATCGCTTTGACCGCCGGGTCGGCATTGCCCTTGTCGACCGCGGCAACGATGCCCTCGGGCACCCCCGGCGACAGCGCGTTGACCGGCGGATTGTCGATCGTGATGACGCCGATGCCGCCCTCGTTCTCGAAGCGGACCAGTTCGCCCTCAGCCATTTTTTACTCCTATAAATCGTCACCATGGAGACCCAGAGGTCACAGGGAAGAATCGCATCTGATCCAGAAGTTGCACAGCAACGCAGGGTTATAAAAAAAGCGTTAAGCTATTCGCCCGCTTCGGTATCCTTTGCGTCCCTCGTAGTAAAAATTTGCTCTCCGTGTCCTCCGCGCCTCCGTGGTTATCCTTCCTGCTAAACCGTCGCCTCTGTCCCCAAAATCACCGTGCTTTGCGACGACAGGACGCCGCCGCTGCCGTGGGCGATCGCGGTTTCGGCGCCTTTGACCTGCCGCGCGCCGCATTCGCCGCGCAATTGGCGCACCGCCTCGATCAGCACGAGGAGCCCGTACATGCCGGGGTGGCAATAGGACAGCCCGCCGCCATTGGTGTTGACCGGCAACCCGCCGCCGGGCGCGAGATGCCCGCCTTCGACAAAGCGGCCGCCTTCGCCTTTCGGACAAAACCCGAGATCCTCGAGAAAAAGTATCGGGTTGATCGTGAAGGCGTCGTAAAGCTCGACGACGTCGATGTCCTTTGCCGTCATGCCGGCCATCGCATAGGCCTGCCGCCCGGACTGGAGCGCTCCGGTTACGGTCAGATCGGGCATCGAGGAAATATTTGCATGAGTGATGGCTTCGCCCTGGCCCAGCACATAAACAGGCGGCTTTTTGAGGCTTTTCGCGCGCTCTGGCGAGGTCAGGACGATGGCGCCACCGCCATCGGTGACGAGGCAGATGTCGCGCACCGTGAAGGGATAGCTCACCATGCGCGCGCCAAGAACCTCGTGGACCGTGAGGGGCTTTTTCTCCCAGGCTGCGGGATTGAGCAAGGCCCACTCTCGCGCCGCGACCGCGACCGCGGCCAATTGCTCGCGGGTCGTGCCGAACTGGTGCATATGGCGCGAGGCGGCGAGCGCATAGGCGGTCGAGGGCAGGAACGGGCGGTAGGGGGTCTCGTACGGATTGATTTCGCGGACCGATGCCTGACGACGGCCGACGGTGCGTTGGGTCGAGCCGTAGGCGATGACCGCGACCTCGCACAATCCGAGCTGGATCGCGGCCAGCGCATGCCCGACATGGAACATGAACGAAGAGCCGCCGAGGATCGTCGAATCGATGAACGACGGCGAAATCCCGAGATATTCACTCAAAGACAGCCCCGAAGTGCGGCTCTGCGTCGCCGCGCAGAGGAGGCCGTCGACATCTTTCAGGGCGAGCCCGCAATCATCGAGCGCGCGGGTGACGCCCTGCGCCATCAGATCAATGACACTCATCCCCTCGGCGACCTGGCCAAGATCGCTTTCGGCGGCGCCGACGATCGCCGCTCCGGCGCGTTTTAGCCCGCTCATCGTGCGCCCTCCGCGGGGGTGAAGACCGGATAGGCCGGCTCGTCGCCTGCCGCTTTATGAACCCGGAAACGCACGCGCATCCCGATCCTCACCGCCATCGGCTCGATCTCCTCGACCCGGCTCATCAGCCTGAAACCCTCGTCGCAATTGATGAGGGCGACGTTGTAGGGCTCGCCCTGGGCCGGGTGGGTGACGGTCGTCGCGTAGACCGTACCGAACCCCGAGGCGACCCGCCATTCCAATGCCGTCGACCCCGAATAGGGGCATACAAGGCGCGGATAGAACACCGCCCGGCCGGCTGCCGGGCTCCACTGATAGGCCAGCTCATCCCGATCGAGATGGGCCTGGTAGATCGCCAGCGGCGATTGCTTTTCGGGCATCGAGAGTTCTTTCACCGGGGTTTCGCAGCGTTTCTCACGCCGCTTTTCTTCAGATAGTCGGCCTCGTCAAACACTGTGGTATTCATCGAACCGATCCTCCACGCGCGCCGCGATGTCCTTCGCCCGGGTTCGCGGCATAGCTGCGACCCGGTTTCTGTGGTGGTCAATTAAGCTGCGTGAAGGGGCGCTTCGGTGCGCTCCTGCAGCGCTGCGAGCGTCATGCCGGGCACCATGTCGATGACTGCAAAACCCTTGGGTGTGATGTCGATGACCGCGAGGTCGGTGTAGATGCGCTTGACGCAGCCGGCCGCCGTCAACGGATAGGTGCAGCGGTGGAGGAGGCGCGGTTCGCCGGCGCGCGTCGTGTGCTCCATGACGACCCAGATGCGCCGGGCGCCAGCCGCCAGGTCCATCGCGCCGCCGATCGCCGGGGCGTTGTCGTCGTCCGAGCGCGCCCAATTGGCGAGGTCGCCGTTTTCGGCCACCTGAAAGGCGCCGAGCACGCAGAGATCGAGGTGGCCGCCGCGGACCAGAGCGAAGCTGTCGGAATGGCTCATAAAGCTGGCACCATCGCGCAACGTCACATACTGGCTGCTGGCGTTGATCAGCCAGCGGTTGATGTTCTCCGGGGCCGGCGCCGGGCCCATGCCGAGGATGCCGTTTTCCGAATGGAAGACGACCTCGCGCTCGGGCGGCACGTAGTTGCCGACCAAGGTCGGGATGCCGATGCCGAGGTTGACCGACCACCCTTCCGGGATGTCGCGGGCGAGGCGCGCGGCCAACGCGTCGCGTTCGAGCGGCTGCCAGTTGTGGGTTTCAGGCATAACGGCCTCCTGAAGCTCTTCGCCGCCGCGGGTTCCCCCGTCCCCGGCGCAGGCCGGGGTCCAGGAGGCAACCGCCCGAGCGTCGGCTTGATGGGTCCCGGCCTTCGCCGGGAACACGAGAAACAGTCATCATCCGGTCTTGAGCGGCGGGTCGCCGGCCGCGACATGGACGAGGCGATCGACGTAGACGCCCGGGGGTGGCGATCTCCTCGGGCGACAGGGTCGCCGAGTTCGGCGAGGTGCTGGGTCTGCGCGATCGT
This sequence comes from uncultured Alphaproteobacteria bacterium, assembly GCA_963734125.1. GTDB lineage: Bacteria > Pseudomonadota > Alphaproteobacteria > ATCC43930 > CGMCC-115725 > DATARH01. The sequence goes on from CAVTGB010000075.1 coordinate 5,566, forward strand.
CAGCTGTGCCGCCGCGGCCATGACGGGGTTGAAGTTGCGCCCGGCGTCGCGGTAGACGAGGTTGCCCCAGCGGTCGGCGCGCCACGCTTCGACCAGGGCAACATCGCCCGGCAGCGCCAGTTCGAGGATGTATTCGCGCCCGTTGAAGGTGCGCGCCTCCTTGCCCTCGGCGAGCTTGGTGCCGGCGGCGGTCGCCGTGTAGAAGGCGGGAATTCCGGCGGCGGCGGCGCGCATCCGCTCGGCCATCGTGCCCTGCGGCAGGATTTCGAGTTCGATCGCGCCGCGGGCGAAGACCTCCTCGAAAATGACCGAGCCGCGGCTGCGGGCAAAGCTGCACACGATCTTGCTGACCCGGCCCTCGCCGATGAGGCGCGCCACCCCCTCGCGGCCGCGCCCGGCGGTGTTGTGCACGACGGTCAGGTCCTGGGCGCCCTGCTCGATCAGCCCGTCGATCAAGGCGCGCGGCTCGCCGACCTGGGCAAAGCCGGCGATCAGCACGGTCGAGCCGTCCTTGATCCCGGCCATCGCCTCGGCCACCGAGCGGACTGTCTTGTCGATCATGGGCGCTCCGATCGTTGGCGTTCCCCGGCCCTCGATTTAATCGGAAGCGCGCGGCGAGGGGAAGCGCCGACCGAAGCGGGGTCAGCGGTGCGGCTTCTGAGCCTCGACAAAGGCGCGCAGGACGGCATTGATGCGGGTCTGATAGCCGCGGCCCACGCCTTGAACCAGGCGATGATGTCCCGGTCGAGCCGCAGCGTCACCGGCGCCTTCCCTTGCGGCCAGACGACCCGGGCATTCTTCCAATCCTCCTCGGTCCAAAACGGGGCGGCATCCGGATCCTCGGCTACGGCGCGCTCGATGTCCTCATCGGTCAAGGCATCGACGCGCGCCCAGTCGGTTTTATCTTCCATTCTCTCGAGCTGCTTGCGAGACACCCGCGTAATACGCGCTTCGCTCATCTCGCCCTGCCCTCCGCGCCGTTATGATGCGTCGGCGCTGGCCGCGTTGGGTGATACAATCCGTAAGACCTCGCCGCTCAGCTCGCCGGATACGATGAGGCGTCGCTCGCCATACTCCGGTCGCCGATCTTCGGTCTCGATGAACTCGCCGGCGAAAATCCGGATCACACCGGCAAAATCGATGCGATGCTTGAGGATACTCGCTTGACGCTTCGCTTCGGCCCATTCGAAATCCATCGCGCATACTGACAAACGTATGTACGACTGGGGAGACATTCCAGATGCCCTCGATGATCCTCGTCGGCGACGTAAACCTGATGAATGTCGCACGATCCGGCGGTGCCGTTCGCGTTGGTCGGAGAGGAAATGCGCGCGGCCGATCTCGTCTTCGCCAATCTCGAATGCTGCCTCTACCAGCCGCCTGGCGGGCACGCGGTCGAGCGAGAAGGCTTTTTCGCCGATCCCGACGATCGCCGGCGAGGCGCTGAAGATCGGTGGGATCGCGGCGGTCGGGCTCGCCAACAACGTCAATTACGGGGCGGCCGCGATCGGGGGTTCGATTGCCGAACTCGACCGCCTCCAAATCGCCCATACCGGGGCCGGCGCCGACCTCGACGCGGCGCGCGCGCCGGCGATCGTCAAGGCAGGCGGGCTGCGCTGTCGGCGTTCTCCAGCGCAGTTCGGTCTACTGGCCGACCGACCACGAGGCGAGCGAGCGCGCCGGCGGCATCGCGGTCATTCCGCGGCCATACCGCCTACCAGGTGCCGTCGCACAAGGTCCGCCGCGAGATGCCGCCGATGAACCGGCCGGGCATCCCGCCGGTGATCGTCACCTGGGCCGACCGCGCCTACCTCGCCGCCTTCGCCGAAGACATCGCCGCTTTGCGCCGCAAGGCCGATATCGTCGTCGCCTCGTGCCATTGGGGGCTGGGCGAGGAGGTGCTCGACTATATGAGCGAGATCGCGCACGCCGCGATCGAGGCCGGCGCCGACATCGTGATCGGCCACGGGCCGCACTACTCGCTGCCGGTCGAAGTTTATCGCGGCAAGCCGATCTTCTATGGGCTCGGCAGCTTTTCGTTCCATACCGGCCATGGCGGCAGGCGCCACGGCGACTGGATCGGCATGATGGCGCAGGTCGATGTCGGGCCGGCCGGCGTGGGCGCAGCGCGCTTCCGGTTCGTGCGCCACAACGCGGTGAACGAGACCGTGCCTTGCGCGCTCGCCGCGGAGAGCGCGACCTTCGAACGCATCGTCGCGCAAAGCGCCCCGCTCGGCGCCCGTCTCGCGGCCGAGGGCGACTGGGTGCGGGTCGCCGCGAGTGATAGGATCCCCGGATCACTCTAAGAGGAAGGCGCATGAAAGCGGTTGTCTGCGAAGCCTTTGGCGGGCCCGAGGTGCTGCATCTGCGCGAACTGCCCGATCCGCCGCCGCCCGGTCCGGGCGAGGTGCAGGTGAGGATCAGCGCGCGCGGCGTCCAATATGTCGACGTGCTGATGCTCGCCGGCAAATACCAGTTCCGCCCCGAGCCGCCGTTCGTGCCCGGCAATGAGGCCGCCGGCGAGGTCGTCGCGGTGGGCGAGGGGGTCACGGGGTTCAAACTCGGCGACCGCGTGATGAGCCGCCATCGGCTCGGCGCCTTCGCCCAGCTCGGCAATGCCCGGGCCGAGAATTGCAGCCCGGTCCCGGCCGCGATGAGCATCGAAGAGGCGGCGGTATTCAGCGGCGCCTACATGACCGCCTACCATGCGCTCCTGCAGCGCGGGCGGATGAAGGCCGGCGATTGGGTGCTGGTCAACGGCGCCGCCGGCGGCATCGGCATCGCCGCGATCCAGGTCGCCAAGCTTTATGGCGCCACCGTCATCGCCACCGCCAGCACCGATGAAAAGCGCGCCGCCTGCCTCGCTGAGGGCGCCGATTACGCGATCGATTACCGCGAGGGGTTGCGCGACAAGGTGAAGGAGCTCACCGGCGCGCGCGACGGGGTCGACATCGTCTACGACCCGATCGGCGCCGAGGTGTTCGACGAAAGTTTGCGCTGCCTGGCGTGGGGCGGGCGCATCCTGGTGCTCGGCTTTTTGGGCGGTGGGCCGTCGACGCCGCGCACCAACTACCTGTTGATCAAGGGCCTCGAAGTCATTGGCGTCCGGCTCGGCGGGGTCACCGAGCATCAGCCCGAGATCGGCCGCGCCAACATGAAGCTGCTTGTCGGGTTGGCGGGCGAGGGCAAGCTCAAACCGCGCATCTCGCACCGCTTCCCGCTGGAGCGCGCGTGCGACGCCGTACAAGCCGTCATCGACCGCAAGGTCATCGGCAAGGCCGTCATTGTCGGCTAGCCGGTACCGCCCGCCAACGATGCCGTGCGATCGCCGCTTAGAGGGGCTGACCTCTGGCGAGGCGGGGGCGGTCGCCGAGCGTCCCCATCGCGTGCTGCATCAACAGGCGCTTCAATGGCGGCAGCCGGTTGACCATCGCAAGGCCGAGATCGCGGGCGAGGCGAATGGGCGCAACCGTGTTCGAGAACAGGCGGTTGAGCCCGTCGGTGACGGTCGCGAGGAGGAGCGCGTCGAAGCGGCGTCGGCGCTCATAACGCTCCAGCACCGCATTGTCGCCGATGTCGAGACCGAGCCGGCGCCGGTCGACGATCAGCTCGGCGAGCATAGCGACGTCGCGGATCGCGAGATTGAGGCCCTGTCCGGCGATCGGGTGGATGACATGGGC
>CAVTGB010000076.1:0-25945 GCA_963734125.1 uncultured Alphaproteobacteria bacterium
GAAAAGCGACCCATGCGAAAGATCGCGCTTGCCGCCGCCGTGATCGGCTTCTTTGTCGTGCCGGCGCTGGCGCAGGCTCCACCCGCCAACCCGCCGGTCCGGGTGCGCGGGACGATCGAGAAAGTCGACGCCGACAACCTGGCGATCAAGGCGCGCGACGGGACGGAGATCAAGGTCGCGGTGACGCCGACCACCAGGATCCAGAGCCTGGTCAAGAAAAGCCTCGCGGACGTCAAGGCCGGCGACTTTCTTGCGTCGACCGGAATGAAAGGCACCGATGGCAAGATCCATGCGATCGAGGTGCGGATCTTCCCGCAGGCCACGCCCGATGGCGGCCGGCAGTTCGCATGGGATCTGGGCTCCGACAGCGTGATGACCAACGCGACGGTTGGCACGGTGGCCGAGGCCCCCCAGGGCAAAGTCGTGCACGTCAAGTTCAAGGACGGTGAGTTGGAATACAGCATCGGTCCGGATGTGCCGGTTCTTGCCCCGGCCCCGGGGGATAAGAGTCTGCTGAAGCCGGGCGCCGCGGTGTTTCTCGCCGGGCCCAAGGGGCCGGATGGCACCGTGACGGCGATGTTCATGTACGTCGAAAAGGACGGCATCAAGCCGCCGATGTAACCAAGTCTCAGATTCGCGGAGCGATGCTTGTACCCGTGGAAGGACTATAACGGCCGCACGTCGCTCTTGAAGCTGGCGGTCTTTGTCCTGCTGTTTGTCCCGGCGCTGTGGACCGGGCTGGCGTTTGCCATGGGGTGGCTCGAGCCGCGGCCCCATACCGCGGCAATCCGCGAGATCGGGCTGTGGACGATCCGCCTCATCTTCATCGCCCTGGCGGTGACCCCGCTGCGCGCAGTCCTGCAGTGGTCGCGGCTGATCGTGGTGCGGCGGATGATCGGCGTTGCCGCCTTTGCCTATGCCCTCACCCATCTCACCCTCTACGCCGCCGACCAGATGTTCGATCTCGCCAAGGTGGCAAGCGAGATCGTGCTGCGGATCTATCTGACGATCGGATTTACCGCGGTTCTGGGCCTGGCCGCCCTCGCCGCGACCTCGACCGACGGCATGATCCGTCGGCTCGGCGCCCGCAATTGGCAGCGGCTGCACCGCGTGGTTTACGTGATCGCGCTCCTCGCGGTCGTGCATTTCTGGATGCAGGCGAAGCTCGATGTGTGGGAGCCGACGGTGATGGCCGGGATCTATGCCTGGATGATGGGTTACCGGGTGCTGGCCCGCACCGCCGGGGTGCGCGGGCGCCTGCCGCTGGTATGGCTGGGCGCCCTCGGGATCGCGGCGACGATCCTGACCGGGTTGGGCGAGGCGACGTATTTTTGGGCGGCGCGCGGGGTTGATCCGCTGCGGGTTATCGACGCCAATTTCTCGCTCGTCACCGGGGTGCGGCCGGCGGCGGTCGTCTTCGGGCTCGCGCTCGCCGTCACCGCGGCCGGGGCGGTGCGCGGACTGATGGGGCTTCCCTCGAAGCGCCGGCCACGCTTCGCCTGAGGTGGTGGCGGCAGGTTTGTTGCCGCCGCTCCCCGGGGCTTGCTAAGCTGACGGGCAACGCACGGACCGAACGGGGGAGGGGACATGCGGCGGTTATCGACCATTCTGGTGGTGTTCGGGGCCGCGGCGGCCGGATGGCTGTCGAGTGCCCTTCCGGCGCTCGCCGCCGACAGCATCCTCTCCGACGTGCTGCACCGCGGCTCGGTGCGCATCGCCGTCACGACCGGCAACGAGCCGCGCCAGTTCGTCGACGAAAACGGCAACCTGCAGGGCTACGACATCGATATCGCCAACGAGTTCGCAAAGCAGCTCGGGGTCACCGCGGAATTCATCCGCACCGATGTCGCCGGGCGGGTCGCGATGCTGCAATCGCACAAGGCCGACATCACGATCGCCACCTTCACCCCGACCCTCGACCGGCTGAAGACGGTGGCCTTTACCGACCCCTACACGACCGACGTCTTGACCCTGATGACCCGCGCGGACCGCAAGGATCTGGCCGCGCATCGACCGATTTCGACAAGCCGACGATCAAGATCGCGCTGGGCCGCGGCTCGACCGCCGCCAAGGCACTGGCGCAATACGTCCCGAAGGCGACGATCGTCGAGCTTGCCCGGGCTCGCCGACATCATTCAGGCGATCGACGCCGGGCAGGTCGACGCGACCTGCAGCAATGACGGCCTGGTCAACTGGACGGTCAAGAAGAGCGGCGGCAAATACCGGGCGGCCGCGGCGCTCGGGCGCGCCCGAGGACGATTCGATCGGGCTGCCGCAGGGCGATTTCGTGTGGTGGATGTGGCTCAACCAGTTCGTCCACCAGATCAACGAGGACGGCACCAATTACCGGTTCTGGGTGCAATGGTTCGGGACCGACCCGCCGTCCTTTGTCAAACCGCCACCGAAAACCCTCTGACCCTGCGCCGCCGCAGCCTCAAGGCAGCAGGGCGCGGTGTACGATTTCAACTTTCGGGTGCTCGCTGCCCTACCTGCCGAATTTCGCGAGCGGGGCGCTGCTCACCCTGGAATTGAGCGCGCTGGCGATCCTGGCGAGCTTTCCGTTGGGGCTCGTCGGTGCGCTGATGCGGATCTCGCGCCATCGCCTCGCGCGCGGTCTCGCCACCGGCTTTGTCGAGACGGTGCGCAACATCCCGCTCCTCGTCGTCCTTTACGTCCTGTTCTACGCCCTGCCGGCCTATGGGGTGCCGCTCGACGCGTTCATGGCCGGGGTCCTCGGGCTTACCATCAACAGCACCGCCTTTACGATCGAGATCTTTCGGAGCGGGTTTGCCGCGATCCCCCCCGGGCAATACGAGGCGGCGCGCGCGCTCGGGCCTCCGGCCGGTCCAATCCTTCGGCCTCGTCATCATCCCGCAGGTCTTTCGGATCGTGCTGCCGACGCTCGGCAACCAGATCGTCGCGGTCGTGCTCGGCTCGGCCCAGGCCTCGATCATCGGGGTGGGCGAGTTGACCTATCAAACCCAATCGGTCGGCTCGGCGACGTTCCGCTATTTCGAATTGTTCACCCTGGCGGCGCTGTTCTACATCCTGTGCGTGCAGCTGATCGGCGTCTTGTGGCGCCTCGTCAGCGGGCGCGCCGCGCGCGCCCCGCTCGGCGCATGAGCGCCCGATGATCGCCTCTGGCCATTTCGGCAGCTATCTGCTGCTCTTGCTTGAGGGCGCCGGGGTGACGCTGGAATTGAGCCTCGGTGCCCTCATCCTCGGCAGCATCGGCGGGGTCGTGCTGGGCGCGATGCGCAGCTCGCGCCGGCGCGTCGTCAAGGCGCTCGCGGCTCATCTATATTGAGGGGTTGCGCTCGACCCCGTTCGTGATCCTGCTGTTCCTGATCTATTACGCGGTGCCGCTCGCGCTCAACCTCGACATCCCGCCCTATCCGGCGGCGATCACGGCGCTGAGCCTGCATTGCTCGGCCTACATGGCCGAAGTTGTCCGCTCCGGCATCGAAGCGATGCCGAAAGGCCAGTGGGAAGCGGCCGCCGCGCTCGGCCTCGGCTATCCCCGGATCATGGGGCTGGTCGTCTTGCCGCAGGCGTTGCGGGTGATGATCCCGCCGACGATCGGGGTCTATGTCGCGACGCTGAAGGAATCCTCGCTCGCCTCGATCATCGGCTTTGTCGAATTGCTGGGGCAGGGGATGGCGATCCGCGAAGCGAACGCCGGACACAGCACCGCCGATGTTCTGCTGGCGGTCGCGTTCGGCTATTTTATCATCTGTTTCACGCTGTCGCGGCTGGGGCTCCGGCTGGAACGCCATACCACCCGCGAGCTGGCGCCAAGGTGCAGGCGCCGGCGCCACAGTGAGGTGTGATGGACGATCGAAAAGCGCCTTGCTGCGCGAGCTGATGGCGGTGTTCGACAAGTTGCCGGCGCCGTTGCGCGACGCGATCAACTATGCGCCGAACCGCTCGACCCGAAAACGCTGGCCGCGCTGTGCCGCCGGCACGGCGCCGCCAATGTTCTGGCAATGATCGAACTGAAGCGGAAACGTGCTGCCAAGTAACCGGATTTGCCGGTCGTCGAAGTCCGGCGCCGGACGGCTGCTGTAGCTTTTGCCGGCGTCGGGCATTATAGACAAACCTTGCGAGTTGGCGCCGGGCTCGGGGTGGAAGACGCATGACGACCCAGCAGAAGATCCGCGTCGGCATCGTCGGCGCCAGTCCGGATCGTGGCTTCGCTTCGGTGGCACACATTCCGGCGTTGCATGGTCTCTCTGACTTCGAGATCACTGCGGTGTGCACGACGCGGCAAGAGAGTGCAGAGGCGACAGCAAGGCATTTCAACATCCCGCTGGCGTTCTCCGATCCGGTCGCCCTGGCGCGGCACCCCGAAGTCGATCTGGTGACGGTCTCCGTCAAGGTACCTGACCATCTGCCGCCGGTCATGGCGGCGGTCGAGGCCGGCAAGCATGTTTATTGCGAGTGGCCGCTCGGCCGCAACACCGCCGAAGCCGAAGGCATGCTGGCGGCGGCGGACCGCAAGGGCGTCGTCCATGCGGTCGGATTGCAGGGCCAGTGGTCGCCGACGCTGAACTACATCAAGGACCTCGTTGAGGATGGCTATGTCGGCCGCGTTCTCTGCGCGACCCTGATCGGCCGCGCCCCCAATTGGGGGGCCACGCTCGATCGCGCCTACCAGGCCGATTTTGCCAACGGCGCCAATCTTATGACGATCACCGGGGGGCACCAGATCGACGCGCTCTGCTATTGCCTCGGCGAGTTTCGCGAGGTGTCGGCCTACGCGGTGAGCCAGCGCAGCGAGATCTTCGCCGAGGATCAGGGCAGGACGATCCCGTTGACGGCGCCCGACCAGCTCGTGGTCAGCGGCCTTCTCGAGAGCGGCGCGGTTGTTTCGTTCCAAATCCGCGGCGGCATGGCGCGCGGCATCGAGTTTATGTTCGAGATCCACGGCTCGGAAGGCGACCTGGTCGCCGCGGCGACGACCGGGGGCTCGATGCAGCGCCAGGAACTGTCATTGCACGGTGCGCAGGGCAAGGGCAATAAGCTGGCGGAGCTGCCGATCCCGACCAAATACCGGTATGTGCCGGACCAGATCGCCCCGGACTCGCCCTATAATGTCGCGCAACTTTACGCCAAGCTCGGCGAGAGCATCCGCAACGGCACCAAGGCCAGCCCCGGGTTCGACGCCGCCGTGCGACGCCACCGGCTGATCGACGCGATTGTCCGCGCGTCGCGGACCGGCCAGAGACAGCTTCTGGCATAAACCACGCCGCCCACGCGTGAAGTGGGGGCGCGACAGCCGCCTTCCCACTGGATCAACCCGTTTTTCAGAGGGTGAAGGTCATGCCGACATTAGACGCTCAGGTTCATTCCTATGAACGCAACCATCCGGGTCGCCCGTGGGTTGGTACACTTTATGGGCCCGCCGAGGTCACCGGAGACCAAATGGTCGCCGCCATGGACGCCGTCGGGGTCGATGGTGCGATCCTGGTATCGCCCTTCAGCATGTACCGCTATGACGCGAGCTATGCCGTTCAAGTCTACGCCGCGCATCCGAGCCGCTTCCGGCTGGTAAAGCCGGTCGATCCGACCGAGGGCGGCGTGACCGAGACGATCGCCGAATGGGCCCGCGTGAAGGGAACGGTCGGCATTCGGATCTTCTTGCGCGACAACGTTTCAACCGATCCGGCCGACCCCGCCATCAACCGCGTCCTGGCGACGGCGGCGACCCACAAGCTGCCGGTCAATGTCGCCTGCACCGGCCGCCTCGACCAGGCGGGCCAACTGGCGGCGCGCAACCCGAATACGCGAATGGTGATCGACCACCTCGGGCTGCCGCAACCGCACGAGCCGCCGCCACCCGCGCAACCCTTCGCCGACCTGCCAAAGCTGCTGGCGCTCGCCGCCCACGACAATGTCGCCGTCAAGATCAGCGGCGCCTGCACGTTGGCGCGCGAGCCCTTCCCCTACAAGGACATTTGGGATCCGCTTCTCCAGGTCTTTGACGCGTTCGGCTTCGATCGCTGCATGTGGGGGACGGACTGGACCCGAGCGGTCGGGATGTTGACCTATGAACAAGGGGTCGAGGCATTCCGCGTTACCGACCGGCTCTCCGCGGGAGATCGGGCCAAGCTCATGGGAGCAACCCTCAGCCGGATCTACGACTGGCCAAAGGCGCAATCTTGAGATCAGGAACGCCTCTCCCGCGTCCTGAGTGGGACCGCGAGGCCGATGTCGTCGTGATCGGCGCCGGAGCGACAGGGCTGCCCGCCGCGATCGTCGCACGCGAAGCGGGCTGTTCGGTCATCCTGGTCGAAGCCGAGCCGGATATCGGGGGCCATGCGATCATCAGCGGCGGCAATGTCCCGCTCGGCGGCGGCACCAGCGTCCAGAAGCAAGTACGGCATCGCGGATTCGCCGGACCTCCTGTTCCGCGACCTGACCGACTGGTCGGTGGTCGGTCCCAACGGCTTTCCCGATTACCGCTACAACGACCGCGAGATCATCCGCGCCTTTGCCGACAACAGCGCCGCGACCTTCGAATGGCTGCTCGCGCACGGCGTCGAATTCGTCGACAAGGCGCCCGATGCGATCGGTGGCAATTCGGTCGGCAATTCGGTGCCGCGCGAGATGCACAGCATCGTCGGTCACTGGCCGATGCCGGCGACCGGCCGCCCGGCCGACCCGGCGGTGCAAAAGACCCGCTCGTCCGGCAACGGCATGATGCGCTCGCTCGAGATCGCGGCCCGCCGGTGCGGCGTCGAGATCCTGCTCGAGCACCGCATGACCCGGATCTATCGCCAAACGCCGAATGCGGGCCCGGTGCTCGGCATCGCGGTCGACCGCAAGAGCGGCGGTCCGATCGACATTCGCGCCCGCAAGGCTGTCATCATCGGCACCGGCGGCTCGACCGGCAACGTCAACTTCCGCCGCATGTTCGATCCGCGACTGACCGAGGAGTATTGCGGCCTTGCCGGCATGCCGTGGTCCGACCAGGATGCCAGCGGTGAACTGAGCGGCGATGGCGGTCGGCGCCGCGCTATGGGGCTTCTACAACCAGATCGGCGAGTTCGGCTCCAACCTCACCAAGCCCAATTTTCTCGGCTGCCAATACAATTACCGCCACCTGCAATGGCTGCCCGAAAGCCCGGTCTTCGACAAGGCGCGGGCCAGCGGTCTCTACGTCAAGGATTGGCAGGATGTGATCTGCGTCAACATGCTCGGCCATCGCTTCTACGACGAGACCGGCGGCCAATACATCGCCAACAACTACAACTCGATCGAGAACTATGTGCAGGGCGATTGGCGCAACGTCGAGCGCAGCAAATACGCGCCGAACAACTGGCTGAACGCGGCGCTGGCCGGCATCGACGACGGCCACAACGGCGGCGGGCCGATCTGGGCGATCTTCGACGAGGACGCGGTCGCGCGCGAGGGCTGGCAGCCGCAGCCGCCGCACGTCGACATCGCGGCCGGCTTCTTCTTCAGCGCCAACCGGCTCGCCGATCTCGCCGAGAAGATCGTCATGAAGTACCAGCGCGTGCCGATGCCGCCGGCCAATCTCGAAGAGACCGTGGCGCGGTACAATTCCTTTGTCGAAAGCGGGGTCGATGCGGATTTCGACAAGCCGACCCCACGGCATCGGATCGAGAAACCACCCTTCTATGCGGCCTGGGCAACCCCGGTCGTCCACGACACGCGCGCTGGCCTGCGCATCAATGCCGCCTGCCAGGTCATCGACATGAACGGCGAGGTCATCCCCGGCCTCTACTGCGGCGGTGAGTCGGCCGGCGGCTTCAGCCAGCACGGGCTCGCCCGCGCCGCTTGCCAGGGCTACATCGCCGGCCGAGCCGCCGCCGCACCGCTGCCCGAACAGGTATACTGATCGCCCCGGGACTTCGACGCTTAGCTCCGGTGCCGGCCATGCCTGTTTTCCGCCGCCGTCATAGACTTCTGCGCATCGCTGTCCGAGCGTACGATGCGTCGCAAGAGAAACAGGGGGGTGTCATGGAGTTCTGGACAGAGCCACAGATGACGTCGATCCACAAAATGCTCAACCCGCGCTCCATTGCGATCGTCGGCGCGACGCCCAGGATGCAGTATGGCGGGCGGTTTCTGGCTGCGGCGCTGAAGGCCAAAGACCGGGTGCGGGTTTATGCCGTGAACCCGCGTTATGACGAAATCATGGGGGTGAAGTCCTATCCCAATGTGACGAGCCTGCCGGAAGCTCCCGACGTGGTGGCGATCGTCGTGCCCTACGACCAGGTGCTCGATGTGCTCCAGGAGAGCCACGCCAAGGGGGCGGGATCGGCGATCGTGATCTCGGCGGGCTTTGCCGAGCGCGGCACGGGCGACCGGCGTGATCTGCAGGGGGAATTGGGCGCTTTTGCCCGTAATTCGGGCATGCGGATCAGCGGCCCCAACTGCCTGGGGCTGGCGAATGTCAAGGACGACATCTGGGCCACCGCTTCCTCGCGCGGCGCGTCTGGCCTCACGGGGCCCATTGGCCTCGTATGCCAAAGCGGCGCGACGGCGTTCGGGCCGTTCCTCGTGCGGGCGGTGGAGAACGGCATCGGCTTCAGCTACATCATCTCGACCGGGAACGAAGCTGACCTCGACTTCACCGATTTCGCCCGCTATCTGCTGGACGATCCCGAGACCCGGGTCATTGCCGGCTTTGTCGAAGGCTTCAAGCGGGCCGATAAATTTCTCGAAGTGGCAAAGCTCGCAGCAGAGCGCGGGAAGCCGATCGTCCTCATCAAGATCGGGCGTTCGGAACTGGGAGCCCAGGCGGCCCGCTCGCATACCGCGGCGCTGACCGGCGCCGACGCGCGCTACGACGCGATCTTTGCCCAATACGGGGTGATCCGGGTCCAGGATTACGACGAACTCCTGGAGGTCGCGCACCTCCTCGCCCACAGCCCCAAGCCCGGCGCGCCCGGCATCGCCGTCGTATCCCACTCGGGCGGCGTCAGCTCATTGACCGCCGACATGTTGGGTCAGGCCGGTCTCGATCTCCCGCCGCTGGGTGAGGAAGCCAGCGCGGGCATCAACGCGATCCTGAAGGGCTTCGGCTGGGCGGCGAACCCCGCCGATGTGACCGGCTTTGCCAACAGCGAGTCGTTCCCGCAAATCATGGAACACATGGTCAACGATCCCCGGATGGGGACGCTCGTCGTGGCGAGCGCCGGGGCGGACGCCCAGGCCCAGCAGGTCATTTCGCAGCGCGACCGGACCGACAAGGGCGTGGTGTTCTTGTGGACCGGAAGCCGGGACGCCAAAGCGGGCCTCGCTCAGCTCAAGACCGCCCGGATACCCATCTTCTACACCCCGGACAAATTGGCCCGGGGCCTGCAGAGCCGCCTCGCGTATCATACGTGGCGCGAGCGGCGCCTCATCGATGGCTTTGCCACGGCCCCGCCGCGCACGGCGCCGCAGGATGCGGCGATCGCCCAGGCTCTGGGCTACGGGCGTCCGACACTCTCGGAGTCCGAGAGCAAAGAGCTGTTGGCCGCCTGGGGCGTGCGGAGCGCGCGTGAGCATCGGGTAAATTCTGCGGAGGCCGCCGCGCGGGCCGCAGAAGAGCTCGGGTTTCCGGTAGCTCTCAAGGTCGATTCGCCGGATATCCTGCACAAGACCGAGGCCGGGGTCGTTCGGCTGAACCTCGGCAATGCGGAAGAAGTGCGAACGGCCTACGCAGAGATCCTGGCCAGTGCCAACGCCTTCAAAGCCCTCCCCCTCGATGGGGGAGGGTTGGGAGGGGGTGATCGTGCCGGTGGCAATCCATTCGGGCACCGGGCGGCGAATTCACCCCCACCCCTTCCCTCCCCCATCGAGGGGGAGGGAGCAGATGCGGCAAAAGCGATAGCGCCACAGGCTCGGATCACCGGCGTGTCGGTGCAGGAGATGGTCGGAGACGGTGTCGAAGCCATCGTTGGCGTCTCCTGCGACCCGCAATTGGGCCCGATCATCCTGTTCGGCAGTGGCGGCGTGATGGTCGAGGTCTACAACGATGTGGCCCTGCGAGCCTGCCCGATCACGCGCTCGGAAGCGCACGCGATGATTGCCGAGGTCAAAGGCGCCCGGTTGCTCCAGGGCTTTCGCGGACGCCCGGCGGCGGACGAGGGCGCGCTCGCGGATACCCTGGTGCGCGTGTCCCACCTCGCCGTGCACCTCGAGCGACACTTGGCAGAGTTCGACATCAATCCGCTGATGGTGCTGCCACGAGGTCAGGGAGTGAAGGCGTTAGACGCCCTCGTCGTGTTGCGCGGCACATAGTGGTCAAAACTTGACGCCTGGTACCCGGTCCGGAGTGGGTTCAAGGTGCGAAGGCCGCGGTCGTGTCCCCCGGGGACAGGACCGAGTGCCGTGATTAGCACCAATGCCGCCCCTTGCCCCATCCCCTCCCGCGCGCTACTCACACCATGAGCGGATCGGGTGGAGGAGCGGAGATGATTGCGGGGGAATTCGACGTCGTCGTCGTCGGGGCGGGAAATGCCGGGATGTGCGCGGCGTTGGCGGCGCAGGAGAATGGCGCTCGGGTGCTCGTGTTGGAAGCGGCGCCGTTTGACGAGCGCGGCGGGAATTCCCGCTATACCGCGGGGGCGCTGCGCTTTGTCTATAAGGGGGTCGAAGATTTAAAGAAGCTCTGCGACCTCAGCGACACCGAGATCGCGACCTCGGATTTCGGCACCTATACGCAGGACAAATATTACGACGACCTCGGGCGGCTGACCGATTATCGCAGCAACCCCGACATGGCCGAGCTCCTGATTACCAAGAGCCAGGAGACCCTCTTATGGATGCGCGGCAAGGGCATCCGCTTTGCCCCGATGTATGCGCGCCAGGCCTTCAAGCACGAGGGGAAATTCGTGTTCTGGGGCGGGCTGGCACTCGAAGCCTGGGGCGGCGGGCCGGGGCTGGTCGAGGGCCTCTTCACGGCGGCCGAGAAGAACGGCATCGCGGTCGCCTATGAGGCGCGCGGGGAAAAGCTGATCGCCGATGATGACGGCGTCCACGGCGTCGTTGCCAATGTCGAGGGCAAGACCACCTCGATCGCGGCCAAGGCGGTGGTCTTGGCGTGCGGCGGGTTCGAAGCCAACGCCGAGATGCGCACGCGCTATCTCGGACCCGGCTGGGATCTCGCCAAGGTGCGCGGCACCCGCTTCAACACCGGCGGCGGGATCAAGATGGCCTTGGATATCGGGGCGATGCCCTACGGCAACTGGTCGGGCTGCCATGCGGTGGGCTGGGATTACGGCGCCCCCGAATTCGGCGACCTCGCGGTTGGCGACAATTTCCAGAAGCACTCCTACCCGTTCGCCATCATGGTCAATGCCGACGGCCTCAGGTTCTGCGACGAGGGCGCCGACTTTCGCAACTACACCTATGCCAAATACGGCCGATTGATCCTGGAGCAGCCGCACCAGTTCGCCTGGCAGATCTTCGACCAGCAGGTCGTCCAGTATCAGCGCGACGAATACCGTATCCGCCGGGTGACCAAGGTGACCGCCAATACCTTCGAGGAACTGGCCGACAAGATGGCCGAAACCGGCGCGGCGGTCGACAAGCGGCGCTTCCTCGAGACGATGGCCGAATACAACGCGGCGGTTGAGCGCGACATCCCCTATAACCCGACGGTCAAGGACGGGCGCACCACCAAGGGACTCGCCATCGACAAGACCAATTGGGCGATGCCGCTGGAGAAGCCACCATACGAAGCTTATTGCACGACCTGCGGCGTCACCTTCACCTTTGGTGGGCTGAAGATCGACAATGACGGGCACGTGCTCGACACCGCGCAAAAGGCGATCCCCGGATTGTATGCGGCCGGCGAACTGGTGGGGGGCCTGTTTTACTTCAACTACCCGGGCGGCACCGGCCTCGTATCCGGTTCGGTGTTCGGCAAGATCGCTGGCACCACGGCCGGCAAACAGGTCGGGCGGAACGCCTGAGCAAGTTGCACCGCGCTCACCCCCTCCCAAACCCTCCCCCATCCAGGGGGAGGGCCTCCGTCAGCACTACTATGTTTATGCGCGCCCCCTCGAGGGGGGCGGGTGCGGGTGATGCCTGCCGAGTGCGTCGACTCGGACGGGAACCGCTCTAGCAGCTATCTTTAACCCGCCGAAGGCGACCGATGCACGCGCTCCGCGCGGGGTGATGGCCGAGGCTTTCAACATTGTCAATACGTAATTAATAGTTCTTGACTCAAACTAATATGTGTTTTAGACATTTTATACATCGGTGATGCGAGAATGCGGGCTTTCAGGAGCGAGACGGATGCGCGAGGATCTACAACCAGCGCCGTTGCCGACGCTCAAACCCCGGCAGCTTTGGCTGATCGAGCAGGCCCCGGCGACCGCGCTTTGCGAACTCGACCACGGCGCCCTCACCAGCGCCAATGTCGTCATCTATGATCGCGCTTTGGCGAGCGTGGTTGCCGATGTGCTGCCGCTTGGCGGTTATGCCGAACCGCTCTCCTTCTTTTGTCAGGAATCGGGCCGGGCCTTGTCGCCGAGAGCATTGCAGTTTGCCGCCGAGGGCTGGAGCGTCGTCCAGCTGGTCGAAGCAAGCCCGTGCTGGCGCGCGCGCCTGCAGCAAGCCCCGGGCGAGCTGTCGGGGGCGAACGAGGCGGGCGAGGCCAGGGTCCGGCTGATCGCGAAGCACGGGGCCGAGCACTATAAGGAATTGGGCGCGGATCTGGCGGTCCTGCCGGGACCGGTCGCGGATAGCGATCGGGACCATCCGATGACCGTCATCTTCGGGCCGATCGCGGTCCGCAGCACGGCGCAACCCTACCCGTTCACCGCCAACGGGCTGGCCGGCTGAGCCGCTCACGCTGCCGCGGGTTCGGCGCGGGCGTCTTCGCGGATCATCGCGGCGCCCTTCTCGCCGATCATGATCGTCGGGGCATTGGTGTTGCCGGTGGTGACGCACGGCATTACCGAGGCGTCGATGACGCGCAAGCCCGCGATCCCGTGCACGCGCAAGGCGCGGGTCGACGACGGCCATCGCATCGGTGCCCATCTTGCAGGTGCCGACCGGGTGGAAAACATTGGTGCCGGCGTTGCGGGCGAAGTCGCCGAACGCGTCGTCGGTGGCGACGCCGGGTCCCGGCACCGTCTCCGCGACGCTGTAGGGCGCCATCGCCGGCTGGGCGAAGATCTTGCGGGTGTGGGCGACGCCGGCGATCAGCACGCGCAGATCGTTGGGCGCCGAAAGATAGTTCGGCCGGATCGCCGGATATTTGAGCGGGTCGGGCGATTGCGCCATGATCGTGCCGCGGCTTTCGGGGCGCACCGGGCAGACCGCGACGGTCATCCCGGGCTCGCGCTCCAACTGGCGGAAGACGCCCTGGGCATAGCTCGCCGGGGTGAATAGCAGCTGGAGGTCGGGGCTCGACAGCCCCTCGCGGCTGCGACAGAACACCATCGCCGAGGTGACGCCGAAGGTAAGCGCGCCGTTGCCGATCGTGGCCCAGCGCAGCGACCTCGCGCGCGAGGCGCAGCGCCGCGGGCGAGCTGGTTGATCGTCACCGCGCTTGTCACCCGGTGCGAGATGCGCACGACGTAGTGGTCGTTGAGGTTGGCGCCGACGCCGGGCAGGTCGTGCACGACCGTCACGCCGATCGCCTGCAGATGGTCGGCCGGGCCGATGCCGGAAATCTGCAGCAGATGCGGCGAGTTGACCGCGCCGCCGCAGAGGATCACCTCGCGCGCCGCCAGTACCTGGCGGTCGACGCCGCTCTGGCGAAAGGCGACGCCGGTGCAGCGCTTGCCGTCGAACAGGAGCTTGGTGGCGATCGCGTCGGTCTCGACCCTGAGGTTGGCGCGGCCGCGCGCCTCGCGAGAAAGGTGCGGCGCGGTCGAGCCGCGGCAGCCGCCCGCGCCGGGTCATCTGCGAATAGGCGACGCCTTCCTGGGTCTTGCCGTTGTAATCCGGGGTGAAGGCGAAGCCGGCCTGTTGCGCCGCCTCGACGAAGCGCGTGCGTCAACGGCAGGATCGTGCGGTAATCCTCGACGATCAGCGGCCCGCCCCTGCTGCGGTATTCGGGGTCGCCGCCGCCGCGATAGGTCTCCGACTTGCGGAAGAACGGCAACACCTCGTCGTAGCTCCAGCCGCGGCAGCCCATCTGCGCCCAGTTGTCGTAATCGGCCGGATTGCCGCGGACGTAGAGCATGCCGTTGATCGAGCTGGTGCCGCCCAGCATCTTGCCGCGCGGCCATTGCAGCTGGCGGCCGTCGGTGCCGGGCTCGCCCTCGCTCATGATAATTCCAGTTGATCTTGGTGTTGTTGAGGACGCGCAGCACCCCGGCCGGGATGTGGATCATCGGGTCGCGGTCGGGCGGGCCCGGCTTCGAGCAGCACGACGCTGCGCGCCGTCTTCGGAGAGCCGGCTGGCGACGACGCATCCGGCCGAGCCGGCTCCGACCACCACATAATCAGCGTCCGCGTCCATGGTTGCGTATCCCGTCGGTTTGCGTGGTTTTCATACACCACGGAGACACGGAGGACACGACGTTAGCCGTACTCCTCGTCCGGCTTCCCGGCGAAGGCCGGGACCCATTGATCTGCCGCTCGGACGGTTGACGGGCGGATCTCGGCCTTCGCCGGGATCACGGGCGGCTGTGGTTATTTCGCGGCGATCCCGGCGAGGAGGTGCCGGACGGTTGCCTCGAGGTCGGCGGCGCGCATCGCTTCGCCCATGACGGCGATGCCGGCGGCACCCGCGGCGAGACAGGCGGCGGCGTTGGCGGCGCTAATGCCGCCGAGGGCGATGATTGGCCCCGACGCGAGGCGCGCGGCGGCGGCGAGCAGGTCGACGCCGACGGCCGGCCCGTAGCCGGGCTTGCTGGCGGTGAGGAAGATCGGCGAGAGGGTCACGTAATCGGCCCCGGCGGCGAGCTGCAGGGCGGCCTCTTCCGGGGCGTGGGCGGACACCCCAATGAGGCCTAACGGCAACTGGCGGCGCGCTGCCGCGGGATCGCCGCCGCCCGGCAGATGCACCCCGCCGGCGCCAACCGCGACGACCGCAGCGATGTCCTCGTGCGCGGTGACAATCGCGCCGTAACGGTGCCCGAGTGCCACCAGCGCGCGCAGCAGGTCGCGCCGCTCCGCCGCCGGCAGATCCTTCTCGCGCAGGCTGAACCAGCGGCACCCGCCGCGAAACGCCGCCGCGGCGATCTCAACGAGCGGCCGCCGCGCCTGGCTGCGGTCGGAGATGACGAGGAGAGGCGGGGAGGGCAGTTTCATTTACGGCTTGCCGGAATACTGGTGCGACGGCGAGACGAAAGCGCTTTATCGCAGAGGACGCAATGGACACAGGAGGTCGCAACGCGCAAGCTTTTCGAATTCCTCTGCGTTGCCCCTCGTTCCGACGCGAGACCGCATGCGGAATTGACCCAGATGCGAAATACGGCGTTGCTATCGATATTGCTGTGCATGCTCCCCGCACTGGTCGCGGCGCAGCAGCCCGAAGGTCGCGCGACCGCGGAGCACAAAGATGTTGGGCGGCTGAGCGTTCGAACGCAGATCTATGATCAGGCCATCGGTGTCGTCAGCGAGCTGGTACGCTCATCTTTCGCGCAGACCGTGGAGTGCAACGCCGTTTGCTATTTTCCAAACGCGAGCAAACCTATCGCTTGGAAATGCGCGCCAAAAAAAACGTGCATCCTTCACTGCACCGTTGATCCCCCCGTCGGTGGATGCGACCAGGAGAGATTGCGATGACCGAGCGGCGGCCATTTCGTCTCGAAGAGGCGACGATCGACGAGCTGCACGCCGCGATCCGGGCGGGAGAGACAAATTGCGTCGCGGTGGTGCGGCAGTATATCGAGCGCGCGCGGGCCTATAATGGGGTGGCGAGCCTCCTCGTCACCGAGGATGGCGCCCAGATCCCGGACGTGACTGGCGCCGTGCGTGCCGGGGCGGCACTCGCGTTCCCGACTGCGACGGTCAAGGCGTCGACCCTCCTCCCGGATCTGGACAAATGCCGGGGGCCGCCGCTCGAGTTCGGCCGCATGGAGAGGACGGCCTCCGACCCGAGTGTCGAGCAGCAATACGGCATGATCGCCGGCATCCCCAATGGGCGGCAGCTCAACGCGCTCGCGACGCTCAACATCCGCGGCGAGCGTTCGGTCACCTGCAAGGGCGAATTCGACCGCCATCCTTCGCTGGGGCCGCTGCCGCCCGGCGCGCCGCCGGTGTGCGAAGTGTTCCGCCATTATCCCGACGCGCTCGAACGCGCCGCCGAGCTCGATGCCCAATATGGTCGCAACCCGCCGCTCGACGAGATGCCGATGTACGGGGTCGTCTTCTCGTTCAAGGACCCGTTCGACACCAAGGACATGCGCACGACCGCGGGAGGCGATGCCGCCTACGACATCGATTTCCCCGCGCGCGATCACATCCTCGTCGAACAATTGCGCCACAAGGGGGCGATCATCTTCGCCAAGGCCGTGTGCACCGAATATAACGGCCGCGCCGGCAACCCCGGCGGCCGCCATACGCCGGACAAGGTGCTGCCGTCGACGCTTGGCTATCAGCGCAGTTCGTGGGGCGGCAATCCGGCCAATGTCTACGATACGACGCGCGCCGCCTCATTGGGGTCGAGCTCGGGCTCGGGGGTGTCGGTCAGCGCCAATCTGGTGATGGCGAGCCTCGGCGAAGAGACCCGCGCCTCGACCCGCGGGCCCGCCAACCACAATGCCGTCGCCCTCATTCTGCCGCACAAGGCGATGCTCGGCTTTGTCGGCGGGGCGATCGGCGCCGATATCTATTGCGACCGCACCGGCATCCTCTGCCGCACGATCGGCGATTGCGCAAAGGTGCTCGACGCGCTGAAGGACAAGGAGACCGGCTATTACGACCCGCGCGACCCGTGGACCACGGTGCCGCGCTCCTCGGTCCTGGGGACGCCCTACGCGGGCCACGCGAAAGCGTCGGGCGCTCCGGGCGCGCTGCGGGGAATGCGCATCGGCATCGTCCGCGAGTCGATGCTGGTACGGCCCGGTGAGCAGGCCACCGTGCCGATCTCTGCCGCCGCGGCCGCCGAGATCAAGGCGGTGCTGGGGAACCGGCTCGGTGCGACGCTCGTCGAATCCACCGATCCCTTATGGCCGCGTGACCCCGAGATCGAGCAGATGGAGCCGGATTTTCGACGCGGATTGGCGAGGCTGGTGCCCATCTTCATGCCCGACCTCCTGTTCCGGCTCGGGCCGGACGGGACCCCTTTGTTCAAGGAATTCGCCGCCGCGATCCGGCCGACCGAGTTCGCGCCGGAGAAGGTGTTCGGCGACGGCACGATGGCGCCGATCGATTATTGCGTCGAACTGGCCGAAGGGCGGATCGTGCCCCCTGCCAACCTCGACATCGCGACGATCCAGCAGCAGGAGCTGGCCAACACGTTCCGCTTCCAGGTCCCGCAATACCTGTCGCGGCGGGCGGCGGACTGGCGGGCGCGCGGCTTTACCGAAACGCTCACCGATTTCGCCGCGCTCAACGCCCGCTCCAAATTCTGGGGCGATGACGGGCGCGCCGCCTTCCGCAACTGGGAGGAGGTCGAGGATCCCCGCAACCGGCTCGGCGGGCGCCAGGGGGTCGACGAGCGCATCATGCTGCGCGAACTGTTGCGCCGGCTCGACATGATGGTGCTGTTGGAGAACCGGCTCGACGCGCTGGTGCGCCTGCACACGCCATTGCCGCCGGCCAAGATCGGCGGCGCCCACGATCCGCAAGGCGGCCCGTCGAATTTGCGCCTCGAAACCTTCTACGGCCCCAATGCCGGGCTGACCGAAGTGCTGATCCCGGCCGGGTATGTGACGACAGTCTACGACCCGGTCTTCAAGCTCAGCCCCGACGGCACGCGCTATGTGCCGGCCGCCGCCGAAGCGGCCGACGACGCTCCCCGCCCCGGGGCTGCCGTTCTCGCTGGTTTTCCGCGCCGAGCCGGGCCGCGAAGACATCGTGCTGAAGATCGCCTCGGCCTACGAAGCCGCCTCCCGCCGCCGCATCCCGCCCCCGGCGTTCGGGCCGCTGCGATAATTGGCGGCTGCCGTGCACCTTGCGCCACGGTCGCGCGCCGGTGTCAAATCCCGCCCACCCGCAGCGAAAAGGACACCAACATGCCCGCGACCTACATCCGCCCTGCCGCTTCTCTCCCGCCGCCGAGCAACCCGCTTCTCGCGCCGCAGCCGCCGATCGCGCCGCTGACGCCGCCGGTGCATGTCGTCGATCTGATGACCCCGGAGGGTTCGGCGGTGTTTGGCGCGGTGTGGCGGGGGATGGAGGCAAAGATCGTCGAGTGTCCGGCGCTCTCCGACTCGCGGCCCGAGTTCAAGACCACCTACGATGTCGAGCCGCATGCCGAACTGCTCGGGTTTGACGATTCTAGCTGGTCGATCGTTCCCGCCGACGACCTCGGCGGGCGGCGCGGCGGCGGGATGATCTCGTTCTTCTGGTACCGCGCGACGCTGACGATCCCAGCGGAAGCGAAGGGGTTCGCCACCGACGGCGCCAAAGCGGTGCTGCGGGTCAATGTCGACGATTATGCGGAAGTCTGGGTCAATGGCGCGATGCCGCGCTCGGCGGGCCGGCCGAGCGCCGGCTGCATCCAGGGCTTCAACATGCCCAACCGCCTGGTGCTCGGCGACAACATCGTCCATCCCGGCGACAAGTTCGAGGTCGCGGTCTTCGCGATCAACGGGCCGATCTCGGCGGCGCCGGCGAACTTTCTGTGGTTCCGCGAAGCGAAGGTCGAGTTCTATCGCTGATCCTCGACCGAAATTTCCGGCCAGCGGGTGGCCACGCCGGCGGCAATCCGGTCGAAGCCGTTGCTGGGACGGCGCAAGTTGGGCCGCAGCCGCAGGGCGAACAGATCGGCGAGCCCGAACGGCGCCGCGATATGCAACCGGTCGTCGGCCTCGAGACGCACGCCGACCGCGAACATCGGCGAGACGAAGCGTTCGAGCGCCTCGGCGGTGGAGGACAACGGCGTATAGGCCTCGCCGAAATGGGCTTCGAACCAGAGGTGCACCCGCGCCTGGTTACGGACCTCGACGGTGCTTTTGAGCGGCTCATCGAACGCGGCCGCGACCCGGCGGATCACGACGTCCTCGGCCGCGTAGGAAATATCGGAGGCGTCGAAATAGCCGAGGTCGTAATCGCGGATCCCGTAATCGGGCGGGCGGCCGGTCAGGTGGTTCAGCACCCGCTGATAGACCGCGCCCGACATTACCAGCCAATCCGGCAGACCCAGCGTCCGCATGGTCCGCAGCACCTGCATCAAGGCGGGCGCGGCACGCACGATCTCGCCGAGGCGCCGGGCCAGTTCGGGGTCATCGCCGGGCGTCTGCATCGCGGGGCCTGTGGGCGATCGGATTGCGCGGCATAATAGGGCAAAGGAGGCCGCAGATGTCGGATGACCGCGATTTCGTCGGCTACGGCGCCAATCCGCCCGACCCAAAGTGGCCGGGCGGCGCCCGGATCGCCGTCAACATCAATCTCAATCTCGAGGGTGGCGGCGAGCACTCGATCATGGAGGGCGACACGGAATCGGAGGGCGCACTCAACGATATCGGCCAGCCCGCGCTCTTGGGCCTCAGGAGCCCGCTCGTCGAATCGGTGTTCGAATACGGCTCCAGGGTCGGCGGCTGGCGCCTCCTACGCCTGTTCCGCCGCTATGGGGTCAAGGTGTGCCTCCTGGCGGTGGCCCGGGCGGCCGAGCGCAACCCCGACCTCACCCGCGCCTATGTCGCGGACGGGCACGAAATCGTCAGCCACGGCTACCGCTGGCTCGACTACCAGAAGATGCCGGTGGACGAGGAGCGGGAACATGTCCGGCTCGGCATCGAGACGTTGGAGCGGGTGGCCGGGGTGCGACCGGTCGCCTGGATGACCGGGCGGCCGAGCGCCAATACGCGGCGCCTCCATCTCGAACTCGGCGGCTTTCTCTACGACCGCGACAGCCTCAACGACGAATTGCCGTATTGGGTGACGGTCGGCAGCGAGCGACACCTCGTCATCCCCTATTCGTTCGAGACCAACGACAACCGCTTCGACCAGAACCACGGGTTTTCGACCGGCGATGATTTCGCCCGCTACATGATCGATTGCTTCGAGACGCTCTATGCCGAGGGCGCCGACCGGCCGAAGCTGATGTCGCTCGCCGTCCACGACCGGCTGATCGGGCGCCCGGGCCGGATCACCGGGCTCGTCCGCTTTCTCGACCACATCACCGCGCGCGACCGCGTGTGGATAGCGACCGGCCGCGACATCGCCGAGCACTGGCGGCGGGTGCACTCGTGAGCGAGCAGTCAGGAAAGAGAGGGGGGATTGACACAGTGACGCGTATATTCGGGCGATTCTCAGCAGACCCGCGATAGGGCATAATGCCCGCAATGGGGGATCGGGTTGATGGAGCCGCTGCCGCACGGACAGGTCCGATTCCGGGTTCACGGGCCAGACACAGCGACCGATGAGGTTTCAGCTGGTGTATTTGGGCACCAGCTGATTACGCTGGTTCGCGCACTCAAGGCGGCCGACAAAGCCGCAAACGGCAGAGCGGTGCATGACTACGTCGTCGCGCGGCTCAGCACCTCGACACCGACTGCGCTGCTTGCAGAGCGGCCCCTGCCGAGGTACCGAGGCCAAATCATCTCAGGTCATTCAGGTATCAACGCCCTTGAAGACTGTGTAGAAGCGATCACCCTCGGCGAGGAACGTCGCGCTCGGAGGTACGGCACGTGCGCTAATTACGTGGCAAAATTTTCACCGGTTGGCTATTCCGAAATTTGGACGAGCGAAACGAAAATATTTAGAGTTGATCCATTTTTAACGCATCGTGCAAAAACGATCGTCAACCCCCTCCCCGAAAGCAGTTCTCCTCATGGGCAGCTTACGGCTGCGCCGAGCCGCGAATGGTTCAAGGGAGTCGCCTCCGGTTCCTTCGATGGTGAGATCAAGGCGGCTGATCTACGTGGTGCGCTTCCGCAGATCACACCAATACTTACTGCCGGTGGACATGAAATTGATTGTGTATGTAGAAGTGACAATATCGAAGATATAAGAGCCGCTCTGAATCGGCGTGCGAGGGTAGATGGCCGGGCCATCTACGATGGCGAGAGCGGCCTTCCATGTCGCATCGAGGTTAGCAAAATCACGGTGGTGTCTGGCAGTCGTGACCTTACACGATGGAAGGGAGCGTTTAAGCCATTTGAAATAGAAGCTTGGGAGGAGGAGGAATAAAATGACTCCTCCTCCCAAGAATCTTTACTGGGATTCTTGTGTATTTATTCGATACCTCACCCGAAGGCCCACCGACTTGCTCGATCATATCGATCAATACATTGCAGAAGCAAGAGACGGGAAAGTGCAAATTCACTGCTCTACATTAGTATTCTCCGAAATCCGGCCGCGGTTTCTCAAACAAAGAGGATTCGGTAAGGCGCAGGATTTTTTCGCGGATCTTGGCGCAGCGATTGCCCCCTTCGATCCTAACCCCAACATACTTTCTTGGGCTGGTGCGCTGCGCGATCACGATCCTGTGAATCCAAGTAACCCGAAATGTTGGAGAGGATAAAAAGAGATCAATCGGCACCCCTGATGCAATTCGCCTTGCAACCTGTTTGTATCTCCGAGATGTGGCAGCGGTAGCGGATATCGTGTTTCACACCTTTGATACGGGGAAGGGTAAAAATTGGGAAGGTCGCTGCGTACCTTTGATCGGTTTTGAGCGGTGGTTTCCTCCGGAACACAGGGTTGG
This sequence comes from uncultured Alphaproteobacteria bacterium, assembly GCA_963734125.1. GTDB lineage: Bacteria > Pseudomonadota > Alphaproteobacteria > ATCC43930 > CGMCC-115725 > DATARH01. The sequence continues at coordinate 21,740 of CAVTGB010000076.1, forward strand.
AGAGGTTGCTGAAGTATGCAGCCTAATCAGAACGATCCCGCACCATCCGAATCCCGATCTCGCGACCGCTCGCCCCTGAGTGGTCAATCCTCGCTTAGACAAGCTCGCTTAGTGGGCTTATTGCCGACGCCCCATTGGGTCGCTTACGCGGCGTTCACGGACCCTTTCCGTCATTGCTGAAAAGCGCTGTTTTTAACGATACTCATCGCCGCAATCGCCGATCACCCGCATCAGGTCGCGCGATTTGGCGAGGATGGGGTCGAGCGCCGCCAGGTCTTCGGCGTCGAGGGCGACGTCGAAGGTGCGGGCGTTGTCGGCGATGTGCTCGGCGACGCCGAGCCGGGCGCCGACGATGGTTCCGGCCACCGCCGGGCGGTCGAGGATGTAGCGGGCGCCGATATTGGCGATTGCGACGCCGTGCTTGTCGGCGACACGTTTCAGCGTCGCGAGCAGGTCCTGGAACAGCGCCCAGCCGCCCCAGGCGTCGATCATCTGCTTATATTTCTGTAAGGACGCGGTGGTGAGGTCGGCGCGGCCGGGTTCGGCGCGGCCGAGATATTTTTCCGATAGGAGCCCGCCGAGGAGCGTGCCGTAGGCCAGGAGGGTGATCCCGTGCGCGGTGCAGAAGGCGGCCATCTTCGCCTCGGGCCGGCGGTCGACGAGCGAATACTGCACCTGGTTCGAGACGATCTTGATGCCGTGCCCGGTGATGATTGCGAGCCGCTCGGTGTCGAAATTGGTCAGCGCGAGATGGCGGATCTTGCCTTCGCTCTGCAGATCGGCGAGGTGGCGCAGCGCATCCAGATAGCGCCCGTCGCGGTAATCCCACCAGTGGAATTGCAGGAGGTCGAGAGGCTCCCCACCCATGCGGCGCAGCGAGACGCCGATCGCCGCCTCGACGGCCCGCCGGGTCATCGCGCCCGGGGGCGGCACCCATTTGGTGAAGGCCTGGATCTCGGAGAGACGATCGGCGCGGCGGCTTGCGGCGAACTGGCGGCGGAAATTCCCGATCAGATCCTCGGCGGGCCCGTAATGGTCGGCGAGGTCCCAGGTGGTGAATCCGGCATCGTGATAGGCGAACATCGCGGCGACCGCGCGCGCCGGATCGATCGGCCCGTGCGCGCCGGAGACCTGCCACATTCCGTTGAGGATGCTGCAGATCGAGAGATCGGCGGTGAATTGAAAGCGGCTCGTTGCGGGCAGGGTCATGGCGGGTCCATCGGCAGGAGCGGCGGCTGGCCGGGGTCGAGCTGCATGTCGAAGGCGGTCAGGAGCGCCGCCGTGCCGGCATAATTCCCCATCAGCGCGACGAGGTTTACCAGAGCGCGGCGGCCGAATTGGCGGAGCGCGCGCGCAAAGGTGTCGGGCGCCACCTTTCTTGCCGTGAAGATCTCGCGGCCGAGCTCAATGACGACCCGGTCAAATTCGTCGAGGGCGGCGGTGTCGCGGCGGTATTTGATGATGTCGATGATCTCGGGCGAGAGCCCCTGCCGCCTTGCCTCGGCTTCATGGGCGCACCATTCGAACTGGCTGTCGAGTGCCCGGGCAGTGACCAGGATCGCCAGTTCGCGGACCCGGCCGCCGAGGCCCGCCTCGTGGCGCAGGTAATGGTTGAGCGGCCGGGTGAAGCGGGCGAGGGAAGGGCTATGCAGCAGGATGCCGCCCGGACCCTTGAGGCCGCGCAACGACGCGCCGCCCGGATCGGCGAGGCCGTCATAGACGCGCCGGGCGTCGGCATCGAGCCCGTCGCGTTTAGGCAAGGGCAGGCGGCACCCGGATTCGGGGTCGATGTCCTCGGGAACCATGGCCTCTCCCGAAAATCGCTTTCTGACATGTTCGCCCCTGCAAATGCCCAAACTTGCGGCACCAGATCAAGCTCCGTTAAGTTCCGGTCCCTCCGCTCAAGCGTCATGTTCTGCTGGATCCCGTTCGGGCTCGCCGCGCTCTTCATGCTGCGCTCTCTCGCCGTGGCGCTGCCGGGGAGGCGGCAGCTCGCGCCGGCCGGCGAATGAGCCCGTTTTTGCTCGCCGCGCCGCTTCTCTAATCTGGCGAGGGCGGGCACCCGCTCGTCGAGGGGAGGATTGCCATGAAGATCGTCGTTTTCGACCCGAGCCGGCGCACCGGTGCGTTGCGCGACGGCATGGCCGTCGATTTGCCCGACGCCTTCGCCAAATACGCTGCCGAAAACCTCGACGAGGCGCATCCGATTGCACTCGCAGGGACGCTGGTTCCGTGGGACCTGGCGCGCTTTATCGAGGGCGGCCCGCGCACGCTGGAGAATGCCGAAGCGGCGCTCGACTACCTGTTCAAAGAGGGGCAAGACCGGCGCGGCGGGTCTACAGGAAGCGGCGGCCAGCGCGGTGGGTCTATAGGAAGCGCCGGCCGGCGCAAATGGCCGAGTGTTTCGCCGAGATCATCGCGCTTTACGACTCCGGCAAGATCACGCCGGCCGCCGCGACGGTCTTCACATTGGACGAGGCCGGGAAAGCGCTGGCCGCCGTGCGCGACCGCAAGATCGACGGCCGCGCCGTGTTGCATCTGCGCGACGCGTAGACGGCTAGGCTATCAGGAGGTATGTGCGCACACCAACGCGCCGCCCGCCTCGATTGCCCGCAGCCCTGCTTTCAGCTCCGGGTGAAAGAGATGCCAGACATGGATCATTTCCGGCCAGATCTGGAGCTCGACCCGCACATTGGCGGCGCCCGCCGCCTTGGCAAGCCGGATCGCGTCGTCGAGCAGGGTTTCGGTGGCGCCAACCTGGATCAATAACGGCGCCAGGCCCGCCAGATCGGCATAGAGGGGCGCGGCCAGCGGCGAGCGCGGATCGGCCCCGTTCAGATAGAGGCGCGCCATTTCCTCGATGCCGGCCCGCTGCACGACCGGATCGGCGGCCGATTTGCTGGTCATCGTCTCGCCGGTCATCTCCATGTCGACCCAGGGCGAGATGCACCAGCCGCAACCCGGTTGCGGGAGGCCCGCGTCGCGGATCGCCACCATCGCCGCCACCACGAGGCCGCCGCCGGCGCTGTCGCCGGCGATGGCGATGCGGCCGGGCTTGATGCCGCGCCCTAAGAGATAGCGATACCCGGCAACCGCATCCTCGACCGCGGCGGGGAACGGGTGCTCGGGCGCAAGACGATAATCGAGCGCCAATGCCCAGCAGCCGGCGGCGCGGCCGGCCTCGGCGACGAGGTGCCGATGGCTGTCGAGCGACCCGATCACGTAGCCGCCGCCATGCAGATAGAGGAGCGCAGCGTCGCTTGCGTCCCCGGGCGTCGAGGTCCACTCGGCGCGCACCCCGTTCGCCGTCACCGGCTCGACCGTGACGTCCGGCGCCACGCGGTACTCGAGGCTGCGCTCGACCCGGACGCCACCGGTGTGCTCGTGCTGGGAATCGGGCGAGCCACCCGCCTGCTCCGATTCGCCACGGCGTTGCGGAAGACGTACATCGGCGAGGTCGTCCTCGGCGTGGCGACGAGCACGCTCGACGCCTCCGGTGAGGTGACGGCTCGGGCGGACATGAACGAGGTCACGATCGACGACGTCCGCCTGGCGGCCCTCTCGCTCACCGGTCGCCTCGAGCAGGTGCCCCCGATGGTCTCGGCGGTCAAGGTCGGAGGCCGGCGGTTGCGCGGACTCGCCCACGAGGGCGGATCGAGGTGGACCGCCTGGCGAGACCCGTGGAGGTGTTCCGCTACGACGTGTTCGATACCGGAGAACCGCTCTTGTACCGGGTGCTCGTCGAGTGCTCGTCGGGTACCTACGTACGCGTGCTGGCCGCCGACCTCGGCGAGCGGCTCGGCGGCGTCGCCCATCTGCGCACGCTGCGGCGCGTGGCCGTCGGCTCGTACCGGGATGCCGAGGCCATCGCCCTCGAGGACGTGAGCCGGGAACGCCTGCTGCCGTGCCTCGAGCTCGTGCGCGACCTGCCGGCGGTGGAGCTCGACGACGATCTCCTCGAGGCGATCGCCCATGGCCGCTCGGTCGACCGCGCCGCCCTCAAGGTCGCCGGCGAAGGCCCCTGGGCACTTGTCGCCCCCGACGGGACTCTGGCTGCGGTCGGGGAGCCCCGAGGCTCCGACAGGGTCCGACCTGCCGTCGTCCTGGCGGCTGCCGGGGTAGCGTCTTCGGCGGTGTACAGCCGGGGCCGCAGCGTCGTCACGATCGGCGCATACGACGGCGTTCACATCGGCAGCAATACGTGGC
>CAVTGB010000077.1:0-15991 GCA_963734125.1 uncultured Alphaproteobacteria bacterium
TATCTCGATTTCTCCAGCCCCGCGCTGCGTCGCGCCGCCTGCGCCACTGAACTCAAGCTCAATCGCCGCACCGCACCGCAACTTTATCTCGAGGTCCGGGCGATCAGCCGGCGGGCGGACGGCACCCTTATTTGGGGCCGCTCCGAGGGCGAACCCATCGATTACGTCGTCGTGATGCGGCGTTTCGATCAGCGGGATCTCCTGGAGAATCTGGCGCAATCGGGCGGGCTGTCACCCGCGCTCGGCTATGCGCTCGTCGCCCACATCGCCAAGTTTCACGGCAATGCCGAGGAGCGTCGGGGCCGCGGCGGCACCGCGGCGATGGCTGAACTGGCCCGGACCAACATCGCCGTCCTGCGCGGCTCACGCGCGGCCGGGTTTGCCGCGGCACAGATCGACCGCTTGGAAAGCCGCATCCGCGGCGAATTGGCGGCGCAAGGCAGACTCCTCGACGAGCGCGCTCAGGCGGGCCGGGTGCGCCTCTGTCATGGCGACCTCCATCTGCGCAATATCTGTCTCGTTGACAGCCGGCCCGTGCTGTTCGATTGCGTCGAGTTCTCCGAGGCGCTGGCCACGATCGATGTCCTTTACGATCTGGCGTTTCTGTTGATGGATCTCGGCCATCGCCGGTTTCCGGATGTGGCCAATCTGGTCTTCAACCGCTATCTCGATCTGACCGAGGAGGATGACGGCCTCGCCCTGATGCCGTTGTTCCTGGCGTTGCGGGCGATGATCCGCGCGCATGTCGGCGCGACGATGGCCGAGCATGGCTGGGGCTCGGGCGATTCCGCCGCCGCTTTCGCCGACGCCCGGCGCTATCTCGACGAGGCCGCAGCCGCGCTCGTTGTCCAACCGGCGCGGCTGGTCGCGATCGGCGGGTTCAGCGGCAGCGGCAAATCGGCGCTCGCCGCCGGGCTCGCGCCCGAGCTCGGCCGGCTTCCGGGCGCGCGCGTGCTGCGCAGCGATGTGTTGCGCAAGCTGCGCTTCGGCGCCGCGCCGGAAAGCCCGTTGCCGGCGGAGGCCTATACCGCGGAAATCACCGTCCAGGTATACCGCGATCTGCGCGACCGGGCGGCCGCGGCGTTGCGCGCCGGCTACTGCGCTATCATCGACGCTGTTGCGCTGCGCCCCGAGGAGCGCAACTCATTTGCCGCGGTCGCGGCGGCGGCGGGCGTGCCGTTCACCGGGCTCTGGCTCGATGCGCCCGAGGCGACGATGCGGGCGCGTCTCGGTGCCCGCCGCGGCGATGCCTCCGACGCAACCGAGCCGGTGCTCAGGACGCAGCTGAGCCGCGACCCCGGCCCGCTCGACTGGGTTCGCCTCGATGCCGGCGGCGCCCCAGATGCGACGCTCGCCGCCGCGCACCGCGCAATGCTGCACTGAGGAACCGCCCCGATAGCAACCGCAGCTACTGCCGGGTGTATTTGACAACGCGGCGCGCCCGCGGCTCCCAGGAGCCGGGCTGCACGACATAGAGATCGTGGTGCGAGTCGCACCAGATGCCATGGCATGACCGCATGATCGGACCGTCGCCCCAGGTCGTCAGCCGCTCGCCGTCGAGGTTGAGGATGCTGACCATGCCGGCGTTGTGCTCGGGGACGTAAACAATGTCGTCATCGTCGACATAGAAAAACGCCACGCCGACCAGCTTGGTCGGCCATACCGCCAGCAACTTGCCCTGCTGGTCGAACACCTGGACCCGGTCGTTCTCGCGGTCGGCGACCAGCACCCGGCCGCGCCGGTCGATCCATACCCCGTGCGGCAGGTTGAACTGGCCCGGCGCGGTGCCGGGCTCGCCCCATGAGAACAGATATTTGGCGTCGGGCGAGAATTTGTGGACCCGCGCGTTGCCGTAGCCGTCGGTGATGAACATCGAGCCGTCCGGCGCGAAGGCGATGTCGGTCGGCAGGTTGAACGGGCCGCCGCCGTGCGTGACCTTGCGGAACGCCTGCGAGCTCCATTCATCCGCCGGCACGCCGGTCTCGGAGCGCGCGCCCTTCTCGCCGATCGTCTGCAACAGCTTGCCGTCGGTGGTGAATTTGTAGAATTGGTTGTGGTGTTCGTCGCACAGCCAGACGACGTCCCGGCCGCCCTCCTGGACGATGCGGATCGCGTGCGGGAACTTGAAGAGCCCGGCCCCCCACGACGACAGATACTTGCCGTCGCGGTCGAAGATCACGATCGGGTGCGCGTCATTGCGGTTGAAGCAATAAACCCGGTCCTGCGAGTCGACCGAGACCGCGCAAGCCTTGATCTCAAGCCATTCAGGCGGCTGTTGCCACGCCTCGTTGACCCGGTAGGTGTATTTGCCGCTGCCGACGATCGGTTCCATGCCTCTCTCCCGTGCCACCCGCTCTCGGGCCATCGTCGGGCTTTTGGCGTTCCGTGGCAAAGAGATTTTGCCCGGATTCGCGCAACGACCTTATGCAATGTAAAGGATGTATGTTTGTTAGGGTGCTATTGTAGATTGCAATTCGATGATAGAGTAAATGATCGATTAAAAATTTTCCCTGAGGGAGTGCACTATGGTCTCCACGACCGCGGCGCCCCCGCCGCGCGGCATCAGCCTGATGACCCGGCTCTCTGCAATCATGGCCTTCCTCGCGCTGTTGCCGGTGCTGGGTGTCGTTATCGGGATTGTTGGTCTGCAGGCGAATGAGGTCGATGACGCCGCCCTCGATCATGCGGCGAGCGGCACGATCAATCTCGAGCGCATCAATGGCCTGGTTTACGCGATCACCATGGAGTCGCGCGGCATCTACATGTCGCCCGACTGGAGCGCCGCAGAAAAATTTGCCGATAATTTGACCAAGCAATTGAGCGAGTTGCAGCAGTTGATCCCGGCCTGGCAGCAGGACGCGATCGCCTCGCAGGAAGCCAATGTCGATGAAGTCACACGGCGGATCGAGGAGTTCATCCGCTTCCGTACCGAACTCGTGCGTCTCGCCCGGGTAGAAGGCCCGCCGGCGGCGCGGGTGTTTGGGGACAACGCAGCGAACCGGGCGGTGCGCAGCGCGCTCAACGAAAGCCTGGAGATGCTGGCCCGCGCCTACCAACAGGATATGGAGCGGCTGCGCGCAGAGATTGAGGCCGGCGATCGACAGTTCATGTGGGGGTTGGGTACGCTCGCCGCGGTGGCGACGCTCGCCTTATGGGCCGGGTTTGTCGTCATCCGCAGATCGCTGTTGCGACCGCTGCTGCGGCTGAGGGGGCGAATTCTGCAGCTCGCCACCGGCGATTACGCCGCCGCGTTCGAATGGCGGCAGGGGGCAGCGGAGATCGGCGACATGGCCCGCGCGGTTGAGATGTTTCGCATCGAGCTGATCGACCGGCAGCGCCTCAATCGCGAGACCAAATTACTCTCGGCACTCAACGTCTGGCTGCAGTCGTGCAGCTCACTGCACGAACTCTATGACATGATCGCAGCGTTCCTCGCCAAGTTGCTGCCGACCTGTCCGGGCAGCCTCTTCATCTACGCCAATTCGCGCGACGTGCTCGAAAGCGCGAAGGCGTGGAATGGCGGCCGCATCGTCCCGACAATGCAGCCCGAGGATTGCTGGGCGCTGCGCCGCGGCCGTGCCTACACGTACGGCGAAGAGGAGATCGCTTTTGTTTGTACGCATGTCGGCGCCGACCACGCTGAACGCTATTCGTGCATTCCGATCCTTGCGCACGGCGAAACCATCGGTCTGTTCCACCTCGAATTTCCCGACGGCGAGCGGACCGGCGATGCTGCCGCCGACGATGCGCTGATGGCCGAGCAGCGCCGGCTGGCAATCGCCTGCGCCGAGCAGATCAGCCTGGCGATCGCCAACGTCAAGCTGCGCGACCGGCTGCGCGATCAGTCGATTCGCGACCCGCTGACCGGATTGTACAATCGGCGATACCTGCTGGAGACCTGCCGCCGCGAATTCGCCCGCGCGGTCCGCACCAAATCCAGCGTCGGCATGCTGTCGCTCGATATCGATAACTTCAAGAAGTTCAACGACGATTATGGGCACGAGGCGGGCGACCTGGTGCTGCGCGAAGTCGGCAACAGCCTCGAAACGATGTTCCGCACCGAGGACCTGTCCTGTCGGTTCGGTGGCGACGAGTTTGTCGTTGTTCTACCCGGCGCCGACACCGTCGCCGCCGTCGGCCGCGCCGAGAACTTGCGCTCCAGGATCGAGGCGCTGACCGTGCGCTACCTCGACCAGGACCTGCCGCGCATCACGATTTCAGTCGGAGTCGCCGCGTTTCCCGGCGCCGGCGATACCCCGGAAGCGACGCTCAAAGCCGCCGACGATGCGCTCTATCGAGCGAAGGCGCACGGCCGCAACCGCGTCGAACCGCCGGTGCCGTCACAAACCGCCGAACTCGAAGCGACAGCGCCGCCGCCCGCGCTGTCAACAGCTGCGCTCGAGCCGGCCTCGGACGGCGCCCTGATCGCCGCCGATGGATGAACTCAGGCCGCGTCGAGCTTGAAATACTTGACCGCGTTGCCCGCCCACATCTTCGCTTTCTCGTCGGCCGGCACGGTTTCGTAAATCTCCTCGATCAGCGGGCGCGAGTTCGGCCACTCGTTCTCGATATGCGGGAAGTCGGTGGCGAACATGATATGGTCGACGCCGACGTGGTGGCGCATCTCGACCGCGACTCGCTCGTACTGCACGGTGAAATATATGTTCTCGCGCACATAGGTCGCCGGCAATTCCTTCAATGGCTTGAAGCCGAGCATTTCCTCGGCCCAGCCGATGTGGCGCTTGTACCAGAGGTCCATGTGCTCAAGCCAGAACGGAACCCAGCCGAGCCGCGTCTCGGCGAAAAACACTTTCAGCTTGGGGAAGCGCTCGAACACGCCCGATAGCACCAGTTGCGCCATGCCAACGGACGGCGGCAGCCCGAAATTGACCAGCCATTCGAGGAACGGCCGCCTGAGGCGCGCCATCACGATCGGGTCTTCCTTAGGGTATTTCATGGTCGGCTGGTTGGCGCGCGCGCCGGTGCGGTAGAGCTGGACGTGCACGGTCACCGGCATATTCATGTCGATCGCGGCGGCCCAGAACCGATCGTCCTCCGGCGTCGGGTAGCCCTTGCCGTTGGGCAGGCCGCCGAGGAGGATGCCCTTCAGCCCGAGCTTCTTGCAGTGCTTCATCTCGGCGATCGCGTCATCGACATTGGTGATCGGGATGACGCCCATGCCAATCAGGCGATCAGGTGCGACCGCGCAATATTCTTCGCCCAGCCAGTCGTTGTAGCCGCGGATGACGGCCTTGTAGACTTCGTCATGCGCGATGTTGCGCCAGAAGACCGGACCGGCGACCATCGCGGCGAACAGGACCTCGGCGTCCATCCCGTCCTGGTCCTGCTCGCGCACGCGCTGTTCGGGTCCTCCGGTGCCGGCGGCGTCGGCGACCTTGAGGCCGAACGGCGTCCAGGTGCCCTCGGCGCGCCCGGCGCGCAGATCGAGAAAATTGGCTTCGAGGAGCGGCTGGCCCTCGATCATCAATGCGTCGCCGCCGTCGGGCAGATGCACCGTATGCGGCGCCCGGTCGCGGTGTTTCTCCGGCACCCGGTGGATCCAGCGCTCGGGCGGCACCTCGAGATGCCCGTCCGCCGACATCAGCCTGTATTGCCTCGCCATCTCGATCCTCCGTGCGTCGCCTCCGGCAGTTTAGCAAGGGGCGATCCGACCGGACACCCCGTTGATTGGTCCCCCCGCGCCGCCGGTCACTCAGCGCGCCCGATGTTCGGCGATCAATTTTTTGGCTAATTCATGCGCGGCGATAGAGAGCGGCATCTCGGGTCTTTTCACGCACTCGGCGTAAAGCCGACTACTCAATCTCGCCACCGCCTCGCCGCGCAGAAAGTCGAATTGTGCGCCTTGAGCGAAGCCGGATAGATAGCCGACGAACCAACCGCCGAGCCCCAGTAAAGCATTCTGATCGCGAGCAACTGTCGCCGCGGTGTAGGCGCGGCAGGTATCAATGGTCGGCGTCAGGATCTGGACGGTTCGTTGGGCGGCAGCCGGGCCGCCCGCAACGGCGATCAGGAAGGCGATCGCGACGCCTTTATTCATGGAGCGACCTTGGGCGGCTAGGCAGCGCCGGCCGCATATTGCAAGAGCGCCCCCGGCGCCGGGCAATAGTCGAGGCACTCGCCGCAGCCGGTGCATTTCTCCGGCTGGACCTCATAGAGGTGGCGCGGCTCCAATAGCTTCGGCCGGATCGCTGATTCCGGGCAGACCTCGCGGCACAGCCCGCACGAATTGCAGATCGCGTAGTCGATCCGGACTTTCACCGGATCCCGCCGATCTGGTGCAAGAGGTAGCCGAGCGCGTCCTCGACGTGATGCTGTGATTCCGGCGTCGTGCAATAGAAATCGAGCTGGAACTTGCCCTCCATGAAATGCATCAGCTCTTCGTCGCGTTGGCTGAGATGCTCGTGCCGCACTAGCGGATCGTCGACCATCTTCAGGTAGGCCATGATGCCGAGGCAGGCATTGGCTTCGGTGTAATAATTCTGGGCGGCCCTGGCGAGCGGGTGGATGTGCGGAAACATCATCGAGAGCCCGAAATAGGCCGGCAACGGCTGCACATTGGCCTGGGCGATATCCATCAGCTCGCGCTCGTCCTTGACCCAGCCCTTGCCGATGAGGACGTCGGCGTGGAGCTTGGAATGCTTGCACTCGTCCCAGATCTGGCGCGCGCGCATCCGTTGTAGGTCGATGTAGTTTTCCTGCTCGCCGATATCGACGGACAAGAGCTGCGCCGACATCTGCTTGATCGACATCTGCACGCCCTCGGCGGCATAGCCGCGCAGCGCGTGGTCCTTCTTCCAGCCGTCGTCGTTTCTCGACAGTTCCTCCTCGATGTCCTTGAGCGTGCGTTCGAGGATGATCCCCCAGCCCTTGAGGCATTTGTCGCGGGTCAGCGCCAGGCGGAATTCCGCCCCGGGCGCCCCGGGCATCGTCGGCCACACCCATTTGTCGCAGAACTCTTCGAGGATCGGGTTCACGCGATGCCTCCGTTGTCAGTTCGTGCCCGCAAAAGCGGTGTTGATGTGAATGAATCCAAACCCGAAGAACGCACGCTCGCTTCCGTCGAATTTCTGCATCTTCGGCAGCGATCGGACGAGGCGTCGTCCCTCTTTGCGCGCCTCCTGATCTAACCATCCCTGGTCAGTAAGTCCGGCCACGCCAATCGCAACACCAAACCGGCAACTCTTGAAATGAGGGAGTATTTGGTCGAGTTTGTATCTATCGCTGCGCACATCGTTGTGACGCTTTAGCTCCGCGAGCCCCCAAATGTGTTGCAGCGATTTCTTCAGGTTATCGTTTTTATTGATCACAAAATCGACTACCTCTTTACCCAAATTTGGTGGCGCTACGGCTTCGCCACCGATCCATGTCCAAAGTAACGGAACAGGTATTTCCAGATTGAGCGATATCCGCTTACCCAGCTGGTCAAGTATATAGCACTGGATGAAGCTCTCCGGCACCCATTTGGGATCCCAGTCCGTCAGTTCGTGGTAACGGAGAACGGCCTCGGCAGCTTTGTCGCAGATCGCAAACACGACATCGCGAAAGTCATCGAAATCTGCGTCCTCGAGCGTCATATCACGCCTGCCACGCCTCGGGCGGCGGCGGGACCAGCGAGCGGCCGGTCGCCGCCTCGACGATCGAGCCGTCCGCCGGGCAATACATTAGGCACGCGGTGCAGCCCGGATAGGTGCAGGCGTCAAGATCGATCTCGATCCGGTGCAGCGGGTCGAGCGCCACATAGACTGCGTTGATGTCGAGTTCACGGCAGACGATGTAGCACATCCGGCACTGGGTGCAGCGCTCGTGATCGATCTTCAATGCCACGTCGCCCTCCCTCAATCGGTCACCCGCACCCGCTCAACGGGCGGCGGCGGGGTCTGGCGCTGCAGCACGAAGTCGCTCATCTCATGCAGGAACCGGCGATAATCCTGGCGCGCCACCCGGCACCCCCAGCGGCACATCTCGGCTTCGACCGGCTTTTCGACGAATTCCTCGACGATCCGTCGCCCCATCGCGATGTGGCTCCTGTTCTCGATCGTCTGGCTGGCGAAGGTTTGCTTGATGGCGGGGTCGGCGATCACCTCGGCCAATCCCTCCATCCACGCCAGCTCGATGATCTTGGGCCCGAGGTTGAGCGCCGCGATGCGGATCGGATGCTTATAGGTCGCCAGGTTGCGCAGCGAGAAGACGTAATAGGCGGTCGCGGAATTGACCTTGAATTCGCCGTTGGGATGGCGAAACGCCTCCTTTTGAGTCGCGACGCAGCCCTGCCGCAACAGGGCGTCCATGTAGAGCATCTCGTGGGTCGATTCGTCGACGATCTGCTTTGCGAACAAATATTTGATCGACGGAGGAAAGTCGTTCATCTCGAGGCCCTGCCCCCAGCCGCCGTAGATGTAATAAAACATCCGCTCCAGCGTCCAGAGGCGCCCGAAGAGGCGATTGGCCGTATCGGCGTCGATGCCCCTCTCGCGCACCGCCGCGATGACGTCTTCCATCGCAGTAGCGTGCGCTTCGGCTTCGCTCCCCTCGATCAGTTCCCGCGCGAGGGCTTTCCCCGGTAGATCGGCCATGTCGGGTGCCTTTCCGCTTGCGACCCGCGAGCGGATCGAGGATCGCTCCGCTCGGCCCCTCGAAACAAGCGGAAATCCGCGAATGATTGCGCCCGAGCGCCAATTTGGTTGCAGGAAAACCGATGCCGGCCGATCATCCACGATCGCATTGGACGCCACGACGGGCCAAACCTACAGGAGCCAACCCATGGATCTGCGCTTCACGCCGGAGGAACTGGCCTTCCGCGACGAGGTGCGCGCCTTTATCGGCGACAATCTGCCCGCCGACATCCGCGAGCGGATGCGGCTCGGCCACCCGCCGCGACAAGGAGGATACGGTCCGCTGGCAGCGCATCCTCAACCAGAAGGGCTGGGCGGCCTATAGCTGGCCCAAGGAATATGGCGGCCCGGGCTGGACGCCGGTGCAGCGCATGATCTTTCTCGAGGAAAACCAGCTGGCGCCGGCGCCCGACGTCCGGTCGTTCAACATCACGATGATCGGCCCGGTGCTGATCCAGTTCGGCACCGAGGAACAGAAGCGCCGCTTTCTGCCGCGCGCCGCCAATGTCGACGATTGGTGGTGCCAGGGCTTTTCCGAGCCCGGCGCCGGCTCCGATCTCGCCGCGCTGAAGACCGCGGCCAAGCGCGACGGCGACGACTACATCGTCAACGGCCAGAAGATCTGGACCTCGACCGCGCACATGGCCGATTGGTGCTTCTGCCTGGTGCGCACCAACCCGCAGGCGCCCAAGCGCCAGGAGGGGATTTCGTTCCTGCTGATCGACATGAAGACGCCGGGCATCACGGTGCGCCCGATCATCTCGATCGACGGCAGCCATCATCTGAACGAGGTGTTTTTCGACGACGTGCGGGTGCCGGTCGACGATGCGGGTCGGTGAGGAAAACAAGGGCTGGGACGTCGCCAAATTCCTGCTCGGCAACGAGCGCACCGGCATCGCCCGGCTCGGCAAGTCGAAGGAGCGGGTCAAGTTCGCCAAGGAGACGGCGCGCGAGATGCGCGCGAACGGCCGGCCGTTGATCGAGGATCACGACGTTCCGCCGCGCGTCGCGCAGCTCGAGACCGACATCAAGGCGCTGGAGATCACCCAGTTGCGCGTCGTCTCCGCGTACGAAAGAGCGCGCCGGCAAGCCCGACCCGCTGTCCTCGGTGCTGAAGGTCAAGGGCACCGAACTGTTGCAGGCGACGACCGAGCTGGCGATGGATGTCGGCGGGCCGCTGTCGATGCCCGATTGGGCGCAGGAATTGGCGGCGCTCAGCGAACGAGCCGGAACTCGGCCCGGCGTGGGCGACCGAGGCCACCCGCAGCTATCTGTTGCTGCGCGCCGCCTCGATCTATGGCGGCACCAACGAGATCAAGAAGAACATCCTGACCAAAGCGGTGCTGGGACTGTAATCACAGATCGCAAAGCGCACCCGCAACCGTCATTCCGATGACCGGGTAGAGTGCGGATTCTAGTGAGGCACCTTTCCGATGGATTTCGACTTTACCGACGAACAGCGCCTGCTGCGCGACAGCGTCGACCGGCTGCTCGCCGACCATTACGGCTTTCGACAAGCGCAAGGCCTATCTGGCCGAGCCCGAGGGCTGGAGCCGGGCGCTGTGGTCGCAGTACGCCGAGCTCGGCCTCCTCGGCCTGCCGTTTGCCGAGGAGTATGGCGGCTTCGGCGGCGGCGGCGATCGAGATCATGCTGGTGATGGAGGCGTTCGGCCGCGCGCTGGCGCTGGAGCCCTATCTGGCGACGGTGGTGCTCGGCGGCACCGCGCTGCGCCTCGCCGGCAGCGACGGCGCAGAAAGCGGCGATCCTGCCGCAAGTCGCCGAAGGCAAGCTGATGCTCGCCTTCGCGCATGGCGAGCGGCAGGCGCGCTACGACCTGACCGACGTGCTGACGACGGCGCAAGCCGAAGGCCGGCGGCTGGGTGCTCGACGGCGCCAAGAGCGTCGTCGCGCATGGCGACAGCGCCGACAGGCTGGTCGTCAGCGCCCGCACCGCCGGCGAGCGCGACGACCCCGACGGCATCACGCCTGTTTCTGGTCGATGCCACGGCGAACGGCGTGGCGCGCCGCGGCTACCCGATGCGCGACGGCACGCGCGCGGCGGAGATCTCGTTGAGCGGGGTCGAAGTCGGCGCGCGACGACGTGCTCGGCGAGGTCGGCGACGGCGTTGCCGGTCATCGAGCGGGTGGTCGAGGCCGGCATCGCCGCGACCGCCGCCGAGGCGGTCGGCGCGATGGAGGCGATGCAGGCGATGACGCTCGAATACCTGAAGACGCGCGCAGCAGTTCGGCAAGCCGATCGGCCAGAACCAGGCGTTGCAGCACCGCGCGACCGAGATGTTGATGGCGCTGGAGCAGGGCCGCAGCATGGCGATGCTGGCGGCGATGATGGTCGACGAGCCCGACGCCGACGAGCGCGCCCACAACATCGCGATGGCCAAGGTCGGGGTCGGCCAGGCGGCGCGCTTTGTCTCGCAGAACGCGGTGCAGCTGCATGGCGGCATCGGCATGACCGAGGAATACGCGGTCGGCCACTATTTCCGCCGCTGCATGGTCATCGAGCACAGCTTCGGCGACACCGCCCATCACCTGTCGCGGCTCGCCGACGAAATTCGTTAGCGGCGTAGGGCGGGCAGGCGTCGCGCAATCCGCGTTTGTTGCGGTGGCGGAAGGGAGAACGCGATGAGCGTCGAACTCAATCACACGATCATCCCGGCGAAGGACAAATGGGAATCCGCCAAGTTCCTCGCCGACATTCTGAACCTGGAGGCGGGGCCCGAATGGGGCCACTTCGTCCCGGTCAAGACCGCCAACGGCGTCACCCTCGATTTTGACAACCGCGAGGATTTCCGGCCGCTGCACTACGCCTTTCTCGTCAGCGACGCGGAGTTCGACGCCGCTTTTGCCCGCATCCGCGCCGGCGGCATCCGCTATTACGCCGATCCCCGCCGCGCGAAGCCCGGCGAGATCAATCATCTCTATGGCGGCCGCGGGGTCTATTTCGACGATCCGAACGGCCACCTGATGGAGCTGATTACCCGGCCCTACGGCGCAACCCCCGAGCAGGGATGATTGCCGCCTAGCCGAGGCCCAGGCGCCGGAAGGCCCTAGGTCGAGAGAGCCGCCGGGCATTTGCGTCGCTCCGCTTGTACCGAATCGAATCACGGCACCGATCGATGAACCGGCGGCGACGGCGTGTGCAGGGGCAGGTCTTGGCGGGTCGTAACACTGGCGAGCGGTAAGCTCGGGTGCTGCCGGGATAAGAAGCCTTTCCATCCGGGCGATTTTACGATGTTCTCTGGTTCGCCAACCGGGTGGGGGACGACCCAGGATCATCGCCGAGGGGGGTATGCCGGCAGTAAGGATGCAACACCGGCGCTATCGGATCGCCAGCGATCGCTCCGCCTGGATCGCGGTGGCGGCCGGCATCCGCCTCGCCGCCGCGCTCTTGTGGCTGAGCGGCGGGGCCGCGGTCGCGCAACCGACCCCGGTCGGCACCCCGGAAGACAAAGAGGCCAATGCACTCTTCGCCCAGCTGCTCAAAGACCCGACCAATGTCGACCTCAATTTTCGCTACGCCGAAGCCGCTATAAAGCTTGGTAATTACGAGGGGGCGGTCTCGGCGCTGGAGCGCCTGCTTCTGTACAATCCGAATTTTCCGGGGGTCAAACTCCAGCTGGCCGAGCTTTATACGCGGCTGGGCTCCTATAATACGGCGCGCGCCTACCTCCAGGAGGTCGAAAGCTCGCCCGGCGTAACCCCGGGAACGCGCGCGCGCGTGCAGGCGCTGCGTGACCAGATCGATCGCGTGACCACACCGTCGAAATTCGCCGCCAACCTGGTCGTTGGCTTGCGTCATCAGACGAATGACAGCGCCGAGCCGGCCGGCTCGGACATCATCGCCGGCGGTCTGCCGGCGACGCTGAGCGCGATCTCGCTCCAGCGCCCGGGCTGGGACTCGTTTCTCGGCGGAAACGTTGCACACACCTACGATTTTGGCGATTTCACGCTGGAGAGCAACGCGCTCATCTATTATTCGAAGCAGTTCCGGTTCAGCTCGATCAACTCAGCGGCGGTCGAAGTCAATTCCGGCCCGCGCTTTGATATCGGCGGCAGCGGAGCAGAGAAGATTGTTTCGCTGCGGCCCTACGCGCTCGCCAACGAAGTGCTGTTGGGCAACAACCAGTTTCTGTGGACGGTTGGCGCCGGGCTCGGGGTCGATCGTCCGCTCACCGAGCGGGTCGACGTCACCGGCTTTTACGAATTCCGCTCGGAACGTTTTTCCAATCTGGCCCCGGTGCCGTTTGCCACCGACATGGACGCGGGCGTCCACTCCACCGGCGGGAGCCTTTCCTCCCAAATCCTCGACAACGGCACCCTTGGCCTCCAGGCCAGCTACGCGATCGACAACGCCCGACAGGCTTTTGCCTCGAACGACTCGCTCGTGCTCAAGGCCAGCTACACCCAGCGGTTCCGATTGCCTCCCGACCTCGGGTCGCGACCGCTGGTTATCACGCCGCTCCTCTATCGCATTTACACGTGGAACGCCGCGGCCAACCCGGCCGTCGACCCGACGCTGATCCCGATCTCCCGGGAGTGGCGCTATGGAGTGACCGGCGAACTCGGCCTCACCACCAATCTTGCGCTGACCGCGTTTGTGATCCGCGAAGCCATCGCTTCAAACCTCCCGGCCGATCGATCGAGCGATACGCAGGCGATGATCGGGCTGCGTCTGTCCTATTGAGCCGGGTCGCACAGTCGTTGAAGCACAGAACGGGCAGCGCGATGGCCGGGTTCTCGTTCGGGCTCGTGCTCGTTGCCGTGGTGGGCATGGGTTCGGCGACGTTTCCCGCGACGGCGGCTTCGCAGGAAGGTGGTCCGGCCGCCGCCGATCGCCGCGAACTCCTCGTCGCCCATGACACGATGCGTAGTGAGCGGATCGACACGGTCGACCAGGGCCAGGTTCAGCTCCTCTTCGCCGATCAGGCGTCGCTCTCGATCGCGCCGCATTCCGCGGTTGTCATCAACGAATTCGTCTATGACCCGCAAACCCAAATCGGCAAATTGACGGCGACAGTAACGGGAGGCTTGCTTCGCTATGTTGGTGGCCAAATCAGCAAAAAGACCGACGTTGTGTTTTACACGCCGACCGCGGCGGTCTCGGTTCGCGGTGGCATCGCCTTAATCAAGATCGAGCCTGACACGCATCTCGACGGCGGCGGCCTCGGTGAAACAACCGAGGTGTTTTTCCTGTCCGGCGAACGCATCTGTGTTTTTGCCGCCGGGCAAAGTCAGTGCGCAACCAAATTCGGCACCGCCATTACCAGTAAAAAAGGCAAACCGCCGTCCGCGCCGGCGCCGGTCACGCCAGAAGTAATCCAGGCTCTGTTGAACGAGTTGCAAGTGGCCAATGCGGTCGCGCCTACCGCGGCCGGCGCCCGCTCAAGCAGCCAAACCGTGCCCGGCGCAGACCCCACCGCGATCGCTCGGGCATTGGCCAAGCCGCCCGTGGAGCCCGCCGGCGTTGACAGCGGAGGGTGGCTATATCATTAAAGAGGGCGGATCCTGCGCCGGCCTGACGGTCCAGACCGTGATGGCTCGGTAGCGCGAGGCGAAGCCGGCCGCGGCGGGTTTCGGGAGGGGGGTTGGCCAAGTCATCCTACCGCATACTGGTCGCGACCGTAGGAGCGGCCACTCTTGCCTTGCCGGATCTCGCGGCGGCGCAACCGAGTGGTGCCGCGGCGGTGGGCGGAACCGATTCGCAGAAAAGCGGAAGCGAAACCCAGACCGAGGCCATTTTCCTCTTCGGCGACCAGATGTGCGTCCGGTCCGTAGGGCACGCGCAGTGCACGAGCAATTTCAGTACCGCCATCATCGGCCAACGGGGACAACCGCCGTCGGTGCCGATCGCCGTCACGCCCGCGCAGATCGCCGCTGTCATCGGCGGCTTTCAGGGTGGTGGCTCGTCGTCATCCTCAACCGATACCGGTGGGTCGCCGCCACCGCCGTCGCCCCCGCCACCACCGCCATTTTTTCCCCCGCCGGCACCGCCGCCGCCGCCCGCGCGGTCTGATCTCTTGCCGGAGAACATCCTGCTGGGGTCGACAAGTGTGTCGCCGGGTGCGCCGCTGTTCGTGTCCTGGGTGCTGGCAAATCAAGGAACTGGCGCAGTAAATTCGATCAGCACGGACATGATTGTCGTGTTTAGAGTGTCGGGCACTGTGATCTTCTGCTCGAGAACGCCGTTCTCCGACCTTATGTCCTTGATTGGCGGAATAGCAGCAGGATCAAACGTAATTGAGTAGATATACGGCGGTTTTCCGTCGTACACGTAGTCTGAGATCAGTAAAGGTCTCGCCTTTTCTTCGGTTGGAGGTTGTTGACACGCGCGGGCGCGATCGTCAGACCCTGCGATTGCATTAACGACCCAGGCTTGGTGTCAGGCGATCCGAAATAGAATCCGACTATCGTTCCCAGTAGGCCAATCAGTACGCCAAGCACCTGCTTCCCTTTGTCGAAGGTCTTATCTTGGTCGGGTCCGGCTTCCCCAAAAATGGTGGTTCAGGATCTTGTCAGGAATCGCGATTTTCCCGATGTCGTGCAAGAACGCTCCGCGGGCGATGGTGTTGATGTGTTCGCGAGGCAGGCCCATGGCGCGGGCAATGGCGATGGTGAAGGCGGTTACGCGCTTGGAGTGGCCTTCGGTCTCGCGGTCTTTCAGGTCCAGTGCGTCGCCCAGAGTCTCCAGTGTGATGTCATACGAGCGCTCCAGGCTCGACATCGCCGCCTGCAGTTGATCGGTGCGCGCCTTGACCAGCGACTCCAGATTCGTCTGATAGGTCCGGTTCTCCACCTTCAGGCGCCGGTTCTCCAGGGCCCGGCTGACCGTATTGAGCAGTTGCTCGCGCTCGAACGGCTTCAAGAGATAGTCGTAGGCTCCGTTCCGAATGGCGGCCAGCGCGACGGAAATATCGTGCACGGCGGTAACCATCACCACCGGCATGTCGGGATACTTTTCCTTCGTGCGCTCCAACAGGCCAATGCCGTCCAGGTCCGCCATCATCAGGTCCGAGAGCATCAACTCAAACTCTTCCCCGGAGGTGAGAACGGCGAGCGCTTCCATACCGGAAGCCGCCTGTTTGCAGGCATATCCGGCAGTGCCGAGCATGGAGGCGACGATTTTTGCCGAATCGGTTCTTCGTCGTCAACTACGAGAATGCGATCTGGCATGTGGGTACACGAAAGTCTATCGGCGATTGTAACCCACCCGCGAGATGCCGAAAGTAATCACTGAGGTCCGGAAACTCCATCGAGAAAGTGCCGGATCATGATATTCACAAACAAGGAAGACGTGCGTCCGCAACGCGATGAGCGCATCCCTCTGGTCGATTTGGAATAC
>CAVTGB010000078.1:0-24416 GCA_963734125.1 uncultured Alphaproteobacteria bacterium
CAATTGGACATCGATCTGCAACAGGAAGCGGTCGAGCTGGGCCTCGGGAAGCGGATAGGTCCCTTCCTGCTCCAGCGGGTTCTGCGTTGCCAGCACGTGAAACGGCCGCGGCAGTGGATGGTACTGGCCGGCGATCGACACCCTGCCCTCCTGCATCGCCTGCAGGAGCGCCGATTGGGTGCGCGGGCTGGCGCGGTTGACTTCGTCGGCCATCAGCAGCTGACAGAACACCGGGCCGGCGATGAAGCGGAACGAGCGCCGCCCGCTTTCGCTTTCTTCCAGTACCTCCGAGCCGAGAATGTCGGCGGGCATCAGATCGGGGGTGCATTGGATGCGCTTGTCGTCGAGCCCGAGGATCGTGCCGAGTGTCTCGACCAGCCGCGTCTTGGCGAGCCCCGGGACACCGATCAATAGCGCGTGGCCGCCCGACAACAGCGTGATCAAGGCTTGCTCGACGACCTCGGCCTGGCCGAAGATGACTTCGCCGATGCGCTCGCGCACGAGGCTCAAGCGCTCGCCCAGTGCTTCGACCTCGGCGACCAGATCCCCCTGATTGGTGGTTCCGTGCGCGGTGTTTACCGATATGGTTGACCTCAAGCTGTCCGACCCCTCTTCACGCCACGTGCTCGCGCCGACGATGATGCAAAAATCCGACCGCGGCAAATCCTCCGCAAACTTGGCGCCTCTCAGGCACCCTGCCGGGCGTCCGCCGGCGATCGAACTCGGCGATCTCGACATGCGGATCGCCCGCGACGGCACCTGGTTTTACCGCGGATCCCCAATCACCCGGATGTCGCTCGTCAAACTGTTCGCCTCCGTCTTACGCCGCGAGCCCGACGGCCTCTATTGGCTGGTAACCCCGGCCGAACGCGGCCGGGTCACCGTCGAGGATGCGCCGTTCATCGCGGTCGCGGTCGACCGGGGTGGCGCCGGCCGCGAGCAGCGCCTCATCTTCCGGACCAATCTGGACGAGATTGTGACGGCCGGCCTCGACCATCCGCTGCGCGTCGAGACCGCTGCCGACGGCACGCCGGCGCCCTATATCCTGGTGCGGCCCGGGCTTGAGGCGAGACTGGCGCGCCCGGTATTCTACGAACTGGTCGAGTGGGGCGGCGAGGAGCGGGTCGCGGGCGACGTGCAATTCGGAGTATGGAGCGCCGGCCTCTTCTTCCGGCTCGGCGATCCGGGTGAGGAGTGAGCGGAATGACGGCGCGATGCGCGACCTGCTGATCGACCGCCTGGCCGGGCGGCGACCCGGAAGGCGCGGTTTTGGCGGCACCGCCGACCCCGAGGAGGCGGCCGCCTTCCGCCTCGCGCTCCGCGGCGATCATGATCTCGCTCCCGGGCTCAACCCCGCCACGACGCCGCCGAGCACCGCATTGCGGCCGGCGGCGGTGCTGGTGCCGCTGGTTGAGCACGCGAGCGGCATGACGGTGCTGTTGACCCAGCGCACGGCGCATCTCTCGGCTCACGCCGGGCAGATCTCGTTTCCCGGCGGCCGCATCGAAGAAGACGACCCGGACGCGGTCGCCGCCGCGCTGCGCGAGACCGAGGAGGAGGTCGGGCTGCCGCGCGAGCGGGTCAGCGTCGTCGGCCGCCTCGACACGTACGTCACCGGCACCGGCTTCGAGATCACCCCGATCGTCGGCGTTGTCGCGCCGCCCTTTGTGCTGGCGATCGACCCCTACGAGGTCGCCGAGGCGTTCGAGGTGCCGCTCGCCTTCATTCTCGATTCCAGCAACCATCAGCGTATCGAGCGTGCGGTCGGCGCGCTCCGCCGCTGTTTTTCGTCCTGCCTTATGAGGGGCGCAACATTTGGGGCGCCACCGCCGGGATCCTGGTCAACCTGGCCGAGGTGCTGGCAGATTGAAGGAGCCATGCTCCGGGTCATTTTCACGATCGCGCTACCCCTGGTATTGCCGACCGCGCTCTACCTGGTTTGGATACGGGTCGCGCGGTGGTCTCCCGGGGGGTCTCCCGGGGGGTCTCCCGGGGGGTCTCCCGGGGGGTCTCCCGGGGGGTCTCCCGGGGGGTCTCCCGGGGGGTCGCCGGCGGAATTTCAGCCGGCCGCGACGGTGCGCTGGACCGCCCTGCCCTGGGTCTGGCTGGCGGCAGCCGGCGCGGTTCTGCTGGCCCTGGTGCTGTTCGTCGTGACCGTCCATTTCGGCACCTCCCAGCCCGGGACCTATGTGCCGCCGCGCTGGGAGAACGGGCGGATCGTGCCTGCCCATATCGAGCCCCTGCGCAACCCGTGAGGAAAATTCCACCGCCGCCCTGGATCGAGGAGCCGCCGACCCAGGCCCTTCTCGGGGCGTTGCGGGAGGCCGGCATCGCGGCGCGATTTGTCGGCGGCTGCGTGCGCGATACGCTCCTCGCTCCGGAGCTTGGCCGCAGGGTCGCGGATATCGACCTCGCCACCCCGTCCCGCCCCGAGGAGATCATCGCCGCGCTCGCCAAGGCCGGGATCAAGACCGTGCCGACCGGGCTCGCCCACGGCACCGTGACCGCAGTGGTGCCGCCGCGCCATTTCGAGATCACCACGCTGCGCCGCGATGTCGAGACCTTTGGTCGGCGTGCGCGGGTCGCCTTCGATGCCGATTGGGCAGAGGACGCGGCGCGGCGCGATTTCACGATCAACGCGATCTATCTCGACCCGGACGGCGCCCTCTACGACCCGGTCGGCGGGCTGGCCGATCTGGCGGCACGGCGGGTGCGCTTTGTCGGCGAGCCGGCGCGGCGGATCGCCGAGGATGTGCTGCGCGTGCTGCGCTATTACCGCTTCACGGCGCGCTTCGGCGGCGGTGACGGCGATCCTGCCGCGCGCGCCGCCTGCCAGGCCGCGGTGCCGCTATTGGCGAGGCTCTCGGGGGAACGGGTGGCGCAGGAGCTGATCGGCCTCTTGGCGGGGCCCGATCCCGTGCCGGCGCTGCGCATGATGGCCGCGGACGCGGTGCTGGCGGCGATCCTCCCCGAGGCAACTCGCCTCGACCGCTTGGCGAGGCTGATCGCGCTCGAACCGGTACCGGACCCACCGCGCCGGCTCGCGGCGCTTGTCGTGGTCGACGGCGCGGGGGCGGCGGGGTTGGCCGAGCGGCTGCGCCTGCCGAAGTCCGGGCGCGATCGGCTCGTCGGCCTTGCACCGCCATGGCTGATCGATCCGGCGGCGAGCCCGAGAGCACAGCGACGCGCCTTGTACCGCCTCGGTGCCGAGCGCTACCGGGACCTCGCGCTGCTGGTCGCCGCCGATGGCGGCATGTCGGAGACGCGGCTCACGAAACTCTTGGCTCTGGCCGCCGGCTGGAAACCGCCGGTCTTCCCGCTCGCCGGGCGCGACGTGACCGCGCTCGGCATCCCGCCCGGGCCGCGCGTCGGCGAACTGCTCGGCGAGTTGCGGTCCTGGTGGGAGGCGGGCGACTTCGCCGCGGACCGCGCCGCCTGCCTCAGCCGTCTCCGGGAAATCGCGCGGACGGCTGTATAGTGCGGCGCCATGGGCCTCTATCAACGCTGGGTTCTGCCGCGTCTCCTCGAGATCGCGATGCGACAGCCGGTGCTCGAGCAATATCGCAAGCGGGCGATCGCGGCCGCGCGTGGCTTGGTGCTGGAAATCGGGGTGGGGTCGGGCCTCAATCTGCCGCTTTACGGCCCTGCGGTCGCGCGCGTCTGCGCGATCGATCCCTCGCCCGAACTGTTGCGCCTGGCGAGCCAACGGTGCGCAGGTGCGTCGGTTCCGGTATCGCTGGTGCAAGCCTCGGGCGAGCGCCTGCCGTTCGCCGGTGCGACATTCGACACCGTCGTAATGACCTGGACGCTGTGCTCGATCGTCGACCCGGTCGCAGCGCTGATCGAGATGCGCCGGGTCCTCAACCGTCGCGGCACCCTCTTATTCGTCGAACACGGGCTGTCGTCGGACTATCGGGTCGCGCGCTGGCAGCACGGCTTGACGCCGGGGTGGCGACACGTCGCCGGCGGTTGTCATCTCGACCGCAGAATCGACGAACTGATTCGTGCCGCCGGCTTCCGGCTCGACGCGATCGAAACCGGCTACATGACCGGGCCAAAGCCGTGGACCTTCCTCTACCAAGGCCGGGCAAGCCCGTGATGCGGTCCGACGCAACCGGGGGTTTCTGTCAGAGCCGGAATAACGTAAGCTTTCCGGCATGGGGGAGCGCCGCTTTGTCGTCGAGCTGATCAAACCGTCGCATTACGACGACGACGGCTACGTCATTCAGTGGATGCGGTCCTGGATCCCGTCGAATTCGCTCGCCTGTCTTTACGCGATCGCCGAGGACGTGGCGGCGCGCCGCGCCATCGGCGCCGATGTCGCGGTCGAAATCCACGCCTATGACGAGTGCCACACGGTCATTCCGATCAAGCGCATCATCCGGCGCATCAAGGCGGCCGATGGCGGGCTGGTCTGCCTGGTCGGGGTCCAGTCCAACCAGTTTCCGCGCGCGATGGATATCGCCGAGCGGTTCCGCGCTGCCGGCATTCAGGTCGCGGTCGGCGGGTTTCACGTCTCGGGCTGCCTGGCGATGCTGCCGAAATTGCCGCCCGATATCGCCGCGGCGCGTGAGCTTGGCATCTCATTGTTCGCCGGTGAGGCGGAGGGACGACTCGCCGAGGTCTTTGGTGATGCGCTGGCCGGCCGGCTGAAGCCGAGCTACAACTACATGAACGACCTGCCCGGGCTGCAACGTGAGGTCACCCCGTTCCTGCCGATCGATATTATCCGCCGCTACAGCGAGACGCTCGGCGCCTTCGATGCCGGGCGCGGCTGCCCGTTCCAATGCAGCTTTTGCACGATCATCAATGTGCAGGGTAGGAAATCGCGCTGGCGCGACGCCGACGATGTCGAGCGGCTGGTCCGCGCCAACGTCGCTCAGGGCGTCTACCGGTTTTTCATCACCGACGACAATTTCGCGCGCAACCGCAATTGGGAGGCGATCTTCGACCGGCTGATCGAGATGCGCGAAAAGGAGGGGCTGACGCTGAATTTTTTGATCCAGGTCGACACGCTGTGCCACCGCATCGAGAATTTCGTCGAGAAGGCGGCGCGCGCCGGCTGCTCCCGGGTGTTTATCGGCCTGGAGAACATCAACCCCGACAATCTCCTCACCGCCAAGAAAAAGCAGAACCGCGTGCATGAATACCGTCAGCTGTTTCTCGAATGGCGCAAGCACAAGGTCATCACCTATGCCGGCTACATCCTCGGCTTCCCGAACGACACCCCGGAGCGCGTCGCCCGCGACATCGCCACGGTGCAGCGGGATCTGCCGGTCGACCTCCTGGAATTTTTCATTCTGACGCCGCTGCCGGGCTCGGCCGACCACAAAGAGCTTCATGCCGCCGGGGCCTGGATGGACCCCGACATGAACAAGTACGATCTGGAGCACGTCACCGCGCACCATCCGGTGATGACCGACGCCGAGTGGCAGTCGCTCTACCGGCGCGCCTTCGACCTCTATTATTCGCCGGAGCACATCGAGCGGATGTTCCGCCGCGCCAAGGCGTCGGGGATCAAGCCGGTGCGCCT
This sequence comes from uncultured Alphaproteobacteria bacterium, assembly GCA_963734125.1. GTDB lineage: Bacteria > Pseudomonadota > Alphaproteobacteria > ATCC43930 > CGMCC-115725 > DATARH01. Next base: position 5,534 of record CAVTGB010000078.1, read on the forward strand.
CGTCAATCACGTCCTGCAGTTCTATTTCACTTTCCGGCAGGAGAAGGTCCATCCGCTGCAGGGCGGCTTCTTCCGCCGCAAGATCCGCACCCAGCGCCGCTCGGGCCTGCCGCGCGAAAACCCGCTGATATTCTACCCGCGGCGGATCTGGGAGGTGGTCGATACCCATGTCAGGCTGGCGGCATTCTATCTTTTCCTCCACCGCATCCGCAAAAAGGTCGAACGCGATCCGCTGCCCTATAGCGACCCGGCGCTGATCCCGATCGAGCCGGAGATGCGGGTGACCCCGGCGCGCAAGAAACACCAGGCTGCCGTCGCAGCGTGAGCTAGCGGTCTTCCGGGCGCGGTGCGAAGGCGCGCAGGAACGTCGCGACCGCATTCATCGCCGCGGCGTCAAGAGCGTCGGGATCCGCCGGATCGTCGAGCCGCAGCAAACTGCTGCGCAGGTGGATTTCACCGCGCGCCAGGGCCGCGAACTGCTCGGCGGCCAGCCGCGGATCCGGGATGGCGAGCGAGCCGGCCTGCGCGGCCCGGCGCAGAAACGCCTCGATCTGCGCGCGCTGCCGCTGCGGCCCGGCGGCCCAGAAAACCTGCCCGAGCAACGGAAAGCGGGTGACCTCGGCGACGATGATGCGATTGAGCGCAATCCCCTCGGGCGACAAGACAAGGTCGAGAAAACGGTGTGCGATCGTGGTCAGCGAGGCGGCAATGTCGCGCGGGTCCAGCGCCTCGACCGAGAACCCGCCAAAGCGACGCTCGCTGAGCCGCGCGACGATCGCGCCGAACAGCTCCTCCTTGCCGTGAAAATGGGCATAGACGGTGGCCTTCGAGACGCTGGCCTCGCGCGCGATCGCGTCCATCGTAACCGCACCAAAGCCGCGGGCGAGGAAGGCGCGCTCGGCGGCGGCGAGGATGGTTTCCGCCTTGCCGCCCTGTTCCACGCGGCCCGCAACCAGCTGCGGCTCGCTCATCCTTCGGACCCTCGTTAATCGCGTCTCGCGCGCGGATAACATCTGGCGCCGTTTTTCTGTGCAGGGTAAACTGAACTGAACGGTTCAGTCTAGTCTGTGATCTCTCCCATACCATGCGCAATGCGGCGTTGATAGTCCTCCTGGTCGTGGTCCTGACGCTTGGCGCCGGCACCGGGTGGTATTGGTGGACCGCCTGGCGGTTCGAGCAATCGACCGATGACGCCTATGTTCAAAGCGACATCACGGTGATCAGCCCCAAGGTCGAGGGCTATCTGAAGGACGTCCTGGTCAAGGAAAACCAGCGGGTCGTCGCGGGTCAGGTGCTGATCGTCGTCGACGACCGCGACTTTGCCGCCAAACTCGCGCAAGCCGAGGCGGCCGTCGCCACCCAGGCGGCGGTGGTGGCGACCTATGCGAGCCGGCTCAAACTGCAGCAGGCGATGATCGACCAGGCGGCGGCGACGGTGCAATCGGCCGAGGCCGATCTGAACCGGGCGCAGCTCGACTACCAGCGCTACGCGAGCCTCGTCTCCAGCGATTTTGCCAGCCGCCAACGCTTCGAAACGGCGCAGGCGGATTCCCGCAAGGCCGAGGCCGCCCTCGGCAAGGCGCGCGCAGCATTGGCCGCCGAGCAGACCCGGCTCACCGTGCTGCAATCGCAAAAAGAGGAGGAAGAAGCGCGCCTCGCGCAGGCTCGCGCCAGCCGCCAACTCGCCCAAAACGACCTCGACAACACCCTCATTCGAGCGCCGGTCGCCGGGATTGTCGGCAATCGCGCCGGCCGGGTCGGCCAATACGTCAAGCCGGGGACGCAGCTCTTGTCGCTGGTGCCGCTGCCCAATGTCTACATCACCGCCAATTTCAAGGAGACCCAGCTGACCGATATGCGGCCCGGGCAGAGCGCCAAAATCTCGGTTGACGCCTATCCCGATCAGCCGCTCACCGGCCGCATCGAAAGCTTCGCCCCGGCGAGCGGGGCCGAGTTCAGCCTGTTGCCGCCAGACAACGCGACGGGGAATTTCACCAAGATCGTGCAGCGCGTGCCGGTGCGCATCGCGGTGCCGGGGGATGGACCCCTCGCCCGACTGCTGCGCCCCGGGCTTTCGGTCACGGTGACCATCGATACCCGCACCGGGTCCTCCGCCGCGGCCGCTGCCGGCAGCGGCACGGCGCTCGCCCACCCGGCGGGGCCGCCCACCACGGTCAAGGAATGACCCTCGTCCCTGCGCTTCGGCGCGGGCGCCTCGCTCGCGCCCGGGTTGCCTTGAGCGAGCCTGCGAGTGAGCCCGCGAGCGCCGCGCCAACGCGCCCAGCCTCACCTCCCGCGCCAGCCCCCGATGGGGCGGCGGGACAACCGACGTTGCGCGACTGGATCGGCGTGCTGGCGATGGTTACCGGCCTCGTCATGGCCATTATGGACGTGCAGATCGTCACCAGCTCGTTGACCCAGATCCAGGGCGGGTTGTCGGCCAGCGCCGACGAGATCGCCTGGGTGCAGACCGCCTATCTGATCGCCGATGTGGTGATGGTCCCGATGTCCGGGATGCTCTCGCGGCTGCTGTCGACCCGCCTCCTGTTCGTCATCGGCGCGATCGGCTTTACCGGGGCGAGCGCACTGTGTGCCACCGCCACGAGCCTTGCCCAGATGATCGTCTACCGGGCGATGCAGGGGTTCTGCGGCGGCACCATCACGCCGAGCGTATGGCCGGTGGTCTACACCAAGTTCCGCGGGCCGCCGCTGGTCACGCTGATGGTCGTCATCTCGATGATCTTCAATCTTTCCGGGACCATGGGCCCGACCATCGGCGGCTTTCTCACCGATACCTTTTCTTGGCATTGGCTGTTTCTCGTGAACATCGTGCCTGGCCTCCTGGTCGCCGCGGTGGTGTGGGTGACGATTGACATCGACAAGCCCGACTTCTCGCTCTTACGCGGGTTCGATCTGACCGGGCTGGTGCTGATGGCAACCTTTCTCGGCTGCTTCGAATACGCCCTCGAGGAAGGCCCGCGCTGGGACTGGCTCGATGAGAAGACGATCCGCGCCGCGGTGACCGTTTCCGCGGTGGCCGGCGGCCTGTTCTTCTGGCGGGTGCTGACCTACCGCCAGCCGATCGTCGATCTGCGTACCTTCGGCGACCGCAATTTTGCACTCGGCTCGCTCTTCACCTTTATGATGGGCATCGGGATGTACGGCACGACCTACCTCGTGCCGTTGTTCCTCGCTCAGGCGCGCGGGTTCAGCGCCCTGCAGATCGGCGAGACGGTGGTGGTCGTCGGGCTGACCCAGCTGCTGATCTCGCCGATCACCCCGCGGATCGCCCGCCGTCTCGATCTGCGCATCACGCTGGGGATCGGCGTTTCGGTGTTCGCCTTCTCGATGTACCTGACCGCGGCGCTGACCAATCAAACCGGCTTTTGGGAATTGTTCGTGCCGCAGGTGGTGCGCGGCATGGGCCTGATGTTCTTCTACATGTCGGCCAATATGATCGCGCTCGGCACGCTGCCGCCGGACAAGATGAAGAATGCCGCCGGCCTCTACAATCTGATGCGCGACCTCGGCGGCGCGATCGGGCTGGCCTCGATCGGCACCATCATGAACTCGCGGCTGCATTTCCACTGGAACCGGCTGATCGAGAACATCAACCCGGCGCGCTCGGTGGTCCAGCAGTTCCTCGACGCCCAGACCGACAGGCTGGGGTCGCTGATTCCGGGCGATCCGGGCCACGCCGCCGTCAAGCTGCTCGGCAATCTGACGCAGCGCGAGGCGCTCGTCTTGACCTACAACGACCTCTTGCTACTGCTCGGCGCGCTGTTCGTCTGCAGCCTGATGCTGCTGCCGCTGGTGCGCAAGCCACGTTCGTTCTTTACCCAATAGCCCCGGCAGGAGACGGGCCGTGCAGCCGGCGAGGGTCGAGCGCAACACCAAAAAAACGCAGACCGCAGGCCGGGTCGATCTCGGCGGCGGCGGCGCGGTGCCGGCCGCGACGGTCAGCGAATGACCCTCGTCCCTGCGCTTCGGCGCGGGCGCCTCGCTCGCGCCCGGGTTGCCGCGAGCGACCCTGCGAGCGCCGCGCCAACGCGGCCGCAATCACCTCCCGCTTCGGGCGCAGGCGGGACGGCGCGGCAGCCAACTCTGCGCGACTGGTTCGGCGTCCTCGCGATGGTCGTCGGCCTCTTCATGGCGATCATGGATGTGCAGATCGTCACCAGCTCCTTGACCCAGATCCAGGGCGGGTTGTCGGCGAGCGCCGACGAGATCGCCTGGGTTCAGACCGCCTATCTGATCGCCGACGTGGTGATGGTCCCGATGTCCGGGATCCTGTCGCGGCTGCTGTCGACGCGATACCTGTTCGTCGCCGCGACGCTCGGCTTCACCGCCGCCAGCGCGTTATGCGCCAGCGCAACCAGCCTCAACCAGATGATCCTCTACCGGGCGATGCAGGGTTTCTGCGCCGGCGCTATTACGCCCGGTGTCTTTCCGGTTATTTACACGACGTTCCGCGGGCCCCAGCTGGCGACGCTGATGGTGATCGTCTCGGTCATCCTCAACCTTTCATCGACCCTCGGTCCAACGCTCGGCGGCTTCCTGACCGACACCTTTTCCTGGCATTGGCTGTTTCTGGTCAACATCGTGCCCGGCCTCCTGGTGGTCGCGGTGGTGTGGGTCACGATCGATATCGACAAGCCCGACCGATCGCTGCTGCGCCACTTCGATCTGATGGGGCTCGTCTTGATGGCGATCTTTCTCGGCTGTCTCGAATACGCGCTCGAGGAAGGCCCGCGCTGGGATTGGCTCGATGACACGACGATCCGCGCCGCGGTCGCGGTGTCGGGTGTCGCCTCGGTGCTGTTTTTCTGGCGCGTGCTGAGCTTCCGCCAGCCGATCGTCGACCTGCGCAGCTTCACCAACCGCAACTTCGCGCTCGGCTCGTTCTATACGTTTGTGGTCGGCACCGGGATGTACGGCACCACCTATTTGATCCCGCTGTTTCTCGCGCAAGTGCGCGGCTTCAGCGCGCTGCAGATCGGCGAGACGGTGGTCGTCGCCGGCCTGGCGCAAATGGCGATGTCGCCGTTCAGCGCCTATGTCGCCCGCCATCTCGATTTGCGCATCATGCTGGCGATCGGCCTCGGAACGTTTGCCTTCTCGATGTACCTGACGGCGGGGCTGACCAACCAGGCCGGCTTTGTCGAATTATTCGTGCCGCAGGCGGTACGCGGTTTCGCGCTGATGTTCTGCTACCTGCCGGCCAATCTGATCGCGCTCAGCACCGTCCCGCAGGACAAGCTCAAGAACGCCGCCGGGCTTTACAACCTGACCCGCGAGCTCGGCGGTGCGATGGTGCTGGCGACGATCGGCACGATCATGAACGACCGGCTGCATTTCCACTGGAACCGGCTGATCGAGAACATCAACCCCGCGCGCCCCGCGGTGCAGCAGTTTCTCGATGCGCAGACCGACCGGTTCGGTTCGATGATCCCCGGCGATCCGAGCCACGCCGCCGTTGGCCTCCTCGCCAAGCTGGTGCAGCGGGAGGCTCTGGTCCTGACCTACAACGACGTCTTGATGCTGATGGGCGGCATGTTCGTTGTCGCGGTCATGCTGATCCCGCTGGTGCGCCGCCAGCGCTCGCTGATGGCGAGCTGAGAACGGCCGTTCCCGGCAATAGTGGCAGCCGCGCCCCGATGTTGCTAAAAGATGCTCGAGGCGACGCCGTCGGCGGCTGCCGAATCGGGAGAACAGCGGTGCGGGTCGCGAACGTCGAGCGCAACACCAAAGAGACGCAGATCAAGGGCCGGGTCGATCTCGACGGCAGCGGCGCGTCCGAGGTCGCGACCGGCATCGGCTTTCTCGACCACATGCTCGACCAGCTTGCCAGGCACAGCCTCATCGACATCACGCTCAAGGCCAAGGGCGACCTGCACATCGATTTTCACCACACCACCGAGGACACCGGCTATGTCATCGGCGAGGCGGTGTCGAAGGCCTTGGGGAATCGCGCCGGGATCCAGCGCTATGGCCACGCCGTCATTCCCTTTGACGAGACCCTGACCCAGGTGAGCCTCGACGCCTCGAACCGCCCGCACCTCGTCTGGAAAGTCGCCTTTACCCGGCCGAAGCTCGGCGAGATGGACACCGAATTGTTCAAGGAGTGGTTCCAGGCGTTTGCCCAGTCTGCCGGGCTGACGCTGCACGTCGAGAATGTCTACGGCGAGAACAATCACCATATCGTCGAATCCTGCTTCAAGGGTCTGGCACGCGCCTTGCGGCAGGCGATCGAAATCGACCCGCGCCGCGCCGGCGCGATCCCCTCGACCAAGGGCACACTTGGCGGCACGTTGAGTTGAAGCCTCGCCGATGACGACCGCGATCATCGATTACGGCTCGGGCAATCTGCGCTCGGCGGCGAAGGCGTTCGAGCGCGCCGCCGCCGAAGGAGGCCTGGGCGACGAGATCATGGTGACCAGCCGGCCGGACGAGGTCCTCCGGGCCGAGCGGATCGTGCTGCCCGGGGTCGGTGCCTTCGCCGACTGCCGGCGCGGCCTTGGCCAAGTGCCCGGCCTCGAAGCCGCCCTTACCGAGGCGGTGATCGCGCGCGGCCGGCCGTTCCTCGGCATCTGTGTCGGGATGCAGCTGATGGCCTCGTGGGGCCGCGAATTCGAGACGGTCGATGGCCTCGACTGGATCCCGGGCGAAGTGGTGGCGATCGAGCGCGCCGACCCGTCCTTCAAAATCCCGCATATGGGCTGGAATGAGCTGTTGCCTCGCACGGCGCATCCGGTGCTGGCCGGGCTCTCCGCCGGGACCCACGCCTACTTCGTGCACAGCTATCATTTTCGCCCGGCCCAACCGGCCGATCTGATCGCCGACACCGATTATGGCGGTCCGCTTGCCGCGGTGATCGGCCGCGACAATCTGATCGGCACCCAATTTCATCCGGAAAAAAGTCAGATGGCCGGGCTCCTTCTCATTGCCAATTTCCTGCGGTGGCGGCCGTGAGCGGCCCGGCCGGACGGATCTCGGTCGAGCGGCTGACTCAGTATTCCGGCACCGATCTCGACGATCTGTGCGAGGCCACCGAAAGCGCGATTGTCGAAGGCGGCGGCTTCGGCTGGCTCACGGTGCCGCCGCGCCAGGTGCTGGAAAATTACTGGCGAGGCATGCTGCTGATCCCCGAGCGCCGCCTCGTCGTCGGCCGGCTCGACGGGGTCGTCGCCGGCTCCGTCCAATTATCGCGCGCGCCGCGCAACAACGAGGCCCAGGCGTTCGCCGGGACCGTCAGCGCCGCCTTTGTCGCGCCCTGGGCGCGGGGCCGAGGCATCGGGCGCGGCATTGTCAGCGAGCTCGAACGGCTCGCCCGCGAGCTCGGCCTCGCCGTCCTCAATCTCGATCTTCGCGACACCCAGCAGGCCGCGATCGGGCTCTACGAAAGCCTCGGCTATCAGCGCTGGGGGATCCACCCGTGCTATGCCCAGGTCGAGGGGCGCGTCATCCCCGGCTATTACTACTACAAGCGCATCGACCAGGCGCCTTCGTGACCCCCCAATGATCCTTTATCCGGCCATCGACTTGAAAGCCGGCGCCTGCGTCCGCCTCGTCCGCGGCGAGATGGCGAGCGCCACCGTTTTCAACGACGATCCGGCGGCGCAGGCCCGCGATTTCGCGGAGGTGGGCTTTACCTGGCTGCACGTCGTCGATCTCGACGGCGCCTTTGCCGGAAAGTCAGTCAATGGCGAGGCGGTGCGGGCGATCTGCCGGGCCGTCGATCTCAGGATCCAGCTCGGCGGCGGCATCCGCGACCGTGCCGCGATCGACCGATGGCTCGATCTCGGGATCGACCGCGTCGTCCTCGGCACCGCCGCGTTGCGCGATCCCGCGCTGGTGCGGCGCGCCGCCGCCGACTGCCCCGGCCGCATCGTTGTCGGCATCGACGCGCGCGGCGGGCGGGTCGCCGTCGAGGGCTGGGCCGAGACCAGCGAATTGGGCGCGGTCGATCTGGCTCGGCGGTTCGCCGACGCCGGAGTTGCCGCGATCGTCTACACCGACATCGCCCGCGACGGCGCACTCTCCGGCGCGGACGTCGTCGGCACCGCCGGGTTTGCCCGTCAGGTCGGAATCCCGGTCATCGCCTCGGGCGGGATTGCATCGCTGACCGACATCGCCGCGCTCGCCGCCCATGCCGAAGACGGCATCGCCGGTGCGATCTGCGGCCGCGCCCTCTATGACGGCCGCGTCGAGCCAAAGGCGGCATTGCGTGTGGCGGCCGGAGAGGCTCGATAGATGCTGAAGATGCGGGTCATCCCATGCCTCGACGTCAAGGACGGGCGGGTCGTCAAGGGAGTCAACTTCGTCGATCTGACCGATGCCGGGGACCCGGTCGAGCAGGCGCGGATCTATGACCGCGAGGGCGCCGACGAATTGTGCTTTCTCGACATCACGGCGAGCCATGAGGGGCGCGACACGCTCTATGACGTCGTCGGCCGCACCGCCGATCAATGCTTCATGCCGCTGACCGTCGGCGGCGGGGTGCGCACGGTCGAGGACATCCGCCGGCTCCTTTTGGCCGGCGCCGACAAGGTGTCGATCAACACCGCGGCGGTGGCGCGCCCCGAGTTCGTGCGCGAGGCGGCCGAGAAATTCGGCAGCCAGTGCATCGTCGCCGCGATCGACGCGAAGGCGGTGAAGCCCGGAAAGTGGGGCGTCTTCACCCATGGCGGGCGCCGCCCGACCGGGCTCGACGCGGTCGAATGGGCCTGCCGGCTCACCGATTACGGCGCCGGCGAGATCCTGCTGACGTCGATGGATCGCGACGGCACCAAATCCGGCTTCGACATTCCGCTGACCCGGGCGGTGGCCGACGCGGTGCGGGTGCCGGTGATTGCCTCCGGCGGCGTCGGGACGCTCGACCATCTGGTCGAGGGGATCCGCGACGGCCATGCGACGGCCGTCCTCGCCGCCTCGATCTTTCACTTCGGCACGTTCCGCATTGGCGAAGCGAAGGCGCGCCTCGCCGCTTGCGGCGTACCGGTGCGGCCCTAGGCACTAGCGATGGCCGATTCGCTCGGAGAGACCCTGGAGCGGCTGTGGCGGGTCATCGAGTCGCGCCGCGGCGCCGACCCCGAGGCCTCCTATACGGCAAAGCTGTTGGCCCGCGGCAACGCCAAGATCGCACAAAAGCTCGGCGAAGAGGCCGTCGAGGCGGTGATCGAGGGCGTCAGGGGCGACCGCGCCGCTCTCGTCGGCGAGAGCGCCGATCTCCTCTACCACCTCTTCGTGCTGTGGGCCGCAGTCGGCGTCTCCCCGGCCGATGTCGCCGACGAACTCAAGCGCCGCGAAGGCACCTCCGGCATCGCCGAGAAACGCGGCCGGAAGAACTCCTAGTCGCCGAGCCCCCTCCCCCGCAAGCGGGGGAGGGTTGGGGTGGGGTCGACGGTATTGCCGCCGGCAATGTGGACCAAGCGGTGGATAGCTCGGGGGTAAGTGCTCTTTCTTGAGGGCAACCCTGTGGAACACCAATTCGCCGGTTGTGAGCCGGACAGATGTGGCTAGCGTTCGCCCCCAGTGTGGTCGACAGGGTCGAGCTCGCCGCCCCTGCCCGGTGATCAACGGGGATTATCCGGGCGGCATCTGATCCCCCGGCACCACACAGGGGGACGGGCGACCATCAGCGGTCGCCCGTTTCCGCTTACCCCTACCCCGCCACCACCGACCGCGAATGGCTGACGATTTCTTGGTCAGGGTCGGGAACGCGTAGTCCTTGAATTGCTCGGGACTCGCCCAGATACCGTCAATCGGGTTATCGATCGTGCCGGCGAGGATCGTCAGATCGAGACGGAAATGGGTAAAACCATGCTGCACGATGCCGGGCAGCGCCACCCATTTCGCCTGCGCCGGTGCTGACCCGAGCGCCTCAGTCTCGTCGCCATGCCTCCTCGCGCCACGGGGTCGACGGCACTTCGATCATGCCGCCGAGCAGGCCCTTTTCCGCGCGACGACGCAGCAGCACCGCGCCGTCGCGGCGATGGAGCCAGAATACGACCCCGTGCGCGCAGCGGCCGCTCTGGTTTCTCGGCCCGCGCCGGCAAATCCTCGGCGAATCCCGCCGCCGCCGCGCGCGCAGTCCGCCCGCCACGGGCATAGGACACAGCGCGGCCTGCGCGGCGTGCAGATCGTGGCGCCCAAATCCATCAAGTCGCCTGCGCGAAATCGCCGGCTCGTGCGGCTGGCACCAGCTCCGCCGCCAGCCCCCTTAGTCGAGGCTTTGCCGCAGGCATCGGCGCGCACCGCGAAGAGCCGCGCCACCACCCGCTCGACATTGCCGTCGAGCCGCGGCCCGGCCGGTCGAAGGCGATGGCGGCGATCGCCGCGGCGGTGTAGTCGCCAATTCCCGGCAGGGCGCGCAGCGCGCGCAGGATCATCGGGGAACTGCCCGCCATGCCGTTCGACCACGGCGCGAGCGCAGGCATGCAGGTTGCGGGCGCGCGCGTAATAACCGAGCCCCTGCCACTGATGCAGCACCTCGTCGAGCGAGGCGGCGGCCAGCGCACGAAACATCGGGCCAGCGCGCCATGAATTGGTCAAAATAGGGCGCGACGGTCGCCACCGTCGTTTGCTGCAGCATGATTTCGCTGAGCCAGACGCGGTATGGGTCGGGCCGCACGCCGGGGGCGACGCGCCATGGCAGGTCGCGGCGATGGCGGTCGTACCAGGCGAGCAGCGCCGCAGAGTCCGGCGAACCTGCAAGGGCAAGGATGCGGACGGGATTGACGGCATGGGTCGCCAACGCAGTGATCGCCAAACCCCCAGAGTAGCCGGCGATGGCCGAGGGCGAGCGCCGGCCCGACTCGCGCAAGGTGGGCTGCACCAGGGCGGGCTCCGCGCCGCCGGCATCGCCACCGCCCGGCTGGCGGCGCCGATCGTCTCGCGCCATGGGGGCGGGTTCTTGGCCGTCTCAAGTCGGATTGGGCCGCGATCATCGGCGCAGAGCTCGCGGGCTCGACCTGGCCCGAGTCGCTCGGACGCGGTGGGGTCTTGAAGCTGCGCGTCGCCTCGGCGAGGGCGCTCGAAATCCAGCACCGCGCGCCGCTCCTCGTCGAGCGCATCAATCTGTTCTTCGGGCGCGAGGCGGTGATCCGGCTGGTGCTGATCCAGGGCCCACTGCCGCTACCCAGGCCGAGGCGGTACGCGAGCCGGCGCGCCCGCTCCCAGCCGAAGAGGCGGTTGCACTCGACCGTCAGCTTGGCGAAATCGACGATCCGGAGCTGCGCCAGGCGCTCGACCGGCTCGGCCGCGCGGTGATCGGGACCGAGCGATGAACTCTGCGGGGAGTTTGCCGAGGCCGTTGCGCCGGTCCAGCCAATCGATTAACATCAACATTTGGTAGTGAGGTCCTTGAGGCGGGAAATCTGGTTTGCTGGTACTCTGTTGCACGCTTGGGAGCGCACCCGCGGCAGCGCAGACGCCACCGCCCGGCGACGCGGCGGCGCTGCGAGCCTTCTCGCGCTGAACTGCCGACGATCGCGTTCTCGGCCAATCCGACGCGCCGATCACCATCGTCGAGTACGGTTCGCTGACCTGCCCGCATTGCGCCGCCTTCGACGCGGAAGTGCTGCCCAAGCTCAAAGAGAAATGGCTCGATTCCGGCAAGGCAAAGATCGTCTTCCGTCCGTTTCCCCGCGATGAGGTCGATCTGCACGCTGCCTCGGTCGCGCTGTGCGTGCCACCCGACCGGTTCTACGCCTTTATCGACGCGATGTTTGCCGGCCAGGAGCAATGGATGGCAGCGCCGGACCACAAGGCGGCGCTGGCGCGGATCGCGCTGCTCGGCGGGGTCAACCAGACAAAGTTCGACGCCTGCTACGACGACAAGACGGTTTCGGACAACCTGCTCGCCAGCCGGCTTATCGCCAGCCAGCAATTGGGGGTCGATTCGACCCCGACCTTCTTCATCAACGGCAAAAAATTCGACGGCACGCCGACCGCGGATGCGTTCGACGCGGCGCTGGCCAAGCTGACGGGCTCGTAACCGCGTCATGCAGGTCGATCGCCTCCGCCTTGCCGGGTTCAAATCCTTTGTCGATCCGACCGAGCTGACGATCGAGCCCGGGCTGACCGGGATCGTCGGCCCCAATGGCTGTGGCAAATCGAACCTGGTCGAGGCGCTGCGCTGGGTGATGGGCGAGGCGTCGGCGCGGCGGCTGCGCGGCGGCGAGATGGACGACGTGATCTTCGCCGGCTCGGCCACCCGGCCGGCGCGCAACGTCGCCGAGGTGTCGCTGACCCTCGACAATACGACCCGTGGCGCGGCCTTTGCCTTCAATGACCGCGACGCGATCGAGGTGGTGCGTCGTATCGAGCGCAGTTCCGGCTCGGCCTACCGGATCAATGGCCACGAGGCACGCGCCCGCGACGTACAGCCTGCTCTTCGCCGACGCCGCGACCGGGGCGCATTCGGGCGGTCTCGTCAGCCAGGGCCGCATCGGCGCGCTGATCAACGCCAAACCGGCGGAGCGGCGGGTGTTGCTCGACGAGGCGGCCGGGACCGCCGGGCTTTACCAGCGCCGCCACGAGGCCGAGCTGAAGCTCAAAGGCGCCGAGGACAATCTGCTGCGCGTCGACGATGTCGTCGTGACGATGACGCAACAACTAGACGGGCTCAAACGCCAGGCGCGCCAGGCGCAACGCTACCGCAATTTGTCGGAGCAAATCCGCCGCACCGAAGCGCGGCTCTTGGAGGCGCGCTGGCGCGTTGCGCTGCGCAAGCGAACGTATTGCCGCCGAATTGCGCGCGAGCGCGCTGTCGCCACCGCGACCGAGCGCGCCGCTTTCGCCGAGCGCGGCCGTGCTGCGGCGGAGGAGGCGATGCCGCCGCTGCGCATGACCGAGGCGACCACCTCGGCGGCGCTGCACCGCATCAGCCACGCCCGCGAGGCGTTGGAGCAGGAATTGGGGCGTATCGCCGCCGCGCGGCAGGAGGCGACGCACCGCCGTGATCAGATCACCGGTGACATTCGCCGCGAGGACGAGAATGTCGCCGATGCCGACGCCGCGCTCGGCCGGCTCACCGACGAGAAACTGGGCTCGAGCGGGCGATTCCGGCAACGGCAAGGCACACGCGGCGGCCGCCGTCGAACTCGAGCGGGCCGCCGCCGAGATGGCCGCCGCGGAAATCGGCCTCCAGCAGATGACCGAAGCCGCCGCCACCGGCGAGGCGCGCCGCTCCGGGCTCGAGCGCCGCCGCACCGAGCTCGCCGAACGGCAGAGCCAATTGAAGCGATGGCTCGACGAGAATGAGGCACAGCGGCGCGTGCTGAACACGGCAGTGGTACCCGAGGCGACGCTCGCCGAGGCCGAGGCGGAAATGGCGCAGGCGGTGACTACGGCCGAAGCGGCCCGCGCCGCCGCCACATCGCGGCGGAGCGCCTGCAAGCCGTCCGAGCCGACGAGACCACTGCGATCGACCGCGCGCGCGAGGCCGAGCGCCGTCTCGCCCACTTAAGGCGGAAGCCGACGCGCTCGCGGTAGCCTCGTCGCGCCAGCGCCAAGGATGGCGGTGACGCGGCGCCGATCCTGTCTTCGATCAAGGTGCCGGCGGGTCTCGAAGCAGCGGTCGCGGCGCTATTCGACGACGAGCTGGCGGCGCCGCTCTGTTGGCCGCGATGGAGCGCAGGGCTGGGTCGAGCTGCCACCACTCGTCACCCCGCCAAACTGCCCGACGGCGCGCGCCCGCTCACCGACGAAATCAGCGCGCCACCTGCGCTCGCCCGCCGCCTGACCCAGGCCGGGCTCGTCGCCGCGGAGGCCGAGGGCTGGCGGCTGCAACCGAGGCTCGCCGCCGGACAATGCCTGGTCGATCGCGATGGCAGGCTGTGGCGCTGGGACGGGTTCGCGCGGCGCGCCCGGGACCGGCGGCGCCGCCGAGCAGCTGCGGCAGCGTAACCGCCTGGCCGCGATCTCGGCCGAGATCACTGTCGCGGAAGCCGAATTCCGCGAGCATGCAGCAGCGGCGGCAGCAGCGACCGCCGGAGGCGCAAGCGCTTGCCGCCCGGAGCGCGCCGCAGCCGCGGCGCTCGGCCGGCCAGGAGCGGCTCTGGCCCAACGCCGCGCCGACGAGGCCGAGCTCGCGCGCCGCGCGCTCGGCGCCGAGACCCGGCTCGCAGCGCTGACCGACGCGGCTGACAAGCTCGCCGGCGACCTAGCGGAAGTCGCGGTGCAGGCGCCCGAGACCGAGCACAATCTCGTACAGGTGCCGGACCCAGCGCTGGCGCGCTCCGGCCTCGAGGCGCCCGCGCCCAGGCGGCAGCGGCGCGCCGGCACGAAAGCGAGGCGCAGGCGGCGATCGCCCGCCTGGCCCGCGACGCCGAGGTGCGGGGGCAGCGCCGCGTCGAATCGATCGCCGCGGAGAGCCAATCATGGCAAGCGCCGCGAGCGCGCACTGGCACAACGGCAGGTGCTGTCCGACCGCCAGGCTGCAATCGAGGCCGAGATCGTGGGATTGGCGGCGCGACCCGCAGCAATCGCGGTCGAAAGCGAGACGCTGGCGCGCACCTTGGCGGAGGCCACCGCCGCGCATCGCGCCGCCGGCGATACGCTCGCCGCTGGCGAAACGCGGCTGCGCGAGACTGGCGAGGCGGCGCGCACGGCCGACACAAGTTGTCGGCGGCGCGCGAGGAACGGGTCCGCTGCGAAGTTCGCCGCGATAGTGCCGCTTCCATGCAGGAACGGCTGCGCGAGGAAATCCGCGAGCGGCTCGAAACCCTGCCCGAGGCGCTGGCCGAACTGGCCGAGGCGGACGACAAGACCCCGACCGACCCGGCGGCGCTCGACGCGCGGCTGGAGCGCCTCACCCGCGAGCGCGAGGCGATCGGCCCGGTCAACCTCGTCGCCGAGCGCGAGGCGCGGAGGTCGGCGAGCGCGTCGAGCCTGCAGATCGAACGCGGGGCCGAACTCACCGAGGCGATCGCCCGGCTGCGCCGCGGCATCGCCACGCTCGACCAGGAAGGGCGCAAGCGGCTCGCCGGCGCCTTCTGAGCTCGACGCGCATTTCAGCGAGCTGTTCACGCGGCTGTTCGGCGGCGGCAAGGCCGAGCTGGCGCTGGCCGACGACGACGACCCGCTCGAAGCCGGCCTCGAGATCATGGCGAGCCCGCCGGGCAAGCGGCTGCAGAACCTGTCGCTGCTGTCGGGCGGCGAGCAGGCGCTGACCGCGATCGCGCTGATCTTCGCGGTGTTCCTCACCAACCCGGCGCCGATCTGCGTGCTCGACGAGGTCGACGCGCCGCTCGACGACGCCAATGTCGAGCGCTTCTGCCGGCTGATCGCCGAGATCGCCGAGCGCGACCGGCACGCGGTTCCTGCTGATTACCCATCACCGCGTCACCATGGCGCAGGATGGACCGGCTGTTCGGCGTGACCATGCCCGAGCGCGGCGTCTCGCAGCTGGTGTCGGTCGACCTCGCCCGCGCCGCCGAGCTGCGCCAGAGCGCCTGACCCGCCACCCTCCCAGGTCGGGTGGAAAATCGCCATTTCCTCGGTGTCGCCGTTGTCCTCGCCGAAGCGAGCCAGGACAAGGCGGCGTGGGTGTTGCCGAAGTCAGGGTGTTGGCGGCGCGGTGATCCTCCACGTCAAAGTCGTCGGGCACCCCAACTGTAAAGCGAGGTCCGTGCCAGCTTGCATACACGCGCGGGCCAAACCGACCGGCCGCGTCGCGCGACGGCCAAAGCCGATGCTCCATCAGCGCGCCACCGGGCAGACATTCGAGACGGTGAGCGTCATCACGATCCCACCCAGCTCCGCTGCTTTAACGAACGCGTCACCGTGCAGGGCTGCGATAGTCCTGCCATGACCTGGGTCAAGTCCGTTGGGAGCGAGCCATAGGGTCGAGCGCGAACGACGCGAGCGCACGGCGCTTCCTTCTCCGCAGGGGTTTGCCCGATCTGACCGGCGGGCATAGGTTTCCGGTGTCGCGTCCGCCTTTCATCGCGGACGGGCGGCAGACTCACCGGCAGAGGACCGGTCCGATGAAAGGCAGCTGCACCTCACCTGTTCATCCACAGCCGCGGCCATCACGAGGCGGCGTGGCGGCATCCGCTTCCTCGCCGCTGCCCTTGACCGACATCCGCTATTACCAGGATCTGGCGCAGCGCGCCGAGGCGGCGTTGTTCGATTTCGGTTTTTTCGCCGATCAGCTGCCTGGGCGGCGATGTCGCGCAGGCGCCCGCACCTGGCTCGAGCCGATGACGGCGCTGGCGGCGCTGGCCGGGGCCACGAGCCGGGTCGGGCTGATCGCCACCGCTTCGACCACCGGCACCGGACCCTTTAATCTCGTGCGGGAGTTCGCCTCGGTCGACCACATCAGCCACGGTCGCGCGGCCTGGAACATCGTCACCTCGTGGCTCGCGACGGCGGCGGAGAATTACGGCGGCGCCGGCCAGGTGAGCCACGCCGACCGCTACGCTCGGGGCGAGAGTTCATGGCGGTGGTGAGGGCCCTGTGGGACAGCTGGGCGGCCGACGCGGTGGTCGACGACCGAGCCGCGGGAATTGATGCGCGAGCGAACCGGATTTCGGCCATCAAGCACCGCGGCGACTTCTACCAGGTGACGGGGCCGCTCAACCTGCTCCTGCGCTGCCCGCAGGGCCGGCCGGTCTTGGTGCAGGCGGGCTCGTCCCACACCGGTCGCCAGTTCGCCGCGCGGCATGCCGATGCGGTGTTCACCGCGCATATGGCAAAGGCAACGGCGCAGGAATTCTACGCCGATCTGAAGCAGCTGGCCGCGGCCGAGGGCCGGCCACCGGAGCACGTTCTGATCCTGCCGGGTCTCAGTCCGATGATCGCCGCCACCGAGGCCGAGGCAACGCGGCTTGCGCGCGAGGTCGGGTCACCTCACCGATCCCGAGGTCGGGCGCAAGCGGCTGTCGGGCCGCTTTGGCGGGCACGACTTTTCCCACCTGCCGCTCGATCGCCCGCTGGTCCCGGGAGATTTCCCAGACCCCGGTTCGGTAGAGGCCGCGCGCAGCCGCACCGAGGTGATCATCAACCTGGTGCGGCGCGACAAGCTGACATTGCGGCAATTGCTCGGCTATCTGGCAGGCGCGCGCGGGCATTACGTCACCGCCGGCACGCCCGAACAGATCGCCGATTTTATCGTGGACTGGTTCGAGGACGGCGCGGCCGACGGGTTCAACATCATGCCGCCGCTCTTACCGGCGCAGCTCGACGTGTTCGGCGCCGAGGTGATCCCGATCCTTCAGCGTCGCGGGCTGTTCCGCACCGAATATACCGGCGACGTTGCGCGAGCATTACGGCCTGCCCTGGCCGAAGAGCGTCTTCGATGATCCCGCCGGACCCCCGAGCCGCTGCAGGCCGTTGCCGGCGTATGACCGCCGCCCGAGACCGGGTGGGAGGGAAACGGACCGGGCGAGAGCCCTATTCCGGCGGCGGAAACCGTCTTGTGCTCCCGCGACAGCGCGGCCACCGGGGGTCGGAATTGCGTAAAGCCGAGCGCAATGCTTGATAGAATCTTGCGCCGGGCGTCGCCGCTCAGGTTCAGGCTGAGGAATTGCTGGATCGCCTCGGGGAAGGCGCCGTCGGAATGCGGATAGTCGCTCGATACGACGAAATATTCGGCACCCATGTCGTTGACGGCGTGGACTGCCGGCTCCTCGTCGACGTCGAGCGCGATGTAGCATTGCCGCTTGAAATATTCGCTCGGCAGCATCGACAGCGGGCGCTCGCAGCCCGGGCCGAACTTCTCCCACTGATCGTCGAGCCGCCACAGCCACCAGGGCAGCCAGCCGGCGGTGCCTTCGAGGAAGGCGGCACGCAGCTTGGGGTGCCGCTCCATGACGCCGCCGGTGGTCAGGCTGGCAATTGCGCCCATCAGCTCGACCGGGTTGCGGATCGCGTGCGCGATCGGGTGGAAATGTCGCGTGGCCGACATAGCGCGCCCCGGCATCGTCCTTCAGGCTGTTGCCGGTCGGGTGGAAGCCGATCGGCACGTTGAGTTCTTCGAGGGCGTCCCATAGCGGCTCAACGGCCTCGTCATGCAGATGCTGGCCATTCACCGGGTTGGGCGTGCCGATCACTGCGACGGCGCCCAATTGCGTGACGGAGCGGCGCGCTTCGGCGACCGCCGAGGTCACGTCGTGCATCGCGATCTGCGCCGCAAATTTGAGCCGCGTTGGGTCGGTCCTGCAGAATCGGCGGCCCAGTTGTTGTAGGCGCGCGCGAGGGCGGCGGCGTAGTCGGGCTTCAGATCGTCGTGACAGAGGATCTGGCGGCCCCGCGTGCCGTACATCACGGCAACGTCGATGCCCTCAATGTCCATCGCCGTCAGCGTCGAGGGCGCATCGAAGGCGCGCGCCCGCGCGACGCTGAAATGCGGGTGCCGGGCGCGGCTGCGACGGCGCAACTCCCGGCTCGACGCGTCGCCCCCGCCCTGGATGTCGAACGCCGGGATCGCCAGGCCCTGCACCTCCATGCCCATGATCGAATTGGTGTTGGCCTTGTCCTCCTCGTCCTCGTCGAGCTGTCGCTGCTGCCCGCCGAAGAAGCGCGGCGGGTCCGCCCGATAGGGCTCGTCGAGAGAGCCGCCAGGAAACCCCGGGGTTCATCATGCGCAGGTCGCTGGCCGAGGATCAGCTTCCGCGACCAGCTTCGGAGTTCTCCAGCCAGCCCCGCAGAAGCCCATCGCCGTCCTCGGTCCCCGCCCCCGCCAGCTAACCGTCGCTGACAACGACGTGGTGGGGGAAGACCATGTTGTTGCCGTAGCCCCTGCCGTCCCACGGGTTGGGAAACTCGATCGGCTGCGTCTCGCCGTTCGCGTTGGTGGCGCGGCACATCAGGGTATATCTGCCCGGCGCGGGCGGGACCCAACGATGTTCCCAGCGGTACCAGGAATAGCCGGTGC
>CAVTGB010000079.1:0-64839 GCA_963734125.1 uncultured Alphaproteobacteria bacterium
GATCCACCGGATCCCGAAGACCGTCGAGGAGTACCTCTACTCGGCCATGGAGGACTTCCGGATCGACATCATGATCGACCAGGGGCCGAACGCCCGGAGCGTGCGCCTGTCGCTCCCGCGGTTCACGCTCATCGGTGCGACGACGCGCTCGGGTCTCCTCACGGCGCCGCTCAGGTCGAGATTCACGCTCCAGACTCGCCTGGACTACTACGACAAGGCCACCCTCCACTCGATCGTCCGCAGGACGTGCAAGCTGCTCAAGGTCGCGATCGACGAGGGGGGCGCCGCGGAGATCGCGTCGCGCGCCCGCGGCACGCCGCGCGTGGCCAACAACCTGATCAACTTCGTCCGCGACTTTGCCCAGGAGCGCGCCGGCGGGTCATCACGCGCGACGTGGCCTCCGCCGGTCTCGAGCTCCTCGAGATCGACGCGGCCGGCCTCGACGAGATGGACAAGCGGATGCTGCGCGCGATGGCCGAGAACTACCGCGGCGGGCCCGTGGGGATGAGCACGATCGCGGTGGCGGTCGGCGAGGAGGCCGAGACCCTTGAGGAGGTGCACGAGCCGTTCCTCATCCAGGAGGGCTATCTGCAGCGGACGCCGCAGGGACGCGTCCTCACGGAGAGGGGCTACGCCGCCGTCGGGCTCAGGCCCGCGGGGGGCGGCCAGGCCACGCTGCTCTAGGCCCGGCCACGCACTGCCTTCTCGCAAGGCTGCGCGAACGGCCCCGGCGCGGTCATCGCGCGTCCAGGCTCGCGGCGTCGCCGCCGCTGGCCGCTCGTGGGAGGGCCGGATGGCAGAATCCAAGCCCTCCCCCCGGTCAGCGACCGGACACGATGCGGGGATCTGGAAGAGCGAATGAGCCCCGATCGCCCGCTGGGATCGCCGAGAGGATTCGGGCCGCGGCGGGAACGACGTGCGCCCGCAGGAGGTATCCTGCGCCCAGCCCTAATTGAACGGCACCCATCACATCGAGCCAAAGCGCGCGCCCGCTTGCCTGGTCGGCACCGGTCGGCGGGAACCACGACGGAAAGACCCGGGGAAGGAGCTCCATGGTGGCTCCGAAGAGACCAAATATGAGGGCATTCAGATCGTTCATTTTCGCTGCTGTTGGTCGTTTGCGGCACGTGCAGTGCCTTTTCTACAGGGACAAGAGCCTGCGCCGTGCCAGCGCGCCCCGAAATTATTTCGGCCGTTCATGATCATCACTTTAGGCCACGGGCCCCGTGCGGATTCCCACGCCGGTCCTGCAAAATGCACAGTCGAGTGCGCCCTTGAGGTAGAGCTCGGCGAAGAGCTTGTTCTCGCCGACATAGGACGAGATCATCTTGGCGATCTGCCGGGTTCGAGGAGGAGCCCCAGACCGGCCCCGTCGATCCCGGCATTGTTCGAGACGACGGTGAGGCCTGTCACCCCCGAATTGCGCAGCGCCAGGATCAGCTTTTCCGGGATGCCGCACAGGCCAAAGCCGCCGGCCATCACCATCATCCCGTCATGCACCGACCCGGCCAGCGCCGCCTCGGCATTGGGGTAGACCTTGTTCGCCATCACCCGCTCCCGCGCATATAGGGCGGTGATAGTGCCGGCGCGGGGCGGCTGTCAAATTGCGCGCTCTAACCCGTTCGCGAGCGAAAAAAAGAGGCCGCCATCGTGGCGGCCTCAAGGTGAGGGGAGGATGCCCTTGCGGGCGGCGCAACCAAGCGCCTGAGGCAACAAAATACTCGAAGACCCTCACCAAACCGTTAACCGCCGGCCGACGCAATCGGCGCTGCCGCCGGCCGCGCAGAAAATCCTTGCATCGCCGTGGGGCTCGGCTTGAAATTGGGGCGAGGCTGGGGTGCTGCCCGGCGGTGCGGGGTTGCCCGCACGGCCAGGAGCTGAGATCACACCCACTGAACCTGGCCGGGCATGCCCGGTGAAGGGAGTCGCCATCAGCGCGTCCGTCATTGTCCCAACCCACCGACCGAAGACAATCATCATCGGGGCCGGCGTCATCGGTCTCGGCATCGCCTGGCGGCTGGCGCAGGCCGGTTGCGCAGTCAGCGTCTACGACCGGGGCGAGGCCGGACACGGCGCCAGCTGGGCGGCGGCGGGCATGCTTGCCGCGGCGGTCGAGACCGAGCCGGGCGAGGAGCCGCTCCTCGCGCTGACGCTCGAAAGCCAGCGCCTGTGGCTGGATTTCGCGCGCGAATTGACAGCCGCTTCGGGCATCTCGCCCGAATACCGCGACGAAGGGACGATCGTCGTCGCACTCAACCGCGATGACGCCGCGCAGCTGCGCCATTCCTACGAGTTCCAGAAAGGGCTCGGGCTCGACCTCGCATGGCTGACCGCGGCCGAGGCGCGCGAGAAGGAGCCGCATCTGAAGCCCGGCATCGCCGCCGCCCTATGGAGCCCGCGCGACCATCAGGTCGAGAACCGCCAGCTTGGCCGTGCGCTGGCAGCGGCCGCCCGGGGCGCCGGGGTCGAACTTGTCGAGCATTGCGCGGTCCGCGAGATCACCGTGGCCGGCGGCCGGGCCACCGGAATCCTCAGCGAGCGCGGCCGGGATCCCGCCGACATCGTCGTCTTGGCGGCCGGCGCCTGGTCGCGCGAGATCGGCGGCATTACGCCGGAATACCTGCCGCCGGTGCGCCCGATAAAGGGCCAGATGCTGGCCGTGCAGATGGACAAGGCGGCGCCCTTGCTGCGCCACGTGGTGTGGCTGCCACGCGGCCTCTATCTGGTGCCGCGCCTTGACGGACGCCTGGTCATCGGCGCCACCGTCGAAGAGCGCGGGTTCGATCAGCGCCTCACCGCCGGCGGGGTGTTGGCGCTCCTCGAAGGCGCGTGGCGCGCGATCCCAGGAATCGAAGAATTGCCGATCGCCGAGATGTGGGTCGGGTTCCGCCCGGGCTCGCGCGACGATGCGCCGATGCTGGGGCCGAGCGGCCTCGACCGGCTCGTCATCGCCACCGGGCATCATCGCAACGGCATTTTGCTGACGCCGGTCAGCGCCGCCGTGGTCGGCGCCTATATACTGACAGGAGCGCTGCCCGAGATCGCCCATCCGTTCTCGCCCGAGCGCTTTGCGGCTGGGGATGGTGCGATGAAGCACGCGGCCCGGGCGACGCACGCGCTATGACGCGGCTGCGCGTCAACGGCGTCGAAGCCGAAGTTGCGGTGGCGACGGTCGCCGAGCTTTTGGCCCTGCGCGGCATCGATCCCGGGGCGCGCTTTCTCGCCGTCGCCGTCAATGGCGCCGTGGTGCGCCGCACCGAATGGCCGGTCGCCGCGCTTTCCCAAGGCGACGAGGTTGAGATCGTCCGCCCACTCCAGGGCGGCTGAGTTTGTCGAGTAGGAAGAAGCCCATGAACGATGATCCGCTGATGATTGCCGGCACCGCCTTTTCATCGCGGTTGATCGCCGGCACCGCCCGCTACCCCAGCCAGCAGGTGATGCTCGATGCGCTGGCTGCGAGCGGCACCGAACTGGTGACGATGTCGATCCGGCGGATCAGCCTTGAAGGCTACTCCGGGAGCCTCGTCGACCTGGTCAGCGGGCGCTACCGGCTGCTGCCCAACACCTCGGGCTGCGTCACCGCCCGCGACGCGATCCTGACCGCCGAATTGGCTCGGGAGGCGCTCGACACCAATTGGGTCAAGCTCGAATTGATCGGCGATCGCGATCTCTTGTATCCCGATGTCGAGCAGTTGGTGCACGCCGCCGACGAATTGGTGCGCAAGGGTTTTGTGGTTCTCCCCTACTGCAACGAGGACCCGGTCGCCTGCCAGAAACTGGCCGATGTCGGGTGCGCCGCGGTGATGCCGCTGGGCTCCCTGATCGGCTCGGGGATGGGGATTGCCAACCCGGCGGCAATCGAATTGATCTGCACCCGCAGTCCGGTGCCGGTGGTCCTCGATGCCGGCATCGGCACGGCGTCGGACGCCGCTCAGGCGATGGAATTGGGTTGTGACGCGGTGATGATCGATACCGCCATCGCCCGCTCGCACGATCCGGTGCGGATGGCGGCCGCGATGCGCGCCGCGGTCGAAGCCGGGCGCCTGGCGCGGCTCGCCGGGCGCGTCCCGAAGCAGCGCTTCGCCGAACCGTCGAGCCCGCAGCTCGGCCTCGTCGGCTCCTGACCCCCAAGGAAATTGCCGTGCCGGCGAAAGCCGGGACGACAACCAATTCGGGGGCGCCGGCGTGATCTTCGCCCTGCCGCTTTACGACGACAACCCGATCCAGCGCCCGCCGCTCGTCACCTTGACGCTGATCGGCATGTGCATCGGCGCCTTCCTTTGGCAGCTCGGCGAGGATCCGCACGCCGTCGGCCTTCAATACGGGATGGTTCCGGCCCGGCTCTTCGGCTATCGCGAGCTGCGCCCGGAACTGGCCATCATCCCACCCTGGGCGACGATCTTTACCAGCATGTTCCTGCACGGCGGGTGGTTGCATCTCGGCGGCAACCTCTTGTTCCTGTGGATCTTCGGCAACAATGTCGAGGATCTGCTCGGGGGCGCGCGCTACCTCGTATTGTATCTCGGCAGCGGGGTCGCGGCGGCGCTGGTCCAGGCTCTCGCGGCGCCGCACGCCGCGGTGCCGATGCTCGGCGCCAGCGGCGCGATCGCCGGCGTGCTCGGGGCCTATCTGGTGACCTACCCGCGTGCCAACGTGCATTGTTTCGTGTGGATCGTGATCTTCTTCTGGATTGTCGCGATCCCGGCCTGGATCCTCCTCGGCCTGTGGTTCGCGATGCAGCTGTTGAGCGGGCTCAGCGCCGACCCGGCCTCGCCGGGAGTGGCCGTGTGGGCGCATGTCGGCGGTTTCGCCGCCGGCATCATCCTCTTTCTCGCGATGCGGTCCGGCCGAGTTGGGCTGTTGCAGCCGCGCCGGACCCCGGTTTGGGCGACCGCGCCTCCAAGCGCGCTCGCCGGACGGCAGACCTTCCACCGCGGCAGCGTGCCCGATACCGGGCGGCGCCCCACCCGCCCGCCGGGGCCTTGGGGATAAAACACCGCGCCCAATGCCTGGGTCTTCGCGGAATTGGCATAAGTGTTGCGGTAAGATTTGCCGTTACGCGATCAGGAGGGGCTGCAATGACCCGTGCCAAGCTGACCGGAAAGATCCTCTCGGAGAAGCGGCTCAAAGGCTTGAGCTGGAAGACCATCGCCGCCGAATTGGGCGGCGGCTCGCCGGTTTATCTGACGGCGGCGCTGCTCGGCCAGATGAAGCTGCGCCCCGAGCAGGCGGCGCGCGCCGCCGCGCTGTTAGGGTTGACTGACGAGGAGACCCTACAGCTGCAGGAGGTACCCAATCGCGGCTCGCTCCCGGGCGCGGTGCCGCTGGACCCGCTGATCTACCGCTTCTACGAGCTGGTCCAGGTCTACGGCACCACCTGGAAGGAGCTGATCCAGGAGGAGTTCGGCGACGGTATCATGAGCGCCATAGATTTCGACATGGCGATCGAGCGCCAGCCCGATCCGAAAGGCGACCGCGTCAAGCTGACTCTCTCCGGCAAGTTCCTCCAATATAAAGAGTATTGAGCGCCCACTACCCGCCGATCGCGCCCTCGGTGTTGACGTAGACAGCGTAGAGCGACTGGCTCGCCGCCATGAACAGGCGGTTGCGCTTCACCCCGCCGAAACACAGATTGGCGCAGCGTTCGGAGAGCGAGATGCGGCCGATCATCGTGCCGTCGGGCGCGAACACGGCGACCCCGTTCAGGGCGTCGCTCATCCCCCAGCCGCACCACAGATTACCCTCGACATCGCAGCGGAAGCCGTCGGGCGTGCCCTCGCCGAGATCGGCGAAGTTGCGCGGGTTGGCGAGGCCGGTGCCGTCGTCGACGACATCGAAGACGCGGATCGCGCGCTGCGGCCGGGCCCGCGACTGCGACGATGTAGAGGCTTCGACTCGTCGGGCGAGAAGCACAGCCCGTTCGGGCCGCGAACTCGTCGGCGACGACCGTAGCGCGCCCGGTGCGGCCGTCGACGCGATAGACGTTGGTCGGCAGTTCCGGTTCGGCCTTGTCGCCTTCGTAATCGCCGGCGATGCCGAAAGGCGGGTCGGTGAACCACACCGAGCCGTCCGATTTGACGACGACGTCGTTGGGCGAATTGAGCGGCTTGCTCTCGAAGCGGTTGCACATGACCGTGATCGAGCCGTCATGCTCGGTGCGGGTCACCCGGCGCATCGCCGTGCTCGCAGGTGACAAGCCGCCCCTGGCGGTCGCGGGTGTTGCCGTTGGCATTGTTCGAGGGCTTGCGAAAGACGCTGAGGTCTCGCCGGTTTCCTCGTCCCATTTGAGGATGCGGTTGTTGGGGATGTCGCTCCACAGCAGAAACCGCCCATCGCCGATCCACACCGGCCCCTCGCTCCAGCGGCAGCCGGTGTAGAGCCGCTCCACCGCGGCGTTCATCGGCGGACGCAGCGGCTCGAAACGCGGATCCAAAGTAATGATTGCCGGGTCGGGATAGGCGTGCGCCGGCTGCCATCCGGTGGTCATTGCGGCTCTCCCTCAAGAGCGGTGCCGCACTCGCGGCGCCCTGGTGGGCGCGAGGATACGAATTTAGCGCAAGGTGCTCAACTCACCCGGCAGCCGGCGAACCGGCTGGCGCAGGACGTGGCAATTTCAGAGGTTGGTGGCCATCATCCGGAAAAAGCCGCTCACCGAGGTGCCGATCTCAAAAGCCCAGACGAGGATCGAAATCGAAATGATGCTCGCAATCAGGGCGTATTCGATTACTGTCGCACCCGAACGGTCGATCGCTGGCGCTATCAGGGCAGACCACATTCGATCCATCATCACACTATCCCCGGGGGCATGCTATCCCTCCTGGCGAACAAGACCGCTTTCGGGTCGTCTGACAACAGCTGCCGGTACGCTGCCGGCCGGGGGCAACGCTCATGGCCTCGAACGATCCTTGGTGCCGGTCTGATCACTTGAAATGTCAGCTTTGTTACCGCCTACGTCAACGCATTTTGCCCAATCGGGGGTTAAGCGAAGCTTAAGCCGCTCAGGCCTGCGCCGACGAAGTAGCCTATAGCGCAAAACGGACGCCCGTGTATCGCGTAAACATCATGAATTTATTGTGAATAACCGCTGTTATGCGGCCGGGTCGGCCGACAACCTGTCGCGGTGGAGCACCGGCGTTTCTCGCCGAGCATAGGCGGCCGGCGTTCGATAGGATGTGAAACATCTTCCCGGGTGAATTGCGAGGCGCCATGAGCCAGCTCGATGCGATCCCCTACTCCGATGCGAAGATCCGCGGCGTCCTTGAGCGGGTCCGCACGATCGCGATGGTCGGGGCCTCGTCCAATTGGAACCGGCCGAGCTATTTCGTGATGAAATACCTGCAGGGGAAGGGGTACCGGGTGATTCCGGTCAACCCCGGCATCGCCGGCCAGGAGCTCCTCGGCGAGCGGGTCTACGCCTCGCTGCGCGAGATCCCGGTTGATCTCCTTGGGCCCATTGACATGGTCGATGTCTTCCGCCCGGCATCCGAGGCGCCCCAAATCGTCGAGGAGGCGATCGCCATTCATGCGCCGGTGGTGTGGATGCAGCTCGGCATCCGCAGCGATTCGGCGGCCGCGCGGGCCGAGGCCGCCGGGATCGAAGTCATCATGAACCGCTGTCCCAAGATCGAGTTCGGCCGCTTGGGCGGCGAATTGTCGTGGAGCGGGGTCAACAGCGGCATCATCCAGAACCGCGCGCCACAGGCCCCGCGCCCGCGCCCGGTGCGCGAACGCGCCGCGCCCTCGCACAATCAAAGCTACGGGTTCGACACGCGCGCGGTCCACGCCGGCGCCGCGCCCGATCCGGTAACCGGCGCGCGCTCGACCCCGATCTACCAGACAACTTCCTACGTCTTCGACGATGTCGACCACGCCGCCGGGCTCTTCAACCTGCACAATTTCGGCTACATCTATTCGCGCCTGACCAACCCGACGGTGTCCGTCCTCGAAGAGCGCATCGCCAGCCTCGAAGGCGGCCGCGCCGCGGTCGCGGCGGCCTCGGGCCACGCCGCGCAGTTCCTGATTTTCTTCACACTGATGCAGCCGGGCGACGAATTCCTCGCCTCGCGCAACCTCTACGGCGGCTCCTTGACCCAGTTCGGCCTGTCGTTCCCCAAGCTCGGCTGGAAGTGCCATTTCGTCGACCCGACCGAGCCCGAGAATTTCCGCCGCGCGATGACCCCCAAATGCAAGGCGATCTTTATCGAGAACCTCGCCAATCCCGGCGGCGTCGTCGTCGATATTGAGAAGGTGGCGGCAATCGCGCACGAATCGGGCATTCCGCTGATTGTTGATAACACTCTCGCCACGCCCTATCTGTGCCGGCCCTTCGAATGGGGCGCTGACCTCATCTGCCACTCGACCACCAAGTTTTTGGGCGGCCACGGCGCCGCGCTTGGCGGGATGGTCGTCGAATCCGGCCGCTTCGACTGGGGCCAGGGCAATCGCTTCCCCTCATTGACCGATCCGGAGCCGGCCTACCACGGCCTCAAATTCTTCGAGAATTTCGGTGATTTCGCCTTTACCACCAAGGCGCGCGCGGTGGCGCTCCGCGATTTCGGCCCGACCCTGTCGCCGATGAACGCCTTCCTGACCCTGACCGGAATCGAAAGCCTCCATGTCCGCATGGAGCGGCATGTCGAGAATGCGCAAAAGGTCGCCGAGTTCCTCGCCGGTCACAGCCGCGTCGCCTGGGTCTCCTACGCCGGCCTCAAATCGAGCCCGTACCATCAGCTGGCGAAGAAATACCTGCCGAAAGGCGCCGGCGCGGTCTTCACCTTCGGGGTCAACGGCGGCTACGAGGCCGGCATCAAGCTCGTCGAGAGCGTCCGCCTCTTCTCGCACCTCGCCAATATCGGCGACACCCGCAGCCTCATCCTCCACCCCGCCTCGACCACCCATCGCCAATTGTCCGACGAGCAGCGCGAAGCCGCCGGCGCCGGCCCCGACGTCGTCCGCCTCTCGGTCGGCCTGGAGAGCGCCGAAGACCTGATCCGCGACCTCGACGAGGCGCTCGGCGGCGGGTGAGCCTGCGCGCAATTCCTCATCCATGTTTGGTATCGACCGCGAGCGCCCACTGTCGACCCCAAAGCGGCGCTGTGCCTGCCGGCGGCGCGCGGTCGACATCATGAATCTTCGGGGTGACGGCCGAGCGAATATTTCTGTAACGCGATGGCTTGGCTTATGCTTTATTACAGGTAATAGTAGACGTCTTTAAGATTTTACTCGTTTTCGTAGGCTAAAAGCAGGGCTCGCCGGTCTTGCACGGTACCGGCCAGTGGAGGACGTTATGTCGATCGCTAATACGATCACGCAAGGGATCACACTCAGCAATTCGGGCACCTACGCCTCGCCGCTGACGATCACCTCGACCGGCTATATCGACAACACCGGCGCCGGCGCCGGCATCTTCGGCCCCAGCACGTCGGCCTGGACCGTCGTGAACCAGGGCACCATCACGGCAACCGCCGGTGATGGCGTTGACCTCGCCCGCGGCGGCAGCGTCGACAATGCAGGCACGGGGGGACTAATTCAAGGATATAGCGGCGTCGTCATCAAGGGCGCCGTCGGCACAGTCACCAATTCCGCCACGATCCTCGGCACCGGCACGACCGCCTCGAACGCCGGCGTTTACCTCAGCGCGGGCGGCAGCGTCGCCAACACCGGCACGGGGGGCCTCATTCAAGGATACGGCGGCGTCGTCATCAAGGGCGTCGCCGGCACGGTCACCAATTCCGCCACGATCATCGGCACCGGCACGATCGCCTCGGCGGCCGGCGTTTACCTCAGTGCGGGCGGCAGCGTTGCCAACACCGGCACGGGCCTGATCACCGGCAGCGACGGCGTCGTCATCAAGGGCACCGCCGGAACAGTCGCCAATTCCGCCACGATTCTCGGCACCGGCACGACCGCCTCTGCCGCCGGTGTTTACCTCAGCGCGGGCGGCAGCGTCGCCAACACCGGCACGGCGGGATTGATTCAGGGATACGGCGGCGTCGTCATTGCCGGCGGCGCCGGCACGGTCACCAATTCCGCCACGATCATCGGCACCGGCACGACCGCCTCGGCGGCCGGTGTTTACCTCAGTGCGGGCGGCAGCGTCGCTAACACTGGCACGGCGGGACTGATTCAGGGATACGGCGGCGTCGTCATCGCCGGCGGCGCCGGCACGGTCACCAATTACTCGACTATCCTCGGCACCGGCACCGCCTCGGACGCCGGTGTTTACCTCAGTGCGGGCGGCAGCGTCGCTAACGATGCCGGCCTGATCGAAGGATACGGCGGGGTTAAAATCAGCACGTCGGCCGGCACGGTCACCAATTCCGCCACGATTATGGGCACCGGTGCGACCGCCTCGGCCGCTGGCGTATACCTCAGTGCGGGCGGCAGCGTCGCCAACACCGGTACGGGGGGACTGATTCAAGGATACGGCGGCGTCGTCATCGCCGGCGGCGCCGGCACGGTCACCAATTCCGCGACGATCATCGGCGCCGGCACGGCCGCGGCCGCTGGCGTTTACCTAAACGCCGGCGGCAGCGTCGCCAACAATGCCGGCCTGATCGAAGGATACGGCGGGGTTAAAATCACCACGTCGGCCGGCACGGTCACCAATTCCGCGACGATCATCGGCACCGGTTCGGCGGCCTCGGCCGCCGGCGTATACTTCAATGCGGGCGGCAGCGTCGCCAACACCGGTACGGGGGGACTGATTCAAGGATACGGCGGCGTCGTCATCGCCGGCGGCACCGGCACGGTCACCAATTCCGCCACGATCATCGGCACCGGCACGGCCGCCTCGGCCGCCGGCGCTTACCTCAGCGCGGGCGGCAGCGTCGCCAACACCGGCACGGGGGGACTGATTCAAGGATACGGCGGCGTCGTCATCGCCGGCGGCGCCGGCACGGTCACCAATTCCTCGACGATCCTCGGGACCGGCACGGCCACGGCCGCCGGTGTTTACTTCAACGCGGGCGGCAGCGTCGCCAACACCGGCACGGGCGGACTGATTCAAGGGTATGGCGGCGTCATCATCGCCGGCGGCACCGGCACGGTCACCAATTCCGCCACGATCGTCGGCACCGGCACGGCCGCAGCCGTGGCCGCCGGTGTTTACCTCAACGCGGGCGGCAGCGTCGCCAACAACGCCGGACTGATCGAAGGATACGACGGGGTCAAAATCGCCGCGTCGGCCGGCGCGGTCGCCAATTCCGCGACGATCCTCGGCACCGGCACGGCCGCCTCGGCCGCCGGTGTTTACCTCAACGCGGGCGGCAGCGTCACCAACACCGGCACGCGGGGACTGATTCAAGGATACCGCGGCGTCTTCATCACCGGCGGCGCCGGAACGGTCAACAATTCCGCCACGATCAGGGGGACCGGTACCGGGGGTGCCGGCGTGCGCCTGGGCGCGAGCGGCACGATCGCCAATTTCGGCACGGTCGTCGATGTCGGCAGCAGTAGCTTCGGCATTGCGCTGTACGCGCGCGGGTCTGTCACGAATGGCGCGATCGGCTCGACGAAGGCGCTGATCCTGGGCTTCAACGACGCGATCGGTTTCAACGGGACCCAAGCGGGCAACGTCGTCAATTTCGGGACGATCAAGACCATCGGCACCTCGACGGCCGGCGTTTACCTAGCGCACGGCGGTAGCGTCACCAACGGACCGAGCGGCTCAGCCGCAGCTCTGATCACCGGCGGGGGCGCCGGCGTCGTGGTCAGGAACGCGGCGGGTTCCGTCGTCAATTTCGGCACGATCTCCGGTACCAGGACGTCGTTCGGAACCGGCGTCTATTTCGGATTCGCCGGCAGCACCCTGACCAATGCGGGCACGATCGGCGGCGCGGGCGGCACCGCGGTGCGTTTCAAAGGCGGCAACAACCGGCTGATCATCGATCCCGGGGCGGTGTTTTCCGGCCTCGTCAACGGCGGCACCGCCAGCAATACGCTAGAGCTGGCCTCGGCCGCGTCGATCGGCACAGTGTCCGGGCTCGGCACGAAGTATCTCGGCTTCTCGACCGTGACCGTCGATACCGGGGCGCGATGGGTGCTCAGCGGCAGCAACACGATCGGCGCCGGGGCCACGTTCAGCACTCTCGGCACGCTGACCGAGAAGGGCACGCTGGTCGCCGCCGGCGCGATTATCGGCAACAGCCGGCTGACCGTCGTGAGCGGCGGCAGCGTTCTGGTCGTGTCGGGCGGCACGACGCGCGGGACGGTGCTGAGCGGCGGCAGCGAAATCGTGTCGTCGCACGGCACCACGAGCGGGAGTACGGTCACCAGCGGCGGGCGGCAAACCATCAGCGCCGGCGGCGTGGCGAGCGGCGCGGTCGTCTCCAGCGGCGGCTCGCAGATCGTCGCATCCGGCGGGGTGGCAAGCGCGACGAGGGTCGGCAGCGGCGGCTCCGAAATCGTCTCGGCGGGGGGTTCGACCAGCGCCGCCACCGTCAGCAGCGGCGGCTTATTGGACGTCTTTGGCCGCGCCAATGCCTCTGTCCTTCTCCGCGGCGGCTTCAGCATGGCGATCGAGTTCCGGCGGCGCCGCGGGCGGCACGATTCTGCGGGGCGGAAACCTGGATGTCCGCAGCAAAGGGACGGTCAGCGCGACGGTACTGAGCGCTGGCCGCGAGACCATCGAGGCGGGCGGTCACGACACCGGCGCGACGATCCTCAGGACCGGAGTGCAGGCTGTCGACGGCACGGCTGTCGGTGCCAGCGTCAGTAGCGGCGGCTCGCAAATGGTCTCGTCGGGCGGGGTGGCGATCGGCGCCACGGTGAAGCACGGCGGCAGCCAGACCGTACTCTCAGGCGGCGCAACGAGCGGCACCGTGCTGAGCGGCGGCGAGGTCGTCTCGGCCGGTGGCCGGGCGAACAGCACGACCGTCCGCAGCGGCGGGAGCGAGATCGTTCACGGCAGGGCGAGCGGCGGGGTGATCAGCGGCGGTCTCTTCGAGGTGGCGAGCGGCGGCACCGCCAGCGGCACAGTCACCTTTGTCAGCGGCGGCACGTTGCAGCTCGATGCCGGGGCCGGCTTCACCGCCGTTATCAAAAATTTCGGCAAGCCCGACCGGATCGATCTGCGGGGGATCCCCTTCAAAGCGGGTGTCACCACCGAAAGCTTCGTGCAGACCACCACAAAAAGCGGCACTCTGACGGTCAGCGGTGGGGGGCATAGCGTCCACCTGACGCTGCTCGGGGCCTATACAACCAGCAGCTTCAAGCTGGCCACCGACGGAAAGGGCGGAACGCTGGTCACCGACCCGCCGGTCGCCGGCGGCGGGGCGTCACAGACCACGTTCGCCGATATCGCCCCGGCCGGCCCGCACACCGGCGCGGCAACCCCCACCGACCCGCTAAGCTACTTGTCCCTCGCCATCGCTGGCAACGAGCATGCCCACGCCGGCCAGACGCTGCTCGCGACCGCCCCTTCCGGCGAGCCGGGCGGCGGCAGCCACAATCCCCTGCTGCCGGCAGGAGGGCGCTGACGAGGGGCGTAGGCGCAAGCAGGAGAGGACCACATGGCGCGGATCGCGGTCGGCGGGTTCCAGCACGAGACCAACACCTTTGCGCCACAGCGCGCGACCTGGGACGACTTTGCGCGGGCCGATGCGTGGCCCGGCTTTGTCCGCGGGGCCGAATTGACCCTTGCCGTCCGCGGCTACAACATCCCGATCGCCGGCGCGATCGAGGCGTTGCGCGCGAAGGGTCACGAGCTCCTACCCCTGTGCTGGTGCTCGGCGCCACCCTCGGCACATGTCGAGCGCGCGGCCTACGAGCGGGTCGCCGGCGCCATCCTCGAAGACCTCGCCGCGCAAGCCCCGGTGGATGGCGTCTATCTCGATCTGCACGGCGCGATGGTGGCCGAGCATCTGGAAGACGGCGAGGGCGAACTGCTGCGCCGCATCCGCGCGGCTCTGGGCGATCGGGTGCCGATCGTCACCAGCCTCGACTACCACACCAACATGACACGAGAGATGGTGCATCACGCCAGCGCAATGGTTGGCTACCGCACCTACCCGCATATCGACATGGCGGCAACCGGCGGACGCGCCGCCGAACTGCTCGACCGCCTGTTGAAGGAGCGCCGGCCGCTCTACAAGGCCTATCGCCAGATCGGGTTTCTGATCCCGCTGGTGTGGCAATGCACCGAAGCCGAGCCGGCCCGCGGCATCTTCGCGCTGATCGACGAGGTCGAGCACGGCGCCGCCTCGCACAACCAGGGCATCGTCAGCATCACCCACACGCCGGGCTTCCCACCGGCCGACATCGCCCAGTGCGGGCCCGCGCTGGTCGTCTACGGCCACGACCAGGACGCCGCCGAGGCCGCGGCCGACCGCATCGCCGCCGCGGTCCACGAGCGCGAAGCCGCCTTTGCCGGCAAGCTCTACACCCCCGAGGAGGCCGCCGCAGAGGCGCTCCGGCTCGCGCGCCACGCGACCAAGCCGATCGTCTTGGCCGACATCCAGGACAATCCCGGCGCCGGCGGCACATCGGACACGGTCGGGCTGCTGCGGGCCCTCATCGCCCAGCGCGCCCTGGGCGCGGTCATCGGCATGATTGTCGATCCCGAAGCCGCCGCGGCGGCCGCCGCTGCCGGTGAGGGCGCGCGCCTCAATGGCGGGATCGGCGCCAAGATCGGCTATGCGGGCGAAGTTCCGGTCGCGGCCGAGTGGCGGGTCGTGCGCCTCGGCAGTGGGGAATTCACTGGAACCGGCCCGATGTATGGCGGCGCCCGCTTCAACATCGGCCCGATGGCGCTGGTGACCGACGAGGCGAGCGGCGTCTCGGTGGTGCTCGCCTCGAAGCGCATCCAGGCCGCCGACCAGGAAATGTTTCGCCATGTCGGGGTCGAGCCGGCGCGGGTGCCGATCCTCGCATTGAAATCGACGGTGCATTTCCGCGCCGATTTCGAGCCGATCGCCGAGCGCGTGCTCTGCGTCGTCTCGCCCGGCGCTCATGTCTCCGACCCAGCCGAACTGCCCTACCGCAATCTGCGCACAGGCATCCGCGTCAACCCGATGGGCCCGCCGCGGGTTTGACCCAGGGTGTCATTGCGAGAAGCGCAGCGACGAAGCAATCCCCGCCGTTTTGCCTATGCCGAACGGGATTGCTTCGCTTTGCCCGCAACGACGACTGGCGCGCCTATCGCCTACCCTGCCGGCGCAGGAAATCGATGAAGGTCGCGGCCAGGACCCCTTGCTTCCGGTCCCAATCGGCGAAGGCGGCATCGAGGTCGGCGTGATCATCGGTGACGACCTGATGGTACTCGGCGTTTGGCATCAATCGGTGCGCGGCCTGGCCGGCACTGCGCGGATGCACCGGGTCCGCGCCGGGCGCGATGCAGGCCGGCATCGTCATCCCTCGCAGCTCGGAGGGGCTGAGGCCGATCACCGGATGCTCCGCCCCGGCCTCAAAGCTGCGGCGCCAGCGCACCATGCGGGCGATGAAATCCTGGGGCTCCATTGCCATCAGCTTGG
The DNA here is from genome assembly GCA_963734125.1 of uncultured Alphaproteobacteria bacterium. Classification (GTDB taxonomy): domain Bacteria; phylum Pseudomonadota; class Alphaproteobacteria; order ATCC43930; family CGMCC-115725; genus DATARH01. The sequence continues at coordinate 15,471 of CAVTGB010000079.1, forward strand.
CCCGGCTCGCCGGGTTGGCGGCAATGAGCTCGCGCCAATGATCCAGTCGCGCAGACCGCCGCCATCCCGCCTTTCTCGGCGGCTTCGATGTGCGACGTGTAATACTGGTTGGTCAGACGCTGGGCGGCAACGGCGCCGCCGGTGACGCGCCACAGCAGGAGACCGCGCACATCCGCGGGCCGGCGCAACGCCAGGATCATCGCCAGCCGGCACCCGGACGAACTACCGCCGATATAGGCCGGCAGCGCATCGAGCCCGGCCAACAGTTCGTGCAGATCCTCGGCCCAGACGTCGTTTTCGCGATCGCCCTCGATGGCGACGCTCGAGGCGCCGAATTGCGCCGGTCATAGACGATGACGCGATAGCCGGCCCCGGCGATCTGGGCGCCGAGCGGCTTGACCGCGCCCGAGCGCACGCCGCCCGCCGGGCTGCAGCACCACAAACGGGCCACGATCGCCGAGGATCTCGTAATTGATGTCGACGACCGCGGATAGTGGCGACGGGCATGGCTCTCCTCCTGGCCGGGTCGCCGCTGATGTTAGCCGAGATCGCCGTCAGACGGCCATCGCCACCGCGACGAACCCCCACACGACCAAGACCGCACCGGTCGCACGCCCGACCCACACGCCCCACGGCAGCGTCTTCTCGATCAAGACCAGGAGCGCAATAGCGGCGATCCAGGCGAGGTTCATAATGCCGCCAACGAACAGCAGCGCCATCAGCATCCAGCAGCAGCCGAAGCAAAACACCCCGTGGCGTGCGCCGCTGACGAACGCCCCGAGGGCGCCGTCCCGCCAATGATGCATGATGAAATCGAGCGGCGAGCGGCAGTGCCGCAGACACGCCTCCTTGAGCGGGGTCCATTGATAGATCCCGGCGACGACGAGCACGCCGCCGGCGACCAGCGCGCTGCCAAGCGCCATCGTCGGGGAGAGCAGCGCCGCCGCGTCGAGCCGCCATTGCAGCACTGTCGCGGTCAGGGCGAAGGCGACCCACACGCCGAGATAGCCGACGACGAAGGGCGCCGTCGTGAGGCCGGGGGCAGCGCCCGCCTCGCGGCGTTTCCGGGCGATGCCCGCGACCAGGAGCGTCACCGGTGCGGCGCTCGGCAGCATCATCGCCACCATCATCACCGCCCACATCAGGAAGACGACGAGCCCGTAGGCGAGCGTCCATTCCGGGGCCATGACCATCGTCTGGCCCGCGCCCATGTCCATCGTCTCCATCGGGATGCCGGCGCCGACGAGGAGATAGGCCCAGGAGAGGACGGTCGCGACGGCGAGGCTGCCGAGCACGATCGCGCGGTCGTGCCGCAAAGCGGACAGGAGGAATTGGGCGGCCATCGGTGCCCCGAGGATAGACGGCCCCGCCGAGAACTGGCAATCCAATCGCGGCCGCACGTCGGCATCGATATGCGAAAGGCGGTTCTCCGAGAGGGCGGACGCGGTATAACCTGCTCCGGTCACGCCCGCGGACGGCCCGCGCGGCTGAAAGCGCTAACGAGGCGAGGGAGCACCACATGAAATTATTGTATTTCGATGACTTTAAGCTTGGCGTGCTGAAGGGCGACAACACCGTCGTCGATGTCTCGGCCGTCGTGCGCGACATCCCGCATACCGGGCCGGGCGATCTGATGAATGGCCTCATCGAGCGTTTTGCCAGCTATCGCGGCAAGCTCGAGGCGGCGGCCGCGAGCGGCAAGGGCGTCGCGCTCTCGAGCGTGCGCATCCGGCCGCCCTTGCCGAAGCCGGTCAACATCGACTGCATGGCCGTCAACTATATGGAAGACGGCACCCGCAAGGAGCCGGCGCTGATCAACGCCTTCCACAAATCGCCGGGCGCGATCATCGGCAATGGCGACACGATGGTATTGCCCGATGCGCCGGCGACGATCTTCGAGGGTGAGGCCGAGATGGCGGTCATCATCGGCAAGCGGGCAAGTCACGTCAGCGCCGCCAACGCGATGGACTGCATCTTCGGCTACACCAACTTCGTCGACGGCTCGGCGCGCGGCCTGCCGGCCGGTGGGTTTTTTCACATGAAATCGCGCGACACCTTTGCGCCGATCGGCCCCTACATCGTCACCAAGGACGAGATTCCGGACCCGCAGAAACTGCAGATCCGGTTGTGGAACAACGGCACGCTCTACCAGAACTTCAACACCAGCGACATGGCGCATAAGATCCCGCGCTGCATCGAATGGCTGACCTCGATCCACACGTTGGAGCCGGGAGACATCGTCGCCACCGGCACCAACCACCGCGGTCTCAACCCGTTCATGGACGGCGACAAGGTTGAGATCGAGATCGACGGCCTCGGGCGGCTCGGCTTCAGCATCAAGGACGAGCTGAAGCGCAAATGGGACCGCAAGACGCGGCTGCAGTGCCATGAGACGGCGGCCCAGAAGACCCCCGGTGCCTACCCCGATTATACGCCGCAATTGGCCGGAAAATACGCCAAGGCGGCCTGAGCCGACACGCCCCGGCGCGGCTGGGGCCGCATAGCTGTACGATCGGGTCCCTGCGAAGGCAGGGATCCATCCCCCCACATGAAGAACGGCCCGATGCCCGATGATGGATCCCTGCCTGCGCAGGGATCCACTCGGCGCTGCCGGCTATGACGCCGGGATCGCGGCTGCGCTCATTATGGCTGCACGGCGGGCCCGGGCCTGGATCGCGATCAGCGCGGCGAGGCTGAGTACGGCGGTGAAAACGAGATAATAGCTTGGCGACAGCGGATCGCCGGTGAGCGCGATCAGCGAAGTTGCGATGAGCGGCGCCAAACCGCCAAAGATCGACACCGCGGTGCTGAAGCCCAGCGCCACGCCGATCGCGCGGGTCTCCACCGGGAACAGCTCCGACATCAGTGACGGCAAGACGCCGCTGTAGCCGGACTTGAGCAGCTGCAGCCAGCAGACGGCGATGATGCAGGCGACCAGCGACGGCAGGGCAGCCATCAACCAGAACGCCGGGTACGAGGTCAGCACGAACAGCCAGCAGGCGACCACCATGATCAGCGGCCGCGAGATCTTGTCCGACCAATTGCCGAAGAGCGGGGAGCCGATCGCCAGGATCAGCCCGCCGACCAGCGTCGCGGTGAACCCGGTCGATTGGGGCAGGTGCAGCGTCTTGACCGCGTAGGTCGGGATATAGGCCAGGATGTAAAACGAGCTGTTGGAGATGATCGAGACCCCGAGCGCCAGCAGCACCTCCAGCGGATTGCGCCGCAGCAGGTCCATGATGGGCATGCCCTCGGGCGTCTCGGCTGCGAGAAACTCCGGGGTCTCAAGCATCTTGCCGCGGATATAAAGGCCGGCCGGGCCGATCAGCATTCCGAAGAAATAGGGAAGCCGCCATCCCCAATCGACCAGCTGCTGGTGGGTCAAGAGCGTCGTCAGGGCGACCCCGAACAGCGAGGCGAGGACGGTGATAAAGCCGGCGGTGGCAAACTGCCAGCTCGCGGCGAACCCGCGCCGCCCGCCGGCATGCTCGGCGAGGAAGCTAACCGCGCTGCCGAATTCGCCGCCGACCGAAAACCCCTGCAAGAGGCGGGCGAGGGTAATCAGGATCGGGGCGGCGATGCCGATCGTGGCGTAGCCCGGCGTCAGCGCCATCAGCGTCGTGCCGATCATCATTAAGAGGATCGACAGCATGAGCCCCGCCTTGCGCCCGGCGCGGTCGGTATAGCCGCCGACGATGATCGCTCCCAATGGCCGCACGAAATAGGCGAGGCCGAAGGCGCCGAACGTGATCAACAGCGACACGGTCGGGCTCTTGACCGGGAAAAACACTTCGGCAATCGTCACGGCGAAAAAGCCGTAGACGACAAAATCGAACCATTCCAAGACGTTGCCGATCGTCGCCGCGACGATCATCCGGCGCATCGATGGCGGTGCCGCGCCCGGCGTCTGGCCGGCGATTGCGTCCGTGGTCATCTTCCCCCTCTTTTCGTCGCGTCGTGCGGGTTATTGTTCCCCCGAGAATGTCACGAAATCGGTGCGCACGCATTATTAGGATAGATCAATGAGAAAACTCCGGTCGGAGGTCACCAAGCTCGGGCTGACCCGCACCCCGCACCGCGCGTTCATGCGGGCGATGGGGCTCGACGACGAGGCGATCGCGAAGCCGATGGTCGGCGTCGTCAGCATGAAGGGCGAGCAGACGCCGTGCAATATGACGCATGCCTTTCAGGTCGATGCGGCCAAGGAGGGAATCGTTGCTTCCGGCGGGACGCCGCGCGAGTTCACCACGATCTCGATGTCGGACGGGATCGGGATGAACCACGAGGGGATGAAATTCTCGCTGGTCACCCGCGAAGTCATCGCCAACTCGATCGAGGCGGTCGTGCACGGCCTCGCCTATGACGGGCTCGTCGGTTTCGGCGGCTGCGACAAGACTTTGCCGGGTGTGATGATGGGGATGGTGCGGTGCAACGTGCCGTCGGTCTTTGTCTATGGCGGCAGCGCGCTGCCGGGACGCTTTGGCGGGCAAGATGTGACGATCCTCGATTCCTACGAGGCTGTCGGCGCGGTGATGACCGGCGAGATGGACGAGGCCACGCTCGCGCTCCTCGAACGCGCCTGCCTGCCGAGTGTGGGCGCCTGCGCCGGCCAGTTCACCGCCAACACGATGGCGATGGTATCGGAGGCGCTCGGCCTCAGTGTGCCCAACGTATCGATGGTGCCCGGCGTCTTCGCCGAGCGCGCGGCTCATGCCCGGCGCGGCGGCGCCCTGGTGATGGCGGCGATCGCGCGCGGTGGGCCCTTGCCGCGCGACATCGTCACGAAAAAGGCGCTGGAAAACGCTTGCGCGATCGTTGCGGCGACCGGCGGATCGACCAATGCCGCCCTGCACATTCCGGCCATCGCGCATGAGGCTGGCATTGCCTTCGATATCGACGATTTCGCGCGGGTTTGCGAACGCACCCCGGTCATTGCCGATCTGCGCCCCGGCGGCCGCTTCACCGCCAAAGATGTCCACGATATCGGCGGCACCGCGGTCATCCTGCGCGCGCTGATCGAGGGCGGTTACATCGATGGCGAGTGTCTGACCGTGACGGGCGACACCCTGAGGCAGGCTTATGGCGCGGCGGCGCTGCCCGATGGCGCGGTGGTGCGCAAAGCTGGCGCACCCATAATGCCGGATGGCGGCCTCGCCGTTCTCAAGGGCAATCTGTGTCCGAACGGCGCGTTACTCAAAGTCGCCGGGCTGAAGACGCTGCGTCACGAGGGGCCGGCGCGGGTGTTCGAATGCGAGGAGGATTGCGCTCGCGTCGTCGAGGCCCGGGCCTACCAGGCCGGCGAAGTCTTGATCATTCGCAACGAGGGGCCGGTCGGCGGGCCGGGCATGCGCGAGATGCTGGGCGTCACCGCCCTGATCTACGGCCAGCAGATGGGCGAGAGCGTGGCGCTCGTCACCGACGGGCGGTTCTCCGGTGCGACGCACGGGATCTGCGTCGGCTATGTCGCGCCCGAGGCGGCGATCGGCGGCCCGCTGGCGCTGGTGCGCGATGGCGACATCGTCCGGATCGATGCCGTCAGCCGACGTATGGACCTCCTGGTCGAAGACCGTGTCCTGGCGGAGCGTCGGGTCCACTGGCACCCGTCCGCCACGCGCCACAAGGCCGGGCTCCTGGCCAAATACGCCCGCCAGGTCGGCCAGGCGAACAAGGGCGCCGTCACCCACGAAGGCGGCGCCGAATGGCCCTGGTTCGAGCGCTGATCCCGATCGGGGGGGGGCCGCGAGGACCGATTGCGCAGACCGGCGGGTGACAGCGGCGCCTTGGATCGGATATGCCTCTATCCCGATGCCTCATTTCCGCAACAAGCGAGCCCGCCGATGCTGATGGCCCTCTCCGGCCCGTCCCGTCCGCCCGTTGCCGGCGGCAACCCCACCCGCGTCGTCATCCTGCTGCACGGCCTCGGCGCCGACGGCAACGATCTGATCGGGTTGCAGCAATATTGGGGGCGCCTCGTGCCAGAGGCGGAATTCGTCTCGCCAAACGCGCCCTTTCCCTGCGACATGGCGCCTTACGGCTATCAGTGGTTCAGCGTGCAGGACCGCACCCCGCCAGCGGTCCTCGGCGGGGTCCGCGCCGCTGCCCCGCTGCTCGACGCGTTCATCGATGACGAACTCAAAAAACGCGGGCTCGACGCGAGCGAGGCGGCGCTGGTCGGGTTTTCGCAGGGCACAATGATGGCGCTGTTCGTCGGTCTGCGCCGAGCCAAGAAGCTGGCCGGGATTCTCGGCTATTCGGGCCGGCTGTTGGCGCCGGATCTACTGGCTGACGAACTGCGTTCCCGCCCGCCGGTGCTTCTGGTGCACGGCACCGCGGACCCGCTCGTTCCGTTCGAACTTTCTCGCTTTGGCGGAAACCGCGCTCAAGGGGGCCGGCGTCGCGGTCGAGACCCTCGCCTGCGTCGGCGTCGAACATGCGATCGACCAGGAGGGGCTGGAGCGCGGCGGCCGCTTCCTGCGCGAGGTGCTCAGCGCGCCCCGCCCTTGACCGCGCCGGGGTCGCGCTCCAGCAACGGTTTGAGCACCGCCGTCATCGCCGCGGAGTCCCACTCGGCGCCGCCTTCGACCCGCCCGACCACCTGGTTGCGTGCATCGATGACGATGCTCGTCGGCAGCCCGCGCACGTGGAAGGCGTGGGCCAGATCGGATTGCGGGTCGAGGTAGATTTTGAGGTTTTTGAGACCCATGTGGGCGACGAACGGGACGACCCGCTTGGCCCCGGCGCGGTCCTGGGAGACCGCGGCGACGACGATCTTGCCGCTGAGCTCCCCTTGCAGCCGGACGAGCGAGGGCATCTCCTTCAAACAAGGCTGGCACCAGGTCGCCCACAGATTGACGATAACCGGCTTGCCCTTGAAATCGGCGAGGCTCGTGAGCTTCCCGTCGATATCGGTAAATGCGGTCGCTGGCGCTGGCTGCGGCGGGCGCACCGGGATAAACTCACCGAGACTCATCTTTTCTTCCTCGGCCGCGGGGGCCGCCGAGAGTGCGCACAGGAGCACGAGGAGAACGGTGCCGAACCAAGCCAACCCCCCAGTGAACCCGGTCAATCCGGCGTGGGGTGGCCGCTTCGAGGGCGGTCCGGCCGCGATCATGCGCCGCATCAATGCCTCGATCGATGTCGATAAGCGCCTTTACGCCGAGGATATCTCGGGCTCGCTGGCGCATTGCGCGATGCTCGTGGCGCAGAGCATCGTGTCGCCGGAAGATGGCGCGGCGATCGCCAAGGGTCTAGAGCAAATCCGCGGCGAGATCGAACAGGGCGCCTTTCGGTTCAGCGAGGCGAACGAGGACATCCACCTCAATATCGAGGCGCGGCTCGCCGAGCTGATCGGCCCCGTCGCCGGGCGCCTTCATACCGCACGCTCGCGCAACGACCAGGTCGCGACTGATTTCCGCCTCTGGGTACGCGGCGCGGTCGAGCGCAGCGATGTCGCGATGCGCGAGTTGCAGGCGGCACTGATCGACCAGGCCGAGGCGCATGCCGATACGGTGATGCCCGGCTTCACCCATCTGCAGATCGCCCAGCCGGTGACCTTCGGGCACCATCTCCTTGCCTATGTCGAGATGATCGGGCGCGACCGCTCGCGCTTCGCCGATTGCCGGCGCCGCCTCAACGAATGCCCGCTCGGAGCCGCCGCGCTGGCTGGCACCGCCTTTGCGATCGACCGCGACGCGACCGCTGCGGCGCTCGGCTTCGACCGCCCCGCGGCAAATTCGATGGATGCCGTCTCCGATCGCGACTTCGCCATCGAATTTCTCGCCGGCGCGGCAATCGCCGGCAGCCATTTATCGCGCTTTGCCGAAGAGATCGTGTTGTGGTCGAGCGAGCCCTTCGGCTTCATCCACCTCACCGACGCGTTCACCACCGGCAGTTCGATCATGCCGCAAAAGCGCAACCCCGACGCCGCCGAACTGGTTCGCGCCAAGACCGGCCGGCTCAACGGCTCGCTACTTCACCTGCTGACGGTGATGAAGGGGCTGCCGCTCGCCTATCAGAAGGATATGCAGGAAGACAAGGCCCCGGTGTTCGAGGCGGCCGAGGCCCTCGAATTGTGTCTCGTCGCGACCGCTGGAATGGTGCGCGACATGCGCCCCGACCGCGCGCGGCTGCGCCAAGCTGCGGCGCGCGGCTTCAGCACCGCCACCGACCTCGCCGACTGGCTGGTCCGCGTGCTCGGGATGCCGTTCCGCCGCGCCCACCACCTCACCGGCGAGATCGTCAAACGCGCCGAAGCGAAGGGCTCGACCCTCGCCGAATTGCCGCTCGATGAGCTGCAAGCGCTCGAACCGGCGATCACGCAGGCGGTGTACGAGGCGCTCGAAATCGACCGCTCGGTCGCCAGCCGGACCAGCTTTGGCGGCACCGCGCCGGCGCGGGTGCGCGAAGCCGCACAGGCCGCGCGCAGGAGGTTCCTGGCATGAACGGCAAGATCGCGCGGGTGCTTGTCCTGCTCGTCGTCGCGGTCGCGCTCGCCGGGTGTGGCAAGAAGGGGTCGCCGCAGCCGCCGCCCGATCAGCCCAACACCTATCCCAGGACCTATCCGAGTGCCTGACTTCTTTCCCTATCGCGATGGCGAGCTCTATGCCGAGGCGGTGCCGGTGGCGCGGATCGCCGCGGCGGTCGGCACGCCGTTCTATCTCTATTCCGGCGCCTCGCTGAGCGCCCGCTATGGCGCCTTCGCTGCGGCTTTCGCGCCGGCGCGCCCGCTGATCTGCTATGCCGTGAAGGCCAACGCCAATCTAGCCGTGCTGCGGGTGTTCGCCCGGCTCGGGGCCGGGGCCGACGTCGTCTCGGAAGGCGAATTGCGGCGCGCCCTCGCGGCCGGCATCCCGCCGGAGCGCATCGTCTTCTCCGGCGTCGGCAAGACCCGCGCCGAGCTCGAGGCCGCGCTTGCCGCCGGCATCTACCAGATCAATGTCGAGTCGATCCCCGAATTGCAGCGGCTCGGCGCGGTCGCTGCGACGCGCGGCGCCACCGCCCGGATCGCGATCCGGGTCAATCCGGATGTCGACGCGCTGACCCACGCCAAGATCTCTACCGGCAAGAAGGAAAACAAGTTCGGCATCGACCTGGAGGACGCCGGCGAGGCCTATCGCATCGCCGCCGAGTTGCCGGGCATCGAGCCGGTTGGGCTCGCGGTGCATATCGGCTCCCAGACCGGCGGCGGTCTCGGTCCTTTCCGGGAGGCGTTCGAACGTTTAGCGGCGCTGATCGTCGAGCTGCGCCAAGTCGGCCTCATCGTACAGCGCGTCGATCTCGGCGGCGGCCTCGGTATCCGCTATCACACGGAAACCCCGCCCGACCCAAAGGACTATGCGCGGCTGGTGCAGGGCGTTTTCGGCACGCTCGATGTCGAGATCGCGTGCGAGCCCGGCCGCGTGCTGGTCGGCCCTTCGGGATTGCTCGTCGCGAAGGTGATCTACGTCAAGGACGGCGCGTCGAGGCGGTTCGTCATTGTCGATGCGGCGATGAACGACCTGATCCGGCCGGCGCTGTACGAAGCGTGGCACGATATCGTTCCGGTTCGGCTGCCCGCCCCCGGCGCGGTGCTGAGCCCGGCCGACGTCGTCGGCCCGATCTGCGAAACCGCCGACAGCTTTGCCAGCGCGCGCGATCTCCCGCCGCTTGACGAGGGTGATCTGGTGGCACTGACCGCTGCGGGGGCGTATGGCGCGACGATGAGTTCGACCTACAACAGCCGGCTCTTGGTGCCCGAGGTGCTCGTCGACGGGAGCCGGTTTGCCGTAATCCGGGCGCGACCGAGCTACAAGTCGATGCTCGGGTTGGATACCGTTCCCGATTGGCTGGCCGATCCGATAGCCGAGGATCCTGCGCGCAGCCGAGGTGTCGCGTGACCGAGCGGGAAGCGGCCGGTTCACCGCGAGCCGGGCCGAGCCGCCGCCGGCTCGCCACGCAGTTGCGGCTGGCGCGCGCCGCGCTTCTATGGGAACGGGTATGGCCGGCGGCTTGGCCGGGGCTGTGCGTCCTCGGCACCCTTGCAGTCCTCGCATTGTTCGATGTGCTGCCGCGGCTGCCAGGTTGGGCGCATGCCGGTGCGCTTGCACTCTTCGCGGTTGCCCTCGCCGGAGCGGTGGCGTGGGGAGCGCGCACCGCGCGGGTCGACGCATGGCCGGATCCGGTCATGGCGCGGCGCCGCATCGAAGCGGCGAGCGGATTGCCGCACCGCCCGCTCGAGGCGCTCGCCGACCGCGCCAGCGCGCCGCTCGACCCTCCAGGAGCGGCGTTGTGGGCGGCGCATCAGCGCCGGATGGCAGCAGCGGTTCGCCGGTTGCGGGTCGGCTGGCCCGCTTCGGCCCTGGCGCAGCGCGACCCCTGGGGCGTTCGCTCGGTGCTTGCGATCCTGTTGCTCCTCGGTGCGATCGACGCCGGTCCCGATTGGCGGGACCGGGTGACCCGCGCTTTTACACCGGCGTTCGACGGCGGCGCGTCGGGGATCGCGACGAGCTTCGATTTGTGGCTGACCCCGCCCGAGTACACCGGGCTCGCGCCGCAATTCCTGCGCGCCGGCGACCGCGAGAGCGTGCAGGTCGCCGCCGGCAGCACGCTCCTCACCCAGGTACATGGCGGCAGTGCCCTGCCGCGCCTGGAGATCGACGGGAAAACGCACGATTTCGCCGCGGTCGACAAGGCGAATTTCCGATTTGAAACCACCCTGGCTAGCGGCAAGCTGCTCACCCTGAGCCAGGGCGGGACGATGCTCGGCAGCTGGCCGATCACCATCATTCCCGACAAGCCGCCGACGATCGCCTTTGCCCGGCCGCCGACGGCGACGCCGCGCGCCGCGCTGCGCCTCGATTATCGGGCGAGCGACGATTACGGGGTGGAGAGCGTGAAGGCGGTGATCCGCCGCGAGGGCTCCGGCCCGGGCGACGCCCAGGGAGGGGTGCCCGAGGATAAGATCGAACTCGAGCTGCCGCTGCCAGGGCTGCACCTCAAGGAAGCCGCGGCGACGAGCTATCACGATCTGTCGCCGCATCCCTGGGCCGGCCTGCCGGTCGAGATCCGGCTCGTCGCGACCGATGCGCTCGGCCAGACCGGCGACAGCGAGACGGTGCACACCGTCCTGCCGGAACGGATCTTTCGCCATCCGGTGGCACGCGCGATCATCGACCAGCGCAAGGAGCTGGCGAAGGACCCGGGTTCGGCCGAAGCGGTCGCCGAGATCCTCGGCGATCTGAACAAACGACCGGTGCTCTACGGCGGCGATACTGTGGTCTATCTCGCGCTCAGGCTGGCCGGACTGCAGCTGCGCCACGACGCCGGCAAGGCTTCGATCGCCGCGATCGAACAGCTGTTGTGGGACGCCGCGCTGCGCATCGAAGACGGCCATACCTCGCTCGCCGAGCGCGATCTGCGCCGGTTGCAGCAGGCGCTGCAGGATGCCCTCGCCAAGGGCGCCCCTGACGCCGAGATCGAGCAGTTGATGCAACAGCTGCGGGAGGCGCTCGATCGCTATTTGCAAGCGCTGGGCAAGGAGTTGCAGCAACCGCCCAACGCGGCGCCCCCCCCTGCGGACCCATCGAGGGTGATCACCCCGCGCGATTTGCGACGAATGCTCGACCGGGCCCGCGAGCTGGCGCGCAGCGGCGCGCGTAACGAGGCTCGCGAGCTGTTGTCGCAGCTGCAAAGCATGCTCGAAAACCTGCGCACCGCGCGGCCCGGCCAGATGCAGCAAAAGGGCGCCAACGAGGCGCAACAGCTGATGCGCGGCCTGCAGGAATTGATGCAGCGCCAGCAGCAACTATTGGACCGCAGCTTCCGCGCCCAGCGCCGGCAAAGCCGGCAGAACCAGAATGGACAACCGGGACAGCAGCAAGGTGCCGACCAGGCCGATAACGGACAACCCGGCGAGATGGCTGATGCCGCCGGCCAGCAGGAGGGGTTGCGCCGCATGCTGGGCGAGATCATGCGGCAGCTGGGCGACAGGATGGGCGATATCCCCGCGCCGTTCGGTCGGGCCGAACGGGCGATGCGCAATGCCACCGGCGCCCTGCAGAACGGCGGGCCGAGCGAGGCAATAGGGCCGCAAACCGAGGCGCTCGACCAGCTGCAGCAGGCGGCGCGCGATTTTGCCCAGCAGCTCCAGCAGCGCCTTGGCAACATGTTTGGCGACCTCAATGGCGGCGAACTCGGCGCCACCGACGGCAACTCACGCGACCGCCAGCGCTCCGACCCGTTCGGCCGACCGATGTCAAACAATGGCACCATCGATCAGGGCGACGTCAAAATTCCCGACGCCAGCCTTTTGCAGAAATCGCGACAGATTCTCGATGAATTGCGCCGTCGCGCCGGTGAGCGTTCCCGGCCGCAGATCGAACTCGATTATATCGACCGCCTGCTGAAGCGGTTCTGAGCGGGATCCTGCGGTGCATGCGGCTCGCACCGGGTCGGTCCCCGCCGGTCGATTAGCCGCAGGAGCAAACTCCAACCACCCGGAGATACCGCCTTGACTTGGCAACTCGTGGTCGGCAGGGTCGCGGCGGTCTCGACAACAGGGACAACGGGGAGGACGGCGCGCATGCACGACCCGGGCGTGTTGCCGACAGCTGCGAGGGGCCGTGGTTAGCGCCGAGCTTGCAGCGGCCGACGGGCCGTTCAGCGGGGCCGCCTTGCGCGCACCTTTGCTTGAGATCCGCGACATCGCACTGCGCTTTGGCGGTATAATCGCGCTCGACGGGGTCTCCTTTGCCCTCCATGAGGGTGAAATTTTGGGCCTGATCGGCCCGAACGGCGCCGGCAAGACGACGCTGTTCAACTGCGTCAGCCGGCTCTATACGCCCAATCGCGGCGACATCCTCTTTGAAGGCCGTTCGATGCTGACGCGGCCGCCCCACCAGATCGCCGAGCTCGGCATCGGGCGGACCTTCCAGAACCTCGCGTTGTTCGCGCCGCAATCGGTGCTCGACAATGTCCGCATCGGCGCCCATGCCCATAGCCGCGGCAATTTTCTCGGCGATACGTTGCGCCTGCCGAGCGTTCGCCGGCACGACGCAGCACTCAGCGAGACCGCGTGGTCGCTGCTCCACATGCTCGATCTCGAAGAGGTCGCCCTGCGCCCCGCCGGCGGGCTGCCGCTCGGCACGCGCAAGCGGGTCGAACTGGCCCGGGCGCTCGCCGGAAAGCCGAAGCTGCTGCTGCTCGACGAGCCGGCGGGTGGGCTCAACCACCGGGAGGTGGGCGAACTCGGCGCCCTCATTCGCCGGGTCCGCGACGAGCGCCAAGTCACCGTGCTGCTCGTCGAGCATCACATGAACCTGGTGATGTCGGTGTCCGACAAGGTCGTCGCGCTCGATTTCGGGCGCAAAATTGCCGAGGGTACGCCGGCCGAGGTACAGCAGGACGAGGCGGTGATCCGCGCCTATCTGGGCACCGGGCCGAAGACGGTTTCGGAGCGGCCCGCCGGCGGAACTGAGCGGGAACCCGCCCGATGATGCTCGAGGTCGCCAATCTCGACGCGTTCTATGGCGAAATCCAAGCGCTGTTCGGGGTCGCTTTCGCTCTCGACGAGGGGCGGGTGTGCACCCTCCTGGGGGCCAACGGCGCCGGCAAAACGACGGTGCTGCGCGCGCTCTGCGGCATGGTGCGCACCGGCGGCGACATCCGCTTCGCCGGCGAGCGGATCACCGGCTGGGCGACCGAGGATATCGTGCGCCTCGGCATCGCCCACGTGCCTGAAGGCCGCGGCACATTTCTGCGCGTCACGGTCGAAGAAAACCTGCAGCTCGGCGCGATGATCCGCCACGACCGGGCCGGCATCGCCGCGGATATCGAGCAGGTGTACACGCATTTTCCGCGCCTCAAGGAACGGCGCGGACAGCAGGCTGGGACGCTGTCGGGCGGCGAGCAGCAGATGCTGGCGGTCGGCCGCGGGCTGATGCTGCGGCCCCGCCTGATGCTGCTCGACGAGCCTTCCTTCGGGCTCGCGCCGCTGATCATCGAGGAACTGTTCGGGATCCTGCGCCAGGTCAACCGCGAGATGGGGGTCGCGATGCTGATCGTCGAGCAGAACGCAACGCTGGCGCTCGACTTGGCCGAGCACGCTTATCTCTTGGAAACCGGACACGTCGTGATGGACGCGCCCGCCACGGTGATCGGCGCCGACGAGTTCGATCCGCCGCTCCTATCTCGGATATTGAGCCATGGAATTGCTGCTGCAGCAGGTGATGGCGGGGCTGGCAAACGGAGCGATCTATGCCGGCATGGCGCTGTCGGTGGTGATGATCTTTTTGGCGATCGACCACCTCAATTTCGCGCAGGGCGAGATGGCGACGTTTTCCGCTTATGTCGCCTGGCAGTTGATCGACTGGGGCATCCCATACTGGGTGGCCTTTGTCGCCGTGGTGATCCTGTCATTCGCGGGCGGCGTGGCGATCGAACGGGTTCTGTTCAAGCCGCTGCATAAAGCGACCATCTTCAGTCAGCTCGTCGCCTTCATCGCGCTTTTCAGCATCCTGAACAGTGCTGACGGCTATATCTGGGATTACACGATCAAGACGTTCCCGACCCCGTTCGGCACCCGCCCCCTGTTTGGCAGCGACCTGATCGACGCCCATGAAGCCGGGATGATCGTGGTCACCGCGGTCCTGCTGGGGTTCCTTTACCTGTTCTTCCGCGGCACGCGGCTCGGGCTGGCGATGCGCGCCGCCGCCCATAACCCGGAATCGGCCCGCCTCGTCGGCATTCGCGTCGGCTGGATGACGGCGCTCGGTTGGGGCATCGCGGCGGCAATCGGCGGGATCGCCGGGATGCTGATCGCGCCGGTGGTATTTCTCGACCCGAACATGATGTTCGGCGTGTTGTTGTACGGTTTTGCCGGCGCGGTAATGGGTGGGCTGACCAGTCCGGGCGGCGCCGTGCTCGGCGGGTTTGCGGTTGGCGTCATCGAGAATCTGGCGGGCACCTACATTCCCTACGTTGGCCGGGACCTAAAGCTGACGATCGCTCTGTTGGTGATCGTCGCGGTGCTGATGATCCGGCCCGCCGGCGTCTTCGGCCGCAGCGCAGTGAGCCGGGTATGACGGCGCCCCAGCAGGATACCGCGGCGTTGACCGCCGCCGTCGCGGCGCCCGCCACCCGCCCGGCGACCCGCGTTGCGACCCGCCATTGGGTGCTCGCCGGCACTGTGCTGGTCGCGATGGTGCTGCCCCTCATTTTCCAGGGCTTTGTCGTCTTTCAGTTGACCCAGGTGATGATCTACGGGCTGGCGATCCTCGGCCTCAATCTGCTGACCGGCTTCAACGGCCAGTTCTCGGTGGGACACGGCGCCTTCTACGGCCTGGGTGCCTATGTGACGGCGATCCTGATGCAGCGCTACGGCCTCCCTTACTATTGGACGCTGCCGTGCTCTGCCGTAGTGTGCTTTATCGTGGGGTTTCTGTTCGGGCTGCCGGCGTTGCGCCTGCAGGGCCTTTACCTCGCGCTCGTCACCTTTGCGGCGGCGGTGGCGCTGCCGCAGCTCCTCAAATTCCACGGGTTCGAAGGATGGACCGGCGGGGTGCAGGGCATCGTCGTCGATCAGCCGGATGCTCCCGCCTTCCTGCATATCGATGCCGACCAATGGCTCTATTACTTCACCCTGGCGGTCGTGCTGTTGATGTTCGCCGGCGCCGCCAATTTGGTGAAGAGCCGCACCGGCCGCGCCATGATGGCGATCCGCGACCATGAAATCGCCGCCGCCGCTATGGGTATCAACGCGCCACTCTACAAGACGCTGACCTTTGGCCTCAGCGCGCTCTACACCGGCGTCGCCGGCTCTTTGGGGGCGCTCGCCGTTCAATTCGTCGCCCCGGACAGCTTCAGCCTGTTCCTCTCGATCAATTTCCTCGTCGGTCTGATCCTCGGCGGCATTGGTTCGCTGCCGGGCTGTCTGTTTGGCGGCCTGTTCGTGCTTTACGTGCCGAACATCGCGGCGGAAGTATCGCGGGGGTTGGCCGGCCTCATTTATGGCGTGATCATGCTGCTGGTCATTTTTGTCATGCCATCGGGCGCCGCGGGGTTTGCCCGGCTTGCCGTCGCGTATCTGTCGCGATCGCGCCATCGTTAACCACCGGCCTGCGGGCTGGGCTCTGAGGGGAGGTCACCATGAAGCGTCTTACTCGTCGCACGGTTCTCGCCGCCGCCCCGGCCGCGCTGGCCTTTGGCGGATCAATGTGGGCCGCGCGACCGGCCCGCGCCGCCAAGCAATACGGTCCCGGCGTCACCGACACCGAGATCAAGATCGGCAATTGCGCCCCTTACAGCGGCCCTGCCTCGAGTTACAGCACGATCTGGAAATGCGAGGCGAAGTACTACGAAATGGTCAATGCCGAGGGCGGTATCAACGGCCGCAAGATCAACTTCCTCTCCTACGATGACGCCTACACGCCGCCGAAAGCGGTCGAGATGACGCGCAAGCTGGTCGAGCAGGACCAGGTATTCCTGGTTGCCAACAGCGCCGGCACCCCGACCAACACTGCGGTATGGAAATACCTGAACGACCACAAGGTTCCCCAGCTCCTGGTCGGCACGGGGGCCAGCAAGTGGGACGATCCGAAAGGACATCCCTGGACTATCGGCTTTCAACCCAGTTACCTAGCGGCGGGGCGCATTTATGCCGCCTACATCCTGAAGAACAAGCCCGACGCCAAGGTCGGCGTGCTCTATCAGGACGACGATTTCGGCAAGGACTACCTGAAGGGCGTCGAGGACGGGCTGGGCTCCAAGGCGGCCTCGATGATCAAGGTCAGGGCCACCTACGAGACGACCGACCCGACAGTAGACTCGCAGGTCGTTCAGATGAAGGCGGCGGGCTGCGACGTATGCATCAATACCGCAATTTCGAAATTCGCCGCTCAGGCGATCAAGAAGGCGGCGGAGATCGAATGGAAACCGCTGCACATCCTCAGCGACATCGGCAATTCCGTCGCGGGCACGCTGGTGCCGGCCGGCCTCGAGAACTGCAAGGACATCGTCTCCGATTTCTGGCTGAAGGACCCGAACGATCCAACCTGGAAGGACGATGCCGGCTTCAAATGGTGGCTCGCCTTCATGAACAAGTGGTATCCGGAGGGCGACAAGAAAGACCTCAACAACGTCTATGGGCCCTCGGCCGCGGCAACTGTGGTGCAGGTGCTCAAGCAATGCGGCGACGAATTGACGCGCGAGAACGTTATGAAGCAGGCAGCCAACCTGCATGATTTTACGGTGCCGATGCTGCTGCCGGGCATCAAGATCAACACCAGTCCGACCGATTTCGCGCCGGTCAAGCAGGTCCAGATGGGCCGTTTCACCGGCGAGCGCTGGGAGCTGTTCGGCGAGCTGATCTCCAGCGCGGCGACCTGAGGTCGGCGACTTTCCCATCACCCCCCGCGCAAGCGGGGGGTGACGATTAGGTCCGATCGAACGCCGCTTTCGGCTACCCGCATTTGGAATAGCCGCAGCTGGTGCACTGGTCGCAATTCTCGATGCGAATGAGCGCCGCTGGAGGACTGGACCGGCGGGGTCCAGGGCATCGTCGTCGATCAGCGAAAGAGCCGCACCGCCGCGCGATCATGGCGATCCGCGACCACAAGATCGCCGGTTCGGCGACGCGGGGGTTGGCCGGCACGGTTTATGGAGTCATCATGCTCTTGGCGATTTTCGCGATGCCGTCCGGCACCGCCGGCACCGCGCGCTTATCCCCTCTGCGAAACCGAAACGAAGGGCTGTGAAAGGGAAGCACCCATGACGCGTATTACCCGCCGCACGATCCTCGCCGCCGCCCCGGTGACACTCGCTCTTGGCGCTCCGCTCCTGGCCGCGCGGCCGGCGCGCGCGGCAAAACAATACGGGCCCGGCGTCACGGACACCGAGATCAAGATCGGCAACACCGGCCCGTACAGCGGCCCGGCCTCGTCCTACAGCACCGTCCCTAAGGCGCAGGTCGCTTTCTGGAAGATGACCAACGACCAGGGTGGGATCAACGGACGCAAGATCAATTTCATCTCGTACGACGACGCCTATACCCCGCCGAAGACCGTCGAGCAGGTGCGCAGGCTGGTCGAGCAGGACAACGTGCTGCTGGTTGCCAGCCCGCTCGGCACGCCGACCAATTCGGCGATCTGGCATTACATGAACCAGAAGAAGGTGCCGCAGCTCTTTGTCGCCACCGGCGCCACTAAGTGGGACGATCCGAAAAACTTTCCCTGGACGATCGGCTGGCAGCCCAATTACCAGAGCGAGGGGCGGATCTACGCTGCCTACATCTCCAAGGAGAAACCCGGCGGGAAGATCGGGGTGCTCTATCAGAATGACGATTTCGGCAAGGACTATGTGAAGGGTCTCAAGGACGGCCTCGGCGACAAGGCCAAATCGATGATCGCGATCGAAGCGTCGTACGAGACCACCGACCCGACCGTCGATTCGCAAATCGTCGGCATGAAAGCCGCCGGCATCGACGTCTTCGTCAACACGGCCATCCCGAAATTTGCAGCGCAGTCGATCCGCAGAGCGGCCGAGATCAGCTGGAAACCGCTCCACATCCTCAGCAGCATCGGCAGCTCCGTCGGCGCCACGCTGAAGCCCGCGGGGTTGGAGAACGCCAAGGACGTGATCTCGGATTTCTATCTGAAGGACGCGACCGACCCGACCTGGAAGGACGATGCCGGGTTCAAAACCTGGGTCGCCTTCATGGACAAATATCTGCCCGACGCCGACAAGACCGATGCCGGCTACGTCGCCGGTCACTCCCTGGCTGCGATGACGGCGCAGGTGCTGAAGCAGTGCGGCGACGAATTGACCCGCGAGAACGTGATGAAGCAGGCGGCGAGCCTGCACGACTTCACGGTGCCGATGCTGTTGCCGGGCATCAAGGCCAACACGAGTCCGACCGACTTCGCGCCGCTCAAGCAGGTGCAGATGGGCCGCTTCGACGGCGAGAAATGGGTGCTGTTCGGCCCACTGCTCACCGGCGCCGCGACCTGAGGGCGGCGGCGCCCTACCCGCATTTGGAATAGCCGCAGCTCGTGCACTGGTCGCAATTCTCGATGCGGATCAGCCCGGCTTCGCCGCACTTCGGGCATTGCCGCAGACGCGGCCCGGCAAGCCCCGGGGCGCTGCGCTCGGGATCGAGGTTGACGACCTGCTGGGCGTGTTCGGCATGGCCCGGCCGGGCCGGCAGGAAGCCGATCTCGATCATGTGGCGCTCGATAACCTCGCCGATCTCGGCGAGGAGCGAAGGGACGTATTTGCCCTCCACCCAGGCACCGCCCCTGGGATCGAACACCGCCTTCATCTCCTCGACGACAAAGGACACATCGCCGCCGCGGCGGAAGACGGCGCTGATCATCCGGGTCAGCGCCACAGTCCAGGCGTAGTGCTCCATGTTTTTCGAGTTGATGAAGATCTCGAACGGACGCCGTCTGCCGTCCTGGATGATGTCGTTCAACGTGATGTAGAGCGCGTGCTCGCTGTCCGGCCAGCGCACCTTGTAGGTCTGTCCGGGCAAGGCTTCGGGGCGCGACAGCGGCTGGGTCATGTAGACGACCGCGCCGGCGCCGGCCTGGTAGATTTCGGCCGGCCTCGCCGGTACTGCCGCTGCCGGCGTCATCAGCGGCAGTTCCGCCTGGCGCGGCACGCTCGTCGACGGCGGCGCTTCGCTCTCCGGCCGCGCCTCGAGCACCGCGCCCGTCACCTCGTTGGGTCGGTACGTCGTGCAGCTCTTGCAGCCGAGCGCGTAGGCCTGCGCGTAGACATCCTTGAAGCGCTCGAAGGGGATGTCTTCGGGCAGGTTGATCGTCTTCGAGATCGAGCTGTCGACGTGGCGCTGCACCGCCGCCTGCATGACGAGGTGGTCCTCGGGCTGGAGCGTCTGGACGTCGACGAAATAATCCGGCAGCGGCGCGGTGTCGCCTTTGAGCCGGCGGAAGACGCGATAGGCGTAGTCGCTCACCTCCTCTTCGCGCCTGGTGCCGTCGGGCATCAAGACGTTGCGCGTGTAGCGGAAGCTGAACACCGGCTCCAACCCCGAGGACACGTTGTCGGCAAACAGCGAGATCGTGCCGGTCGGCGCCACCGAGGTCAGCAGAGCATTGCGGATACCGTGTTTCTCGATGGCGGCGCGGATTTCGGGGTCGAGCTCGGCAACCGTCTCGCCCTTCAGGTATTGGTCGCGATCGAACAGCGGGAAGGCGCCCTTTTCGGCGGCGAGCGCGGTCGATGCGAGATAGGCGGCGCGCTCGATCGTGCCGAGCCATTCTTCGGTCGCGGTGACGGCGCCGGAGGAGCCATAACGCAGGCCGCACATGATCAGCGCATCGGCGAGCCCGGTCACCCCGAGGCCGATCCGGCGCTTCTTCTCGGCCTCTTCCTGCTGTTCCGGGAGCGGAAAGCCTGAGACATCGATGATGTTGTCCATCATCCGCACTGCGTCGGGGACGAGTGCCGCCAAGCGATCGGTGTCGAGGCGCGCCGCTGGGGTGAACGGCTCCTCGACAAAGCGCGCCAGATTGAGCGAACCCAAGAGGCAGGCGCCATACGGTGGCAGCGGCTGTTCACCACGGGGTTGGTCGCGTTGATCCGCTCGCAATACCACAGGTTGTTGCGGCGATTAATACGGTCGATGAAGATGACGCCCGGTTCGGCATAGGCGTAGGTCGCGCGCATGATCTTGTCCCACAGCTCGCGCGCCGGAATGACCTTTGCAGCGGTACCGGCAAAAGAGAGCTGCCAGGGAGCGTCCTCGGCGACCGCCTGCATGAAGGCGTCGGTCACCAAGACCGAGAGATTGAACATGCGCAGGCGGCCCGGTTCGCGCTTGGCATCGATAAAGGCCTCGATGTCGGGATGCTCGCAGCTGAGGGTCGCCATCATCGCGCCGCGGCGATAGCCGGCACTCATGATCGTCCGGCACATCGAATCCCATACATCCATGAACGATAGGGGCCCGGAGGCATCGGCGCCGACCCCTTTGACGACCGCGCCGCGCGGCCGCAGCGTCGAGAAATCATAGCCGATGCCGCCGCCCTGCTGCATCGTCAGCGCCGCTTCGCGCAGATGGGCAAAGATGCCGCCCATGTCGTCGGGGATCGTCCCCATGACAAAGCAGTTGAAGAGCGTCACCTGGCGATCGGCGCCGGCCCCGGCGATGACCCGCCCTGCGGGGAGAAAGCGAAAATCGCTCATCGCCTGATAGAACCGCTCGGCCCAGCGCTCGGGCTCTTTCTCCGGCTCCGCGCAGGCGCGCGCGACCCGCCGCCAGGTGTCCTCGATCGTCTTGTCAACGGGCTCGCCGGGGATCGCGCCGTTGGCTGGCCCCCGGAGCCGGTATTTCATGTCCCAGATCTGCTGCGAGATCGAGGCGACGGTAGCCATAGACGCGGTTTCCTTGCGGCCAAACGATAGGAGCTAAATATAGCTCATTGTTCTCGATTTGTCGCCCTTTTGCCCGAGCGCTTCCTGTTCCAATGCCGATGTTGCCGCTTCGATGCGGGTCTCCAATTCGCGCATCAGTTCAGCGCGCGGCAGTCCCGGCGGGATCGGTTCGAGGAAGGCGAGGATGATCCGGCCGGGGCGCTTCACAAAGCTGCGGCGGCCCCAGTAGAGCCCGGAATTGACCGCGGCCGGCACGACCGGCAATTGGAGCGCGTGGTAGAGCGCCGCGACCCCGGGCTGGTAGGCCACATGCTGGCCCGGCGCGGTGCGCGTCCCTTGGGGAAAGATGACGACGCTACGGCCCGCCGCTACCGCTTGCCGCGCCGCCGCCACCATGCGGCGCAGCGCACCGGCGCCGCCCTGACGGTCGATCACGATCGAGCCGGCCCGCGCCGCGTACCAGCCATAGAAGGGAACCCACAGCAGCTCGCGTTTCACCACCGCCGCGGGGTCGCCCAGCACGATCGGCAGGATCAGCGCATCCCAGGCCGATTGATGCTTCATCGCGATGATCGCGGGGCCTTGCGGCAGGTGCTCCCGGCCACGGATCTCGCCGTCGAGCCCGACGATCGTCTTGAGGAGGGCGAGGACGCACCTTGCCCAGAACCGGCCGAAATCCATCACGCGGCGTCGCGGCATCAGCAAAACCGGCAGGCCCGCCACGCCCAGCAGCGCCGTCAGGGCGAAAAAGGCAATGTTGAAGGCAAGCGCGCGCAGCCGGCTCATCGCAACATCACCGTGGCGGGCGATCCCGGATAGATCGCAGTCAGCGCCGGGCGGATCCACGCCGCCAAGTACTTACCGTATTCGCTGACGACCAAGAGCGGAGCGCCGTGCCAGCTCCACCAGCGCTCCGGGTCGAGGTGATGCGCAAATACCGGATGCGCGACGATCGTGAGCTGCGGCATCGCCCGGCCAAATTCCAAAAGACCACGCCGCATATGGTACCAGCTGGTGACCAGACGCAGGCTCTGATAGCCCTCCTCGCGCATCCAGTTGGCCGTCTCGCGCGCGTTGCCGACGGTGTTGTCGGCCTCGTGGCCCAGCGCGATGCAGCACGCCGCGCGCTCCGCCGCGGGCCCAAGCGCACGCAACAATTCGCCGCGATCGACCCGCTGATTGACACCGGAAATGAAGAGCTTCTTTGCCGTGCCGTCGGCGAAAAGCTCAAGTCCGGTTTCGAGCCGCAACCGCCCTCCGGTCAGGACGACGATCGCGTCCGTCCGGATCGACGGGTCGACCGGGATCGAGAGGCTGCTTGCGACAAAAAAAGCCAGGCCGCCGAGCCACAGCAGGAACGTGGCGAGCGCGAGCCACCCGAGCCGGCGACACAGACGCGGCAACCGGTGCACTGCCGCTCACGACATGCGAGCGAGCCAGCGCCGCACGGCGCCCCGTGCGCTCGCCATTGCGATGAGCCCGGCGACCGCCACGGTCCCACCGAGGACCGCCCAAACCCGCCAATCGGCGACACCGTGCGACACGCCCGGCGCAGGCAGCTGCACCAGAGAGCCGGCGCCACTCAAAGCGAGGATCGCGACAAACGCGGCGATAGCGCCAATGACACCGCCCTCCAGTCCCACCCGCAATGACCGGATCGCGAACAAGCGAGCGATATCGCCATCGCCAGCGCCGAGCAGGTGCAATAGCTGGGCGACCGATCGATCGGCCACTAAATTGGCGCGGACCGAGAACGCCACCGATACCGCGATCAGCACCAACGCCGCGGCGGTCGACGCCGCGAGGATGCTTTCGACCCGGCGAGCGGCGGCACGCATCCCCTGCGGCCACGGTAGATGATCGTCAAGCCGCGAGTTCGGCGCCACCGTGGCGAGTTGCCGCCGCAGCGCCGCCATGTCGGTCCCGCCATCGGGGTCGATACGCAGATCGATCAGCCGCGGCACCGGCAATTCGTCGAGCGGCACCGCCGGTCCGAGCCAAGGTTCGAGCAGCCGCGCGGTTTCCGCCGGATCGACCAAATGGACCGATTGGACCCCGGGGGTTTGCCGAAGCAGAGCCATGACCGTTGCGAGTCTGGCGTCAGAGACATCCGCGGGAACCTGCAGCGTCGCGGCGGCCAGCGCATGCTCCGAAGCACGCAGCCTATGGTGAAGCTCGACCAGCCCCATCCCGCCGAGCCCGGCGATAAAGACCAGGATCGCGACAACCCACCGGATGAAACGTCCTAATTGGTCCCTCCCCAGCGCAAGTTCGGGCCGCATGGCGGCGGGCCGATCGGCGATCATTGAACCAGCGCGGCGCCCGCATCCGACAGCATGCCGTGATCCAGGTGGAAACGCTGATGCTCGAACCGGCGGGCAAACTGACCGTCGTCGGTGGCGATCAGCACCGTGGTGCCGAGCCGGTTGATCTGCTCGAAGATGTGCACCAGGAGAACGGCGGTCTCGTCACCGCCGTTGCCCGTGGGGTCATCGGCGATCAAGAGCGCGGGCCGATGGACGATGGCGCGGGCGATGGCGACCCGCTGGCGCTCGCCACCCGATAGCGTCGCGGTGCGCGAAGCGGCCCGCCCCGCCATTCCGACCCAAGCCAAGAGTTCGCCGACGTTGTCGCGAATCTCGCGCTCCTCAGCGCCGGCGATGCGCAGCGGCAAGGCGACATTGTCGTGGACGCTCAGTTCGTCGATCAGCCAGGGACCCTGAAAGACAATGCCGATCCGACGCCGCAGCGCGGCTTGGGCATCACGATCAAGCGCCGCTGCGTCGGCTCCGAACACCTTGAGCGTGCCGTGCGAGACCCGTTCGGCGAGAGTGATCAGGCGTAACAGCGTGGTTTTGCCGGCGCCGCTCACCCCGGTCAGGAAATAAAAGGCGCCTTCCTCCAGCCTCAGCGAAACGTCGGACAGGATCGGCGCGCCGATACCGTCGCGCTTACCGACATGATCGAGCTCGACCACCGCCATCTCTGCAGCCTCCGCCGCTCGCCGCCGCGCTTCGGGGCCGCGACCTTGGCATAGGCGGCGACGGCCCGTCCAGGCTTGGCGCCACGCCTAAAGGCGGGCGACCCGCGCGGCGACCCGATGGAGCACACGATCGCGAACGCCAAGCTCTTCGAGATGGCGCACCGTGTTGGCAAGGTAATCGCGGCCCGAGCCGCGCCCGCCGACTGCGCTCGCCAGCATCTGCGCCACCGCGTCGAGCGACAGCCGGCCGGCATAGTCGGACGAGGCGCGGCGCACGATGCAGGCATGCGCGCTCACCACGCCCTCCGGCGTGCGCACTGCAACCTGGCGCATGCGATAGACCTCTCCGGTCATCTCGCGGGCCCAGATCCGGTCGAGCGTCTCGCCGACCCGGTCGGGCGGCAGGCGATAGACGATGCCGCGGCATGACCCGCCGCGGTCGAGCCCGAGCACCAGCCCCGGGCGCTCGCGGCGTGCCGCGATAGTCGCGCGAATAGAGGCAGAAGCTGCGGTGATAGCCGTGGAGGAAGCCCGGCCGCGCCTCGGCGAACGCGATCTCCGGGTTCCACATCAACGAGCCGTAGGCAAAAACCCAGACCGGCTCGGTGCCGGCGCGCAATGCCGCGATCGCCGCCGGCATCGGATCGACCGGATAGATCGAGACGTAATCGCCGGCACCGATTTGCATAGCCGTCATTGCGAGGGGGCGGCGGAGCTCAGTCGTCCCAGACCTTCTTCGGCATCGGCAGATCGGCGAAATCATCGTCGGCGAGCGGGCCGGTCGACGGCGATCCCGTGCATGTCGAGCAGCATCACCCATTGCCGGTGTGCTGGGCGATATGCCAGGTCGAGCGTTCGAGCACTTCGTGCAGCTTTTGCGGGCCGTAGTAGGTCTCGACCGTCGCTTGCGCCGATTTGTCCGCGGTCGCCTGCCACCAGTGGGCGACCGAGTGCGCGACCCGGCGTCCGTAGTCGGCGAACGCCGCGGTCGATGCCAGCTCCTCGGGTCGCGTCACCTCGCCGGCCAGACCGTGGCTGAAGAAGGCGCCGCCGGCCGCTTCGACAAAGGCCTCGGGAATGCGGAACATGTGGTGCGCGAGCCGCGCGTAGCTGCGCGGGCGGTTCGGCATCTGGGTTTCGAGCTGATCGTCGGGCATCAGCGGAATGATCCGCAAGGCCGCGTCGATGAAGCGCTGCATGCGCTCGACAAGCTGCGCCGGCGACAGCACCGGCCCGGCCTTCTCGTCGAGCTTCAGGAAGGCGACGACCTGCGCGATGTTCTGCGCGAAGACGAAGTCGTCGCCGCGCGACAGCACCGGCATCGAGCGCGCGCCCAAGGCGCTGCAGCTCGGCCCGCCCCGCGGCGTCTTCAAGCACATTGATCGATTGGAACTCGATCCCACGGACCGAGAGAAACTCTTTCAGTCTCAGGCAGCTGGTTCAGCCAGGCTGCCAGAACGCCATCAGCGGCGCGGTCTCGGGCATGGCGCGCTTCCTTTCCGCCTGCGGTCTCGCGGTCCCGCACTTAGCCGCACCGATGCCGCGCCGTCAACCGGCGCGGCGCGGCATTGACGCACCTTGCTCGCGGCCGCACACTCTCCGCACGCTCCCGCAAAGCTATTGCGGGATTTTTGCCCGGCACGCCCGGCACCAGCGGGAACCGCACCTCGCCGCTGACGGGCGATCATCCGCACCACCAACGGCGGAGCGCGCGATGACATCAAAGACCATCAGTGGGAGCATTACCCACGGCGTCACGCTCAACGTGGGCTACCCTTTCAATCCGCTCTATGTAACCGGAACGATCAATACCGCCGCGGGTGACGGCGTCCAGGGCGACAACACCCAGGCTTGGACGATCGACAATACCGGCACGATCGAGGCGGCGGCCGGAGACGGCGTCAACCTCGCGGCCGGCGGCAACGTCACCAACGGTGCGGGCGGTGCCGTGAGCGCGCTGATCTCCGGGTTCGCCGACGGAATTTACATCCACGGGACGCTGGGCACTGTCGCCAATTTCGCCACGATCATCGGGGGAAACAACGCCGGCGACGCTGGCGTCAAGTTGACCTCGGGGGGCACGGTCACCAACGGCGCCTCCAGCGCGGTCGCGGCGCTCATCCAGGGATACGACGCGATCTTCATCGAGGCCAAGAACGGCAGCAATTACACCGCTTCGGTCACCAATCTGGGAACCTTGCTGGGCCTCAATGGCGTCATCGTCTTTGACGGCGGCAGCGTCACCAACGGCGCAGGCGCGCGGATCGCCGCTTCCGACAATCTCGGAATCGACATCACGAACAACCCCGGCACGGTGGTCAATTTGGGCACCGTCGTCGCTAAGGCGAACGCAGTTCAAATCGATGGCGGCAGCCTCGCCAACGGCAGCAAGAGCATCACTACAGCGCTGATCAGCAGTACGGCCGGCATTGGGTTCTACAACGCCACACTCAGCCTCCACCTCACCAATTACGGCACGATCATCACCACGGGAGCGGCGCAAGCGGCAATCCAAAATACGAACGCGCGTGCGACGATCGACAATTTCGGGCTGGTTTCCGCCAGTTCCGGTCCCGGCATGTTGCTGTATCGGGGCGGCGGCACGGTTACCAACGGCGCGAGCGGCGTAGGCACGGCGCTGATCACAGGCGCCGCTTTTGGCGTCGAGGTCACGGGCACTAGCAGCGCGACGATCATCAATCTCGCCTCGATCGAGGGGACCGGGGAGCGCTGGGATCGGCGTTTATCTCGCGGCCGGCGGTAGCGTCGGTAACGGCGCGAGCGGCGCCGGCAAGGCGCTGATCGAGGGCGCCATTTATGGGGTCGAGATCAAGGGCAGCAGCGGCACGGTCAGCAATTTCGGCACGATCGCGGCGACCAGCACCAGCGTCGGCGTCGGAGAGGGCGTCTCCCTCCGCGCCGGCGGCAATGTCAGCAACGGCGCTAGTGGCGCGACCGCCGGGTTGATCGAGGGCGGCCATTTTGGGCTCTATATCACGGGTGGTAGCGGCACGGTTGCCAATTTCGGCTCGATCGAGTTGACCGGGGGCTTCGGAATTGGCGTCTATCTCACGGCCGGCGGCAGCGTCAAGAACGGCGCGAGCGGCTCGACCGCCGGGGTGATCACCGGCGTCCATTTTGGGATCTTGATTTCCGGCAGCAGCGGCACGATCGCCAATTTCGGCACGATCGAGGGGACCGGCAGCGTCGGGATCGGCGTTTATCTCGCCGCAGGCGGCCTCGTCACCAACGGCGCGAGCGGCTCCGGTGCGGCGCTGATTGAGGGTGGTGGTGGCGGGGTCCGCCTCGTCGGCACCGGCGGGACTGTCGTCAATTTCGGAACGATTGCCGGCACGGCCGGGGCGGCGGCGATCCTTTTCGACACAGCCGGCGACGTGTTGATGATCGAGCCAGGCTCGGTGCTCTCCGGCGCCCTCGCCGGGTTCCGGCGTGGCGATACGATCGATCTCGTCGGCCAGAAGGCGACGGGCCTGGTCTATTCCGGCACCAACACGGCTGGAACGCTGACGGCCCTCGACGGCACCGCGACGGTCGCTTCGGTGGCGTTGTCGGGCTTTTTTGTCCAATCCCAGTTCGCTTTCTCTTCGGATGGCAAAGGCGGCACCGACATCACCATGCACGGCACCGTTTATACCGGATCTTATTTGCAGATCAATCTCACCAACCCGGCGACGCAGAACCCGGCGGTGATCGCACCGACCGGACAAGTCGAAGACCAGTCCGCGCCTGCGGTCTACGGCGCCGCCGGTTTCGCCTGGACCCTCTTTAATTACGGACGGATTCAAGGGGGAGGACCGCTCCCTACCGAATATACCGGCGTCGTGCTCGCGGACGGCGGCATGATCACCAATGGCGCCGCCACCGCCACCAGCGCGTACATCTTCGGCTGGAAAGATGGGGTCGACATCAGGACGGCGGCGGGCACTGTCGTCAATTTCGGAACGGTTAGCGGCTTATACAACGGCATCCTCCTCTACGACGGCGGCAGCGTTAGCAACGGCGCCCGCGGCTCGACCAGCGCGTACATCAAGAACATCTTCGTTGAGAAGGCTGCCGGTGTGATTGCCAATTTCGCGACGGTCGCGGACGGGGTCACCCTCACGGCCGGCGGCAGCGTCAGCAATGGCGCAAGCAGGTCGAACAACGCGCTGATCAAGGGCTACTATTTTGGGGTTGAGATTTCCGGCAGCGCCGGCACGGTCGCCAATTTCGGCTCGATCGAGGGGGCCGCGACCCTCGGGGTCGGCGTTTATCTCGGGGCCGGCGGCACGCTCGTCAATGCCGGCATGATCAGCGGCAACAGCGGCACGGCGGTCAGCTTCGGCGGAACTGGCGGCAACCGCCTCGTCCTCGACGCGGGCTATCATCTCGGCGGCGTGGTCGTCGGCAGCGGCAGCGCGACCAACACACTGGAGCTGGGCTCAGCGGCGAGCGCCGGAACGGTGACGGCGGTGCTCGCCACCGAGTTCGTCAATTTCGGCACGGTCACGGTCGATCCCGGCGCGCGGTGGACGCTGGCCGGCTCCAGCTCGCTTGCCGGGATCACCCTCACCGATCTCGGCACCCTGACCAATACCGGCACGCTGAGCGGCGCCGGCAGCTTCATCGTCGACCCGGCGACCCTCTTCAACAAGGGATCGATCGGGCTCACGGTGACCCTCGCGGGCGGCGGGTATCTCGACAACACGGCAACCGGCACGATTGCGGCTCCGGGCGATGGGGTATTCGGCTCGCTCGGCGCCGCGACGGTCGTCAACGCCGGCGCAATCAGCGGCGCGAGCGGTACGGCGGTCAGCTTCGGCGGCATCGGCGGCAACCGGCTCGTCCTCGACCCGGAGTATTATCTCGGCGGCGCGGCCGTTGGCAGCACGAGCGCTGGCGCGACCAACACGCTCGAACTCGGTTCGACCGCGGGTATCGGCACCCTCACCGGGCTCGGCAGCAGCTTTGTCAATTTCGGCACGGTCACGGTCGATGCCGGGGCGCGGTGGGTGCTCGGCGGCAGCAACACGATCGGCGCCGGGGCCACGCTCAGCACTGTCGGCACGCTGACCGATGGCGGGACGCTGGTGGACGCGGGCACGATCATCGGCAACAGCCGGCTGATTGTCGAGAGCGGCGGCGCCGAGTTCATCTTGTCGGGCGGCACGACGCGCGGGACGGTGCTGAGCGGCGGCAGCGAATTCGTCTCGTCGGGCGGCTCGGCGAGCGGAGGCACGGTCGGCAGTGGCGGGCTACAGTACGTCGGCGCGGCCGGGGTGGCGAGCGGCACCACGGTGAGGACCGGCGGCGACCAGACCGTTTTGTCGGGCGGCGCGGCGCGGGGGACGGTGCTGAGCGGCGGCTTCGAGTTCGTCGAGTCTGGCGGCAAGGCCATCGGCACGACCGACTACGGCGGGGCCGAGACCGTCGAAGGGATTGCGAGCGGGGGGACGGTTGTCTGCGGCGGGAACCAAGTTGTCGAGTCGGGCGGGGTGGCCGACGCGGTCACGGTGAAGCACGGCGGCAGCCAGTACGTCTACCCGGGCGGCACGGCGCGCGGGACGATGGTGCTGAGCGGCGGCAGCGAGATCGTCTTAGCGGGCGGCGCGGCGAGCGGCACGATCGTCGACAGCGGCGGGACCGAAACCGTCCACGGCAGGGCGAGTGGCGGCACGATCAATGGCGGGCTTATCGAGGTGGCGAGCGGCGGCACGGCCAGCGGAACGTTCACCTTCCTCAGTGGCGGCACACTGCAGCTCGATGCCGGGGCCCGCTTCACCGGCGCCATCAAAGGTTTTGGCAAGCCCGATCCGGCGGACCGGATCGATCTGCGGGGTATCTCCTTCAGCGCCGGGCCGACGCGAAGCTTCGTCGAGGCGGCGAGCCTCACCAGCGGCACGCTCACCGTCACCGACGGAACGCACACCGTCCACCTGACGCTGCTCGGCACCTACGCGACGGGCAACTTCAAGCTGGCCACCGACACTCACGGAGGAACGCTGGTCACCGACCCACCGATTGCAGGCGGCACGTCGCGGACGACCTTCGCCGACATCGCCCCGGCCCGCCCGCACGCCGGCGCGGCAACCCCGACCGGCCTGCTGAGCTACGTGCCCGGCGCCATCGCTACCAACGAGCAAGTCTACGCCGGCCAGACGCTGCTCGCGACCGGCCCACCCGGCGAGCCAAGCGGCGGCGGCCACAATCCCCTGCTGGCGGTGCCGCGCTAACGGCGGTTGGTCGGCCAGCCGCTATATCGCCGATCTGACTCGTTAATCCCCAAGAACCCGAACGACCGGAATCGGCGGATTGTGTTGAAAAAGTGGGGAGTTGTCGGGACGCGGCAGTGCTGATTCAATCCGGTCGGGGGGCTGGGAGTGCTGCCGATGGATGGGGGAACGTAGGAGCGGGCAGGACGCTCTGTTTTACGAGTTTTCGCTCGAACGTCATGTTCCGGCGGAGCATCTGCTGCGATCGATCGACCGGTTTGTCGAGCTTGGCAGCGTGCGATGTGAACTGGCTCCATTTTACAGCGATGTGGGGCGGCCTTCGATCGACCCGGAGCTGATGATCCGGATGCTGATTGTCGGCTACTGCTTCGGCATTCGCTCGGAGCGGCGGCTGTGCGAGGAAGTGCACCTCAGCCTGGGGTACCGGACCACTCGACCTTTTCGAAGAACCGGCGCGGCCGGTTCCGCGATAGCGACCCGCTGCGCAAGGTGTTCAAAACGACCGTACAGCGCTGCATCGCAGAGGGGCTGGTCGGGGGTGAAGCCTTCGCCGTTGACGCCAGCATGATCGAGGCCGACGCCAACCGGCAGCGCAGCGTGCCGGGTGGCGAATGGCGAGCACCAGAGGACACGACGCACGCCGTTCGGGAGTATCTGGCGGTGCTCGACGATGCCGCGTTTGGGGCAGCAACCCCTGTTGTGCCGAAATTCATCTCGCACGCCGACCCGGCCTCTCGCTGGACGGGCGCAAACGGTGGCCTCGGCTTTCTTTGCCTACTGCACCAACTACCTGATCGACCTGAAGTGTGCCGTCATCGTTGATGTGGAGGCGACCACCGCCGTCCGTCAAGCCGAGGTGACGGCGCAGCGCCGGATGACCGATCGCACGCAGGAGCGCTTCGGTCTTTGGCCTGAGCGGCTGGCGGGCGATAGAGGCTACGGTTCGGCGGAGAACCTCGCCTGGCTGGTCCATGAGCGCGGGATCGAGCCGCATATTCCGGTATTCGACAAATCCCGGCGCACCGACGGGACCTTCTCGCGCGGGGACTTCACCTATGACCGCGAACGCGACTGCTATGTCTGCCCCGCCGGGAAGGAACTCAGGCAACGCCAGAAAGTCTATCGAGTGCCGCGCCCGTTCGTCGACGAGAACGGCATGATGCGCTACCGCGCCAGCAAGCTGGATTGCCAGCGGTGTTCTTTGAAACCGCAATGCTGTCCCAACGCACCCGCCCGCAAGATCCCGCGTTCCATCCATGAGGGCGCCCGCGACATGGCGCGCGACATCGCGACCACCGACGCCTGTGTCACCTCAAGGCGCGAACGGAAAAAGGTCGAGATGCTGTTCGCGCACTTGAAGCGCATCCTGAAGCTCGATCGGCTGCGATTACGCGGGCCGAACGGTGCCCGCGACGAGTTCAATCTCGCCGCCACCGCCCAGAACCTCCGCAAGCTCGCCAAGCTGCTTCCGGTGCCGGCGCCGATCCCGGCTACCTGAGGCGTCACACCGATCGCTGGGGCCACTGTGACCACCAACCCGCACCGCCCCATCTACTTCAAACCCGACTTTTTCAACGGTATCCGCCGAAATCGACCGTTGGGATCTATAGGGGTCACCGGGTCAGATCGACTCACATCGGCCGCTCGTCGCCATCGATTGAGAAGGCAGCGTGTGCCGCTATCGCTGGATGCGGAAAGGGTGTGGCAGCACCACGAGCGGATCGACGGGTCGTGCTACCCCCAAGGGCCTCAGGGATGAGATGATCCCGAAGGAGGCCGAGATCCGCGCAATCGGCGGTCGAGACGATGTCGCACCGGCACTAACCAGCCGGTGCTCGGCACCAATCCCGCGCTGGCCGAACTCTCAAGAGACAGGAGTGGCTGCTACGAGCCGTCGGCGGTCGAAGCCGGCGTTGCGCCATTCCGGGAGCACAAATTCAGTTTTTGGGATAAACCCCCAAATCAAGCAATTTTGATCGACGGCGGCCAGCGCTGCGTCGCCATGGGGATCATTGAACAGTTCGCCGGATGTCTCACCACGGGCGCACCACCGGGTGGTGCATGACACCGGCCGGAGGCTCCGCGACAGCACAGCGAGGGACGGTTCTGGTCATCGACCAGGACATGCGTTGGGCCATTCGGCAGATCCTGGCCGAAACCGGGTTCGAGGTGGCTGAGGCTTGCGCCGGAGCGCCCGGGATCGAGATGGCGGCGCGGCGAGCCGTCGACGCGGTGATCCTCGACGTCCAGATGCCCGGCATCGACGGCGACGAAGTGCTGCGGCGCCTTAAATTCCAACACAAGGACCTGCCGGTCATTGTGGTAACCGCGCACGGAACGATACCTGGGGCGATTGATGCGATCCGCACCGGCGCCTTCGAATACATCACGAAGCCCTTTCACAACGAACAGTTGCCGAGCGTCGTGCGTCGCGCGGTTTCGCGCCACCGCGCCCTCACCCCGCCGGCAGCGACGGACGTGCGAAACCCAATCAGCTCGGTGATGGGTCAAGGAGGCGGTCATTGCGACGAACTATTCGGTGCTGATCTGCGGCGAAACCGGTGCGGGCAAGGAACTGGTCGCGCGGGTGCTGCATGAAAAGGGGCCGCGCGCGGCACAGCCGTTTGTCGCGGTCGACTGCGGCAGCATGGTCGATAGCCTGATCGACAGCGAGTTTTTCGGCCACGAGAAGGGCGCCTACACCGGCGCCGCCAACCGCCATTGCGGGTGGTTCGAGGCCGCTGCGAAGGGTGGGACGTTGTTTCTCGACGAAGTCGGCAATTGCTGACTGGACAGAAGGCGCTGCTGCCGGTGCTCGAAGAGCACGTCATTCACCGCGTCGGCAGCACCACGCCGATCTGCGTCGACACGCGGATCATCGCCGCGAGCAACGAGGCACTCGAGGAGCGGATGGCTGACGCGGGGTTCCGCGAGGATCTGTTTTTCCGGCTGGCCGAGTACGTGATTGTCGTGCCGCCGCTGCGTGCCCGACGCGAGGATATCCCGTTCCTGGCGCGGCGCTTTCTCAATGAGGCGCGCGATTCGCTGAAGCGCGAAAGGATCGGGATCGCCCCGGCGGCGCTCGATCTGCTGCAGAATTATGATTGGCCCGGCAATGCGCGTGAATTGCGCAGCGTGCTGCGGCGGGCCGCGCTGGGCACTGGCGACGCCGTCAGTGTCGCCCAGATCGCCGGCTGCGTGATCGGGCGCGGGTTGCGCGCGGCGCCGCGGGTGTGCAGGGAGCCCATCGGCATGCCGCTGCGCGGGCGAGTCCGCGACAAGGTCCGCGAGGTCGAACGCGAGGCCGTGATCGAAGCGCTCGAACGGGCCGGCGGCAACAAGGCGCAAGCCGCGCGCTTCCTGGGCATCGACTACAAAACCTATCGCGTGAAGCTGAAAGCGATGGCGGAGCGTGGGAGCGCCGGCGGCCATGTCGTCGCTTGACTCGCTCGGCGCTATTGAGTTGTCCGATGGGTTGCCGCATGGCGCCCGCATCCCGGATGCACAGGCTGTCAATTTATTCGCCCTGATCGACGGTGCAGCAACCTTCGCCGCCGGAACCGGCGACAGAGATTGCACCCAACCGATGCTCCACCGTGCCGGGCCGATCGCGGCACTAATCAGCATGGTGCCAGTTTCGGACTATTGCGGGGCTGCGGCGGCGCAGCACCTAAGCGACCTCGCCTGGCTGACGCCGCGGACGATGCAGCATGCCGCCGTGCTGCGTCGGGCGATGACGTGCTCAGCGGTCTACCCGGCCCCGTTCGCCACGCTCTTTGCCGGCCGCGCGAGCCTTAAGCGCGTTCATGCTGGCGCATGCGCCGGCTCTCCGCACTCTGAAGTGCTTTGGCGACGCGGATGTCATCCTCGAAATAATAGCCCGAGATCATGATTATTCTGGTCTCGGGGCGCAGCCGGCGCAGTTCGGCGATCAACTGCCAGCCATCCATATCGGGCAGCCGTGCGTCGACAAAGACCGCGGAAAACGGGTAGCCGGCAAAAAGCGCTATCGCGTCGTACGCCGACCGCACCGTCGTGGCTCTCCATCCCACGCTCGCAAGGGCAAGTTCCAGGATGCGGCACATGTCGTGATCGTCGTCGACAACCAGGGCGGTGACCTCCGAGGATACCGCGTCAAGGCAACCCATGCTCACACCGCCTGGAGAACCGCCGAGGCCGCGCGTTTGTCTTCGCGCGCCGTCGGCAGTCGCACGGCGAAGATCGCTCCTTCGCGCCCGGCTCCCCGGACCGTCAGGCTGCCGCCGTGCTGGCGAACGATCGAATGGGACACCGAGAGGCCGAGCCCGGAGCGTCGCTTGTCGCTGCCGGTGGTAAAGAAAGGATCGAAAATCTTTGAGACATACGCCGGCGGTATGCCAGGGCCGGTATCGCCGATTTCGATCACCACTTCGGGTCCATCGAAGCGCAGCGCGAGCGATAGCCGGCCGCCCTGCGGCATCGCCTGGAAGGCGTTCAGGATGAGGTTGATGGTCACCAGTTCCAGTAGGTTTTGCACACCTTGGACATAAGCCGACCGGGTCCGCGGCGGCAGCTTCCAGTGGACCGTCGTCCCCGCCGCCATTTCTCCCGACGCAAACATCAGCGCATTGTTCAGCACCTCGACGATGTCGATGCGCGTGGTCTCGCGCAGCGGCCCCGGACGGGCGAACCGCAAGAGGCTTTCGACCACCAGGACGTGCTTTTCGGCAAGCACCACCAGGAGGCAGCAATGGCACGCGTTATGAAATCGACCAACTCCTCGAGCTTGGCCGAAGTCGTCGATCGCATCCTCGACAAGGGGATCGTGATCGACGCCTGGATCAAGGTCTCGCTGGTCGGCATCGAGCTGATCACCATCGAAGCCCGCGTCGTGGTGGCGTCGGTGGAGACCTACCTGAAGTATGCCGAAGCGATCGGGTTGACGGCCTCAGCCGCCACACCTGCGTAACGCACTGGAGAGGGCTGCCGGGAGAGCCGCCGTTTGCGGCTGTTCTCCCGGCGCTCAACCCTGGAAGGAGGAAGTGAGATGCCGAGCATGACTGAGGAGCTGGGGCGGATCGCCGGTGGCATCGCCGCGGGCCGG
This sequence comes from uncultured Alphaproteobacteria bacterium, assembly GCA_963734125.1. Taxonomy (GTDB): domain Bacteria; phylum Pseudomonadota; class Alphaproteobacteria; order ATCC43930; family CGMCC-115725; genus DATARH01. The sequence continues at coordinate 51,139 of CAVTGB010000079.1, forward strand.
CGGGACCGTAGGGAAGCGGCCGTCGAGCGGCGGCGCGAGGCGGGCAGTCGCCATCGGGCGGTTGGCCAGGAGCTGCACGAGATCAGGCGAGCGCGCCAGAAGATGAGCCGCGAGCAGCGCCGGGGTGCTGCTGCCGGGAAGCATAAGCGCGAGAGCGAGGTTGCAGTCTTGTTGCAGCAATTCCGCCGCGATCGCGAAATTCTGCATCGTCACCAGCTGGAAGCGGCCGCCGAGGAGCGGGTACGGGCCGCAGTCTTCATGCGCGATCTGACTGGCCGGGTCGCCGCGCTGCGCGACGCGTTCGCCGCCAGTCAGATCGTCCGAGCCAAATCGTGCGACGACCTCGCCAAGGCTCTGCACGGGCAGCTCGCCAGCTATCGGCGCGATCGGCACGACGCCGGTGTCGCCTGGCGCGGCATGCCGGGCCGGCACGCGGCCCTGTCGGCTTCAGGATCCCGCGCTGGCCGGCAGCGCGCCCCGCACGAGGACCGGGGCTCGCCATGAGTGCCAGCTCAATGGCGCGCCGGCGGGCCGGTGTCGGGGAGCGCATTGAGTCGCTCACGCCCAACGCGGTTGATGGCGCAGACGGGGCGATCACGCTGGAGCCGAGCCAGGGTTTCATCAATTCGCCGACGATCGAGGGGATCACCGACCGCGCCCTGACCTACCTCAACGTCGCTCGGCGGTGCACCTCAGCGGGCCGGCCGGGACCGGGAAGACGACATTGGCGTTCCATGTCGCCAACCATCTCGGCCGCCCCGCGATCCTGCTGCACGGGGACCACGAGTTCGGCAGCTCCGACCTGATCGGGCGGGAGAGCGGCTATCGCAAGTCGCGGGTTGTCGACAACTACATTTCCTCGGTCGTGAAGTTCGAGGAAGAAGGCCGGGCACTGTGGATCGACAACCGGATCACCACAGCCTGCCGCCTCGGGCACACAATCATCTATGACGAGTTCAACCGCAGCCCGCCGGAAGCGAATAACCCGTTCCTCAGCATCCTCTCGGAGGGCGTCCTCAACGTGCCCGGGCTGCACGGGAGGGGTGAGGGATATATCGCGGTCCATCCCGGGTTCCGCGTCATCTTCACCTCCAATCCGTCGGAATACACCGGCGTTCATCGCGCTCAAGACGCCCTGTTGGATCGGATGATCACGATCCAGCTGGGCCATTACGACCGCGACACCGAGGTCGCGATTACGCGGCGCGCCAGTCGGGCCTGAAAGAGAGCGACGCCGAGCGGGTGGTCGATCTGGTGCGGCTTTGCCGCTCCGAAGGGCGGGATCCGCATTATCCGACCGTACGCGCCTCGATCGCGATAGCCCGGGTGCTGGCCTATCGCGGCCACAAGGCGAGCCTCTACGACCCGGTCTATGTCTGGGCCTGCCATGACATCCTCGGCGCCTCCGCGCCACGAGAGCCTTCGGAAAATGCCGACGGCTTTATCGACGAGCTGATCCACCGTAACGAGGCGGAGCGCGGCGGCAGAGCGAGGCTCGCCCGCGGCCGCAACGGCGCGCCAGCCCCGCATCTGGTGGGAGACGCATGATGCCGGTTCGTGTCATGCCGCCGCGCGGGCTTGGCGACTTGCGCACGCTGGCCGGCCTCGCCGACCGCCAGACCCCGTCCTACAAGGCCTATCTCCGCGTCAGCTTTCTTGAGCTCGAACGCACCCGGCACGACCAGGAGATCGCGACCGTACAGCGCCGGCTCGCCGTCGTCGTCGCCCGCTGCCGCGAGATCGAGGCCGAAAAAAGCGAAATCCTGGCCGGTGCGAACGTGGCGCCGCCGCCAGCCACCGCACCACCATCCGGGCACCCACGGCAACCCGGCAAGCGGGGCTTTCGCTTGGCCTATTGAGCACGTCATCACGCCCCTAACGGAGGACCGCATGGAGCACGTGAAGCACGATGGGTTGGACAAGACGCCACCCCCGCCACCGTTCGCCCTGCCGCACGCAGTGCCGGCCCGTCGGCCGCATGCGGTGAGTAAACCAGTGCCCCTCAGCAAACTGGGCGCGGCGCGGCTCGCGGTCAGGGATTTTCTCGTCAAGGAGTTCAAGGCGCGCGAGGTGCGGATCACCAAGGTTGCCCCCTCCTCCGATCGGCAGGGCTGGTACGGTGGAAGCCGAAATCCTGGTGCCCGATCTCGGGATCAAGACACTTGGTCTGCCGCTCAGCCAGGAAGTCCTCGAACGCGACCTGTGCGCGGTCGATCTCGACGCGGAGATGACCGTCACATCCTACGAGGTTCTCGATCCGCGTCGACGCTGAGGGCTGACGCGGTGCTGCCCCGGACGGAGGGATGAACGATGGGTATCTGTGTCTATGCGATCGAACGCGATGGTGGTGGCACACTGCCGGCGCTCGAGGGGATCCTCCGGCAACCGGTGTACCGCGTGGCGTCGGGCGGGCTTGCCGCGATCGTCAGCGAGTGTCCGCTCCAATATGTGCGCGCCGAACGCAAGCATATCGCCGCCAATCAACACGTGCTGAGCACGCTCAACCGGCAGTTCGATCGTACTGCCGATGGCATTCGGCACGGTCGCCCAATCGGCCGATGCGCTGTCCCGCTTTCTCGACGAATACGGCGAGGTGCTGAGCGTCCAGTTGCAGCACATCGCCGACACGGTCGAGATGAGCCTGCGGGTGCGCCTCGACGTACCGGACGCGATCGCCTATCTGGTGGACTGCACGCCCGAACTGAAGGTCGCACGCGATCGGCTCTTTGGTCGCCCGCGGCCGCCCTCCCACGACGAGCGGATACGGCTGGGGCAATTCTGCGCGGAGACGCTGAGCCGCTACCGCGACACGCAAGTCGCGCAAACGCTGGCCGTGCTCGGACCGTCTTGCGCGGACATCCGAACGCTGCCGGTCGCGACGGAAAACGAGATCGCCAATCTGGCGATGCTCGTCCGCGCGATGGCGTCGAGCGTTTCGAGGCGGCGGTGAACGATTTGGCCGGCGGTCTGCCGGACGAGTTCACCTTCACCATCGGCGGTCCGTGGCCGCCGCACAATTTCGTCCAGCTCGAGTTGTGAGGACGGTCAGGAGGAAGGCCGATGCTGCTGATTGACGATCTTCTGGCGGCCCCGCTGCGCGGTCTGTTCTTCGTGCTGAAGGAGATCAACGCGGCGGTGCAGGCGGAACGCGCCTCTGAGGAGCGCCGCGATCATCGCCGAACTCGGGGATCTCCATCGCCGACTGGACAATAACGAGATCAGCGAGGCCGATTTGACGGTCGGTGAAGAGCGGTTGCTGAATCGCCTCGACAGGCTTTCGCGGCGACGGCGACACGGATGGCCCTTGCGACGGCCCCGAGTGACCGCGCCCTGCCCGCGAGCGGCGCCCATCGCTCGCCCGAGGCGGCGGCGTCGCTGGCCGAGGTGCTCGACCGGGTTCTGCATCTCGGCGTCTCGCTCGAAGGCAATTTGACGATCGGCGTCGCCAATGTCGATCTGCTGTACCTCGATCTGCGGCTGCTGCTCGCAGCGGTCGATACGGTCTGGCCGGAGGGGCGACCCTCGGTTCCGCATCGCGCCGAAAATCTGTGAGGCGCCGCCGCCTCAGCCGCCGCCGTTACCCGACCGACACCGCCTGGCCAAGCCCCGGCACTAGCCTCGGGCCACCCGCCGTCGCCGGCGGCGCAGCGCCGCGTCGGCCTCCGATGACGCCTCCCGGGGCGTCGCCTCTCGACGCCGGTCGCCGGCCTCGTTCGGCTGGTGTTGACCCTGGTCAAACTGCTGTACGACGTGCTCGAGCGCCAGGCGGTGCGGCGCATGGATGGCGGGCATCTGACGGCAGCACAAATCGAGGATGTCGGTGCGGCGCTGCTGGCGCAGAGCGGTGGAGATCGAACGGTTGCGTCGGCACTTTGGTCTCGCCGATCGCGACGTTGACCTGAAATTCGGTCTGTCCGACCGATCCGTCTAGAGTTTGAAGGATTTCTTCATGCCTGCTCAACAATCGCTGACCCATGCCTTCGAGAGCACCAATCTTGCCGATCTGCTGGAGCGGATCCTCGACAAGGGCGTCGTCGTCGCCGGCGACATCTCGATCAAACTGGTCGAAGTCGAACTGCTGACGATCCAGTCTGCGTCTGGTGATCTGCTCGGTCGACAAGGCGCGTGAGCTCGGCCTCGACTGGTGGAACCACGATGCGCGCCTGTCGCGCCAGGCCGGCGAACAGCAAGCCGCGTTGGCGGCAATGGATCAGCGGCTGGGCCGGATCGAGCAGGCGCTGGGCGCTAGCGCGCTCGGTGCCAACGCCGCCGCGGTTGAGCAGAGGGAGCCTGCCTGATGAGCAAGCGAAGACGAAACCGGCCGGGCCGGCTTTATCAAGATCGCCCGAGGTCTCTCCGACCTGTTCAACTTTCTCGTCCGAACTCGACGAGGACAAGCAGCCGCGCCGCGGCAAGCGCGAGAAGGACGGGATGGTGATCGAGTATTCCTTCGGCAAGCGGACGCTCGCCGAAGAGCGAGACCGAGAGCGCGGCCGAAATGCCGCCGGAAGAGCCGCGGGCGACGCGGCGACGCAGCGCGAAGCCGCGCGGGCTCGAAGTCCTTGAGCCGGTCACCGACATGTTCGACGAGCCGGACGAGGTGGTGCTGCTGTTCGAGGTGCCGGGGGTCGCGCGCAAAGACATCCGTTGCGTGCTCGACGGCGACATCGTGCTGGTCGAGGCCAAGACCGGCGAGCGCCTCTACCGCAAGGAGATCCTGATCGAGCAAAAACTCGCTTGCCGGGCGCCGCGGCTGCGTCTGCGCAACGGCATCCTCGAGGCCCGACTGGCCAAGTTGAAGTAGCAGCGCGAGTGGGCGAGCTTACGATGGCCAGACTGATTTACATCCCCGTCATACACAGCAGCGCCGAGATGGGCTCGGCCGCGAGCGCCTACAAGGCGGCGTTCGTTGCCCGGTTCGGCGAACAGAAATGGCAGGAACGCTGCGACAAGTTCGATGCGATCTGGGCCGCCATCGCAGCGGCGATCGACGCTCTCGCGCTCAATCCGGCCACGCTCAAGCTCTATCAGGACAGCCTGCCGCTGTGTGGCAAGGAGATCGCGCTGACTCGAGACCTGGCCGCTCTAGGCAGCCATAACCACCGGCTTCTCGCCGCGCTTGTCGACAACGGAGCCGCCCTCGTTGGAACCGAGTCTCCGGCGCTGTTGCTCGAAGAATACCGGCTGTTGCAGTCGGCCGACCGCGCCCCGGAAGAGGCCGCGACGCTATTGCAGAAACGCGACCAGTTCATCGCTGAGCGCATCGACGCGACGTTGCACGAGGATGAGACGGGTCTGCTCTTCATGGGGGCGCTGCATCAAGTGGCGCGGCTGCTGCCGCCGCGGATCCGTGTTGAATACCTGGCCGTGCGAGCACGGTGAGCACCTGCGTCGATAGGAGTAACGGATGCCCAATGATGAAGCGCTGGTCGATGAAAGGTTGCAGCTGACCGTCATCGAGGCGCGGCGCGAGGATGTCGGGCGCGGGATCGTCCGGCTCGACCCGGCGACGCTGAAGGAAATCGGCGCCGCGCCGGGCGACGTCCTGGCGATCGAGGGCAGGACGCGGACTGTTGCCAAGGCGATGCCGACCTTCAAGGAAGAGCGCGGCCAAGAGGTCATCCAGCTCGACGGGGTCACCCGCACCAATGCCGGCGTGGCGCTCGGCCAGAAGATCACGGTTGCCAAGGTTGCCCATGCCTCGGCTCGGCGGGTCGTCATGGCGCCACTGGGCGCGGCGTCATTGCAGCGAGGATGACGTCGATTACATCGCGCGCCGTCTCGACGGGCTGGCGATGCGCAGCGGGGACCGGGTGCGCACGGCGCTGTTCGGCAACGGCCACCGCGAATTTCGCGTGGTCAGAACCGAGCCCGACGGGCCGGTGATGGTGCAGCCGAGCACTCTCCTGGTGATCGAGAAGGCGCGTCCGGGCGAAGCCTGATCAGCAGCCGGACGACATCGTCACCTATGACGATCTCGGCGGCATGGAACGCGAGATCCACAAGATCCGCGAGATGATCGAACTGCCGCTGACCCACCCCGAGGTGTTCGACCGCCTTGGCATGAAGCCGCCCAAGGGCGTGCCGCTGCATGGCCCGCCCGGCTGCGGCAAGACGCTGCTCGGCCGCGCCGTGGCACACGAGTCGCGAGGCGGCGTTCATCTACGTCAGCGGGCCGGAGATCATCCAGAAATTTTACGGTGAGAGCGAGGCGCGGCTACGCAAGGTCTTCGAGGACGCGCGGCGGCGGGCGCCCTGCATCATTTTCTTCGATGAAATCAACTCGCTGGCGCCAAAGCGCGAGCGTGTCGAGGGTGAGGTGGAAAAGCGCGTCGTCGCGCAGCTGCTGTCGCTGATGGACGGGTTGAAGGCCGCCCATCAACGCGCAGGTAGGCGTGATGATCAACAGCATCCGCAGCAGTCTTGATTTGCTCGTCAATCGGCTCGCCGAGCGCGCTCGCTATTCGGGTAAAGAAGATGCGCACTTTCCGATCTGCCGGGATCGCGACGCCTTCTTCAAAGGCAAACGCGCGGGACGAAAGGCAATAAAGCGGCTTTCCACCGATGATCACCGTATCATCGAAGAGTTGGAGCCGTGGGCTGGCGGCCAAGACCCCCTTCTCTACGTACTCCACGATCTTGACGTGACGCGGAAGCATCGCCTCCTGGTTGTCGTCACCCCACGCATCCAATCTGCCCAGTTTACGACGACCGGGGAGCGCCGCAGCGTCAGCCTCAAGCCCGTCGACGCGATCGCATTTCAGAATGACGCCGAGCTTGGGATTTTCGGGATCGAAGCCGACAACGACCAAATCGAGCTCGGCTTCGATGTACGATTGGACGAAGCCGGTCCGTTGGCAGGTGAGGACATCACGCCCGCGATCCAGCGTCTCGCGGCTACGGCCGCGCAGCGACGAAGTACGATGTCTCACAGGCACTTTCCTTCGTCGCTACGCGCAGGAACAACACTGAGGAGCGCGTGTCCTGGCAGGCCGATATCCCTTTTCTTCTGGATCGCCTCGCCGTTGGCGGTACTGCTCGGGCGGGATGAAAAATGGCATTCTGCCCATCGAGATGCGCGAGAAGCTGGACCTCAGATTGAATGCGCGTCGATAACTCAGTGCAAAAACCGACTTTTGCACTGAGTTGCTGGATTGCCGATCGTCTCCAGTCGCTGCCGTGCACATTGTCTTTCATCGCGTCGCGCATCGAGGTGCAGAACCCCGGGTTTGGCGAATACGGTGGTCCATTTGGGCCGCTGAAATGAGGTAGCCTCTCGTGCTCGAATTTCGTTGCCAGATAAGCCGCCTGGGCCATCCGGTCTCAGCTATCTTGGCCATTCGGAATATCGGATGAAAGAGATGTTGACCGGATGACCTCAAGCGCTGAGTGGGACGTCGTCAATCTAGGATCCGGCATTGCCGGCCTGGCCGGGGCGCTTGCTGACCACCAACCGGGCTTGCGGCCGATTGTCCTCGAAAAGGCGAGCACGTTGGGCGGCGGTACGATCAACTCGTAAGGGCTGATCTGGGTTGGCCAGAATGATCTGGCGCGGGCCGCCGGCTATCGCGACGCGCGGGACGGGACGATCGCCTATATGCGGTTTCTCGGCGGCGGCAGTGTCGTTCGTAGATGACCATTTTCGGCGCAACTTTGCCATGACGAGGGTCGTTGGGTGTCGGCCGACGACAGTGGACCGCTGCTTAGCTAGGCGAAACAACGCCGGCCCCGGAGCCGATCATTTCCGGATCGCGCATTTGCGGCTCCCGCTTATGATGACGGCCGGAGTACACCCGACGACAGGGCGAGGGGCGCAGATGACGGCGACGGCGGTCGAGGCATGGGACGAGCGGTGGGCAACGCCGGAGGGCCGCGCCGATTGGCTCGTGCCGCACCCGGCAGTGGGAGCGGTGGTGCCGGTGCTGAAGGCGCGCGGCATGCAGACTGTGCTCGACCTCGGTTGCGGCGTCGGCCGGCACGCGCTGTTCTTCGCCGAGCACGGCTTTGCCGTCGAGGCGATCGACGGCGCCGCCGCCGGCCTCGACTTCGCTCGCCGCGAGGCGGCCGCGCGCGGCCTCCGACTGAGCCTGCGCCAGGCCGATGCCGACGCGCTGCCCTTCGCTGACGAGAGCTTCGACTATGTGCTGTCGTGGAACGTCATCTTTCACGGCACGATGGGCGATGTCGGCCGCCGCCTCGCCGAGATCTGGCGCGTCCTGAAGCCCGGCGGGCTCTACCAGGGTACGATGCTGTCGAAGCGCGATGTGCAATTCGGCCGCGGCCGGCCGGTCGCCCCCGACACCTTCATCCGCGGCAGCGACCCCAAGGCGCACCCGCACTACTATTGCGACTTGGCCGGTCTTGCCGCGCTCTTCGCCGGCTTCGAGCTTCTGTCGCTGACCCAGGAGGAGCAGCGCCGCCCTGGCTCCTGGCACTGGCACATCCTCGCCGAACGGCGGTGAACGGGGACGGCCGCCTTGCTGCACCGGCTGGTCGGTTCGTGCGACGGATCAAGCTTCGTTGAGGAAGTCCCTTCGCGCGAAAGGCCGTTATTGGCAACGCCGGGCGAGCGACGGCTCGTGATCGCTGTCCGCAAACCGCCATGCGCCATGCCAGAACAATGAGCGCGGTGGCAAGAGCCGCATGGAGTGGTTCGCCACGCCGTTGCGTCAAGCTGACATAGCTGATTCAATGAGAAGTGCTCAAGCAATAGTCTGGGACGGGGTGTGGCAGCGCGCATCGTGACGCGCCGCTGCGCCTGCCGCCGACAGCAATAACGGAGTACGCCGTGGTCCTGACCGCCGACAGCATCCTCGCCCGCAGCACCCGCCGACGCCAGACGTCGACCGGCTGGAACACCGCCTATATTGGCGCCAACCGCTACACCTTGCCGCCGGACGAGAAGCCGCCGGCCGACGATGCGCTGCACCCGATGGCCTTCCTGGTCGAGAAGGGTCCGGGCGCCGTCACCCGGCCGCACTTCCACCAAGCCGACCAATTCCAGGTGGTCGTTGCCGGTCGCGGCATGCTCGGTGACCATGAATTCAGCGACGGCGCGGTGCATTACACCGACGCCTACTCGGCCTATGGACCGATCGTCGCCGGGAAGTCGGGCATCTGGTGGTTCACCCTGCGCAACCGCTGGGACCCCGGCGCCCGGTATATGCCGGCCGAGCGGGAGGTGCTTAATGCGGCCCGCGACCGCCACCAGCACTGGGAACTCACCACCGAGGCGATGCCGTCGGCGCTTCTCGGCGAGCTGTGTGAGGCGACGGCCATTTCCTGCCGCCCGGTTCTCGAAGCGGAAGATGGGCTGGCGGGCTGGCGCTACCGGATACCGCCTCGCACCGCTATTGACGGGCGCGCGCCGAGCGCCGGCGGTGGCCAATTCTGGCTGGTGCTGGCGGGCGACGCCGCGGTCGATGGCGGCGATCCGTTGCCGGCCAATTCCTGCATCTTCGTCGGCCCGGAGGAGCCCGCCTTTGCCGGCGTCTCAGGCCGTGTCGGCGCCGAATTGCTGTGCCTGCAATTCCGTCGCCGCGCCCACGGTGATGGTGCCGGCCGGGCGCCAAACCAGTAATCGTCGGGGCCCAAAGCCGATGCAGTTTCGTGTCGTGACGCTCAACCGCGAGCAGGACCACAAGCGCTGGAACGCGCTGCAACCCCTGAAAGGCGCCGAGATCGCGGCTCTCTAGGCCCCCCGGGCGGAGCCATCAGTGTTTGTTCTCTGGCCCATACAAGCTCACGTGCAGAACGCGACCATCATATCGAATAGGGTGCGGCGCCATTCATGCCCCACAGCACGAAGGCGACAATGCCGAGCACGCCAGCGACAATCCACGAGTTGTCGCTTAACTTCGGCAGCATGGACCACTCTTGTCCGCCATCTGGCCGGTGGCGTGGCGAGGCTTTCCGGCTTGAGCCGGCAAATTGACCCCGGCGGTGGGCGATCAGATGTGGCGGATGCGGGGCAATACTTCTTTCCCGAACATCGTCAATTTGTCGATCACCGCTTCCGGCGCGGCGTCGGCGGTCTGGAAAAACAGGTCGAGCACGCCGACACCGGCCTCTTCCCGGCAGCGCTTGATCTGGTCGATGACGGTATCGGGGCAGCCGATGAACGTCGTCGGCAGCCGGCCGCCGACATTGGGCGTACGCGCCTCGCCGGCGATATTGCGCGAAGTCGAGGCGGACCAATTCCTTGCCAATCGCGGCCGGCAGAGGCAGCGGCGACTGGTCGGCCATCTTCTGCAGCGTCGCTTCGGCCGTCGCGTCGCTTTCGGCGAGCAGCACGTTGGCCCGGTAGATGACCTGCTCCGGACCCGGCTGCCATCCCTCGCGCTCGCAGGCCTCACGGTAGTAGCTCGCCGCTCGCGCAATGACAGGAAACGATGCATAGGACAGCCCAAGGCCAAGCCGGTGGCGCGCCGCGAACTCACAGGATCTCCTGGCTGGTGCCGAGCACATAGGTCGGCGGATGCGGGTCGGTGGCCGGACGCGGCCACACGGCGACGCCGCGAAACTGGAAATGCCTTCCCTGCCAGCCGAACGGCTGCGGTTCCGTCCACGCCTTGAGGATCAGCTCCATCGCCTCGGTCGTGCGCTCGCGCGCCTCGGTAGGGTTGAGGCCGTAGCTGAGGTATTCGCCGGTCGTGCCGCGCAACAGCCCGATAACGAGCCGGCCGGGTAGCAGATTGTCGAGCAGCGCCATCTCCTCGGCGATCCGCACCGGATTGATATGCGAGACGATCGGGCCGAGCACCGCGATCTTGATGCGCGTCGAGTGCGCCGCCAGATGCGCCGCGACAATGGCCGGGGCGGGCGTCACGCGGCGGTGCGAATAATGGTGTTCGGCGACGCTGATCCAGTCGAAACCGAGCTGTTCGACCAGCCGCAGCCGCTCGACCATACCCCGATAGGCGTCGGCGCCGGCGCCGCTGTCATATTCGGCCGGCGGCAGCGGCCAGCCGGCGGGCAGCGGTCGTGGCGGCCGGTAGTGTCCGGTTTCGAAATATGAGACCTTCATGGGCTCTCGCCTCCTTGTCCCGTGGCTTTTCCTATTCCACCACTCCGCCGGTGGAAATGCCAAGGCGTGACGGGTACGGCCTCAGTTTGGATGTGGCGGCTCGCAAATGCCCTCGCCACCCTGCCATACCGCATGCCAAAAGGACCGGAGATCGACCACGGACAGCGGGTCTCGGCTCGATGTCTCGCAGGAAGGTCCACCACCATCGAGACCGCTCAGGAAAGGGGGCCCCATGATGAGTACAATGCGACATCTCGCCAGCCCGATTGCGAAGAGCTTCAGCGAAGCGCTGCGTATCGATACCGAAGCCGGCAGCTGGATCTTTGTCGCCGGGCAAGTCGGCGTGGCGATCCCACCGGACAACAAGCCCATCGGCTTCGAGCAGGAAGTGCGCGTCACCTTCGATCGCATCCAGGAGTCCCTGCGCAAGCTCCACGCTGACATGGACAAGATCGTGAGCATCAAGGTCTACCTTACGGACCTTGCACCCTATGCCGAATTCTCCAAGGTCCGTGGCCAGGTCTTCCCGAATAATCCGCCCACATCGACCGCAGTCCAGGTTGCCGGCCTTCTGCTTGGAGCACGAATCGAGATCGACGCAGTCGCCTTTATCGCCAACGGGTGAGAAAAACGGAGCCGGGGATGGCGGCGGAACTTATCTTCAGGGATCAGGCGGCGGCGCTGTACGACCAGGCCTTCGCGCATGTCACGGCGTACTTCATGCCCTTCTTGTTGCGGGCCGCCGGTGTTGCGCCGGGCATGCGCGTCCTTGACATCGCGACAGGTACTGGGCTCTCCGCCGAAGCAGCCCTCGCCGCGGTCGGCCCGACCGGCCACGTCACCGCCGTCGACATCTCGCCGGCGATGGTTGCAAAGGCGCGTGAGCGCCTCGGCGACGCGCCGAACGTTGCGCTTTCGGTCGAGGACGGACAGGCGCTTCCGTTCTCCGAGGAGAGTTTCGACGCGGTCCTCTGCAATCTCGGACTGATGTTCTTCCCCGACCCGGTGCGGGGCCTAATGGAATTTCGCCGTGTGCTGCGTTCCGGCGGCCGCATCGCGGTCTCGGTCAATACCGTGGTCGAGCGCTCCTATAACCATCAGATCAACGTTATGATTGCACGGTACGTACCGGGCCTGGCCGAGTCCGTCGCGCGTACCTTCGCGCTCGCGGAAGCATCAAAACTGCAGTCGTTCTTCGATGCGGCCGGTTTCGCCGACTTCGCGACCGATACGGTCAGGCACGCCTTTGTGCTGCCGTCTTTCGACGCCTATTACGGCCCCTTTGAACGCGGCGGCTGCTCGACCGGTCAGGCGCTGGTCGGCCTTTCCGAGGACATACGCCGTTCGGTACGCGAAGAGGCGCGGCGCGACCTGGGTGACACCGACGGGCCGGTCAAGCCGGAAGCCGAGTACCGAATTGCCAGTGGAGAGCGCCAAGGAGCGTGAGGCAGACCGCCATACGCTACCAGGTGACGGCCGGTCGTGGCGCTGGGCCGCCGCGGCTGAACACGCCGGCGAACGGCTCCTGACCGATCCGACAGCGGGCACTCAGCCTGGGCGGCGTGGGCCGTCGCAAGTTGCCCCTTTGCCGACCCTTGCGGGGGTAGGGCGGCGTCACCTATGTTGAACTGACCTTCTTACGAAAGGACTTGCCGCGCGTCGCGCCAGAAACCGATCCACAAATGCGTCGTCATAGCGCGGCATTTCAGATTCTCCGTCATATCATTGCGGTGTCATCAGCCTGGGGCGTTGTTGGCACCAAGAAACTCGGACACGGCCCGCGCCACAGCTTCCGGCTGTTCCAACAGCAGAAAGTGCCCGGCACCAGGTAGATCAACGAGCCGCACCCGCTCGCCCAACTGCTCGCGCAACGCATGCCCATTCCCCGGCGGTGCCGCTTCATCATCGAGCCCCTGGATCACGAGAAGGGGGGCAGTACCGGCGCTCCACCAATATTCGAGAGGCACGTTCCGACTGGTCGCGAGATGCGCGATAAAGACCGCCGGCCAGCATTCGACCTGTTCCAGTACCTTGGGATCGGATGCTGGCGAGAGCCAGCGCGCCCCCAGCACGGTGACGCAATCGCTGCCATTCATCTTGGCCTGCGTCGCATTGCGAAAGTGTGTGCCGATCGGCCCCGTCGGGGGCGCGATGAGGCCACCCGCCGCAAGCAGCGTCACGCTGCGGACCAGCGATGGCTGATCGACTGCCAGACAGCGGGCGATCCGGTTGCCGAAGGCATGTCCGACCAGGTGCGCCGGACCACAGCCGATCGCCTTAATGACGCCAGCGACGTCACCGGCCAGATCGTGCAAGGTCGCGCCGTCGAGAGAACCGCAACTGCTTCCGACGCCACGTATATTAATCGAGATCGTCTGGAACCCTCCGGTAACCAGCGCGTGCCCCAGATGATCAAAATAGCCGGTGCTACAGCCCGCATTCGCGAGCAACACGACTGGTGCGCCCGAACCGCAAAGTGTGCATTCCAACGTCGCGTCACCGACCTCGATGGTTCGATGCTGCTGCATTCTCACCTCGCGCTTTTATGCCGGTGCAACCACAAAGCCGGCGCGTGGAAAACGCACGCAAACCTCGCCGATCTCACGATCACTGCGGCGGATCACGATCTCATGGACGTCCGAGGCGACCAATTCACCGACAACCGGGTCGCAGTT